>CANEUH010000003.1 GCA_947441615.1 Bacteriovoracaceae bacterium | reverse complement strand
GTCTCTCTAACAAATAAGTTTAACCCTTTAAAAGTTCATGTTGATGTACCTGGAGTTTAGAAATCCACAAACTTGAAGGATTTTGAGCTTAAAGTAGGCCATGTTTTTGTAACCGTAAGCCTTCTTCTTTAGGGTTTTTATAACGTTATTCACCCCTTCAGAAAGTGAGCTAGTGACCCTGAATTTAAAGTAGTTCTTGAATACATCCCAGCCTTGATCAAAGTTCTTCCACCACCGTTGGAGTGAAAAGAACTTCTCCTGATGAATCCATAGCCCTAGCTGCTCAAACTTGTATCTGGCCTCTTCGGCCGTCTGGCAGTCGAATATCTGAAACATCCCTTCTTTTATAAATTCCAGGTAACAAAATGAATTATTCTCCGCCAGGACATCTGAGAGATGACGTTTTTCCTCTCCTGTCCGTCTATCAGCTTTCTTTAAGAATAAGTTGGCAAATTTAGCTCGTGTAAGTCGCTTCATCTCTCCTTTGCATATGTGTTGATGCAGCCACATTCGATCGTCGTTCACGGCCGACTCGAAAGTTTGCATTATATGAAACCTGTCCCAGACAAAAGTTGCCTGAGGACAGTGTTCTCTGACACTTGCTCTATAGGGATCATGTTGGTCAGCGGCGACGACTTCAATCTCTTTGCATCTCTCAGGGCCGATGACATGAAAAAACTCATCGAGGGCCTCTTTAGAGCGAGAATCAGAGACCCATAGAACTCGTCTGGAATCTAAATCACAGATGACTGTGAAAAATCGTTTGTCTCTGGATTCTTTGCGGTAATAACTTTTTTTGCGAGCGTAGACTTCATCCACTGAAATTCTTTTGAATGGAGGAATTTTATACTGCTGAAACATGCGCCTCATGCGTTCATAATCCAGGCGATAAACGCTCATTGCTTCATTCCCAGTAAACTCCGCCACGCGGGTTACGGGTGAGAACTCACACATCTTGCCAAGCCACCAGGAGTATTCTTTAGTTAGATGAGGTGATTCTTCAGAGATAAAATCGAGCTTCTCAGAGCGGACTTTCTTACAGGTCGGGCAGAATCTTTTTTCTTTCCAGAGGCACAGGTAAGTGTCGAAGTTAAAAATGGGTAGAGTTTTAAGACGGACTGGATATTTGCCATGAGAGACGCCTAGTTGGGTCCCGCAGCGATTACAAATACAAGGCGGGTGATCATCAGCTTTCTTAAGATGGATCTCAATAAAACCCTTTTTAAAGTGATCCTTAATATCAATGATGTCAAAACCTGGGATGTGTTTTTTAATGACTCGTGGTAAGTACATAGCTGGGCCTGCCTTGGCTTAAGTTAATAAAAAGATGTGAGAGTCCTTTTATTTTACTCAGCCTCTGGAAGGCCCTTCAACTACTTAAATACCCACAAATTTGTTAGAGATTCGCGAGTTTGACTAGTTTCTAGACAGTACAGAATTGCGATGTTGTTTCTGGGCGATTGTGTCCTATCAATAATAGTTGTGTACCCTAATTCTAAATACTTAGATTAGGACACAATCGTCTAGAAACTAGACATAAAAAGTACTAGGACCAGAGGATCTTATAAACAATAAAATCATTTAACATTTGTCCTGACAAAACCCGATAAAAACCTAGAAGACTAATCTGTATGATAAAAACAATAAAAGTATTTTTATTAATAATTTCGATATTATGCGCTGTCTTTTGGATGTCGGACAAAGATATATCAGTAACTGAAAGTCGGCCATTGCAAATAGAGGGGATCTCCTCTCGTGAACAATCATCTGGACTTATTCAAAACCAAATTAAACCTCTCATGGGAGTAGAAACATCAAACAATCTCGTCGATAGGACTTTCCCCTTAGATAAAAACGAAAAAGTTACATCTCATGGGATTGAAGATCAATCAGATGAAGATGATTTTCCAGATGAAGGAGAGTCAAACGTGGGCCAAGATTTTTTTATATATGCAACACAACAGGAAAAAGAAAATATTATTATAAACTTTGAGAATGAAATTAATCATTTGAATAGCGAGCTTAATAAAAAAAGAAAAGCGAAACAAAAAGGATCACTGATCGATGAAGACATTGAATCCATCGAAGCAGAGGTTGAGAATATGAAAAATAAGCTTGATGACTTAAAAGCAAGCATGGGTAAGAGATAAAATATTTAACAAATGTGCCATAATTTCTTGGCTATTTCCAATAATCCTAAATCAATAAAATCATGCCCTTAGAGGAAATACAGCGAGATTTATGCTCTTAGTGTTAGATTGTGAAAAAAGGAGTTCACATGAAATTCTTAAAAAACTCACTCATCATAATCTCATTTATAGTTAGTCCTGTTTTTGCCGCTAAAGTAGTTGTTACAGGTGATTCTACAGTTGCAAACTACGCAGGCGAAAAATTGGGATGGGGTAATCCACTAGGGAAATATCTTGTCCCTGGTACAGAATTGATAAATCACGCAAAAGGGGGGAGAAGTACGAAGACTTTTATCTCTGAAGGACTTTGGGAAAAAGCTGTTAGCGAAAAAGGAAAATATGTTTTTATCCAATTTGGTCACAACGACGAAGGTAAAGGACATACGAGCGCTAATAGTTCCTACAAAAGTAATTTAAAGAAGATGATCGCCGATGTGAAAAAGAATAATGGTATCCCTATCATTGTGTCTTCGCCTACCAGGCTCCGGTTTGTGAATTCGAGCACAATGACTTCTGAGCTTGCACCATTCGTAAAAGCCGCTTCTGAGGTTGCCAAAAGCGAGGGTGTCCATTTCATTAATTTGTTCGAAGCTTCAAGAAAAAAATATATTCAAATTGGTGAACAGAATGCTCTGAAATTATTTGTTCAAGGTGACAGAACCCATACTAATCGCAAAGGAGCTGATGTCCTAGCTTCTTTAATATCGATCGAAATGAAAAAAAATCCAAAGCTTAAATCTCTAGTGAAGTAATTCTAAAAAGAATCCAAGAGTGGGTGACCAGAATTAGGATCGATATGTGGATACTTTTAAGTGAACAGTGTATTGTCGGCTGAGCTTGAAGGCTTGGATGTTCTGAATCAATAGATCCTCCTTAATCCCAAATCAAAAGGGACACTTGATCGTCGGAAAAACTGGACTCTGGATTTCATATCCCGCAGAAAGTGTGGATTCTCTTTTTAGTGTGTCGTATTGGAAATTAAAATTTTCATTCTCATCATCTTTTCCCAGAAATGTGAAATCCGAAGTTAAAGTAAGATAATTTTTTTGGGTGATAGGTCGGCAGGCCATTTGTTGGCATGTTTTTGAAATGTAGGGGGGCCAAGCTTGGTAATTGAATTGATTAGAAAACGACCTAATATTTTCATCGAATTTTTCAGATAATCGATACCCAAAATTGAGATCTGGAATTGTGGAGAGTGCGGGAATTTTCCCTCGATCTGGTATTTCTTGGATTCTACTTATTTCAGGAATTAATCCACGGCCCAATCTCAATGGAGGCAATGGGAGTTTCCCAAGTTTTTGAAAAAATAATTCTTTAAATTCTTCGAAATCAGCTTTGGGGTCACTGAAATTTATTTTTAAACGATATTTTGTGTTTGCTTTAAGGAGACTCTCATCAATCTCTTTACCAGTTCCTTTTAATTCTCCCTGAAATCGTGGCTCAGTAACCGCCCCATCATACCAACTTTCAATCACTTCCTTTTCCTTCATTCCGTCCATTCTTATTAAATCAACTCTTCCTGTTAAAGGCTGGGCATAATCACACACACCCTGGCAAAAATCGCCTATACATTTTCTGGGACAATTATGATCAACCCAAAAAGTAGGTCTTACGAGAATTTTTCCAGGGATGGATGTTTCAACATCCATCGCCCCAAGATGAAGATCTGGAAGCTCAAGATAAGAGGGGAATTGCGGGACGTTTGGCCCAAAGTCATCTGAGAGGGGAATAATTTTATTCTCAGGGGAGAAAGAAATTCTTAAAGGAAAACTACCAATAGCATTGAGATCAACTGATGTTCCCGAAGCATCTCCAGCGAGGTAAAAATTTAACAAGGATTGAAAATCAAACTGAGTTAAGCCCAGTTTTTTGATATCTTCATAATCTCTACACTCATTTCTCACGTTAAAACGAACCTCATACTGAGAATCTCTTTTAGGTTTAAAAAAGCAGATTCCACCGTTAAAGCTCACTTCACTGGGTGAATGAGTAAAAACTTTGCAGCCAGGTTGTTCTTGTGGGAATTCAATCTTCTCATTTCGAACATCTTTTAAAGTCACATCAAAGCAAGACCTAATAGTTTGCCACTTGGCATTTAAATCATTTTTTCTTGTAGCATAGTCTCTATTTTCTTTAAAAAATGTATTTTGAATATAACAACCAGAGTCTCTGTAGTTATTAGTAAAATCATAAATCCCAATTCGATCTGTGAATTCAAGATTTTGCGGACCGAAGGCGATCATGAGGTATTTCTTCTCTCGAGATGCTTTTGAGCAATTACTGATTTCGATTTTGGTATCGGGAATCATTTGTGCGGAGGTCCCATAGAAAAAAAAGTCACCTGTCCCAGGTGATATTGAAATGGAAAATTTTTCTGGAGTGATGACTTCACAGGCAAAAGCTTGACATAAGTGGATTCCAAGAAAAAGGAGTAAAAGTAATTTCATGAAAAAAAAGGGAGAGTGTCACCTCTCCCTCCCATGTTAAAATTAAAGTTCTTTTTTAGATGATATATCAGAAAAAGTTGAGATTCGTGCCTCTTGTAGTCTCCAACGTCTAATTTGTGACTGAAGGTCAGAAGAATTATTTCTCATATTTTCAATAAACGAGTAACGGATTTTACAGAATCTTGGGGCCTGGGCATTTGATTGATTGATCCAATCTTTAACGAGAGAAAGATTCGCACCCGCTCCAAAAGATGTGTAAGATGTTGAGAAACTTTTATCTCCGCCAGTGACACCAGTGATTTGATGAGCTGTTGGATCGTCAGTTGCTGGACCAGTATAATCTCCAAGGCGCTGAAGATCACAAGTTGCTGTGACCTTAACTTTAAAATCCGAGAGTTTAGAATAACTTAAACCATTCCCTGAAATTAAATCAGTGACAGTGGATTGAAGGTTCATAGCAAATTTATTGTTCGCTCCATTTCCTGCGTAGTCAATTTGTGGGCCTCGGTAACAAACATCGAGGTAAAATTCCGCACCATATCTCTCTGAGCCAAGGTTAAAGCTAAGGGCCGTGATTTGCTTATTCCATTCTTCTTTTTTGGCAAATATTGTTGCAAATACATCATCCGTTGCTGTGATTCCTGTTGTTGAAACTGTGGGCATGGGGGATCCATTATCGGCCCAGTCCGCATAGCTTACGTTAAAAAAATCCTGAGAGTAATCTGTATCTGTTGGATTATTCCCACCGGTACAAACACAACTACATTCTTGTCCATCTGTGCAATCCTTGGGACTGCATGAATCCTGAGTCGTTCGGTCATAACAAATTTCTTCTGTATGACTCATGTGCCGAATCCCCGCATCACAGGGATAAATGGATGGCCCTGAACTATTTACATTAAAACTAAAATTCACTTGGACAGCAAAGGCGGAACTTGAGGCAAGAGTCATTAAAATTGGAATCCATTTTCTCATAAAATCTCCTTAAAGTTATTGGGCTGCAACACAACCTGATGCTTGTTTCATAATAGTCGAATAGAACATGATCATGGCTTCATCTGCTGGAGTAAAACCTCTTCTTGTCCCTCCATCTTCAGACATAAGTCCATACATATAGCGATTGATTGAAAAATAAAGAGATCGAGGAACTTTAATAGTTTGTGTGCATCTCGCTTTTGTATAGCGTAGAGTGACTCCATAGTAAGGTTCTGGGGAGTAAACATTTCCACCTGATCCAGGAACAATGACTGTTGTTCCACTTCCTCCCCCATATCCACCCATGTTGTTACCCTCACCAATATTAAATTGAGCTGTAAAGCGGCTATCATTAGAAGTGACTGCAGAGAGCGTGCAGAGACCTTGTTTACTGCAAGCTACTTCCATATCTCTTTTAATTGCCAAAAGAATTGTCTCGTTATCAAATTTTTCAAATTCAAATTCTTCACTCCCTCCACCGTATTTTTTATCCAAGTCTATTTCGTCTGAAGATTTTGTTTGTGAATAGGCCATATTAAGAAATAGTAAAGGTAAGACAACTAACTTCAATAACCGCATTCGGACTCCAATCTGCTTTTTACAGTTTCAAATATTGTGAAGATTTATAAAGACGATAGGTAAGAAATAAAAGTATTAAGTGCACCCATCTTTAAGAATTATATTTTGCTTAAGGATAAGTTCATGTGAAACGAAGGATAAGAGATGAAGTTATTGATGTTGTATTTTTTAGTTACGTTTGTGCATGCAAAAGAATGGGCAAGAAAAGATTTGGATTTTAAAACCATTGATACAATGATTCATTTTGATAACCGTGCTTCTTGTGCCACGAAAGCTAAACTTCCAACGGAAAGCGTTTTTCTTATAGTTGATAATGTGAACATGGCAAAAGCTGTCTATCGCTTGGCAAAATTACGTGGGATGGACCCTGTTAAAACGACTAATACAGCACTAGATAAGTTTAACCAGGGTCTTTCATCTTTAGTCCGCCTCATTTCAGACAAACTTTTGTCCGGTGACCTCGCATTGATTGATGATAAGAAACTAGATGATAGATACCTCGAGAATAATTGGGGAAAAAGTTTCTCTAGTGAATTAGAAAAAAAGACTCAATGTAATATCGTTAAAAAGTTTTCAAGCCTCTACGCACATCTGAATGTAACGAAGCCAGATAAAGTGCTGATCCAAAAGATGGCGGAAGATCTCTCAAACATTGAGGAATCATTCATCAGTTGCGATTCAATTAAAGGAAATCATTTCTCTGAAATTTCACTATTTCAGTTTGATGTGAAATTTAAGCAACATACTGAGATCGATGGATTTAGGTTTTGGTATTCCTTAAAAGTTTATCTATCTTGGGCCTATCGGTTTTCACCTGAAATTCAGGACGTGATGAGGCCTTATGACTTTATTTTTCGAAATGTGGATTTAGAAGAGATGGTCTTATTTTTTTCTAATGGATGTAAGTCAATTAGTGCTCCAGAATGCACGAGTCATAATCTAAATCTTAATCAACTTAAACTCCTCTCAGAGGAAGCTAGTTCGTTTGATCTATCCTCATATGAGGGGCTAAAACCCATAGCAGTTAATCCTGCAACTGATTTAACTTCTATGCCTCTACCTTTAAGAGAGGATGATTTACTCAATTTAGGTGATCAAGTATCGGCATCTGATTGGGTTTCAAATTTTCGGGGGAATGTTTTAAAGGTAAGGGGGGCGCAGAAATTACAGTTAACGAAGGCAATGTCCCAAATATTTTTAATTAATAAGGTGAAATCACCAGATGATTTAGAAAAAAATATTTCTGAAGAAATTATTTTAAATCCAGATGGATACAAAAGTGATCTTTATTATCTATGTTCAGAATATAAGGTCGCGACAGATAGAAATCTAAGCTTCTTAATTCAGGATCTAATCCTCCTTAAAGATGATCAATCTATTAAGGAATCATATTCTGATATTTTTGATCAACGTTTTGATGAATCTTTCATAAGATTTCAATCCTTAATATCAAAAATTAATGATATTTGCCTAAAATTAGATGGAAATGGATACTGGAATAATTCTCTTGAAGTAAAGAAAGAAGGTTTTGCTAGCTGGTATCAGCAGCTCACAACACAAAAAAATAACTTTACCCTTGAAAGGATTGTCTCAAGTCATTTTATACCATTAAAACCCGTCTTGAAGTTTAAAAGTGGTGAAGTCATATGCTATAGTGCCATTCATTGTTCGCGAATTCTCCTTGATTCGATGATGACAATTTCTTCTTTAGCTAAATCGATGAGCACCTTGTCAGCTAAAAAAGCTGTAATCTCTACAAATATGTCTAACCCCTATAGTTCTCACATAGCCTGTGGAGCTTATGATCCTTGGGCAAAAAAGAATAAAATTATTTTTGAGTTTTTTCATGACCTTATTCAAGGTGTTGCTTTTGGTCTTTTACCAAGTCCTGTTTATGTGTCAGTTGACCTAGAACAAAAAAAACTTGTGTCTTTCTCCTCCTTAATTAAAGATGGCAAAGTTTTTTACGATCCTAACTATGATCCAAAAAAAGTTCACCTTTCCCTAATTGCTGATCTCGGTCCCTTGGCCGGAATCCCCTGTGCATTATCTATTTCAGGGTCAAGAATGAATCCTTTAGAGTATTATGCATTTAATGGAATAAGTTTTTCTGGTTGTCATAATAATTCAAAGGTTGAAATTGAAGCGAATAGTGCTGAGGAGATTCGTTCATCAGGATCAAGGAAAAATTACTGTGCTGCTTGTGCTATAAATTTGCAGACGATGTCATCTTCAGTTAGTTCTTTAAATCCAGTTTTGCGATTTAGTTTTTTTCTTATTAAAGGTGTGACAAGGCTTTTTTCAAATCTAAGAGATCCTCATGATCTTCATCGAAACTGGTCATTATCCTCTCATCAAATAGCTCTCAGTTATCGTTACCATGGTGAAATATCGGATCAATGTGCAAAAGATTTAATCAAAGGTAGAAGCTGTCTTCCAAAGAAATGTGAGGGGAAATTACTTGAGGAGTTTACAAAAAAATTTCACGCGTCTCCTTTGGAATCTAGTTTTTCTTGTCTCACAGGTAAGGGGGTTGTTTGGATTAAGGAGTGTCAGGAACCTATTTATTTATCAAATCCCAGAAATCTAAAAATTATGACAGATTGTCATCTTAAGGAGCGTATCTTTTGAAATATTTTTTTTTGATGTTCATCTTTTTTTCTTTCAACGTTTTTTCTCAAACTATTGAGACAATTTGGCGTGATGATTTAAAAAAAGAATTATCTGTTTCTTGTAAAGGGACGAGTGAATTTTGCCAAAACCTTTGTTCAAGTGAATCAAACTGTTATTTAGAGGAGGGGATTTGCCGAAGCTGTATCGGTACGGGTCTAAAAATTAATTATATTCTTTCTGAATTAGGTCGTAGTATTCATACGAGTGAAGAGATTTATAATAGTGATTCTTTTTTAGCGTTGTTAAAAAATAATACTTTCGTCACTTTAAGATCTAACGATCCCTATAATATTATTGATGCCTATGGATCCATCAAGGTGTATAAGAAATTTGAATCTTTATGCCGTGAAGGGAGTCTTTCTCAAATATTGTTTCTAAAATTATCCCCAGTGGATCGTTCCATAATACGTCCGGAGCTCGTTTATTGCGAATATGAAAACGGTGTGTCGTTCTTACAAATTCATTCAAGTCCTGATTTAGAAACAACTCTTCTAAAATTTTCTTTTATGACTCCGATTTATTGATAAAACACTTTATTTCCTTGGGATTTGTTCATAAAATAACGCTTATTAATAAATCCAATGAGAATACCCGTGTCACCCTCGACAAAAACCAAGGCATTTCTTGAAATTAGCTCTCAATTTAAACTTGGCCACTTGGTGACCGAGAGTTTTCATCATAAAACAACAAATCTTTCTCAACTGGTTTCTCATGATGTAAAGCAGGCTTTTAAAGTTCTTCAAGAAGTTGATCATGATGCGCTAAAGCTTCTAAAGAATAAGAGTACTGATTTATGGAAGCTAGCATGTGATATTCAAGATACGTTATCTTCTGGACATAAAGTGTTTATGTGCGGATGTGGTGCCACTGGTAGACTTTCTCTGGTCTTAGAAACCCTTTATCGTCAAAAGTATCCTGATAATCACCAAGTGCTCTCTTTCATGGCCGGCGGTGATTATGCCCTCATTAAATCGGTTGAAAGTTTTGAAGATAAAACTGAGTATGGTGAAAGGCAGCTCATGGAGATAGGATTTGGTGCTCAAGATCTACTTCTCGCTTCAACTGAGGGAGGCGAGACTCCGTTTGTTATTGGGGCCGTTCAAAAAGCTTCTGAAGTTTCTAAGCGAAGACCTTATTTTTTGTACTGTAATCCTGATGAATTACTTTTTTCTATTGAACGATCAAAAAATGTTCTTGATCAAAAAACGATTCATAAGGTGAATCTCACTGTCGGTCCTATGGCAATATCAGGCTCAACGAGGATGCAGTCCTCAACGGCACTGATGCTTGGGATTGGAGTTGGGCTACTTAACCGTTTTGAAGATCAATTAGCATTTAACAACTTTTATGCTGATTTTCTTGATAAACTCACTCAAACGGATTACTCACTTTTCTCCCCACTTACTGTTTTAGAGTCAACACTCTATAAGGAGCAAAAGTACTTAAATTATGTGGCCGATCCACATTTAGCGATTAGTATTTTAACGGATACGACTGAGCGTTCTCCAACTTTTTCTCTTCGAGGTTTTGAAAACGGCTTAGATGATCATCCCCCTAGGGCCCTTTCTTATCTTTTTATTTCTGGAGCACAAAGTTCTAGTGAAGCATGGTCACAACTTCTTCATCGTGAACCAAGACCTCTGGAGTGGTCGGAATTAGAAAATAAAATTAATCTTAAGCGTGTTTTGGGATTTGATATTTCAGAGAGTGGTTTAAAAAAACGCTCCCAAGAAGTTTCTTCTGTAGAATTTCGAATTTCACAAAATGGTGATCACGTTTCCTTTAAATGTTCTGACCATGAACTTTCTGTTCATTGGGGCCAAGATTCACTTTTTAACCACCTCATGCTTAAGATGTTACTTAATGCTCATTCAACTCTCATCATGGGAATTCTTGGCCGCTATGAGGGGAATGTCATGACTTGGGTGAGACCCTCTAATAATAAACTCATTGATCGTGCCGCTAGATATGTGATTCAAGTTTTAAAACAAAAAAACAAACACCCTTCTTATGAAGAAGTGGTGCTTGGTATTTTTGAAGAAATTGAACAATTAGATGAAAATGGGCCAGTGGTGATGAAGGTTGTTGATAAGTTTTAGGACTTTTTGTTGTTGTCCTCGTCCTTCATGCCTTTTTTGAAGTTTTTAATGGACTCCCCAAGAGCAGAGCCTAGTTGCGGAAGTTTCTTTCCACCAAAGAAAAGAACTACGATTAAAAGTACAACTAGTAATTCACCCATCCCTAAACCCATAAAAACCTGCCTTTATTTACTCTATTTTAACCCAAATCCTTAATAAAGGCGAGCTAAGTCCATGCCGTATTTTCCGGGAGAATAGTTGGCCATCCTTGTGTTTTTAAGCTCTTCAAACTTTTTTTGACCGTTTGACATTGAGGCAAAGGGGAAGATCGAAATTCCGCCTCTAGGAGTGAAATCTCCCATAACTTCGATATATTTTGGTTTCATGAGTTTAAAGAGATCCCTGCAGATCTTCTGAATACAATCCTCATGAAAGTCCCCGTGGTTTCTGAAGCTGAAAAGATAGATTTTAAGGGATTTAGACTCCACCATTTCTTTGTCTGCAATGTAATTGATAAAAATTTTAGCAAAATCCGGTTGACCTGTTTTTGGGCAAAGTGAAGTGAACTCAGTACAAATAAATGAGGTCCAAGCGTCATTCTCAGGATTTTTATTTGGAAACTTCTCTAGTACACTGGGGGAGTAAGTTTCTGGGTAATTTGTTTTTGTGTTGCCCAAAAGGGTCACAGTTCCAAGTTCTTTGTCCTGTCTACCTTCCGTCTTAGCTTTTTTTGCCAAAGGATCCCCCTGTTAACTTTTGATTCTAGTCATTTAGCCCCTTTTATGACAAAAAGAGAGAACTCTTTCAACACAAAGAAGCATATGGCAGAAAAAATCAAAGTTATTCTAGGTCAATTAGGTTCACCCAAAAGCACTAAGGTCTCGGATGTTCGTGAATATCTGAGAGAATTCTTAGGCGACCCAAGAGTTGTGGATATTAATCCACTCCTCTGGAAGATCATCTTAAATCTCTTTGTCCTGCCATTTAGACCCAAAAAGTCGGCCGAGGCCTACTCCAGAATCTATCAAAAAGAGGGGTTTCCTTTAGTCACTAATACCGTCAAAGTCGCTAATGCGATTAGACCAAAGCTTGATTCAAATTTAGAACTGAACCATGTTTTTCTCCTCTCAAATCCTCGTGCTGGTGAAGTCCTTGATGCTTGGGAAAAAGAAGATGTCTACACCAGGGCCCAAAGAGTTTTAGTTCTTCCTCAATTCCCGCAGTATTCTGAAAGTACTATTGCCTCAGTTGTGGATGCGATTGGTGGTGAATTTAGTGGTAGAGTGAATCTTCCCACGTTTACAGTGGTTAATTCCTACCACCGTTCAAAAGCTTTCATTGATCACTCTGTGAGAAAACTTAGAGAATCTCTAAGTGCTCACCCAGACATAAATGAAATAGTGATCTCTTTTCATGGTATTCCTTTGCGCCGAGTTTTAGAGAAAAAAGATCTCTATCTCCTTCATTGCTTAGAAACCTATGAACTTATAAAAGAAAAATTAAATCCTTCGATTCCTATTTCTATGACATTTCAATCTCGCTTTGGTTCTGAAGTATGGCTTGGTCCTTATACAGACGAAACTGTTGTGAAAAAAATTGAAAATGGGGTGAAAAAAATAGCTGTTTATTGCCCTAGTTTTGTCGTGGACTGTCTTGAAACCACCGATGAAATAGGGAATGAGCTTGGTCACGAAGTTAAGGATGCTGGGGGAGAATTAGTTCATGTCCCTTGCGTGAATGCTGATCCTGAATGGATTGAGGACTACGCAAAATTTATCAATACCTATGCTAACGGTTCTGAAGTGGATCGGCAGGCACTCTTTTATAATATTGATTCTCAAGAAAGGTACAAACAAGTGATTAAAGACCAAGAGGCCCATGCTCCATCGAAACTACCTCCAGAATCTAAGAAAATTTTAAAGTTAATGTTTCTCACAATGTTTTTGGATCTCATTGGTTTCTCGATTATTTTTCCCATGTTTCCTGCCATGGCGAAATATTATTTAGAAGTGGATAAAGATAATTTTTTCCTTTCAAAAATGATGGAGCTTATTTCAAGTATTCAAACCATTTCTTTTACTAGTGATGGGACTCCTCAGATGAGTACAATTGTACTTTTTGGCGGTTTATTAGGTGCCCTTTACTCACTTCTCCAGTTTATTGGTGCTCCACTTTGGGGAGGCATTTCAGACAGGATAGGAAGAAGGCCAGTTCTATTGATTTCTGTTTTTGGTCTTTTTATTAGTTACATCATTTGGATTTTTTCTGGTTCATTCACACTTCTCATCACAGCTCGTTTGGTTGGTGGTCTTATGGCCGGAAATCTCTCCATTGCATCCGCTGTTGTGAGTGATATCACTGACGAAAAAAATAGATCGAAGGGTATGGCCGTCATTGGGATTGCTTTTGCAATTGGATTTGTTTTTGGTCCAGCACTTGGTGGTATTTTATCTCTTTATAACCCCATCCTCCATTACCCGCAGCTTGCGAGCTACGGTGTCAATCCATTTTCGACTCCAGCAACTCTGGCAGCCATTTTAAGTTTTATTAACTTCATCACAATTTGGAAATCGTTCCCAGAAACTTTAAAACCTGGAGTTAAGGCGCATATTGAAAGAAGCCTAAATCCATTAAAACTTCTTAAGCCACTTCCATTTCCAGGAATTAATAAAACTAATTTTGCGTACTTTTTATTCATTACCGCTTTTTCGGGAATGGAGTTTACACTCACTTTTCTTGCAGTGGAGCGCTTGGGTTACACCTCAATGGATAATGCCTACATGTTTATCTTCATTGGCTTCATTCTAGGGATGGTTCAAGGTGGTTACGTGAGACGTAAGGCCCATACTGTTGGGGAAAGGAAGATGAGTTTTCAAGGACTCGTTTCTATTATTCCTGGCCTTGTTATACTGGCCTTTGCAAATGCTCCTTGGATGCTTTACGCGGGTCTCTTTTTCTTGGCCCTTGGTTCGGCCATGATTATCCCATGCCTTACAACACTGGTCTCTTTCTATACGCCTTCGCACATGCAAGGACAGAGCTTAGGAATATTTAGATCCCTCGGAGCTCTTGGAAGAGTGATGGGGCCAATTTACGCATCTTTGGTTTATTGGAAATTTGGATCTGCCAATGCTTATCTTATTGGAGCAGGACTCATGGTTGCACCAGCAATTCTTGTCAAACTACTTCCGGCACCACCCATTAAAGAGGCAAAAGAGAATTAATCTACAGTCGGTTTCATCTTGTGATTAATAGCGAAGATGACCGACTCTTTAAAAAGATTCCAAAATTTTTCAGTTTCTTGGGGATTTGAGTTTGGTAACTCTAAGGTATAGGTCGGGATATGATTTTCTTTTCCGGCCCAATTCCCAAGGCTTCCAGGGAAGATAGGGTAGTTTGAAACCTTGTAGCCAGATGATTTTTGAGACATCTGCTCTAGGAGTTCTTTTGCGGATTTTCCATTCTCTGCCTGTAGTGTTGGACCATCATAATCTAAAATTGTCAGAGGTGCATGAACACTAATGACTTTGTTTGGTTTGTATCGTTTGATGAGATTCATCTGGAATATCGTTTCCTGTTCTGAAGCCGATTTGTTTCCTGGAAATTTTCTTTTATCCCCTTTATAAGCGGACTTCCACTTCTTGTGAGCATCGGAGTGCCAGTCTGAAGTAGGGAAGTTTCGATTCACATCTACACCAGTTGCATTTGTTCGAGTTGGTTTTTTGATGAAAAATGAATCAGGCGTAACCAAAGGGGCTACGACAACGACTTTATCTGTGAACGTGTGATTTGTTTTTAACTCATTCATCAAATCCCAGCAGAATTTTACAGGTGTGATCTCATCACCATGAACACCACATAAAACAAGAGTTGTATTTTGAGAACCAGCCGATTTTTCTTCACCGAAAGTCGTCCAAATGAGTGGAGTCCCTTTTGAAGATTTACGGACGTTGATCCATTTAAATTGCTCACACTGTGGGTGGCCCCATTTATATTCCTCAAATTTTTTACTTAGTTCGTAGCAAAATCCTTGAAGATTAGGTACCAATGGATAGGTCTCAGATTTACTAGCATCTTCCTGAGCAAAACTATTAATTGAATAAGATAATGTCAAAAAAATGGATAAAAATTTAAAAATCATGAGAATATTTTAATTAAAGTTATAGGAACTGTCTTTATGAATAAGATATGTGTTGTTGCAAAAAATAAAGATACTTACTTCATAAAAAGGCTGATTGAAGAAGTCAGGGATAGAATAGAAATCTTTAATCCCTGGTTGGATATTGAGTTTCCCTCTGCTGATCTCTACCTTTCAAGATGTACTGGGGTCTATAACAGCGATCTTGATCTCATGTTTTTAAAGACTATTTCAAATAATAAATTAATTAATAGTCTTGAAGTCCTAAAACTTTTTCGCTCAAAAATAAATCAATACGAATGGTTTGAGAAAGAAGATATCCCTTCTCTTCCATGGCTTCCGATCAAGGGGAGTGATCTTTTAAGCATAGAGAAATTTTTTAGACTTTATCCAGAGTTAGTTGTGAAGCCATTTGTAGGCCAGGGGGGATGGGGAGTTCAAAAATTAACATGGCCAGAATTTAAATCCTGGAAAAAGAAAAAAAGTTCTGATGAAAATTATCTCCTACAACCCTTAATTAAAGATGGAAAAGAGTTTCGCTATTTTTTTATTAAAGGGAAGAGTCCCATTATTCTTGAAAGAAAAGCAAAGTCTGGGATAGCGGCTAACTTTCAAACTCAGGGTGAAGCCCAGATCTCAAGATTACCGGATGCAATCGTAGTGAAAATTCAGAGTTTAGTGGAGTCTTCAGCTGCCCATTATGGAGCGATTGATCTATTTATTAAGGATGAGGAATTATACATCTTGGAACTCAATACTGTCCCCGGTATAGAGCAGCTTGAAAGAATCTCTGGGATAAACATCATGAGAGAAATACTTGAAAGTTTCGATCACTTAAATAGCTAACGACCCATCTGCCAAGATTTTGAGGCAAGTTTTCTAAAGTTTTTCCGCCCTTCTCCGATAAGACCAAGAGATTAGGTTTTAAAGGGAGCTTCCATGCTGACCAGTTTTTCTGAATTTAAATACTATCAATCATTCCGAGTGCCGGTTGAATCTCGAGATGATGTCCAATTCTTAGTAGAGTATGAAGACGATGGTGGTAAATTCCAGTTTGTAGAAAAAGTTAAATTAATGGATGTAAGCATGACAGGGGCCGGTTTTACAACAAGCTTTCCACTTCCAGTTGGAACGGTCGTTAGGTGCTCTTTACAGTTCAAAAGATTAAGATTTGATTTTGGTGCCAATATTGTAAGGGCCTTTAAAGATGTAAATTCTTCCTCTTCTGATGATATGAACTACGGAGCAGAGTTAGATTCTGAAGACTATGGCAATATGAAAAGGTTCATCGAGCAGTATATCCAATCACTGCCACCTGAAAGACTAAAAGATTCTTTGATTCAACTTGCCCTAACTCAGCATTACGCTTCTGAGAAAGAGGGCTTTGAGATGTTCTCACTTCTTCTTTCACTCTTTAAAGATATTACACAGTTTGGTAACAAAGAAAAATTTGTTGAAAGTATGTTAGAAGAAATTGTTCGAATCTTAAACGGGCAAAGGGCTTCAGTTTTTCTTATAAATACAGACACCAATGAATTGGAAGCCGTTGCGGCACTTGGAATTGAGAAAGAATTACTGAAGTTTGATTACAGAAAAGGAATTGCAGGGTCTGTTTTTACGACCGGTGTTTCTTTAAACATTGATACCAAATCAGACAAAGTCAGATTTTCAAAAGAAATGGATAAAATGACTGGTTTTGATACGAGATCAATTATTTGTTCTCCTATCAGTAATAGGGAAGATAAAATTATCGGTGTGATAGAGGTCCTGAATAAGAGAAACGAGGACCGCTTTACAGTTGAAGATGAAAAAACAATGAAAGTTTTGGCCCTCATTCTTTCTTCAGTCTTCCATAATTACAGTCCGATTTCGGAAAAGTCACTCATTAGAAGATTTTCTTCACCCTATGAAAGAGAGTTTGCGTGGATTGGTCGCTCAGGCCAAACGTCAGAAATTCGTAAAGCAGTTGTAAGGCTTAAAGATATTGATTCTCCCTTAATCGTTCATGGAGAGGTTGGAGTAGGTAAAAAACTCTTTTCTAGAATACTTCATAATGAAGGAAAACGAGGTCTTGCCCCTTTCGTTTTAATTAAATGCAAAGGTGTTGATGAAGAAACTCTGTCTAAAGAAATATTTGGTACTTCAGAATCAAAAAGTAAACTTGAAGAGTGTATTGGTGGGACTGTTCTTTTTGAAGAGATCTCTTTTATGCCAATTCACATGCAGATTAAACTCTATCAAGTCCTGACTGAAAGAAGGATTCCTGGCTCACACATCTCTTTGGATGTGAGATCAATATTTACGACAAGTAAAAATTTGAAAACGATGATTGAAGAAGAAGGTGCCTTCAATACTGATCTTTTTTCTTACATGTGTTCATCAGAGGTGAATATCGATCCACTCAGAAAGAGACCTTCTGATGTGCAAGATCTTCTGGATTACTTTTTGAAAAAGGAATGCAGAAAGCAAGGCCTTTTACTTAAAGAGTTTTCGGATGTCGTTAAAGAGCAATTAATGAGTTATTCGTGGAATGGTAACGTTCTAGAGTTAGAGAAAGCAGTCGAGAAAGCTGTTCTTTATAATCCTAAGGGTCATATCATCACTGACCTTGGCTCTAAGTCTTCACCAATTATAGATGTAACTAAATCATCCAATACAATGCTCGAGAATATTCCACATGCTGACAACCCGAGTGTGCCTTTAAAGGACCGAGTTGCCCTAGTAGAAAGAGAACTTATTATCGCTGAAATTAAAAGGCATAAAGGTAACAAATCGAAAGCTGCGACGGCGATGGGTATCTCTCGAGAAGCCCTTAGGAAGAAAATGCTCATCTCAGATGAAATTCTTGAGACTTTAAAGAACACAGAAAAAGTTTCCAGCGAAACATCAACAACAGCAAAGAAAGCAGCTTAATTTCAATACGGGGAAACATCCTGTTTCCCCATATTTCTCCTCACATTCTCAATTCATCAACCGATAGAGTCATTAAAGCTAAGAGGTATTTTTGCAACAATTCGGCATTCTCATTGCCAATTTCAGGTTCGTTGATTTTATCGACATAGTAGTCGTTGGTTTGATCGTTTATCGTTTTCTCTCAATTGTTCAAGGAACACGTGCTTATCAGATGCTTTTTGGTATCGTTGCCTTGGCGATTATGTGGTGGTTATCTCAATATTATGAACTCTATTCACTTTCATGGATCCTTCAAAACTTTTTTGATTACTTATTTATTATTCTCATTGTTCTTTTTCAGGATCAAATCAGAAGTGCGCTCGTTTCCATCACGAATACTAAAATTATTGGACGAAATGCTAAAACTCAATTCGATCAACAGATCGAGGAAGTCGTTGTTGCATGTTCTGCGCTTTCAAGAGAGAGAACTGGTGCCCTTATTGTTTTTGAAAAGTACCACGGTCTTTTAAATTACTCGTCAACAGGTACGAGGTTAGATTCTAGAGTTCATTCAGATATCATTTATTCTATTTTCCAAACAAAATCCCCACTTCATGATGGTGCCATTATACTTTTCAATGGAATGATTCAGGCCGCGGGCTGTTTTCTTCCCCTATCTAAAAATGTTGAGATCGACCGTCATTATGGAACTAGACATCGCGCTGCGCTTGGAATTACAGAAGTTTCAGATGCCGTTGTTGTAACCGTTTCAGAAGAAACGGGGAAAATTAATATTTGCTATGGTGGAGTCTTTCACTACATGGAAAACGAAGAGACTCTTAGAAGATATCTTCGTAAATTCCTGATTGAAATTGATAGGCTTGGTGTTGAGACAGTTCCGGGACGGGCGATATGATGCAAGTTCGTCTAAAAAAACACTCCTTGAAATTTATTGCTATTTTTGTTTCTGTTTTTATTTGGGTCTATGTCGTTAATTCTGAAAAAATAAAATTTGAAAAAACGATCTATTTAGATTTTATTCTTCCGACAGATATGATGTTTGCTATTAAACCTCCTCTAGAGGTCACATTTATTATTGAAGGGCCAAGGGCCTTCGTTCGAACGGTTCTGGATAGAGAGGACAGAATTGTCGTTGATCTCAATAAAACAAACTCCAAACGAGAAACCCAATTTGATATTGAGGTAAATCCTGCCCAACTTGAGTTACCATTTGGGATGAAAGTGGATAAAGTCTTGCCGAAAAAACTGGCGATAAAACTTGAAAAAAAGGCGAGTAAAATAGTGCCTATAAAAATTCAGTTTAGTGGCCAGTTTTCTGACAAAATTTCTCTACAAAATCTCGTTCTAGAGCCCGCCGAGGTCGAGGTCTATGGCCCTCGCTCATTGATACTAAGTTTAAAAGAACTTCCCACTCGGCCGATTGAGCTCTCGAGCCTTCCAGGTTATGAGCAAGTGCCGGTAGAAATACAACTACCAGATGATCGATTAAGTCTCTTGAGTGGCCTGGGTATTAAATTGAATTATCAGCTCAAGGCATCAACTTCAAATTTTACTTTGAAGTCTTTACCGATAAGGTTTTTCTCGGAAAAACAGAAAATAAGCTCTCTGGTTAAATTTGCGGATGTTAAGTTGTTAATCCCTGAAAAAGTCTTAAAAAACCGATCAAATGTATCCTCTTCAGTTCAGGTATGGGCAGACGTTCCAGAGAAGTCAAAGGGTAGAGTTGAAGTCCCACTCAAAGTTGTCCATCCTCCAACTATGCAATTACTAGACATCTCACCTAAGACCATTATTGTGAATATACAATAAACTGGTATATTAAAGTCTGAATTTCATTCATAAAGAGAGCCATTTTTATGTCAGGTAGAAAGTTTTTTGGAACCGACGGAATTAGAGGTAAGGCGAACATTTATCCCATGACAGGAGAGGTCGCATTTGTCCTTGGTAGGGCAGTCACGAGTTATTTTCAGAAAAATTTTTCTAAAAAACCACTCATCATTATCGGTAAAGATACTCGTCTTTCCTGCTATATGCTTGAGCAAGCTTTCTCAGCTGGAGTTTGCTCCCAAGGTGGTCGAGCCATCTTAACTGGTCCACTACCAACTCCGGGTGTCGCCTTTGTGACTCAGAGTATGAGGGCCGATGCGGGGGTTATGATTTCTGCTTCTCACAATTCTTTTGAAGATAACGGCATTAAAATTTTTGATCGGACTGGCCATAAATTGCCAGATGACATCGAACTTGAGTTAGAGAGGATGCTCACAGACTCCTCTCTCATTCCTCAAAAGATTGGAGACGAATTAGGAAATGCAAAAAGACTTGATGAGGTCATTGGAAGATATATTGTTCACACGAAAGCCGCGTTATCACCCCAATATTCTCTGGAAGGATTAAGGATTGTCGTAGATGGTGCTAATGGTGCTGGTTATAAGTTGGCGCCCATCGTTTTTGAGGAGCTTGGAGCTGAAGTTATATCCATTGGGAACTCGCCAAATGGGACAAATATTAATAAATCTTGTGGCGCTTTACACCCGCAGATTTGTGCAGAGAATGTAAAAAAATATCGTGCTGATCTAGGTGTCTGTCTAGATGGAGATGGCGATCGTTTGACGATTGTTGATTCATCTGGAGAGGTGATTCACGGAGATAAATTAATTGGTCTGTGTGGGAAATTTTTAAAAGATAATCAGGAAATTGGGCCAACAAACGAAGTTGTTGGAACCGTCATGAGTAATTTTGGGCTTGAATATTATTTAAAAGAGAATGGTCTTAAGTTTATCAGGACTCAAGTAGGAGATCGCTATATTGTTGAGCATATGAGGCAAAGTGGTGCTCTGTTTGGTGGAGAGCCTTCTGGTCACCTTGTATTTAAAAAATATTCAACGACTGGTGACGGAATACTTGCGGCCCTGAAAGTTATTGAGAGCATCAAGTTTTACGATCGGGATTTATCTGAACTTTCAAAAGATATTGAACTCTTTCCACAAGAAATGAAAAATGTCCCAGTTTTAAAACGTGTTCCATTTGAAGAAGTCACTGAAATTAAAAAAGCGATGTCACATGCTGAGGCCAAGCTTGGCAAAGAGGGAAGAATTCTTCTACGTTATTCTGGCACCGAACCCTTGGCGCGTGTCATGGTCGAGGGTAGGGATTCCAAACTCGTGAGTGCTCTTTGTTTAGAATTGACCGATGTCGTGAAAAAATCACTAGGTTAGGGTGTTAAATGAAATACGCAAGACTTGGAGTCAATATTGATCACGTGGCCACTCTACGCCAGCAGAGAGGGGAGTTTTATCCTGAAGTCGAAAGAGCTGCTGAAGTCTCATTAGCAACTGGCGCAGATCAAATAACCATTCATCTAAGAGAAGACAGGCGTCATATTCAAGATAGAGATGTTCCCGTTGTTCACAGCATGTGTAAAAAGATGGGGAAACTATTAAATCTTGAGATGGGTGCCTCAGACGAAATGGTCCAGATAGCGATCCAAGAACGGCCAGAATGGGTTTGTCTCGTTCCAGAAAAAAGAGAAGAAAGAACCACTGAAGGTGGGCTTGATCTTTTAGACCCACATAACTTTAGTCGAATTAAAAAAGCTTGTGATGAAATCAAGAAGGGCGCACCTAAGACGAAAATTTCCTTGTTTGTTGAAGCAGATGAAGAAGTGCTTAATAAATGCCTCTTACTGAACGCCGACGCCGTTGAAATTCACACAGGTGAGTATGCAAAAGATTTTTTGAACAAAAAAGATTTGATTCATCACCTCCAGAAATATCGCAAGGGCTCACTTCTTATGAAACCACGAGGCTGGGGTTATCACGCAGGCCATGGCCTTACGTTTGAATCCCTTCTTCCACTTCTCCAAGAGGGTGATTTTGAAGAATATAATATCGGTCATTGGATTATTGCCGAATCTGTCTTTATTGGAATGGGTCATGTGATAAAAGAGATGCTTACATTAATAAATCAACATCCTCTTAAGGGTTAACACTATGAGAATTGTCACTCACGCTGAAATGAAGGAATTAGAAAAGATTGCTCAGACAAAATATCTATTTCCAGAAAAATTAATTATTGAAAATGTTGCTCTTTTAGGAGCGAAAGCGATTGTTGATAAACTTGGCAAGGAAATTCATTTAGGTGAACTTATTTTCATGATAGGTAAGGGCTTCAATGGCGGCACAGGTCTCGCAATTGCAAGACACCTAGCTAGTATGGGTCATGAAACAAGAGCGTTTTTATTATTTGAAGAAAAAGATTGCTCCCAAGAGGTTAAAGAACAGCTAAAAATTGCTAAATCCTATGGAGTGAGAACGGCCCAAATTGATGATGTGAATGCTTTAGAGAGTTATTTTCAACAAAATTCAGTTCCTAAAATCATCATCGATGCTATCTTTGGAACCGGCGTTCGTCTTCCACTTTCACATTTCATTTCGGATGTGATTAATCTCATTAATCAGGAAAAAGCTTACACTATTTCTCTCGATATCCCTACGGGAGTTGAAGGTGACTCAGGTCAAATTCAGGGAAATGCCATCAAGGCTGATCTTACTCTGGCCGTAGGTCTTCCTAAACTTGCTTACTACCAAGCCGAAGGAGCAAAATTAGTTGGAGAAGTGGAAGTCATCCAATCTGGACTTCCAAGAGACATTATAGAAAGCGGCGGTGATAAATTTCTCATTGATAAAGATTTGAAAAAAGATCTTCCTCCTGCTCGAAATAAATTTGGTGATAAAAAACTTTTTGGTCACACTCTTGTCATTGGTGGATCACACGGTCTCACCGGAGCACTCGTGATGTCTAGTACAGCTGCTTTAAAAGTAGGAGCAGGGCTCGTGACGGCTACCACTTGGGAGCCTCAGTATCAAGAGTTTATCTCCCGGTTAATTCCCGAAGTCATGACAGGTTTTATTCCTAATGATCAGGCAAAATGGGAAAAACTTTTTAAAGACCTGGAGAAATATGACTCCATTGTGATTGGTCCAGGTTTAGGGCGCTCCCTTCGCTCTCGCTCTCTTGTGCTTGAGATTTTAAATAATTTTTCTGGTCCAGTTGTTCTCGATGCTGATGCTATTAATGTCCTCAATATTAAAGATGATTCAGAAGTTTTTAAGCTTAGAAATGCTCCGACTCTCATGACTCCACACTTTGGAGAATTCTCTCGCTTTATTGGAGTTCCGTTAGAGGAAGTTCAAAAAGAGCCCTACTTTCATTTGAAAGAGACTATTGAAAGAATCAGTTGTTCCGTTATTCTAAAAGGCCCATGTACCTATTTAGGTTTTCCAAATGGAAAAACATTTTTTAATTTTTCTCCTAATGATGGCATGGCCACTGGTGGTGTAGGTGATGTGCTGGCCGGTATATTAGGAGGATTTATTGCTCAAGAGGCGAACCTTAAAAAACGCGAATCTCTTTATAATATTTATGAAAATCTAAATCGAACGATTTTATTAGGTGTTCTTATTCACACTTGGTCAGGTCGATTTGCAGCTGAAAAATTGGGTGTAAGACCAATGACTGCGACTAGTCTTATTGAAGCATTTCCAGATGCGTTTAAGGCATTAGATGAGCTTCTAAAAGATTAGTATGAATAAAAAATTAATCAGAGAATGGAAAAAAGTTTTTAAGTCGGATCTTTCATATATTGTTTATGAATTGAAAGATTTGGCAAAAGTTCCTTCTATGATCATCCTTGAAGGAGATCTAGGAGCAGGAAAAACAACCTTTACTCAAGCTTTTATTGGTGAAGGTGAAACATTAAGTCCTACTTATTCAATTTTGTCAGAGTGTAAAAATTTTCTTCATGCTGACCTTTATCGAATAGAAAAGAATGAAGAAATTCTTCAACTAGAGTTACCTGGGTATTTAGAAGAGAAGCAGTATTTTTTTGTAGAATGGGGAATGAAATTTGCTCGGAGATTAAATCGAGAACTTCCTGAAAATTATTCTTCTTATTTAATCGAGATCACAGTGAATGAAGGCAGTTCCGACTCTATTGATTCATTTTCACGAAACTTTTCTCTCTTTTCCCTTACCGAAGATTAACCGATTTTGTCGGAAATATTTGCCTGGGGACAATTCAGCACTGTGCTTGATGCGAATTTTCAAGCTATTGATTTTACTTGGTATTTGGCGAGTCTTTTTGTCTTCAAAAAAAAATACAGAAATGTTTCAGAATTAAAGTTGACGTGAGAAAAAAGAAAAGGTCATACTATTTAGGAGATATTTAGTCTGATTTGTTGTGAGCGACATTTCAGAATGAATGTTTCTCGGGCAACAAGGATGGTTTCGTAGCCCGATCGAAAATTACCAACTTTTTTGGATTTATGGAGGAAGACAATGAGACTTACATCTAAAGGCCGTTACGCAGTTCGAGCTATGCTTGACCTTACTTTCCACTCAAATGGAAATCCAGTAAGACTACAAGAAATCTCAACAAGACAATCAATCTCTCTACACTACCTAGAGCAGCTTTTCAGAAAGCTACGTACAGGTAAAGTTGTGAAGTCAGTTCGTGGTCCAGGTGGTGGATACGTTCTAGCTCGCTCTCAAGACGAAATCTCTGTTAAAGACGTTCTTGATTGTGTAGGTGAAAACATCAACCCAGCTAGAGATATCCTTGGTATCCCAAGCTCTGGTATCGAAATCATGAAAGACGAGGCTGGAAATGATATCAACGCTGTTGTTGATACTAAAGAATTCAACCTTACTAAGTCTTATTTCGAAAACCTAGGTACTATTATGCAAGACTACCTTGCTACTACTACTTTAGGTGACCTTGCTCGTAAGAGCACTGGTGCTTTCGCTACTGAAGGCACTAAAGAATCCGCTATTCGCCAAAATGTTGGAGAAATTAACCAGTAATTCTGGTATAATTCTCTAGGTGAATTTCGAACGTCTTTATCTCGATTATAATGCAACGTCGCCGCTTTCTCAGTCAGTTCATCACTGGTTGAAAAGCGGCGATCTTCTTTTTGGAAACCCCTCAAGTCAACATTCCAGTGGTAAATCGGCCCGTAAATCAATTAACGAGTCTAGGGCGATTATCTTCAAGACTTTCAATAAAAGTGAAAAAGACACAAAGTTGTTTTTTCATTCTGGCGCAACTGAAGCCTTTCATACATTTGCTCATTCCTTTTCAGAGATGGCGCGATTAAAGGGTAAGGATCTTTTAATTTGTTTTTCTAGGCTTGATCACCCAGCTGTGACTTCACTAGAAGAAAAGTTTTTTGGCTCACATGTTAAGTTTTTTGAACTTCAGCGTGATAAGGGTCTCAATTATTCCCATGAATCAAATTTTGAAGTTCTAAAAGATAAAAAAGAAAATAACCCGGATCTTATTATTCTTTATCACCATTTGTGGGTTCATAATGAAACTGGTCAAATTTCTCCTATCGGTGAATTAGCTCGATTTAAATCACTGAGTGATCTTTATATTCATGTTGATGGTGTTCAAGCACCTGGAAAAATTTTAGATTGGCGTGATTTGAGTTTCGGTGATATTTGGAGTTTTTCTTCTCATAAGTTTGGCTCCTTAAAGGGTATGGGATTTTCTTTATTTCGAAGTGATATTGATTTTCATCCACTAATGATGGGTGGCTCCCAGCAAGGGGGCCTTCGCTCGGGGACTGAAAATGTTTTAGGTGTAAAAAGTATCGCTCTGGCCCTAGGTGATCTTGAAAGAGTGGATATAAAAAAGACTTCTTTTTTGAGATCTCGTTTAGAGAAGTTTATGAAGACAGCTCTTGCTGAGATGGGTGATATCGTCACCGGAAACCTAGTAGCTTCAAATACGATTTATTTTTATCTTAATGAGTGTAGTAGTGATATTGCCCTGGCACTTTTTGATCTTCATGGTTTGGAAATCAGTGCAGGGTCTGCGTGCTCTAGTGGCGCCGCTAAGGCGAGTCCTTTATTAGTTCAGAAAGGACTTCACCATGTTTCTAAGAACGGATTAAGGATGTCACTTCCCTTTCATGTATGTGAAGAGGAAATTCAGAAAATTGAAGATAGGCTTTTGGTCATCTTAAAAAGATTAAGAAAATAATTTTTATGCTAGATAGAATCAAAAAAAAACAAGCCGATGGTTTTAAAGAATTCGTTTCAAGTATGGAGACAACTGGCTCTCCTATGAGAGGTCAGATCCTGACGGCCGGATTAATGGAAGATCCGATTTATATGACCTACGTGATGAAGAATTTAAAAACCTTTGATGATTTTCTGCAATTAAGTTCGGATGACATCCTAAAAGTTATGATGAGCCAAAAACAAATGGTGGGACTTTTTGCTAAATGTATCTTTGGAACAGATTCTGATCCTGTCAAAAAATTTGAATCTTCTCTTCCAACACTCGTTTCAAAATTAAAGGATGAGCTCACTTATATAAAAGATGTTTCCTCTAGAGAAAAAGAAGGAGCAGCTTTTTTTATTTTAGAAACGACTAGAAAATTTCAATTGGAAGACAAAATTCAAGGTTTTTCATGGATCATGCCTCCTCAAGAGATTTATCGGCCCCTCAAGGTGGTTGAAGGGTATAACATCATCTTGTTTGAAAATGGAGTTGTGGCCGCTGAAGGGTCGTGCTCCAAGGGGAAGAGGGCTGGAAAGTGGAGTCACTATTATGAGACCGGGAAGCCTCTCGCCGAGGGGGAATACTTTAATGATCTTAAAACCGGAGTTTGGAATTTTTACTACAGTAACGGCCAGCCAAAAGCTCAGGGCTCGTTTAGGTCAGATTTAAAACAAGGGACTTGGAAAGAGTGGGATCGAAATGGGCAAATCAATCAAGTTGTCTTCAGTGACGGAGTTAAAGTTAATCAGTCTTCGAACTGAATATCATCCTTCATTGTTACCCCATCCACTAATCTTTCAGATTTTTCTTCAATAAAATCAAAAAGAATTTTCTCAAGACCTTCAAATTCTTCGTCAAATGCTATCGTGATGGTTGTGGGAGCAATTCCCATAAGAGAATTTAGGTAATAGTTTTTCCCAAAAAGTTGGATTGCCTGTTCATCCTCAGTGATATGCCTAAAGTCAGACTCTTCAATCAGAGGATTATGTGATGTATTTTTTACAATGATCGCCCCTTGAATTTTCTCCTTAGGGAGGTCTTTCGTGACGCCCCATGTCGTAAGGGGAAAATAGTCCAGATGAAAAGTTGAGTTACCGTAGGGCAGTCGTCTTGGGACTAAGAGTCTTCCCATGAATTTTCTGGTGGTTTCATCTTTGGACTTTCGAGCGAGTTTTTCCGCCAACATAGAGTCTTCAATTCTAATAATATAATGGCCTGGATTTTTGGTTGAACGAAACAAAATATACTGAAAGGCGATACTAAAGAGGGTGAAGAGCTTTTGTTGATTCAGGTGAATATGCTTATTGGAGGACTCCACCAGAGTTTTTACGGCTTCATAGAGTGTTGATTTATCGAGATCTTTCTTGCCAGACATGCCCATGAATTTCGTTCAAAAATTGAGGTTTGGCAATAAGCAAAAAGCACTTCTAAGTAGGGGAAAGGATATTGACGAAGGAGGGGCCCTTCATTATGATGCAGGCTAAAAAATTGAATGAATAACCCTCTAGACCATTTGGAGTACAGATGAGTATTGACAAGAACCTGTCCAAGACCAGAAACATTGGGATTTCTGCCCACATTGACTCTGGTAAGACAACACTATCAGAACGTATTCTTTTTTATTGTTCTAAAATCCACAAGATTGAAGACGTTAAAGGCGGCGGCGCCGGAGCGACCATGGATCACATGGAGCTAGAAAAAGAAAAAGGTATTACGATCACTTCAGCAGCTACAACTGTTGAATGGGCCGGTATTGATAAAAAAGGTATCAAATTCGCTGAAGGCGATGAGAAATCAATCAAGATCAACCTTATTGATACTCCGGGACACGTGGACTTCACAGTTGAAGTTGAGCGTTCTCTTCGTGTTCTTGATGGGGCGATTCTTGTTCTTTGTTCAGTTGCTGGTGTTCAATCTCAGTCAATCACTGTTGACCGTCAGATGAAGCGTTACCGCGTTCCACGTATGGCCTTCTTAAATAAGATGGACCGTATGGGTGCGAATCCTTACAACGGTGTTAAGGCCCTTAAAGAGAAGCTAGGGCACAATGCTGTTCTTATGCAAATTCCTATTGGCGCTGAAGAAAACTTCAAAGGCTGTATTGATCTTATCACGATGAAGGCTTTTTACTTCGATGGTGATAACGGTGAGAACGTTCGTGAAGAAGCTATTCCTGGAGAATTAGTGGATCAAGCAACAAAAGCTCGTGAAGAAATGCTTGATACTGTTTCAGCATTTGATGATGAAATGATGGAAGCCATTCTTGATGGAAAAGACATTTCTGAAGAGCAAATCCACTCTGCCGTAAGAAAAGGTGTTAACTCACTTCAATTCACTCCGGTTTTCATGGGTTCAGCTTTCAAAAATAAAGGTGTTCAACTTCTTCTAAATGCAGTTGCAAGATACCTCCCTTCTCCAGTGACTTGTGAGAAGCCAAAGGCAATCGATTCAACAACTGGTCAAAAAGTTGATCTCGTTCCAGAATTTGATAAGCCACTTGTTTGTATGGCGTTCAAAATCACTGATGAACAATTCGGTCAGTTAACTTATACAAGAATTTATCAAGGTACACTTAACAAGGGTGAAACTCTTGTTAATACTCGTACTAAGAAAAGAGTTCGTATCGGTCGTATCGTGCGCATGCACGCTAACGACAGAGAAAATATCGATTCAGCATCAGCAGGGGATATCATCTCCATGATCGGTGTTGACTGTGCTTCAGGGGATACTTTTGTATCTGAAGACGGAAACGTAGAGCATCTTTCTTGTGAAGGTATGCACGTACCTATTCCAGTGATTGAGCTTTCAATCAAAGCAAAAGATAAAGAAATGCAAGCTCGTATGTCTAAAGGACTTCAGCGCTTCATTAAAGAAGATCCTACATTCCACCTTTTCACAGATGAAGAATCTGGTGAGACACGTATTGCTGGTATGGGTGAGCTTCACCTTGAAATCTATGTTGAGCGTCTTAAGCGTGAATATAAAGCAGAAGTTGAAGTCGGAGCTCCACAAGTTAACTACCGTGAAACAATCCGCGGCGAAGCTAAGCTTGAATACACTCACAAGAAGCAAACTGGTGGATCGGGTCAATTTGCAAAAGTTGCTGGTAAGATCAGACCTCTTGCTCAAGATAGAAAAGAGCGTGATGACCAAGTTTATCGTTTCGTTAACGAAATTAAGGGTGGTGTGATTCCAAACGAATTCATTCCTTCTTGTGATCGTGGTTTCGGTGACGTTATGAATAAGGGTCCTCTAGCTGCTTTCCCAGTGATTGACGTTGAAGCTTTCCTTCAAGACGGTCAATATCACGATGTGGATTCATCAGATATGGCATTCCGTATCGCTGCTCGTATGGCAATGAGAGATGCTATTAAGAACGCTAACCCAATCCTTCTTGAGCCAATCATGAAGGTTGAAGTTGAAACTCCGCAAGATTACCAAGGTTTCGTTATCGGTGACTTATCTTCTCGCCGTGGTGTGATTCTTGGTTCTGAAACAACTGAAACAGGTGACGCTGTTATTAACGCTCACGTTCCTCTTTCAGAAATGTTCGGATATGCGACAGTTCTTCGTTCGGGTACAGCTGGTAAAGCTGGTTACTCGATGGAGTTTGCTAAGTACGAGCCATGTCCTTCTCACGTTCAAGAGAAAGTTATTGTTGCTCGTAAAGAGAAGCTTGCAGAAAGAGCTGAATAATTTTTTAAAAAAAATTAGACAATCTAGGCCTGGGTATATCCCGGGCCTTTTTTTTGTTTACAGTTTAGCTAATACTCTGTATTAGCTGAACTTATGATTGAAACATCCATGCTCCAAGTGCTTATTGCACTATCTCACAACGAAAATATCTCTAAAGCGGCCGAGGAACTTAATGTCACTCAGTCTGCTGTTTCTCAGGCGTTAAAAAATTTAGAAGCAAAAGTTGGTTTTCCTATCATCACTCGTCAAGGAAAGTCCGTTCGACTTACTGATCAGGGATTAAGGCTAGCAAAGGTGGCCAAACAATATTTTAGACGTATCGAAGAAACTATTGAGCAAATTCATCTTGAAAATCATGAAATCAAAGGAAAGCTTCACGTCGGTTCTCTTTATGGTCTGGGTAAAACCTGGCTTTCAAGTAGGATGCTTGGCTTTCTTTCAAGTTATCCGGAACTAGAAGTAAAACTCTCGATGGATTTTCCAGAAAATATCGTGAAAAAATTTGAGCAGCATGAGATTGATTGCCTCATTATGCCTGATTATCTTGTCCCAGCATTTGCCGAAAAGAAAACGCTTCATGACGAATACACGACCCTTGTGTTTTCTGATAAATTTAAAATTACGAAAAACACTGAATTAAAGGACCTCCTTAATCTACCGATTATTTTTTATGAGACCAATGACCCTAATTTTTATCGCTGGTGCCGAGAGAAATTTGGTGTTGTTCCAAGAAATATTAAACCAAGATTAGTGGTCAATTCCTTCGGGCAGATGCTTCAGGCAGTAAATGAAGGCCTGGGGATTGCTGTGGTTCCGACCCATGTCTTAAAAAGATCTCATCTTAAAGCAAAAGTGAATACAGTTGGTAAGGACTTTGAGGTTTACAGTAATAAGGTTTCCTTCGCTTATCATGCTGACGAAGCGCAAAGTTATAAGATCAAGGAACTTTATAAATATCTTCAAGAAGTCGCGAAAGATCTTTAGAAAACAATATCAATAATATCGTAGATATTATTCTTAAAGGGGAAATAAGAGTCATCTCTTATTTGATTTTCCTCTCTTTCCCAAAAATATAGGTCCGCAGCTGGATAGGCATATCCAAACTGATAGGCTGTAGGGTTAGTCCATTTTTGAAATAACTTCAGTTCGGGATAGTTAGTTGAAAATAATTGCATCTGTTGAATGCTTTTTTTTGCCTTTAATCGAATCATCTTTGCCTTATTCAGAAGTTCTTTCTTTCTATCTGTTGAGAGGAGAGCTTCACGAATATAGAGAGCATGCTGATGTCTAAAATAGTTAATTTGAATAAGACTTCTTAGCTCCTCATCTTTAACATTGTCGAAAGAAGGAAAAGCAAGGAGGCCCTCTTTTAATAACTTTATTTCTGTTTTCAGCTGGAGCTCATTTTGACTTAATTCTCTCATCGTAAAACGATCATGGATTCGATGAGTCTTCGAGAGCTCGTCTTGAAGATTAGCAGATGACAATTGGGCAATTAGTCCTTTGTCTTTGTACCAAATTTTTTGGTAGTCCAAAATTTTCTTCCACGTTGGAATGTCTTCTTTGAGGAGTTTTAAACCAATCATGGGATCAAATTGATAATCCAGATCATTAATAAGGGCGAGATTCCAATCAAAAGACCAATAACCCAAAACATGGCCGGAGGTAAAATTCAGTTGTCCTTCAACTCCATGATCAAAAAGATACTTTGTATCCTGAGCTCTTGTTGTAAAATAATCTGTTAAATACAGTGGGATATCGACATCCATCCCGACCCAATAACTTGTTTCTGGATAATACCAAGTCGGTCTTCGAGTCTTCTCCTGAATCATAAAATCTCTTATGCCATGAAAATGTTTGTTTCCATACATAGGAGCTTTTTCATCCACTAAACCGTAAAACATGACAGTGTGTGGTAAAATTCCCACAGTGGGATGGGAGTGCTGTGGTAAAAAGTTAAAGTTCCCCCATTCCTCAGATTTTTGATTAGATGAAACATGAACCTTCGTGAATAGAGCGACTTTCTTTTTATTCGTGATCTCTGCAGCTAGATTTAGCCAATCAATTGATCTTTTAAAATTGGTTGGAGTAAATTCTGAGGTTCCAGCTTCTAAAACGAGGTAGGAAAGCGGTAATGATTCCAGTAGTTCCTCAAGTCCTTTTTTAATCTTTGTCTTTGATCGATTTTCGAGAAAAGTTTCAAAAAAATTGATCAGTTTAAAACTATTTTGTTGGTGAAGAGCAATTCCAAGAGACACTCCTGTGTGGATTTGAAATTTTTGCGCCAAAATAAATGGACTCTTTAAAACATCTTTAAGTTTTGAAATTGGCAGATGAAGGAGGGAGAGATCGACAATATTTTGCTGATTTCTGGCAAGCCATCGAATATAGGAATCTGCTATTTCCTGATTCCCGTTTAAGAATCCCTCTACCCACTCATTTGGATGAAGAGTGTGAAGATGAAATCCTCGGTAGGTTAAAGCAGGACGCCATTCCCATTGTTTTTTGCAATTCTTTTTTATGTCTAAAAGAGTAGGAGAAATTTGTTTTCGTGGATGAGGGAAAAGAAATCCAATCTCTCTTATCGCTTTGTAGGTGGTACTTGTCATTTCCCCATCAATAGATCTAATCAGAAAATGAAATTGATCCTTTTGACAATTTAAACTTACCTTGTTTTCTAGATCTTTTTTGAATGTAAATTGGAAGTTGGTCGGATTTAAATTGGCAGCAGTGAACAGCATCGCGAGATCACTTCTCAATGTTTTCTCATCAAAGCTTAGTCTGTGCATTTTGGTGGGTAAACTCGCTGCAAGAGAGTTGTAGGTGAACAGTAGGAGTATGGTAGCAATGCCTCGCACAAGAGATCCTTATTTAGTTGAGAAGATAAAAATCATATCCAAAGATTTTATAGTTTTGAATAATATACAAGATGAATTTTGATTTTAAAAAATTTGAAGCTGAATTACCCAAAGAATTTTTGCCAATCTTGGATGAACTCCTTAAAGGCGGGTACAGGCCCATTTTAGTTGGTGGAATTGTAAGGGATTTTCTCTTAACGGGTAAGCTTGGATTTGATTGGGATATTGAACTGACTCATGACTCACTGGCGTTTGAAAAAGGAGCATGGAAAGATTTAGGTCGATCTCTTTCTCCCTTTGGAAAAGTCAGCTTTCTTCCGTATGAAGTTATTCGTCTTCAAATCCATTCTCATCAGTTTGAATTTTCTCCCCCAAGGATAGAGCATTATAAAGATGGGACAAACCATCATTCAAACTTTGATGCTGAATTTCGTTTCTCCCTTCCATTTGAAGATTCTGCTAGAAGACGAGACTTCACGATCAATACTATGGGACTTAAGTTCGTTTCGAAAAAAAATGTTGAATTCTTAGACCCTTTTTCAGGACTGTTGCACCTTAGAGAGAAGATTCTCCACTACGCTGGTCCTGATTTTAAACAAGATCCAGTTCGCTTTTTAAGGGCGCACCGTTTTGCGAATAGATTTAAATTTTCTTTTTCTCCAGAATTAAAAAAGATTCTCGACCACATGAACCTCGAGGGCATCACTCCCTCGTATCTTTGGAGCGAGATGCAAAAGGCAAGTGATCCCATAAACTTTATGTCTTTTTTAGTTCAAGAGAAAAATGAAGCGCTTAAAATACCTCTCGGGAAAAATTTCACGGACAAATTGATAGATCTTAAAAAAGTCATGACTGACCCTAAAAAACATGAAGTCTGGATCATTGCCTTAGAGTGGGTGGATATCTCCTCAGTGAACTGGGCACACTACTTTTCACTTAGTCCTGATCACGCAAAGAAACTTGCAAGATGGGCAAAAGCTTCAAGACTTTTTGAATCCATCCTTCCTGAAAGCTACCATGGAGAATTTGAAGAATTGAGAGACACAGAGAATTTCGAAAAACTCTTTGATTGGTACTATACGACAAAACATCTTCTCCAGAAAAATCCTGATCTGCCGCTCCTGAAGATGATTGAAGATTTTATTCCTTCTTGGATTCATTTATTTAAATTCGAACCCCTAAAAGACGTGAAACACATCGATCCCCCTTACAGAGCTAAGTACCAACTTTGGAATTTATGTCAGCGTTTATAAAATCCTACTCCAAAGAAATGCTACCTGAGGTGAGGGAGATATTCTTTCAAACTTCGGCCATTAAAGAGTTCAAGGATCCTTCTTCAAAAGAGGCTTTTTTTTATAAATACCTTGGATACTATTTAGAGTATTACCCACAGCTTGCCTTTGTGGTGGTGGATAAAAATGTTCTTGGCTATGTTGTTTCCGCCAGTGAAACTCTAGTGAATGATTTAGTTCGTATTCAGCCCCATCTTGAGCTTTTTTCTCATGAGATTAAAATCTATCCGGCCCACCTCCATATAAATTTTCATGCATCGGCCCAAGGCCATGGGTTTGGAAGAAAACTCATCGCCCAAGTCGAAAGTGTCTTGAAGTCTCATAATATTGAAGGCTTACATATCATGACGGGCCCAGACTCCCAAAATCGATTTTTCTACCAAAAACTTGGGTTCATCTTCCAAAGTGTGAAGGATTTTCAGGGTTCAGGCATTCTTTTTATGGGAAAGACAATTTAGGAGATTAAAATTTGACAGTTTTAGTCACGAAAACCTAACCTATTGGTCTCATTCGAATTATGGGTAGGTTTATAATGAAATTGTTTTCTCTATTAGTTGTGAGTTTCTTTTTTGGTGTTCAACTATCTCATGCCCAAGTTGAAGTCACACCAACCGCCCTTTTTAATCAAAGTCTCGTTTTTGCTGATGATATGAAGTTTGAGAATCTCTCAAAAGCGATCAATCGCCAGATTGAATCTTATAAGCTTATTGGGATTAGAGGAAACATAAAATTTGGAGACAAAGTTTATTCAAAGAGCATTCTTTTAGAATCTCTCATGCTTTTAAAAGAGCTCTCAGAAACAGCAACTGATTGTTTAAAAGCAAATCCAGAACAAGTTTGTTTAGATCACTTTAACGCTGAGATTAACGAAAAGTTTTTAATTTACGTTCCTGTTCCTGGAGCTCAGGAGCCTGGGTACAATTCTAAAAAGACGACAAAATTTACTTCTTATTATTCACCTGACTTTAATGGATCAAGAACTCCAACGGAGAGGTTTACTCGTCCGATTTATAAAAAACCAACTGCTCCTCATGATAACTACACGCGAGTCGATATCGACTACAAAGGGGCCCTCGCAGGTAAAGACCTTGAGATTTTTTGGGTAGAGGAATCGTTTTTTGATCTTTATCTTTTACATGTTCAGGGTGGGGGAAGAATCACGGTGAATAACCCTGATGGGACTAAAGAGTTAAAGTATCTCTCTTACAGTGGGAAAAATAACCGCTCATTTCAGATGATCTATAAATATATGATTGAAAAGGGATATCTGAAGGGAAATGCAGGGATCCCAGCACAAAGAAAATTCTTAGTCGAAAATCCTGATAAAGAGGAAGAGATTTTCGGTACTTGTCCATCGTATATTTATTTTAAAGAGTCAGATGAAGAGCCAGTTGGTCTTGATAATATTCCACTGACTGAAGGGCGCTCCCTTGCCATTGATTCTCGTATTTATAAAACGATGGGACTTATTAATTTTGTAAAATCAACTCGTGCCTCTCATGTAGATGAGAATGGTAAAGTGGTGAAAATTCCTTTTTCTCGATTTTTTATCGCTCAAGACACTGGAGGAGCGATCCGTGGCAATGCCCGATGTGACCTTTACTCTGGTTACGGGCCATTGGCAGAACTTACGGCCTATAATATGAACGATATGGGAGAGCAGTACTTTTTAGTAAAAAAAGTTACGCCGGATTCTCCGAATCAATAAAGAGAACCTCTAGATTGGGGAAGTCTTTTTTCGTCTTCTCCATCAAGGCCTTAATTCCAAATCTCTCAGTTGCGTGGTGGCCGCCAGCGAAGTAGTGAATCCCTGCCTCAATCGAATCATGCCAATTATATTCAGAGATCTCTCCAGTCAGATAAGCATCTAAGCCTTCTTCTTGGGCCTTGATCCAATCGTTATTCGCTCCGCCAGTAATGATACCAATGGACTTTATCAATTGATCTTCGTTTGGTGAGGCAAGTATAACTTCATGATGAAGAAGAGCTTTTAGTTTTGACTTCAAGTCTTTAGCACTGATCGAAGAAGGGAGTTCTCCCTTCGCTCCAAGGTAAGCTTTTTTATAAAGTCCAAAAGGAGCAAGGTTAACTAAACCCAAGGCCTTCCCAAGTGCAGCTCCATTTCCCACTTCCAGGTGGCCATCCAATGGAAGATGGTATGAAAAGAGATTTAAATCATTTTTGATGCAAAGTTTGACTCTCTCGCCCCATCCACCGGTGATCGTTCTCGCCCCTTGATGCTTCCAGAGAATTCCATGATGCACAACAATCCCGTCGGCACCCCATGAGAGCGCCTTCTTAAGAGAGTCTTGGGTCGCTGAGACAGCAAAGGCCACGCGTTTTAAGTGAGTTTTACCCTCAATTTGAAGCCCATTAGGTGCGTAATCATCAAATAAAGCGGGAGTTAATAGTCCATTAAAATAATTCACAAGATTTAATTGAGTTTCACTCATGCACGATCCTTTTCAATTAAGACTCATTCTAATACAATTTTTCCGTCTTAAACAAAGGATTCCAAATGAAATTTAAACCAGGTTTAGTTTTTGGTTCTGCTCTGACAGACCTTTATCAATACGCTAAAGAAAATAAGTTCGCTCTTCCTGCGGTGAATGTGATCGGAACTGATTCCGTGAACGCAGTTTTAGAGACAGCAAAAGCAGTTAATTCCCCAGTGATCATTCAGTTTTCAAATGGTGGGGGTCAATTTTACGCTGGTAAAAGTTTAAAACTAGATAATGATAAAGGAGCTGCCTTAGGGGCAATTTCTGGAGCTCACCATATTCATATGATGGCCGAAGCTTACGGAGTTCCGGTAGTGGTACACACAGATCACGCAGCTAAAAAATTACTCCCTTGGATTGATCACATGGTTTCTGCCGGTGAGGCCCACTATAAGTCTTATAAAAAACCCCTTTTCTCTTCACACATGTTAGATCTCTCTGAAGAATCTTTAGAGGAGAATATCGAAATTTCCGCCAAATACTTTAAGCGCATGAATACTTTTGAGACGGGAATTGAAATTGAGCTAGGTGTTACAGGTGGGGAAGAAGACGGAGTGGATAACACGGACGTCGATAACTCAAAACTCTACACTCAGCCTGAAGATGTTTCTTATGCTTACTCTCATCTTCGTGAAGTGGGTTCAAATTTCACTGTGGCCGCATCTTTTGGTAACGTTCACGGCGTATATAAACCGGGAAACGTTAAGCTCTCTCCGGTGATTCTTAAAAATTCAAATGACTTTGTTCAGAAAAAATTTGGAACATCTTCAAAGCCTGTTTCATTTGTTTTCCATGGTGGTTCAGGCTCTCTTCAATCTGAGATCCGTGAAGCGATTGATTATGGTGTGATTAAAATGAATATCGATACAGATATGCAGTGGGCATTTTGGGAAGGGGTGAAGAATTTTTACGAAGACAAAAAAGCTTACCTTCAAGGGCAACTTGGAAATCCTGAGGGTCCAGAGGCCCCAAATAAGAAGTATTACGATCCGCGTGTGTGGCTACGTAAGGGTGAAGATCAATTTGTAAAACGCCTAAAAGTGGCCTTTGAAGACCTTAATAACATCAATAGAAATGCCTAATGAAATGGGTCCTACGGGACCCATTTTTCTCCCTGAGTCAATTTCCTCAAATACATTGGTTTTCCCTCTCAAATTTGGTTTAATGTCCCTCCATTTTCATTCTGTGGAGAACCGATGAATCAGGATATTTTTGATTGGATTTTACTACTCGTTCGCTGGCTCCATATTACGGTCGCCGTGACTTGGATTGGTACATCTATTTTTTTCATGTGGCTTGATCGAAGTTTCGAGCCAAATCCAGAATCAAAAAGACCCGGTCACGTGGGAGAAGTATGGATGGTTCATGGTGGTGGATTTTATCACGTAGAAAAACTTCAGATGGGTCCTACTAAAGTTCCAGAGAGACTTCACTGGTTTAAATGGGAATCCTATTGGACTTGGATCAGTGGATTTGCTCTGACCGCCCTTATTTTTTACACCGGGGATGGAACTTTTCTTTTAGATGATATGGTTTCAAAAATAACCTACTGGCAGGCCGTTGGTCTTGGTGTGTTTTCTATTTTTGGATCTTGGTTTTTTTATGACTCTCTTTGGGAGAGTAAATTTGTAAAGAGCCACCCGCTATGGGGACATGCTTTTACTATGTCGTGGTTTGTTGCAATGACATATCTTCTTTGTCATACGATTAGTGGAAGAGCGGCCTATCTTCATGTGGGAGCGATGCTTGGAACATGGATGACTGCGAATGTTTTTATGAGAATTATTCCTCGCCAGATTAAGATGGTAGAGGCCTCTAAAAAAGGTGAACCGGTTAACCAAGAGTGGGGGAAGAACGCGAAGAATCGCTCTACTCATAACACGTATTTTACTCTTCCAGTTATCTTTATCATGCTTTCTAATCACTTCCCTAATACTTATGGGCATGATCTTAATTGGCTGATTCTTTTGTTAATTTGCGCCGGTGGTGCAGCTATAAGAGAGTATTTTGTTGTTCGCCTTAAAAATCCAAAACGCTCAATGACTTTTGGCGTGATTGGCGTTGCTCTTATCACAGGTGTGATTATTTTTTCACAAGCTAAAACTAACTCTCTTGAAACACCTCAAGACGTTCACTCTCATGTTAAAATTGAGCAAACCCTTCCAAAGGTTGAAACTTCACCTGAAGTCACTCCGAGAGCTTCGACAGCTCCGACGGCACAGTTAAAAACGTTTGCCGTGAAGGGAGTTGTTACTTTTGAAGGTGTCGTTCCTCAAGGAAAAAAATTAAATCTTCCTTCTGGTTGTAAAAGACCTGGTTCAGGTGATGTCTATTCTAACGAAGTGATCGTAACTTCCGGCAAAGTTCAAAATGTTCTTGTCCGAGTGATGAAGGGTCATGAGGGATTAGTCTCTTCACCAGTTCCCTCTGAAGAAGTCATCTTAGATCAGAAAGGATGTATGTACACTCCAAGAGTCGTGGGAGCAAGAGTTGGCCAGAATGTTACATTTTTAAACTCAGATCCTATTTTCCATAATGTCCGCTCTGTTACAAATTTGAATCAAAGATTTAACGTGGCGATGCCTAAAAAAGATCAACGTGAAACGAGAGTGTTTAATAAACCAGAACTCTTTCTTCAAGCGAAGTGTTCCGTTCATCCGTGGATGGGTGCGTATGTTGCGATCATGGATCATTCCTTTTTTGCGGTCACAAATTCCAAGGGGGAGTTTTCTATTCCTCTCTTACCTCCAGGAAATTACACCTTAGAAGCTTGGCACGAGGTTTTTGGAACACTTACTCAGGACATTACGATCACTGAGACTGGTATTTCAGAAGTTAAATTTAATTTTAAAAAGTAGGTTTTATGATTAGTACTCACATCCTTGATACGACTAAAGGTGCCCCTGCTTCAGGAGTCACGGTGGTATTAGAGCGAAAAATCTCTGAAGGCTGGAGAGAGATTGGTGTCGATAAAACAAATACTGATGGAAGAATTGTTTTTGATTGCCCTAAAGAAGTAGGGGACTATCGCCTTACATTTCACATTGAAGAGTACTACCAGGGCCAGGAGCATTTCTTTTTAAATACACCGATCACTTTTAGAGTGAAGAGTACAGAGAGAAAATATCACGTGCCTCTTATCATTAATCCATTTGGTCTTTCTTCTTACCGAGGAAGTTAGTTTGAAAAAATCTGAAATTCCTTATTACGATGATTTTCTATCTCCTAAATTAAAGGAGCATATCTTAAAATCTGCCACTCCTGTTCATGGTAACCCTGATCTTTTGATGGTGGGTGAACCTAAAGGACTTGAGGGATCTGAGTCTCTTCGCTTTGTGAGCGAACTTTATCTGGCTGTAAAAGATGAACTGAAGCTTGTTTTAGATAGACGAATGAAAGACCGAAAATTTATTGATGATCGAACGAAGGCACTTAAGGCTTATAATGATGAATTTAAAAAAGATTATTTAAGTCCAGACTATAAAACTATTTTTGGCCAACAAGACTCCGAGGGAAGAATTGTCATGGGCCCCAAAAGAGCGGACTACGCTCAATCTGGGGGAGCGCCGATTGCTCGGATTCCAGATTTTCTTCAAGGTCCTCATGTCACTCTCTTTGGGCCACCGGATTCAGCAAAGCTTTCTATCAATGCCATGAATGCTTATCACCGAAAGCTTAAGGATGAACCAGAAATAGTAAAAGAACTCCTCGCCACTCACGAATCCCTTCCCAAATGGGGGGCCGATGATGAGGATTCTAAAACTCCTCTCCACGAGGACCTTGTGGACGCGGGAGTGAATCTCACGAGATGCCTAGACGGGAATCTCTCGTTAGAAGAAAATGGAAAGAAGTATGAGCTAGAAAAAAGTAAGCTCTCGCTTCCCATTAAGCGCTTTCCAGGTCTTGCTCTTCCGTGCTTTTTTCTTTTCTATAAGGGAGAACCTATCCCTCTTCATTTGTATGACTTTGCTATGCATTTTTTTACGAACTGGCATAACCCTAAGGCCCTCGCTTTCTATGTACCTAAGCTAGAAAACGAAGAGGAAGCGAGATACATCCGCATCATGCTAGAGCACGCGGAGAGGCTTCTTAAAAAAACGTATCCGACTTACGCGACAGGCAGTATCAGGCTTATGATTGTGCTTGAAAACCCAAGAGCTGTTTTTAGAACTCATGAGATCATGGATGAGCTTTACCCGTATTTTGTGGGAGCAAGTCTTGGGTGGCATGATTATCTCGCATCTACAGCGAGGCTTTTTAAAGAAGACTCAAACTATAGAATCCCTGTGAAAGCGGATCCAGATATTGTGATTAAATATATTAAAGCTTCTCATGATCTACTTGCCGATGTGGTGGGGTCACGGGGAGGAATTAAAGTCGGAGGAATGTATGGCATTCTTCCCACAACAACGGATCTTCGTTCACCATCTTACCAAGTGACGATTAAGGGCTATATTCGAGATGTCATAACCCAGATGAAACGTGATCTTTCTGGATTTTGGGTGGCCCACCCGGATTTTGTGAGATTAGGCCTTGCCCTTTTAGAGGCTTGGAAATTTCATAAAAAGGGAGATTCAACTAAATTAGAAATAATGGTGAAATCTCTATTAGATGAAAAATATCATAAGGAAATTTTGGACTTCATTCATGGGCCCGATATTAAGGGTCTAGATAAAATGGATCCACTTTTCCCACGCTCCCTTATTGTTTCAGATATGAGAGAATCTGATTTTATCGCGAATAACCACCCGGATGAAATCCGCTACAACGTGTTCCAAAGTCTTCAGTACATTACCGACTGGCTTTCTGGTAATGGTTGTGTGGCACTGCCATCCATTGTCGCTGGAACTCCGGTGCGCGTGATGGATGATCTCGCGACGGCCGAAAGATCGCGCTGGGAAGTGTGGCACGAGATTTATCACGGAAGATTTTCACTTCAGGAGTTTTTAAAAATTGCTCATGAAGAGTTTAATTTTATTCGTAAAGATAAATCTAATGATAAGAAAATCGTTCAAGTTAAGTGGGATGAAAGAACAGAGAAGTGGTACCCAGTTGCGCTGAATCTCATGATTAAACTCATGACAGATAAAAAACCAGTTGAATTTGCAACGGAACTTTTCCTCCCTTTCACGATAGATTCTGTCAGGGACTCACATGATCCTTGGAAAGAAGTTTTAAGTCTTGATGCCGAGAAATTTAGCATTTCTCCTTACATCACGCGCTTTAATTATTTTTTCGAAATGTGCGGAAGTCTTAAGTTTGCTTCTAAAATGGCAAAGCAAATTGCCGTTGATGAAACGGTTTCGGAAAAAACCATAAAGGCTTTTGAGTTTAATGAAATCTTAGAAGCTGCTTCCTTTCACGGGGATATCGGTGAGAGCAAAAAAACGCTAGATAAAATGGCGAGTTCTGAGCAGGCGAAAGTTTTCTCGGAAGAAGAGAGTGTCCGAATTGAATTAAAAAATCTCGGTTCAAACTATCTTGAAAAATTTGGTATGAAGTTTCTCGTAAGTGCAGCAGGGAAATCAGGTACAGAGCTTTTATCCATTTTGAAAACAAGAATTAATAATTCAAAAGACGAAGAAATTAAAAATGCTAAAGTCGCTCTTTGGGAAATCACTAAAAAGCGCATGAGTGCCCATCCTTTAAATGGACTTTTTCCATCACTTGAAGCTTCATTTAAAAAGCAAGGGATCCATGATGCTCAAATCACCATCATGACTTCTAGTCATGATCACCAGACATTAAGTTTTGGTAGTTGTGATAAATCGACTTTTTTTGAAATGGCCTCTCTTAGTAAATCAGTGGCAAGTGCTTTTGCAATAGAATACTTTAAAAGAAAAAAGATCTCACTTGAAACTCTCGTATCTGATCTTTTACCTGAACTTGATTTACCAGGAGTAAGACTCTCTCATCTCATGAGTCACGGGGCCCTTAATCTTCATTACGTGAATGGAGTTCCAGCAGACAGGAAAATGCCACCCATCTCTGCCTTTATAAAAGGGAACTCAGAATACGGCTATGAACCTGTGAAGGTGATTAATCCACCCGGTGAAAAATTTCAATACTCAGGTGGTGGGTTTTTAGTTCTAGAGTATTTAATTGAAAAGCTTGAAGGGAAATCCATCTTAGAGCTCACGAGACCTTTTTTAGATTCAGTTGAAATGGAAGATTGGACTTTTGATCAGCACAATGAAGCTTCTCGGACTTATGCCAACGGCTACAAGGATAATGGTGAAATAGTGGAAGGAACTCGTAAGATGTTTCCTTCTTTTGCTGCTGGTGGAATGGGAACGTCTCATGCGATGGCGCATTTTTTAGAGCACCTTGAAGAGGCCTATCATAACGTGAATGGATCTGGTGGACTTTCTCATGATACGGCGAGACTCATGCTGTTTGGGACTGATAAGGGCTGCAAAAAGTTTATGAACTCCCTTATGGGACTTGGAATCTTTATCGTAGAGGCAGAAGACAATAAATTCATGCTTCATCAGGGCGCCAATGATGGCTTCCGCTGTATTTTCCTTCACTGCTTTGCTGGCCCAGATAGAGGCAAGGGACTCGTGAGTCTTTGTAACGGGGACTTAAAAGGTGTTTTATTCAATGCTGAAGTGACAAAGCTTATTTTAAAAGAGCTCAATATTTCTGGAATTGATTTCACCAAATTTAAAGACACTTTTAGTCTGGAATCTATCCCACAGGAACAAATAGTGAATTTGGGATATAAAAATCTTGTTCTTGATGCTTTTAAACCTACTCGCCCTGAAGCGATCTTAGATAAGGGCCCAATCGATCCCCTTGCTCCCTTTAATCTTTCTGTGGCTGGAGAAATCCTAGAGGTTTCAAACGAACTTTTTGCTCGCGCAGATAATCTTTTAAGTGACCATCTTCCGAAATTTGATCCTGAACTTTTTGGAAAGCAGGGAAAGATCATGGATAGCTGGGAGACAGTGAGGCATAACCAATTGGGTGTGGACACACTCACTTTTAAATTAAAAAAGCCTTCAAAGATTCACTACGTTTTACTTTCTACAAAATATCACACCGGAAACTTTTCTCCAGTGGTGAAACTTGAAGGTAAAATAAATGGTGACTGGTGTGAAATCCTCCCTAAAACAAACCTAGAAGGTCACTCAGAGTTGAGAATAAAGCTTCCAAAAGAAACAGAGGTCGTGTCTGAAATAAGGGTGTCTCAATTTCCTGATGGAGGACTCACAAGACTTGGCCTTTATCTCGATCTTCCAGAAAATGTGAAAGATAGTTTTGATGGAAAAATTCGTCCTTATGAGGACAGTGTTCCTTCCACCGTGAAGCCTCTTAATATTGATTACAATCCCACGATTGATGAGATCAAAAAAAATTGGGCAACTATTAGTGGTGAATATAATAATGCGAGTCTTGCTCTTGGAGCAAAAGTCTTGAAAGCAACAGATGAGCATTATTCTCCGGCCGCTCAGGCACTTTCCCCCTTTGAACCGATTAACATGTTTGATGGGATGGAGTCAGCACGAAGCCGGGTGCTAGGGCACTTTGAGGAACTTGTGATTAAGCTCGCAAAAGTCGCACCCATTCATCGGATTGAATTTGATTTCACTTATTTTGTGAACAATAACCCTCTTGAGATCACTCTTGATGGGTTCACAAATGGAAAGTGGATGCCGATTCTTCCAAAAACAAATGTGAAAGCGTTTGCAGGAAATAAAAAAGTGTTTCATGTGGATTTAAAAGAATCTTTCGAAGAGGTAAGGCTAAAAAATTATCCTTGTGGTGGGATGAACCGCATAAAGGTTTTTTCTAAATGATCACAGTTGAAAGTGCTTTAGAGATCATTAAGCTTCATTTTCCTTTGCATGATCTCGGGACCAGAGAGTCACGGGCCGATAGAGACTATCCTCCTTTCAACCGTGTGATGATGGATGGAATTGCTGTTTCTTATGATTCCTATCAAAAAGGCGAGAGGTCCTTTATGATTGAGGGCATCTGTGCTGCTGGTGAACCAGTGAAGTCACTAAAGTCTGGTTGCCTAGAAGTTATGACGGGAGCACCTCTTCCCGTTGGTGGTGATCTTGTTATTCAGTATGAGCATTTAAAGATTGAAAATAAAGTAGCGACCATTATTGTGGATGCTCCTAGAAATAGATTTGATTCTGTTCATCTTGAGGGAAGCGACTGCAAAAAAGGGGATTTGGTCCTTAAAAAGAACCTTCCTCTTAATGGGCCCCATGTGGGAATACTCTCATCCATGGGAGAGAGCTTTGTTCCCCATTCACCCAAAGTTATGATTATTTCTACGGGTGATGAACTCGTGGAAAAGGATCCCCTTCCTCACCAAATCAGGCGCTCAAATGTCTATGCGCTAAAAACATCTCTAGAACTCTTTGGGTATCAAAATATCGCACAAACTCATCTTGATGATGACCCAATCCTCGTCGCTGATCACTACTATAAGCATGCTGATGATTTTGATCTTCTTATTTACTCTGGTGGAGTATCCAAGGGGAAATTTGATTATCTTCCTTCCGTTTGGGCGGACATGGGAGTCAAGAAGTATTTTCATGAAGTGAGTCAGCGACCAGGAAAACCTTTGTGGTTTGGAGTGGATGAAAAAAGAAAAACGACAGTGATTGGTCTACCTGGAAATCCAGTTTCAAGTCTCGTGTGTCTTCACCGCTATTTTTTACCCAATAGAAAAATACAAGTAAAACTCACAAAAGACATAACCTTTAAAAAGCCTCTCACTTATTTTGTGCCAGTTAAAATTGAATTCATGGGAGCAGAAATCCATGCCACTCCACTAGAGATGAAAAACTCTGGTGAATTTACCGCTCTTTCAGGCTCGGATGGATTTATTGAACTTCCCAAAGACTTAGATCAATTTAAAACAGGTGAAATTTATCCTTATTTTTCATGGAGGCCATTTTAATGCTGATTGATAAAGAGGGCAGAAAAATGACAAAACTTCGAGTTTCGCTCACAGATAAGTGTAATCTTCGCTGTCACTACTGCATGCCAGTGGATCAAAGCTTTATGGATGAGTCAAAGTATCTTTCTCCGGATGAGATAACATCGGTGGTCTCTGAATTAAAGGAGCTGGGTCTTCAGGAAGTGCGTCTCACAGGTGGAGAACCCCTTATGAGAAAATCATTTCCTGAGATCGTTCAAAAATTAGCTTCTTTAAACTTAAAAAAACTGAGTCTCACGACCAATGCTATTTACCTTGATAGGTATCTTTCTCTTTTAAAGGATCTGAGAGTTTTTCACTTAAATATAAGCTTAGATTCTCTAGATCCTGAGAATTTTAAAAAAATTACTTATGGGAATCACTTTGAAAAAGTGATCAGTAATATTCGTTCCGCAGTTTCCATGGGCTTTATTGTGAAACTAAATGCCGTCATGATGAAAGGCATTAATGATCATGAGGTGAATCAATTTGTTAAATTCTCTGAAGATGAATCGGTTGAAGTGAGGTTCTTGGAACTCATGAAAATTGGATACGCTAGATCTAATCAAAACGAGACCTTTATCTCGGCAAGAGATCTCATCCGAAAAATCCAAAATGAGTTTCAGTTAAAAGCGATCACAACTCCACTGGATTCAACGTCCTTTAATTTTGTAACAGAAAATGGCGGGCAGATTGGATTTATCGCATCGGAGTCTGAGCCTTTTTGTGGGCACTGCTCTCGGTGGAGACTATCGGCCGATGGAATCTTAAGAGCATGTTTATTTAAAGACGAGGGGCTTGATATCAGAGTGAGGGACCGCTCAGTGATTTATCAGGAACTTCTAGGGATGAAGCCTAATCATAGAATTTCTGAAGTTTCTCATACGATGAATGCAATTGGAGGATAAGATGCTTAATCATCTTAATGAAAATAATGATCCCACCATGGTAGATGTTTCAGCTAAAAATCATTCCGTGAGATCTGCGACGACCCAAACGATTGTGGAGTTACCAGAGGAGCTTCTTCCTTATTTTTCTGGTAAAGAATTATTTCTTAAAAAAGGACCCGTTTTCCAAACGGCGATTATTGCGGGAACAATGGCGGTGAAAAGAACTCATGAAATGATTCCTTTCTGTCACCAAATCCCAGTTGAGAGCTGCAAGATTGATATCAGTCTTCAGCACCTCACTGTTACTATTACATGTAAAATTAAAACCACCTATAAGACGGGTGTTGAGATGGAGGCCCTTCACGGGGCAACAGTCGCAGCACTTACGATTTATGATATGTGTAAAGCGGTCTCCCATAATATTCTTATTAAAGAAACTAAGCTTCTTTCAAAAACAGGAGGAAAGCGTACGATCTTAGAGAAGCCTCTTTATGGTTTAGTCCTTACCGGTGGGAAAAGTCGCCGCATGGGAGAAGATAAGGCCCTTATAAACTATAAGGGTACTCCACACGGGCAATACACTTTTGATATTCTTTCTAAATATTGCGATAAAGTTTTTCTCTCTACTAAAGAGAACCAATGGAAGGGATCTTCTTTAGAACATCTTCCCACGATTACAGACCAATTTGATGGCCCCGTTGGAGGAATGCTTTCGGCCTTCGAAGCTTATCCCGATGTGAACTGGTTTATTGTGGCCTGTGATCTCATTCATTTCAATGAATTGACAGTGGAGAAAATTCTTTCCGAAGTTAAAGATAAAGTTGCCGTTTGTTTTAAAAATAAAGAGAAGGGGTTTCCAGAGCCCCTTTGTGCGTTTTACACTCCGAAGGCAAAAGATCTTTTTAAAGACGCTCTTTCAAATGATATCACGTGTCCCGTGAAAGTTTTAAGGAATGCAGATCTCACACTTTTAGATCAAGACCCAGAAATTAATCTAGCTAACATCAATACTACCGAGGAGAGACATGAGCACCATTAATGTTCACTACTTTGCTTCCCTAAGAGAAGCAAGTGGTTTATCTCATGAAGAAATAAGTTTTGAAGGTACCTATAAAGAACTCTATTTAAACCTCGTTCAAAAATATCACTTTAACCTTCCTCCTGAGATGGTGATGGTGGCGGTGAATGATGAGTTCTCCACGATGGATGAAGTGGTGATACCTCATTCAAAGGTCGTTTTTATCCCACCAGTTGCGGGAGGCTAGGTGTTTTCCATTTCTAATACTCCTATTTCTTCAGAGGATTTAACAGAGACCCTTCAAAACGAGAAGGCCGGTGCCATTGTGGTTTTTCACGGTTGGGTTCGAGACCACAATGAAGGAAAAAAGGTTAAAAGCCTTGAGTATCAAATTTATAAGGAACTTGCTCTTAAAGAAGGGCAGAGAATTCTTGATGAGGCAAAAAAGAAATTTAATCTTCATGGAGTGATGGCAGTTCACCGCGAAGGACATCTCGCACTTGGCGAGATTGCCATTTGGATCGGGGCCACTTCTTCTCATCGTGATGATGCCTTTAAGGCCACCCGCTACGTGATTGATGAAATTAAATACCGCCTTCCTGTTTGGAAAAAAGAGCACTATCTTTCAGAAAAACCAGAGTGGGTCTTTTGTAAAGATCATCATCACCACGTGCATTTTAGTGAGAAAGAATTTTACTCCAAACAAAGCTCTCTCGTGAATCAAGACAAACTAAAAGAAGCTAAGGTCCTTGTCGTGGGCGCTGGAGGTCTTGGGTGTCCGGTTCTTTTGAGTCTTGCGGGAGCAGGTGTTGGGCACATCACGATAGTTGATCAGGATGTTGTAAGTCTCTCTAACCTTCATCGCCAAACACTTTATTCCGCGAATCTTGTGGGTGAAAAAAAGGCAATTGTAGCAGCAAAAAAAGTTCAGGAACTTAATCCTTTTATTCATGTAGAAGGAATAAGTGAGAGAGTAAAGTTAGAGCATGTTCAGCATGATCTTATTATTGATTGTACGGATAATTTAGATACAAAATATTTCCTTCATGATCTTTGCCACAAGTTAAGGCTTCCCCTTATTAGTGCTAGTGTTTTCCAAAACGAAGGGCAGGTTCGCACTTTTCTTCCTGGAGAAGGGTGCTTACGGTGTGTCTCCAGTATTACTCCGGATGATTCTCTTTTAGGAAACTGTAATGACTTTGGAGTGATTGGAGCAGTAACTAATACCATGGGCTCCCTACAAGCGAGTGAAGCGATTAAGTTTTTATCTCAGGGTAATAACTCAACGATCACACACTCACTTTTTTTTAATGTTGCTGATCTCTCTCTCATGAGAGTAAAAAACCTAAAAAAAGAGGGATGCAAGACTTGTTTAGGTGAAATTGAGATCAAAGAGAACTCAATTGAAGTCACTGGAGGCATGGAGATTTTAGATATTAGAAACTTAACTGATGAAGAAGTTTTTGCGATGAAACCTCATGGGGTTGCTCTTTGTTGCCATAAAGGAATTCGAAGTAAAAGAATCGCTTTGAAGCTTCAAGAAGAGGGGTATGACGTCTATTCCCTGAAGGGGGGAGTATCCTCGCTATAATTTTTTTTGTGATAGCTCTTTTTTATTCCTCTGTCGGGTTTGGTGGAGGTTCTTCGTATCTAGCGGCGTTATCAATCTCAGAGATTCCTTATTCTTATATTCCTAAAATTGGACTCATTTGTAATCTTCTCGTTGTTACGAGTGGCTCTATTATTTATTACAGGAAAGGTTTTTTTAATCAAAAGCTCATCTTCCCTTTTGTCTTCACTTCAGTTCCAATGGCATTTTTGGGAGGTCTTTATCCTATTAAGGAATCAACTTTTGTTTTGATCTTGTCTTTCTCTTTAATCTTAAGTGGACTTAGGCTTCTCTTTATCAATGACACTTCTGACCATCATGAGAGACTTCCGTCTCTAAAATTGTCTCTGCCTCTTGGGGGAGGGATTGGTCTTCTATCTGGTCTTGTGGGTCTCGGGGGAGGAATTTTTTTATCTCCCATACTCATGAACTTAAAGTGGGGAAAACCCAAAGAAGTGGCGGCGGCGGCGAGCTTTTTTATTTTTCTTAATTCCTTAGCGGGATTATGTGGGCAGTTTTTTAAAGACCCAAATCTTAATGCTCTTAATTACTGGCCACTTTTTTTAGCTGTTATTTTTGGAGGACAGATTGGTTCTAGGGTTGGAAGTTCCAACCGAGTGCCTCAAGTTATGGTTCAACGGGGAACGGCAGTACTTATTCTTATCATTTCAGGAAGATTACTTTGGACTGCTTTTTAATTTTCATTCTCAATCTTTAAACAATCCACAAAGTACTTCTTCTCTCCAGGTGCCCCAACTGAAACAAGACCATGTATATCTGTCTCAAAACCCGGGAACTTACGATTAAAGTCTTCAGCAAACTTTAAGTAGTTTACGATCGCTTTGTTAAATTTTTCACCTGGAATAAGAAGAGGTATTCCTGGGGGATATGGAGTAAGAAGAACCGCAGTGGCCCGGCCTACAAGTTCATTAATTTCAACTCTCTCAATTTTTTCATGGGCCATCATAGAAAAAGCATCTGAAGGCTTCATGGCGGGTTGAAGATCAGAGATATACATCTCAGTTGTCATTTTTGAGACGTTATTTTTTTTGTATTCTTCATGAATAGACTGACACAAGTCTTTAATTCCAACTTTTTCGTATTGTGGATTTGCATTAGAAAATTTTGGCATTATCTTTGAGATCTCTCGATTCTTATCAAAATCATTTTTAAACTGCTGAAGTGTTCCAATCAATGTTTGCCATCTTCCTCTCGTGATTCCAATTGTAAACATGATAAAAAATGAATATAGCCCACACTTCTCTACGATTACTCCATTTTCTGCTAAGTATTTAGAAACGATTGAAGCGGGAATTCCAAATGAACCAAATTCTCCATCTTGATTTAGCCCCGGTGTGAGAACAGTTCCCTTGATTGGGTCGAGCATATTAAAGTTTTCTTTAATTTCACCAAATCCATGCCACTTTTCATTCTCTTTAAGAATCCAGTTGTCTCTTACTCCGATCCCATCTTCTGAAAGTTGATCAGGGCCCCAAACATTAAACCACCAGTCCTTAGCGTATTCTTTTTCGACTCCTCTCATTGTACGTCTGAACTCCATCGCCTCAAGAATACTTTCATTAACCAGGGCCTTCCCCCCTGGTTGCTTCATCATCGCGGCCGCCACATCACAAGAAGCAATGATGGAGTATTGAGGACTCGTTGATGTATGCATCATGTAGGATTCATTAAAAATGTGATGATTAAGTTTTTTATTTTCAGCTTCAGAGACAAGAATCTGTGAGGCCTGACTCATTCCCGCAAGAAGCTTATGGGTTGATTGAGTGGAAAAAATCATAGAATGTTTTGTCCGAGGGCGATTTTTTCCTATAGCATGCATGTCTTTATAAAAGTCATGAAAGTTCGCGTGCGGAAGCCAAGCTTCATCGAAGTGAAGGTTATCTATCTTTCCATCAAGATTTGATTTAATCATCTCAACGTTATAAACGATCCCGTCATAGGTACTTTGAGTGATAGTTAGGACTCGAGGCTTTTTATTTTTGTCTTTTATAAAGGGATTAGAGTCTATTTTTTTCTGGATATTATCCATTTTAAATTCACTCTCTGGGATGGGCCCAATTAATCCGTACTGATTTCTTGTTGGCATGAGATAAACTGGAGTGGCCCCGGTCATCATAATGGCGTGGAGAACTGACTTATGGCAGTTTCGATCTACCACAACAATATCATCCGCACTTACCATGGAATGCCATACGATCTTATTTGAAGTCGAGGTCCCATTGGTGACAAAAAATAAATGATCTGAATGAAAAACTTTAGCGGCATTTTTCTCTGATTCCGCAATTGGTCCCGTGTGATCTAAAAGCTGGCCTAGTTGTTCAACTGCATTACAAACATCGGCCCGTAACATATTTTCACCAAAAAATTGATGGAACATCTGCCCAACCGGTGACTTTAAAAAAGCCACTCCGCCCGAGTGACCAGGGCAGTGCCAAGAGTAGGAAGCTTCCTCGGTATATTTTAAGAGAGCGTTAAAAAAGGGTGGGGCGACTGAATCAAGATAGGATTTCGCCTCTCTGATGATATTACGGGCAACAAATTCAGGTGTGTCCTCATGAAGATGGATCACTCCTTGAATGTCTTTAAGAATTTCACAAGAGACATTCTCAAGATGTCGTGATTCATTCAGAAGATAGATCGGAACGTCATTGTTTTTAGTCCGGATTTTTTGAATAAGATGAACCATTTGATCTAAATAATTTTGGCGGCAAGTGATCAAGAACGCTGATGCCTGGCTTTGCTGTTGAGAGTAGGCACCGATTGTATCAAAGGAGAACCAGGCAATTTCCATTCCAGCTTTTTCTAAATAATTCGCTAGCCCTCGAACACCAGAATCACTTAGTCCTTGGGGTCCAGAATCTTGATCAACGATAAAAAGAGGAAATCTAAAAACCATATCAACTCCATTATGCATGCAATAATAATATTTATGCATTGTTTTGTTCTTTTAGGCAAATTTATTATTGACCATTACTAAAATAGTTAATATCTATGCATATGCATGCATAATTATTCTTTTTTCTTTGGGGGGCGGCATTGGGTCACATTTCAAGTCTGGAAGCACGAAATCGATCAAATAAAATCTCTTGTTCCATCGTTGGGGCACGTGGTTACGCGGGTCTAGAGACATCGAGACTCCTTTTAAATCACCCCCATGCAGATTTAGTTTATTGTTTTGCGACTAGAGACTTTAATCTTGAGACCTACCTCTCCCATCCCAAGGCAAAATTGGTCCGCTCTTTTTCAGATGCTGAAATATTTAATCACCTGACTGACGTCTACTTTCTTGCGACTCCAGCTGAAGTCTCACTTAAGCTTGCTCCAAAGCTTCTTACTCTTGGTAAAAAGGTCATCGATTTAAGTGGGGCCTTTCGTTTAAAAAAGCATGATTATCAAGATTGGTACGGGCTTCAGCATGATGAAAGAGAATTATTAGATGTCGCAAACTATGGCCTCGTTCCTTGGGCCGGTCCTCATCATTCAGATAAAATTTCACTTATTTCTAATCCAGGTTGCTACGCTACGGCGATTTCGATGGCGCTCATTCCTTTGTTAAAAGATGGTCTCATTCATTCAGAAGGAATTGTGATTGATGCTAAATCCGGAACATCTGGGGCCGGAAAAAAAGCTTCGGAAAATCTTTTGTTCACAGAAGTTGAGGGAGAGTGTCTTCCCTATAAAGTTGGAAAGCATCAGCATTTTCCAGAAATTCTTGAAACAATTGCACACTTTACAGGTAAAATAATTAATCCACACTTTTCGACCTCACTTCTAGCGACGAGGCGAGGAATCATAGCGAATATTTATGCTGAGCTTAAAGATGGACTAGAGTTAAGGGATATTGAGGAGAGCTTCAATCGGGCCTACAAAGACTCGGACCTCGTGATTCACGGGCCTTTAAAGAGTCACTCTCAGTTACTTTCTTTAAAAAGAGTTGTTGGAACCAGTAAAACTCACCTCAGTTACGAAGTCTCAGGAAAGAAAGTTTATCTCTTCTCTTGCATCGATAATTTAATGAAAGGTGCTGCCGGTCAGGCGATTGAAAACTTTAACCGCATTTATGATTACCACACATCCACAGGCTTAAATCATTTGGAGGCCATTATATGACACCTGGACCAGGCATTCAGAGAACTGCATTACCGAAAGGATTTCTTGCTAGTGGAGTAAATTGTGGAGTGAGGCGCTACCGCCCTGATATCGGAATTTTAATTTCAGAGGTTCCGGCGGTTGCGGCCGGGGTTTTTACTCTAAATGAATGTAAAGCGGCCCCCGTCCTCTATACTCAAAAATTAGTTCCGTCTGATAACATCCGTGCCATCATCACTAATTCTGGTCAAGCAAACGCAGCGACTGGTTCCATTGGAATGGAGAGAAATCTCATGATGGTTTCAGCTGCTGCAAAATCTCTTAACTGTGATCTTGACCAAGTTCTTGTCGCTAGTACCGGAGTGATTGGTGTTCACCTTGATACAGATAAAATTCTACCTTCAATTCCAGATCTTGTGAGCCGCGCGAATGATGCTGCTGAAAGCTTTGCTCTAGCGATTCTTACCACGGACCTTGTTCCAAAAACTGTAACAACAACTCTTAATCTCTCATCTGGTTCAATCCGGATTACGGGAATAAGTAAGGGATCAGGGATGATCCATCCTAATATGGCGACGATGCTTGGGTATATTTTAACCGATGCAAAAATCACGAAAGACTATGCTGCTAGTTTAGTAAAAAAAACTGCTGATATAAGTTTTAACATGATCAGTGTCGATGGAGATTCTTCAACTAATGACTGTAGCTTTTTGATGGCAAACGGTGCTTCCGGGGTTGAAGTGAAGACCGCTGAAGACTTTCTCGCCTTTGAAAAAGCGGTTACAGAGGTTTCTATTTTCCTCGCGAAATCAATTGCTGCCGATGGTGAGGGGGCGACAAAATTAATTGAAGTTGAAATTAAAGGGGCAGATGATTTAGCTCTAGCGAGGAAAGCCGCTCGTGGTATCACCCTTTCGCCGCTCATTAAAACAGCTGTTCACGGGGAAGACCCTAACTGGGGTCGCATCCTCGCTCGTCTTGGGGCTGAGAAAGTTCCTTCAAGTCAACTGAGTCAACTAACCCTAAAGCTTCAGGGCATTCTTTTATTTCAGGACGGAAGTCCCGTACCTTTTGTGAGAGAAGAAGTGAAAGCTCTTTTAAAAACAGTGCTTGTAAAAATTGAAATTGATTTAAAGTCTGGCCCCTATTCCGCCACGGCCTGGGGGTGTGATCTTTCTAAAAAATATGTCGAAGTGAATACGGAGTACTCTTAAAATGGAAGTTGTTGTTTTAAAACTTGGGGGGGCTTCCCTTCAAAACCTCGAGACTCTTAAGAGTCTTTCTCTGATGCTTAAGGATTTACTTAAGAGTGGAGTGCGTCCTGTGATTATTCATGGTGGAGGTCCGGCCATCAATGAGGAGCTCACTCGCCGAGGGATTAGCTGGACCTTTATTAATGGGCAACGACAAACCACTCCTGAAATGATGGAAGTGATTGAAGAGGTGCTTGCAAAAAATGTTAATGGTTTAATCGTTCATGAATTAAAGTCCAGTGGTCTTAAGACGATTGGATTATCCGGAGCGGAAGATAAAATTCTCTTTTGTTCTCAAACAAACGCTGAGCTTCAGCAAGTCGGAAAAGTTGAAGAGGTAGGGTTATCTTCCATCAGTAGGACTCTAGAAAATTCAACTGATGTCATTCCCGTTATTGCTCCTATTGGAATTGGTTATCAAGGGGAGAAATACAATATCAATGCTGATTGGGCAGCTTCTAAAATAGCTGTGGCCCTTCATGCGACAAAATTAATTTTTCTCACCGATCAAAATGGCATCCTTGACGGAGAGGGAGCTCTTATTGATGTGGCAACGGCTGAGTATATTCATGATATGATTCGCACTGGGGTTATTCATGGGGGCATGTATACGAAGGTATTAACCATGATGATGGCGATTGATGAGGGGGTGCCTGAGGTTCAGGTACTGAATGCCCTTCTCTCGCATCAGTATGGGAGAGGTCCCCTAGGGACGCGCTTAGTTGATAATTATTCACCGAAATGCTAAACTCCAGCTCATAAAGGATTCATAAATATGGATTTAAAAAAAATCGGCAAGTCTGATTTTCAGCTTCGCCTAGATGTTTTGAGAGAATTACTTCGTGATGGGGACTCGAGAACTCAGGAAGATCTCTGTGAGGCCCTTCGTAAAAAAAGGTTTGATGTCACTCAAAGTACCATTTCTCGTGATTTAAGAAAAGTCGGGGCGGTTAAAACGACTGATAGTAATGGGCAGACCATTTATAAATTACCTGAAGAAATGCATATTCTTCCACCTACAGTGAGTCATAATCTGGGTGGATTATTGATTGATATTGAGGCCAATGAGAGCATGATTGTTCTTCACACTTCCCCTGGTTCAGCGAGTCTTGTCGCTCGCCATCTAGATAGCATGAGATCAAGCCTAGATATTCTTGGAACAATTGCTGGAGATGATACGATTTTTATCGCACCCACTTCTTCCCGTTTAATTAAATCGATTATTAAAAGAATTTACGACGTTATGTAATGAGGAAGGTTTCGTTAGAAACCCTCCTCAAGAGTCTGGTTAGTTTTTCACTAAGACATTCTTAAATTGCCATGGATCGGTTGTATCAAGATTTTCTGGGAACATACCTGGTCTATCTTTAAGTGGATTCCAGTCAGTATAATAGCCTTTAACTGCACCAAGGTAAGGAAGTTGGAACTCTAGGCAGCGCTTGAAGTCCATTTCATCTGCTTCCACAATTCCTGCCTTTGGATTCTCAAGGGCCCACGCCATGCCAGCAATCACTGCAGAAGTCACTTGAAGACCAGTTGCGTTTTGATAAGGGGCAAGGGTACGGGTTTCTTCGATTGTTAATTGAGAACCATACCAGTAAGCATTTTTGTCATGGCCATAAAGAAGAACACCAAGTTCATCCATTCCATCAACGATTTCATTTTCATTTAAAATAAAGTGCTCTGGCTGGCGTTCACCATTGGCACCAAACATTTCTTCTAGAGAAAGGATAGAATCATTGGCCGGATGATAAGCGTAGTGGCAAGTTGGACGGTACTCAGCGTTTTTTCCTTCGCCCACAGTAAAGTAGTCAGCAATCGAGATGGATTCATTATGAGTCACTAGGCGCCCATATTGAGGCCCCGGAGTTGGGCACCAGGTTCTCACTTTAGTATTGGCCCCAGGTTGATTTAAGTAAATGGCGGCTTGGCAGCCGGAGTCGTGAGTTGCGGCAGTATCAGGCATCCATTTCTCATGGGTTCCCCAGCCTAGTTCTGCTGGTTGCATTCCTTCACAGATAAAGCCTTCCACTGACCAAGTGTTAACAAAAGTATTCATGGGTTTTGGAAGTCGAGCGCGTTGAGTGTCTCTTTCGGCGATATGAATGCCTTTGACTCCCACTTTTTGCATAAGTTTTGCCCAATCAGTTCTTGAAGTTGGCATCTCGAATGAAATTTTTAAATCATTGGCAAGGTGAACCAGAGCTTGTTTTACAAACCACGAAACCATTCCAGGGTTAGCGCCACAGCAAGAAACAGCAGTTATCCCACCAGTAGATGACTTTGTTCTTTCAGCTAAAAGGCTCTCTCTAAGGGCGTAGTTTGAGCGTCCAGACGTGCCAACTGATGTATCAAAATAAAATCCTGCCCAAGGCTCAACCACGGTATCAATGTAGTGAGCACCAAGGTCACGGCAAAATTTCATCACATCTACTGAAGAAACATCGACCGAGAGATTAATACAAAAACCTGTCCCTGTTCCGTTTTTAAGAAGTGGTCCCAGAAGTTCTTCGTAGTTGTCTGAAGTAAGCGCAGCTTTAATAAATTTAATTCCATGTTGATCTAGAATTTTTTTATCCCGGTCAGTTGGGTCAATCACGACCATGCGTGATTTATCAAATTTAAAATGGCGCTGAAGTAGGGGAATCGTTCCTTTACCGATAGAGCCAAATCCAATCATCACGATAGGGCCAGTGATCTCACCGTAGATCTTGTTCGGTGGAGTCATCGAGGCTTCCTGGGTGATATGGGTCGCATTTGTTTTCATTAAAGTCATGATTCCCTCTTTGGATTTTTTAATAGATAACTAATTTAACTATCAAGGGGGGCCCTCATTGTAAACGTGAAAAGTCAGGACAGTGTATTTTTATGCATTTGTTATGTTGTTTTATGCATAAAAGTATTGATTTGATGCATAGTTAAGCGGGCAATGGGGGTGGGGATTCTAGTATTCAAAAGGCAATATTAAAATACTTTTCTTAATCTATACGTTTCCTCTACACCCCTTCTCTCTATCACTCACACATGCTAAACTCTCTCCCGTGAAAGACTTATCTCAAAAATTCTCCCTCATTGATATTGAGACCACGGGTAGCTTTAAAAAGGGTCAGAAGATCATTGAAATTGCCATTATTAATATAGATGGCAACGAGATCACCGACGAATTCACGACCCTCATTAACCCCGAAATCAGAATCCCTTATTTCATCACCACCTTAACTGGAATCAATAACGAAGACGTCGAAAACGCTCCGAAGTTTTATGAAATTGCTAAAAAAATTGTCGAGATGACTAAAGATAGAATCTTTGTTGCTCACAATGTGTTTTTTGATTTTAATTTTATTAAGCACGAATTCTCTGAATTAGGGTTTAGTTTCTCTCGCGATAAACTTTGCACTGTTCAACTCGCCAGAAAATATCTTCCGGGCCACAAGTCTTATTCATTGGGTGAACTCTCGAAGGATCTAGCTATCATAAACTCTGGCCGGCACCGAGCGATGGGGGACGCAAAAGCGACTTTTGAGTTATTTAAAATCATTCAAAAAAAGATGAATTCTCAAATGGAGCTCATCTCGGACGCGAAAAAACTTGCTCTCCCGCCTAATCTAGATCGAGAAGAGTTTGAGGCCCTCCCACATTCGATTGGAGTCTATTATTTTTATAACGGTCATGGGGATATTTTATATATTGGAAAGAGTCTTGATATTAAAAAAAGAATCTCACAGCACTTTCACCCGGATCTAAAACGAAGAAAGGATATTGAACTAAAAAATCAAATCGCGAAGATGAGTTACGCACTTTTCCCTCATGAGCTTGCGGCGCTAGTTTTTGAGTGCATGGAGATAAAAAAACACTATCCTCGCTATAATCATTCTTTAAAAAGAAAAATCTTTCCCTATGCCTTAAAGCTTAAAGTTAATCACGATGGCATTTTTGAGATTATCTGCACCCATAATGATGGAACCTTTCATCCACTCTTTGCAGTGAAGAGTAAAAAAGTGGGGGAGAGAAGAATCGAGGCGATTTATAAAATTCTTCTGGGACCCTTTGAAACGAGTCTTGAAAAGATGGGTAAAATTGAACTTCTCTTAAAAAAATTGGGTCCCCAAGGCTTCAATTCTTTTTTAGAGAAAATCTTTTATAAAAAAATCCCAAAGTCTCATGAGTTTGAAATTCCTCTCAAGGCCCATGGGCAAATCCACGGGTATATTAAAATTGAGGGCCATGTGCCGGTCTCCATGGTGATAAGAGATAGATCTGGGGAAGAGTCTACATACCGAGTTCCGGGGGATCCAGATATTGCTTCAATTGTTTGTAGTTACTTGACTAAAGTAGTTTAAGTCTTTCGCCGATAAGTCTCACCTATGATCAAAACACTTCTTATCCTCTCCTCACTTTTAGTGCATCTTCCTCTATCCGCCAAAGTCCTAGGGACAGGTGATATTCTGAAATTAAAACCAGGAGAGAGTCTATCGGAGGCGAAGAAAAAAGTTGCGGGTCTTAAGGAGAGTGACTCCTTAAAGGGTGCTTCCTACGAGATAGAAACTGAAAAGAATCTCATCACTTCCGTACGTATTGATTTTAAGTTACCAGTTAATTCGGAAGAATTTGTGAGTAAAGACACCAAAGGCTTTTGCTTAAGTCAACCCATGGCCCCTGATATCCCTATAAACCGCACATTCTTTTTTGATATGAAAACACAAAGGCGCTATGAACTGAGCCCCAAAGGTCAAATTAAATCAATTGTGATCCAAGATATACCCGGAGCAAGAGCAAACCGTGAGTGTCAGTTTGGTGAGGCCCTCTTAAAAACTCCTGAATCTGAAGTCATTAAAAGTGTGAAATAAAAATATGAAAAAAAATTTTTTATTATTACCGTTTCTTCTTCTCTCTTTTTCAAGCTTCTCCCAAGAAGATGATCAGATCGAATGTATTCCCTCCGGAGAGATTCAAAAGTTAAGCCAAACTGTCTTGGGTCTATCTGCACCACTGCGAGAATGTCCAACGGACGATGAACTCGTGAATGCCTTTGTAACGGAAGAATATAAAAAGTTTTATGGCGCAAAACCTCAGGTGAGTAAAAACGTAAAGGGACACATTCTTAAGGGGTCGGAGAAAGAACTCCAACTTGCTAACCTCATGCTCGGAGGGAAACCTCCCAAAGAGTGGGCCGCCTCCGCTAAGGGGTGCTCTACCATTCAGTGTGCCTTCGAAAAATTATTAAAATCAAAAATTGCAGCGATGGAGATTTTTAATTTCGCTGCTAAATCTGGATACGCTTTAAGTCTTGATCAAACGATTAACCAAGGACAGGCCAATCAAGTTTGGTCTCCTCGTGAAATTCGAGAAATGAGTGCGGCAGCAAGTAAAATGCCCAAAGGGCTACAGTCCCTTCCTCACTTAAAAGTCATCACTCGTATGGCCGATGGTTTTAGAAAAAGTTACCATGGTAGAGGTGTCGCGGCCTACGCGAGTCCAGCTATTTCTGGATACAAGGGTGCGGAACTCGTGATGTACGATGCTGCATTAAGAGGGGCAATCAGCAAGGGCTCCGCCTATGAGCAAGCCTCCTGGCCTCAGGAAGTTATCCTCCATGAGATCTGTCATCACCATGACTACAAGGGCTACTACGCCACAAATGAAGGGGACATGACTACGGAGCAGAGGGGCTCAGCTTTTTCCGCTCTTAGTGGCTGGAAAGAGAAGGTGGGAAAAAACGGGGAGTCTACTTGGACTCATTCGGATAAAGCGCAATTTGTAAGCTCCTATGCTTCCACTCAGCCAGCAGAAGATTTTGCTGAAACCTGTGCTCATTATATTCTTGATCCACTTAAGCTCGAGAAGGTCGCTCCCAGTAAGTACGCCTATATGAAAAACAAGGTCTTTCCTGGAGTTGAATTTAAAGACAAACCATGGACGAAGTCTAAAGATATGGCGTGGCCAGAGCTTTCGAATCTTCTCGCTTCTCAAGAAGGGTGTCTTCCTGCGCTTGAGAAATGTGTGACTCATATGAGTTACTCATACGGCTTTTTCACTTCAAATGATGCTGCAACCACATCAACTTCACCAGGTCGCTCGGTTTCATTAACCAGTATGGGAAATGCTCTTGATCAACTCAATAAGAACCACTGCATGAACGAATTCATCAGCACACGCACCAAGGAGATCGAAGAAACATTGGCGCAGACTGATGAGTATTGTAATAAAGGTGGCCAGGCGGTGATTAAAAAAGGTGCAGAGAAAATTTGTGCTGAATCCAAAGCTCTCATCGCTTCTCGTTTTGAAGCGTCGGCAAAGATGGATGTCACTTCTTCAGTGAAAGCTTGTGAAGCTGAAAAAGACTACACGAGAGAATGTATTATAAAAAAATCCGGTCAAAGTGTAGATGTACCTAAAGGGATGATCCCTGTGGTGGAGAGTCTCGTCGTGAGTAAAGTACCTAAAAGAATGAGTGCCCTTGGAGATAATCTTGATGCCATTGGAACGAGTAAGTGGCTTAGTGCGTGCTTAAAAAATATTTCAAAAATCGAGGTTTATAAATTGACCTCAGGGGAAGATCTTCTTGAATATAATTCTGGGAAAGAAGGATTTAAGAACACCTACTCATTGGGACGAGACTTATGGGAAGGGTATGATAAAAAAGATGTAACGAGTGCTTGTGCTGAAAATCTTCTGGGTCTCTATGAACAAGCTGGCTTTAAAGTCCCTAAAGGTGAAAACCCAAATAATCTTATTAAAAAACCTTATGGAGACGAAGTTTCTTCCTTTGAGAAAGAAGTTCTGGTGAAATTTCAAGAATCGACTAAAAAGTGTCTTCTTAAGAAATGTAAACGTGAAAAAGTGATGGAACTTCTTACTTCTTGGGAAAAGCAGGCCCCAGAAAAAAGAAAGGGGATTGCCACAGAAGAGTTTGTGGAAGAGCTCCTTCTAAAAGTGGAACTCCATTAGAGTTTTCGTTGATCTCGGACTTGAATAAGTTCCCCAGCAATACTAATAGCAATCTCATAGGGATGATTACTTCCAATAGGTAGCCCCATGGGAACTTTGAGTTTTTCTAAAAACTCGGTAGAGGCGCCAAGATCTTTTAGTTCCTTTTTAATTTTTATCCCTTTCACTTCGCTTCCAATGACTCCCACATAGGGAGAATCGGGAGCGTGTTTAAAAATTTCAAAAAGAATCGGCACATCTGTCGCATGCCCCATTGTCATACAAATGAAAAAAGTATTCTCAGAAAAAGTAGAGACAAGCGTTTTGGGATCTGGGTGAGTGATGCTTTTCACTCCCACAAGTTTCCCTGTCCACTCTTCTCTGTGATCAATGCAGGTAATGCTACAATTTAAATTTGTTAGAAGTCTTGTGAGTGCCTGAGACACATGGCCCGCACCAAAAATCGCAATGGGCCAGCTTTTCTGATGGTGATGTTCAAAAAGGTAACTCGCTTCTCCGCCGCAAGACATACCAATATCTTTTTGAAGATTCCAGGTCACTAATTCTGGAGGAGCGGGTGTATTTTTCTCAATGATTCCAAGAGATTTTTTTATCGCATGGGCCTCAATTTTTCCTCCACCCACCGTACCAAAATGAAGTCCCTCTTTGGTGACAACCATCTTGGCCCCTGGGTCCTGAGGAGCAGATCCTCTCACACCTGTTTGCGTGACAACGACGAAGGAGGCTCCAGATTCAATGAGTTTTTGGCAAACCTCGAAATAACTTATTCCCACTCTTTAAACCTCTCAGGCATCATGGCCCTAAGAACATTCTCAGACGTGGCCGGAATGCGCACTTCTGGGTAATAAGCGATATAGTGAGGAAGTTGTTTAATCGCATCATTCACCGCTGTCCAAGCTGAAATCGCAAGTAGTAGAGGAGGCTCGCCCACGGCCTTGGTTCCACGAACGTTGGCGTAGTTCTCATCATTTTCTAACAGCTCGACGTTAAAAATTCTTGGTGTGTCCTGGATATTAGGAATTTTATAAGTACTAGGAGCATGGGAGAGAAGTAGTCCCTGATCGTTATAGAATAAATTCTCCGTCGTGACCCACCCAAGTCCCTGGATGTACGCTCCAGTCACTTGCCCAATATCAAGGTCCTCGTTCACGGTTCGACCCAGATCCATCAGGATATCAGTTCTTAACACTTTCACTTCACCCGAGATTCTATCAAGACTCACTTCCGTGCAGGCCGTCCCCTGAGTGTAGTAAAGAAAAGCGTCACCTTCTCCTGTCATTTTATTAAATTCAATCCCAGGGATTTTATAAAATGAATAATCAGATAACGACACGCGATTAAGATACGCTTCTAAGACAAGATATTTAAATTCAATTTTCTTATCACGGTGCTTGGGATGAAAGACATATCCCTCTTCAAAGACCATATCAAAATAAGTCGCCTTTCCACTCTTCCAGTCAGCTCCTTTATTGGGATCATTTTCATTTAAATAAGGGTCCGTGAGTTCCACTTCCGGCTCAGTTCCTAGTCCCGCGGTCTTTGAGGCCCATTTCTCTTTTGGGATATCCATGAGTTTTAGGGCAAGTTCAGAGAGGCGCTTTTTAATTTTTCTCGTGGCAAGAAGGGCCGCAGCTCCATTGATGTCCGTGCCACTCGAAGCCGCGGTCGGAGACGTGTTGGCGTTTTTGTCAGTTCTTGTTGGCATCACTCGAGCAGCTGAGCGAGCTAGACCCAATTCACTCGTGACCATTTCTGAAATCCTAGCATTTACTCCCTGGCCCATTTCAGTTGCACCAGTGGAGATCTGAACGGATCCATCATTATGAATAAGGACAAGAGCGTTTCCCTGGTTAAGAAAACGTGTCGTGAAAGAGATCCCAAACTTTACGGGAGTAAGAGAAATGCCGCGAAGGAAGTTTTTATCCGTTTTATTAAATACTTCTATTTCAAGACGGCGCTTTTTATAGTCGCATTTTTTTTCAAGATCATGGATGAGTCGACCAAGGCAATTATTTTTAAAGACTTGCCCGTAGTGAGTGATGTTTTTGTTATCAACATCTGAGTAGAGATTTATTTTTCTCACTTCAATGGGGTCTTTTTTTAGGGAGTGAGAAATCTCTTCAATAATTTTTTCAATTGTCGCTACACCTTTGGGCCCACCAAAGCCTCTAAAGGCGGTGTGTGAGTGGTGATTGGTGCGGCATACTTGTCCCGTCACTCTGATGTTTGGGATAAAGTAAGCATTATCCGTATGAAGCATTGCTCGTTCCATAATAGATGTCGATAAATCTGCGTAAGCTCCCGCATCTGAGAAGAGATTTACCACGAGACTCTGAATTTTTCCGTCTTGAGAAAATCCTACTTTATACTCATTTTCAAAAGGATTTCTTTTTCCGGTCATGATCATGTCATCGTCTTTCGTGAGACACAGTCTCACGGGACGCTTTAACTTCATGGCACAAAGAGCGGCCATCGCGGCAAAGGGAGCTGCTTGAGATTCTTTTCCTCCAAAGCCTCCTCCCATTCTTTTTACCACGCAAACCACATCTTTATCTGGAAGCCCTAAGGCATGGGCCACGACGTGCTGAGTTTCAGTGGGGTGCTGAGAAGAAGAGTGGATTTCAATTTGCCCGTCTTCCAAGGGGTAAGCAATCGAGGCTTGAGACTCTAGATAAAAGTGATCATGGCCCTGGATAATAATCTTTCCCTCTAAAGTGAGGGGAGATTCCTTCATCGCCTCATCAACTTTCCCGCGCTCAATTTTTCTCGCCGGGATAATAAAAGACTGTGATTTTTTCGCCTGACTAATACTCATAACCGGAGCGAGATCCGTGTATTCAATAATAATTTTTTCTTTCGCTCTTTGGGCCTCTTCGAAACTCTCTGCTAGGACAATAGCGATCCCTTCGCCAGCGTAGTTGACTTTATCTGTCGCTAGGATCGGTTGATCTTTAAAGATGGTTCCCCAAAGATTATGAGAAAAATCATGGCCCGTAAAAATTTGAACCACTCCAGGCATTTTTAGCGCCTCAGTAAAGTCCACTCTTTTAATGAGTGCGTGGGCCCGGGTAGAAAAAAAGACATCACAAAAGAGTTCATTTCTCATGATCGGTCGGTCATCTACAAACTCACTCTCTCCGCATACGTGAGTATGAGCGTAATCGTGAGGTAGACTCATACTGAAACCTCCGAGAAAAATTTACGGAAATAGTTTTCAAGTAACACATGCCGGTAAGCACTTGAGGCCCTTAAGTCACTAAGGGGTTTAAATTCTCCGTGAAGTTCTTTCACTCCTTCATCGATATTAAAATTCTTCTTAAGTGCCTCTTCAGTCTTTATAAAGCGAAGGGGAGTCGCTGCCACACCACCAGCAGCAATTGTAATATCTTTAATTTTTTTCTTATCATTCCCATCCCAATCTACATGAATAGCAAAATTCACCGCAGAGATATCAAGATCTTTTCGGTTGGAGTATTTGTAGAATTTTATGCTGGAATTCTTCTCGGGAAGATTAAAGCGAATATGAGTAATGATCTCACCATGAATGAGTGTTGTCTTTCTGTAAGCTAAGAAAAACTTATCCATGGGAACTATTCTTTCTCCCTTATGCCCCAAGATAACCACTTCCGCCCGTAGAGCAAGAAACGCAGGGGGAGTGTCACCAATAGGAGAAGCGTTTGCGATATTTCCCACTATGGTGCCAAGATTTTTAATCTGAGGACTCGCAAAGATATCAAGATACTTTGAAAAATCTGGGATTCTCTTTTTTATAAAGTGCCTAAACTCTGTGTGAGTGACTCTTGCTCCCACTGTGACGACTCCCTGATCTTCAGAGACATCATAGAGTTTAGTTATGAGGTGAAGGCTCATAACTTTTGTGAGTTTAGTTTTTCGTTTATTATGAACCACACCAAGATCAGTTCCTGAGCCTAGGATCCTTGTGTCCGGATAAACTTTTAAAAATTCGATTGCATCAGTGAGTGTCTTAGGGGCAAAGAAATGGAAGTCCCCTGAATTGATTTCAACAGATTCAGAAAAAACTCTCAATAGATCCACTTCCTGCTGTTCAGAATAGAAGCGTTTTTTAATGGATTCGCATTGAGAAAGATCAATTGACTCTGCGGCTTCAATGATTGGCTTATAACCCGTGCAGCGGCAGAGATTCCCGGTCATGGAATTTTTCGCCTCACATGTGGTGATCTTTTTTTCATGGCGACTGAGTTTTTCTTCTACTAGACCAGTGAGAGCAATCACAAATCCAGGGGTACAAAACCCGCACTGAGAGCCGTGACAGCTCACCATAGCTTTTTGAACTTCATGGAGTTGATCTTTATTTTTTAAAGCATCCACTGTCACAAGACTTGAGCCATCAAGCTGAGAAACGAGAGTAATGCAGGAATTTACTGGAAGATAGTTATCGTTATCAACTCCCTTAATGTGAGGAAAATAACGAAGCACACTACAGGCCCCGCAATCACCTTCAGCGCAGACAATTTTTGTTCCCGTAAGACTTTGATCATACCGAAGATAATCAGCGAGCATCATGGAAGCCTGTGTGGCCCCCAGTTCTTTTCTTGTTCCGTTTAGGTAGAAGACAATTTTATTTCTCATCATTGACCCTTTCGCATGACGACATAATTAACATTTATCCAAGCAAGATATCATCGCTTAAAGTTTACTTATTTGCCAAGATTCGATCCCATTTATAAGATAAATCTTATTTTTCACTTCATTTAAAACGATAAAAAATGGTTAGTCTTCTCACTTTGGTTGTTTGTCTTTTTATTGGTCTCGGACTAAGACATGTCAAATCCATTCCAGAAAACACCCCATCAACTCTTGGAACTTTAATCCTTTATGTGCCCCTCCCGGCAGTCTGTCTTCTGTCTATTCCATTTCTTGAATGGAATGCGTCTCTTATTTCTCTGACACTTGTAACCTGGATCATTTTTGGAGTTTCTTTTGGTTTTTTTAACTTCCTGGGACAAAAGTTTCAGTGGGAAAAAAGCTTAATAGGTTCTCTTATTTTAACCGCAGGTTTTTGTAATTCAGCTTTCGTAGGCTTTCCGGTGATCGAAGCCCTCTTTGGAAAAGAGGCCCTTAAGCACGCCATTTTTCTTGATCAATCTGGTAGTTTTTTAATTGTCTCAAGCCTTGGGATCTGGGTAGCACTCACTTATTCCTCGGGAAAAATAAAAAAAAGACTCCTCGTTAAAAAAGTTATCTTCTTTCCACCCTTTGTGGCCTTCTTACTGAGTCTTATCTTAGGGGCCCTAGGATGGCGGCCTTCTGGAATGACCAAGGAGATCTTAGAGAGATTGGCGGGGATTCTCACTCCAATGGCGCTTATTTCTGTGGGTCTTCAACTGCGGTTAGACGCGATTAAAAGTGAACTTCGTTATCTCTCACTTGGTCTTTTTTATAAACTTCTTCTTGCCCCGGGACTTATTTTTATTTTGTATTTTTTGTTTGGAGTCGAGAAAAAGATTTTTAATATCTCAGTCATTGAAGCTGGTATGGCACCAATGATCACCTCGAGTATTCTTGCTATGACTCATAACCTAAGACCTAGGCTCGCTGGTGTTATGCTTGGTGTTGGCGTACCTTTGTCTTTTTTTACACTTTCTTTTTGGTATTGGCTCATTAGCTATTTCTAAATTTTTCTTAAATTGACTCTTATTTTTTGTCTGGGAAGATCCCTCGTGAGTTTTCAAATATCACGGAGGAAAAATGAAAAAGATTGTTAATATTTTGGTTTTTTTTAGCCTCAGTTTTTCTCAGTTTGTTTTCTCTTGCTCAGAAGATGCGAAGGAGGGGATTCTCCCAAAAAATGATCTCTCGATTCCCATCGAGACCAAAGATAGAAATACTTTAAGTGAAGAAAAATTTAACTCTATCATTGAAAAAATTCAGCACATTTATGCTCCTCTTTTTTCTCAAATGGGAGGCACCCTACAAGTAGAAAAAAAATGGATTGATGGAACCGTGAATGCTTATGCTGAAAGACAAGGGGTTATTTGGAAAGTCATTATGTATGGGGGTCTTGCTCGCCATATGACGATTACACCAGATGGGTTTGCACTTGTGATGTGCCATGAAATTGGGCATCACCTTGGTGGGTTTCCTCGCTACTCAGACTATCATTGGGCCTCAAATGAAGGGGAAGCTGACTACTTTGGGGCGCTTAAATGTCTTCGAAGAATTTGGCAATTTGATAATAATAGTGATGTGGCAAGAACGTTAAAGGCACCAACATTTTTAGTAAAGAGTTGTGAGAAAAATTGGCCACGATTAGATGACCAAAATCTCTGTATCCGAGTGGGAATGGCCGGAGATTCTGTCTCAAGACTTTTTTCAGCTGTTTCTACAAACCGATGGATTGCAAAATTTCATAAACCTGATCCTAAAGTCGTGAAAATAACACTTAACTCTCATCCCGCGACTCAGTGCCGCTTAGATACTTATTTTCAGGCATCACTTTGCGAAAAATCATTTGAGGAAGATCTAGGTCCTATTGAAGAAATCTCCGGTGCCTGTCATTCGTCTAGTGGGCAAACCGTAGGCCTTCGTCCTCGCTGTTGGTTTAAACCGGCATTTTAAGTATTCCTGAGTGTTGGAGTTTTACCAACATCTTCTTACATTAAAAGAAGTTCACTGGCCCAAAATTCGGAATGTGTGACGATTAAAGAAGTTTTAATTAATCAAGGAGGATTAATGAATAAGCTTTCGCAAGGAATGCTACTTGCCGTCGCCATTCTGTCTCAACCAGTACTAGCGTGTACAAAAAATGGATCTGAAGGTTTCTTACCTAAAAACGATCTTTATCTTTCTGTAGATGCTAAAGAAGTTAACACAATTACTGAAGAAAAATTTAATTCAGTGATTGATCAAATCGAAACAATTTATTCACCAATTGTTTCTGAGTACGGTGGAAAACTAGAAGTCGTTCGTCGCTGGACTGACGGAACAGTTAACGCCTATGCTGAACAAGAAGGAAATATTTGGAAAGTCTCTATGTTCGGCGGTCTCGCTCGACATAAAACAATCACTGCTGATGGATTTGCTCTTGTTGTTTGTCATGAACTTGGTCACCACATTGGTGGAGCTCCAAGATACGCTGGAGACGATTGGGCATCTAACGAAGGCCAGTCTGATTATTTCGCAACTCTAAAGTGTCTTCGCCGTGCATGGCAATCAGATGACAACGCAGCTGTTGTCGCAGGTATGACGGTTCCAAAATTTTTAACTGAATCATGTGCTAAAAACTGGTCATCAGTTGAAGATCAAAACCTTTGTATCAGAGGTGGTATGGCCGGTGACTCTGTAGCGAAGCTTTTCGGAGCACTCTCTTGGCAATCATCTCCAGCTAAGTTTGATACTCCAGATCCTAAGCAAGTGTCTGTGACAAATGACAATCACCCAGCAACTCAGTGCCGCCTTGATACTTACTTTCAGGGTGCTCTTTGTGAGAAATCATTCAACGAAGAAATTGGTCAAACAGAAGAAGTGGCAGGCTCTTGTCACGGTTCAACTGGTCAGTCAGTAGGTCTTCGTCCTCGTTGTTGGTTTAAGCCGACAGTTCAGTAATTTTGATTTTTATTTGAAGGGGTCATGATTGACCCCTTCGTTTAATTCTTGATCAAAACAGTCCAACCAGCAATTTCTTACTTTCACTATTTCATCTATTAAGACTAATTAAGATTATGTCAAAATTCTGTTAAGAAGATTTTTTCATCTTTAAGGAGTTCATTCGAATGAAATTATTTAAGCAAGGATTGCTGTTCGCCTCTATCGCATTATCTCTTCCAACTATTGCCTGTACTGTTAATGGTGATGAGGGATTTGTTCCAGAGAACAATTTAAAAATCTCTGCTCATGCCAAAAGAGTTGGCGGAATCACTGAAGAGCAATTCAATGCCATTATTGATAAATATGAGACTCTTTATACACCAATCGTAAAATCATATGGTGGAGATCTTCTCATTGAAAGAAAGTGGACTGACGCTACTGTGAATGCTTACGCTCAACAGCTTGGCACAACTTGGAAAGTTTCTATGTTCGGAGGTCTTGCTCGTCATGAGACTATTACTGAAGATGGATTTGCTCTTGTTGTTTGTCATGAGCTTGGTCACCACATTGGTGGGGCACCAAGAAAAGTTTCTCCATGGTCTTCTCCATGGGCCTCAAACGAAGGTCAATCTGATTACTTTGCGACTTTAAAATGTCTTCGTCGCGGTTGGGAGAGAGATAACAACGAAGAAATCGTTCGTGTTATGAATGTTCCTGAAACACTTCAAAAAGCTTGTTCGGCCCAGCATATCTGGAACCAAGACTACTACACTTGTATCCGTGGTGGTATGGCGGGAATGTCTGTTGCTAAGCTTTTCCAGGCCCTTCGTAACTCTAATGTTGAACCAAAGTTTGAAACACCAGACGCAAGGGTTGTGACAAAGACTGATGATAATCACCCAGCGACTCAGTGTCGCCTTGATACTTACTTTCAAGGATCACTTTGTGCTGTTTCTTTCCATGAAGATGTAACAGCTTCTTCAGAAGTCACTGGTACATGCCATGGAACAACTGGCCATGCTTCTGGTCTTCGCCCGCTTTGCTGGTTTAAGCCCTCTGTAGTTAAGTAATTTTTAATACTTAGGGCCCGATCTGGGCCCTATTTCTTTCATCTTCTTACAGTCATATTTAATTGCTGACATTTTTTATACAGAATTCTTAAGATATTCTTCTGGAGAGATTTGATCTCAAGGAGAATGAATGAAGTTTTTATCTGCTCTTATGTTAACTTTAGCAATTTCTGGTTCAGTTCTAGCTTGTTCAGAAGATGGAAGAACTGGATTTCTTCCTGAAAATGATCTTAGGATTCCTGTTGGCCTTAAAACTACAGGCGGTTTAACTGAAGCTCAATTCAACTCTGTAATTGATAAGGTTGAAACAATTTATGCTCCAATCGTATCTAACATGGGCGGAACACTTAAAATTGCTCGTAAGTGGGGGGACGCTACTGTTAATGCAAATGCAACAAGAGCTGGCTCTTGGCTCGTTAATATGTACGGTGGTCTTGCTCGTCACCAAACGATAACAGAAGATGGGTTTGCCCTTGTTCTTTGTCACGAAATTGGTCACCACCTAGGTGGAGCTCCAAAGGTTTCTGGTTTTCTTAATCGTTGGGCATCAAATGAAGGTCAAGCTGATTACTTTGCGACTTTAAAGTGTCTTCGTAAGACTTTCCTTAACGATAAGAATTCAATTGTTGTTCGTAAGTTTAAAGCTCCTGCTGCTTTAACTGAAGCTTGTTCTAAGGCATGGCCAAATAAAGATGATAAAGCGATTTGTGTTCGTAATGGAATGGCCGGTGCTTCTGTTGCAGCCCTCTTTGCTTCTCTTAGAAAGAAGCCAGAAGCTAAGTTTGAAACTCCAGATACAAAAGTTGTAGCGACAACTGATGATGCTCACCCTGCTCACCAGTGTCGTCTTGATACATACTTCCAAGGTGCTCTTTGTGAAATCGGTTTCAATGAAGATGTATCTCAGAAAGATGAAGTGAAAGGAACTTGTCACGGGTCTCTTGGACACACGACTGGTCTACGTCCTCTATGTTGGTTTAAACCGAAGAAATAATCCTTATTCTTCTTGATTGATAGAGAAGGGCCAGGTTTTCCTGGCCCTTTCTTTTTTGTCTTTAGCAATCACGAAAGCGAAAATCTAGTCAATGTAGTCGGAGTTTTTAAAGAATTCCACACTTGGATTTTTTTCCATCGCAAGCTTTAAGTCCCACTCAGTTCTTACGGCAAAACAGAGACGCTTTTCTTTATCTTCCATAATGACAGAAGAATACTCTTGAGCGAATTTTTCTTCGGCCTTTTTATCTGGAAATCTTAACCATCTAACACCCGCCCACGCAACTGGCTCATAAGTCGCCTCCACTGAATATTCATCTTCTAAGCGGTACTTCACGACCTCAAATTGAAGAGCACCTACGGCCCCGAGCATTTTCTCATTTGTATGACGCCTGATGAATAACTGAGTCGCTCCTTCTTCAGAAAGCTGTGAGAGTCCTTTCTCTAGATGCTTTGCCTTCATGGGGTCTTTTGCCGTCACCCTCATAAAGAGTTCTGGAGAAAAACTTGGAATACCGGTGTAGCGGATATGTTTTTTACCCATCGAGAAGGTATCACCAATCTGGTATTTTCCCGTATCGTAGAGTCCAATAATATCCCCAGCAAGTGCTTCTTCAACGATGTCCCGGTCTCTTGCCTGAAAAATAAGAGGAGTCGCGATCCTGATCTCTTTACCTGATCTCACGTGATAGATTTTATCATTTCGATTAAATTTTCCTGAGCACACTCGCATAAATGAAATCCGGTCTCGATGCTTTGGATCCATATTCGCCTGAATTTTAAAAATAAATCCAGTGAACTCTGAATCAGTTGGATCAATAGTGACTTTATCTGCGCCAGAGTCATAGGGAGCGAGGACAGCTTCACGAGGCTTTGGAGTTGGAGCAATTTGCGTGATGAGATCGAGTGTTTCCTTGACGCCGAAGTTTTTAAGGGCAGAACCAAAAAACACAGGAGTTTGAATGCCCGCCTGATACTCATCCATGCTGAACTCAGGAATGAGGGTCTGAACCATCTCAAGTTCTTCTTTAAGTTTTTCTAAAAGAGCTGGGCCAATTTCATTTTCTAAAGTTTTTGAGTTCAAGTCAGAGGCATCAATAAACGTTGGAGAGAAAGGGTCTCTTGAATCTTTAAAACTCAAAATTTGTTTCGTTTTAAAGTCATAAACACCTTTAAAGTCGACTCCATTACCCACAGGCCAAGTCATGGGGATACACTGGATTTTAAGAATGGATTCAATGTTATCTAAAAGTGCAAAAGGGTCCATTGCCTCACGGTCAAATTTATTCATGAAAGTCACAATGGGTGTATCTCTCATACGACACACTTCCATGAGTTTAATTGTTTGCGCCTCCACCCCTTTAGCAGAGTCAATCATCATGAGAACGGATTCAACGGCGGTGAGAGTTCGGTACGTATCTTCTGAAAAATCTTTGTGCCCTGGTGTATCGAGTAAGTGAAGTGCACGGTCATTATATTCAAAACTCATAACCGACGAAGTAATTGAGATCCCACGCTGCTTTTCTAATTCCATCCAGTCAGACTTTGCGTAGTCACCTGTTTTGGATTTCACCATCCCGGCCTCACGAACGACTCCACCAAACCATAAGAGTTTTTCGGTCATAGTGGTTTTACCAGCATCTGGGTGGGAGATAATGGCAAATGTGCAGCGAGGCTTAAAGCTCATGAATTGGATCCTTAAATGGAGTAACTTAGGGCGTAAATTTCATATCAGTTAATGTAAGAAATGTATATTAAATACGTCCATCGCTCTTAAGAATTAATTCATCTGAGTGTAAGAAAAAAAACAGCTAAGATAATTTTCATGAAAGATTGGTCAAATCTCTTATATGGCATACTTCTTTTTATTCCCGCCTTTATGGGCACTCTCTCATATCTCTCTTACCTTCGAGAAAAAGATACGCATTTAAAAAACCTCACAGAGTTTTGGGCGTCCATTGGTCTACACTCTTTAATGATATTTATCTTTAGAGAAAGTATGGATTCAAAAGCAGCGATCCCTATGATCAGTTGGTTGTGGATGATTCGGACTCTGAGATTAGTTCTTGAAGATATATCAGGGCAAAAAATCTTTAAAAGATGGCACTACATCACTATAGGAGTGGGGGCCTTTATAAGTTTTGCTATGGCCGGGTATGGTTTTTCTTTTCTTAATTTTACGTTCCCATTTTCTATCGCCTTAGGTGGAGTGGGGATGTGGGCGATTTACTTTTCATTAAAGAAAACGGCTAAAGAAAATTTAACATGTCTACATGTCGCTTCTTTTATCCTTTTCGGTTTATTTTTTATAAAAATAATCACTTTCCCTTTGTGGAGAATTAACCCTCAACTTGTCATCTTTGGAACTTTTGCCGAAATTTTATTTTCAGTCGGGTTTGCAGGGACAGGCTTATCGACCTATTTAGAATTTCTTAAAACGAATCATAAAAAATTCATGGATAAAGTCATGAAAGATAGAAGTGATAGAATCCTCATGCAATCTCGTCATTTTGAGTTCGGTATCCTCTTCGGTGGTTTATCCCATGAGATTAACAATCCGCTAACAGTGATAAAGGCGCGAGCGATGATGCTTCAAAGAATCTTGGATCGGCCTGAAAAAAAAGAGGATATGTTACATGGACTTGATCAGATCATCTCCTCAGTTGATAAAATTAATAAAATATTAATGAGGACTAAAGAGTATCTTGTTCAGGATCAAAATGGTTCAAAAGGTGAAATCTTTCTTAAAGATTTATTCGATGACGTTCTTTCTTTTTATGGTCAAAGGTTAAAAAATCATGGAATAAATATCCGCTTCTATGGGGTGGATGATAAGAAGATTTATTGTTACAAAACAGATATAGAACAAGTGATTATTAATCTTCTAAGTAATTCGCTTGATGCGATTGAATTTCTCCCTGACAAATGGATTGAAATTAGCTGTTTTGAAAAGCCTGATTCAATTTGGATTCAAATAGAGGATTCAGGAAGTGGTATCCCTGATGAAATAGCCAACGAAATGATGGAGCCTTTTTTTTCTACTAAGGATAAAGACAAGGGGACAGGGATGGGGCTTTATTTTGCCAAGGAATCACTTCGAAAACACGGAGGAGATTTAAGGTATGTTCCAAATAAAAAGCACACCACATTTCTCATTGAGTTTCCAAAAGTTCGTTTGCAAGAGTGGGATATGGTACTTCATTAAAGAGGCCCCTTTCGGGGCCTCATATTTACTATAAAGTATTTCTGTGGGCCATGAGGATCTGTTCACACAGATCTCCAGGAGTTGAATTACGAAGTTTTTCAGCATCAATCCTGTCTGGAATAATGGTTGGAAGGTGGGCCGTAATCTTTTCACTTAAAACGGGACTCTTATTTGCCTGCACTTCATCGACTCGGTCAATCGGAGTGAAATGGGGAACCGTTTTAAGAACTTCCGGGTGATCAACCACGAGTTTTAAAATAGACTCCACGACTGTTACAAATTGGTCGAGTTCTTTTTTCGAATAAGTTTCAGTTGGCTCAATCATAAGTCCATATTGCTCAGGAAAAGCAACTGTAGGAGCATGAAAACCAAAATCTAAGAATAATTTTCCAATTCTTGCAATCGTGTTCGCCTTTGGAGTTCCAGAAGCTTCGATTTTCTTAAACACCTCAGGAGAGAGAGTCAGAATAAACTCATGCATGCGTGGAGAGCTCTGCGCCTCGCCCGGAAGAGTCGGGTAAGAAGTCGAGAGTTTTTTATAAAGGTATCTCGCCGATAGAACAGCGACTTGACTCATTTTTCTCACACCATCACTTCCGAGGGCCTTAATGTATGTGTAAGCACGGATTTTATGAGCGAAGTTTCCAAAGTGACGGTGAAAAGAACCACAAGATTTTGGTGCTTTTGTGATATCAAACTTTCCGTCTTTTTTAACAATCTGAACTCCTGGAATAAAATCCAAAAGGCGATGAGAGATTCCAACAATCGCGTCCCCTGGTCCACCTCCGCCATGAGGGATGGTCCATGTTTTATGAAGGTTATTGTGAACGGCATCGACTCCAAGTTTATCGAGGTCAACAATTCCAGCGACAGCATTCATGTTCGCTCCGTCCATGTAAACAAGTCCACCGACTCCGTGGATGAGCTCACTCATTTCTTTAAATTGAGTTTCAAAAATCCCAGCAGTGTTTGGATTTGTTACCATAACACCTGCGACTCTGTGGCCATCCGTATTAAGGAATTCTTTAATCTGGTTGAGATTCATCTCTCCACTAGGAAGAGCTTCGACAGTGTAAATACCATAAACTTGCCCATCAACTACTTTGCTCTCATAGCCCGCCATCGTCGCACTGGCAGGATTTGTTCCATGGGCAGAGCGAGGAATGATAATCACATTTCGTTGATCACCTTCACCTCTATCACGGTGATAGGCCTGGAACATCTTAAGTCCGACTAATTCACCTTGAGCACCTGCAACGGCTTGAGTGACAACACCAGGAAGACCAGTAATCGCCTTAAACTGTTCTTGAATTTCAAAGAGAATTTCAAGACAACCTTGAATATCTTCAACCGGAGCTTCGGGGTGAACATTCGTAAAGCCTGGAAGTGATGCCGCGTAGTCGTTAATATAGGGGTTGTACTTCATAGTACAAGAGCCAAGTGGATAAATCACATCATCTGGAGAAAGGTTTTGCTTCCCTAATCTCGTGTAGTAATCAATGATGTCTTTTGAGTCAAGTTTTGGAATTTCAGGGGCCTCAACTCTCATCATGGTCGATGGGATTTTTGGAGAAGGAGTGCCTTTTTTTGTCTTTTCAAATTTAGTGTCAAAAAATGAAATAAGCTTATCAACGTCTTCTTCTGTTTGAGTGTCGTTAAAACTGATAAGAAGTAATCCCTCTTCTTTTATCTCTGGGTGTCTGTGACTAACATCGACACCAACTTGAATACCGGCAGCACTCGCTTTGTGGATAAACTCAGTTGAATTGACTGGAAGTTTAAGAGTGAATTCATTGAAAAAAGATGATCCTTTAAATCTTAATTCAACTCCCTCAAAAGAAGTGAGCGCCTCGGAAGCCTTCTCCGCGTGAGCACGAGAAATGTTAAGAGATTTCTCAAAACCTTCATCTCCTCTACAAAGAATAGAAGCACCTGCTGCTGAAGCGATAAAGGATTGGTTAGAGCAAATATTTGAAGTCGCTTTTTCTCGGCGAATATGCTGCTCTCTAGTAGAAAGAATAAGCGCCTTGCACTCACGTCCCTTGAGGTCTTGAGTTTTTCCAATATATCTTCCAGCTGTTGAACGGATCGATAATTTATCTTGTTCGTTATAGCGAATCCCAAAGATTCCAAGTCCCGGCCCACCGAAATTTGGCCCGATCGCGAGGTGTTGCCCTTCGGCCACAACCATGTCGGAACCTTGCATGCGTGTACCGAATTTCACTGGGGCCTTGAGTCCACCTTTACCTATCAGCATTGGATCAATGATCGCAATAGACTTGATGTTATTGGTTGAACATAGGTCAACAATTTCATCCACTGATTCTAAGTTTCCAAGGTTATTAACCTGTGGGAAGGCGACGGCCGCAATCTGAGGAGTTGTGTTAAGAAGGCGAGTTAAACTTTGAATATCAATCTTACCACTTTGAGGGTTAACTGGAACTCTTAAGATTTTCATTCCAGTTTCTTTAGCGTGGGATTCAATAACTTCAATGTCACCAGGATACAAAGTGTTTGAAACAATAATCGTCGTGGAATCTTTAACTAGCCTTAAGGCACAGTTCATCGATTCAAATAAACAAGTCGATCTATCATAAAGTGAAGCATTAATCGCTTCAAAACCAGTCAATTGAGACATGAGGGATTGATAAATCCAAAGTGTCTGAAGAGTCCCTTGAGATCTTTCTGGTTGGTACGGAGTGTAGGCAGTAGTAAGACCACGGATATTACAAATTGGTCCTACCACATCGGTCACTCTATAATTTGGAAGTCCGTCACCTAAGAAAGAAGTTTTGATGTTGTTTTTTCTTGAGACTTCATTAACATTTGCAATCAGTTCTTCATAACTTAAATGTTTTGGCATCGGAACAGACTTCATCTTTACGCTGTCATCAATATGCGAGTAAAGGTCTTCAAGTTTAGTGAGACCAAGAAACTTAAGCATTTCTTGGATATCCTTATCGTCAGCTCCGATGTAGAAAGGTTTAAGTTCGCGTTTTAATTTTTCAGGATGATAATTTAAAGGCTCATGTGAACTCTTCATGTGTTTTCCTTGTAGGCATAGAGGTCTTAAAATTCCTTCCTATGTTAGGCCCAAGGAGGGTGTTTTGTTAAGAGTTAAGAGCTAGAAAAATGCTAAGAGTCAAAAACGTCTAGGCTTTTTCTTTTTTTACCTAGGTTAATGATTTAAGATTAAATTTATGACACTAAAAATGATTAAAAATGGTTCAGAATTGAGTCTAGATGACTGTCAATTTTCTGAACTAAATAAGTTTTGCTCTGATAGAAACATTCAGCTTCGTTTTGAGTGGATCAATGGTCAGTTTTGGCTCCATTCTGACAACCCAAATGAAAATCCGATTGGAATTGAAGTTGATAAAATTCTCACTAAGCATGAGGAGTTCTTTAAAAAATCGAGCATCCATAAAGAACTTTTAGCGAGGGCCGTAGGAGTTAAGGCCGCCTATAGGCCTAAGATTCTAGATCTTACGGCCGGACTTTTAGGGGATTCTCTTTTGATGCTGAGTTTTGGTTGTGAGGTTTGGGCAGTTGAGCGACATCCTGTGATTAGGTTTTTAATTCAAAGCGCTCTGCAAAATTCAACCCATAAAAGTCTTCTGAATCTGCATTTTCTTGAATCTGACGCCCTGAGTGTTTTGAGTGAAAACCCCGTGGTGGATACAGTTTATTTTGACCCAATGTTTGAAGACGCTAACGATAAGGCCAGTCCCAAAAAAGAGATGCGGATATTCCGAAATCTCGTGGGTTCTGACGAAGACGCAATCAAAGTGCTAGAAAAAGCGATAGATTTGGGACCCAAAAGACTAGTGGTTAAAAGGCCTCGCCTTTCACAAGAACTTGGAAAAAAACCTTCGGTTCAATATATAGGCAAATCTACTCGTTATGATGTGTATTTTTCGCTCTAAAACGATTAGAGTAGGCGTCTCATTTGGAGTTTTATGAATAAAAAATACGATTTGTACGCTATTGGCAATGCTCTTGTTGATATGGAATATGAAGTTCACGATGAATTTTTTAATAAGCACAAAATTGATAAGGGATTAATGACTCTTGTGGATGAAGAAAGACAGAAATATCTTTTGGACTCCTTAGGAACTGCACCTAAAAAGCAGCAATGCGGTGGTTCTGCAGCCAATACAGCCATTGCTGCCTCTCAGTTTGGAGCTAAATCTTTTTATTCATGTAAAGTTGCGAAGGATCCTATTGGGAATTTTTATTTTCAGGACCTTCTTGATAATGGTGTTCACTCCAATCTAATGAATCAAGATCGTGAATCTGGTATTACTGGAAAGTGTCTCGTACTCATCACACCCGATGCTGAAAGAACCATGAACACTTTTTTAGGTATCACTTCTACCATTTCAAAAAACCAGGTGGATCCCGAAGCAATTAGAAACTCTAAATTTATGTATATGGAAGGCTATCTGGTTGCTTCTGAAACTGGCCGTGAAGCCGCTGTTCATGCGAGAAAAATCGCGGAAGCCGCTGGAGTTAAGACTGCTCTGACGTTTTCTGACGTCAATATGGTTAAATTTTTCAAAGATGGTCTAAAAGAGATGATTGGAGAGGGTATTGATTTACTTTTCTGTAATGAGTCTGAAGCCTGTGCCTTTACTGATACAACGGATGTCATTGTTGCTCGTGAAAAACTAAAGTCTATTGCAAAAACGTTTGTCATAACACTTGGAGAAAACGGCGCAGTTATATTTGATGGTGAAACCTTTATTGATATTGAGCCATATCCGGTCCGTGCAGTTGACTCCAATGGAGCAGGCGACATGTACGCGGGAGCGTTTATGTATGCGATCACTCATAGTCACACTTATGCTTCGGCAGGAAAACTTGCTTCAATGGCAGCAAGTAAAGTTGTCTCTCAGTTTGGCCCTCGCCTGAAAACAGAAGTGGCGCTCGAAATTAAAAAACAAGTTTTAGGATAGGAGTCATTATGTCTCAATATTTACTCATTAAAAAAGTTTATGAAACGAAACCAGTTGATCAAGTTGTTACCGTAAAAGGCTGGGTGAAATCCTTAAGGCAGTCAAAGAAGTTTTCTTTCCTGGTTCTTAACGATGGGACGACTCAAAAAGATCTACAAATTATTGTGGACGCAAATCTATCTAATTATGAGGAAGTGATTAAACTTACGATGGGTTCTTCCGTTGAAATCGAAGGACTTCTTGTCGCGTCTCAAGGAAAGCAGCCAGTTGAAATGCAGGCAAAAAAGGTTAATATCTTTTGCTTAAACTCCGAAGATTATCCTCTTCAGAAAAAAGAAACTTCTCTAGAGTATCTTCGAGAGATTGCTCACTTAAGATCGAGAACCAATACTTTCTCAGCTGTTTTTAGATTACGTCACGTTCTAGCCCAGGCGACTCATGAATTTTTCTCGAATGAGAGCTTTACCTATCTTCATACTCCGATCATTACGGCATCAGATGCTGAAGGTGCTGGCGAAATGTTTCGCATCTCAACACTTCATTTAGATAAATTACCACGAACAGATAAAGGCCTCATTGATTTTAAACAGGACTACTTTGGTCGAGAGACATTTTTATCCGTTTCTGGCCAACTTGAAGCTGAGACTTTTGCTGTCGGTGGTTTGGGTCGCGTTTATACGTTTGGGCCAACTTTTCGTTCGGAAAATTCAAATACAGCGAGACACTTATCAGAATTTTGGATGGTAGAACCAGAAGCGGCCTTTAATACCCTTGAAGATAATGCCCAGCTTGCAACTAATTATGTAAAGCACCTCATTAAAAAGGCAACCACTGAGTGTGGGGACGAGTTAGAGTTTCTAGCGAGCCGATATGCTCCAGAGAATCTTAAAACTCTAGAACACGTGATGACGTCCCCATTTGAAATGGTGACTTACACCAAGGCAATTGAAATCCTCCAAGATGTTTCTAAGACTCATAAGTTTGATTTCCCAGTTAGCTGGGGCATGGATCTTCAAACGGAACATGAAAGATTTCTTGCTGAACAGTACTTTAAGCGGCCAACAATTGTGACTGATTATCCGAAAGACATTAAAGCTTTCTACATGAAGCAAAATGAGGACGGAAAAACCGTTAGAGCTATGGATGTCCTTGTTCCAGGAGTGGGAGAACTTATTGGAGGCTCTCAGCGTGAAGATAATTACGAAAAACTTGTCCGTCGCATGGAAGAGATGAAGATGGATGTGAATAACTACTGGTGGTACTTGGATCTTAGAAAATATGGTTCAGTCCCTCATGCTGGTTTTGGTCTCGGCTTTGAAAGGGCCGTGATGTATATCTCAGGCATGAGTAACATCAGAGATGTGATTCCATTCCCAAGAACACCAAAGAATGCTGAATTCTAGAGTTTAAAATCTTTGCATGGATTAGGGGACGTGTCCTTTGAGGCCATGTCCTTATACATGTCTAGGTAAAGGGGCTTAAGTTCCTCTGCAACTTTTTGGGCCAAGCCTCTTGTTCTTCCGGCGAAATTCTTATTTTTATTCATGAATTCGCTGTATTTTTTTAAGCTGGGGTATTGAGCAGAGATCTCTTCATATTTCTCTTTTGCTTTTTTCATGAGCTTCAGTGACCCTTCGACATAATTTTTGTCATCACCAGAAGATTTCTCATACAGATTTTGAAGTCTGATTATTTCCGAATCAAAATCTGTAATAGATAACTCTTTGAAGGTGAATCTTTTACAATTTAGAGGCACAGGTTGAACTTCATTTTTTTCAGTTCCACAGATGGTGGTTGATTTCTTTGCAATGTTGTCTTTTACCAAAGAAGAAAGGCTTTCCTGATATTCTTCAACGACGTTTTTATATTTTCCTAAAGCGAGTCTGAGATTTTTGTAGTCATCACTTTGTCGAACTTTCATCGTTATTTTTTCAGCATCTAGCGTGAGCTTTAGGAGCTCTTTAAAATTATTTTCTTCCATAAGGCACATTTCTGGTGAAGAATTTTTTTCCAAATAGGGTGTTAATTTATCAAGTCCAGAATTTGAGTCGAAATTTAAGAGAAAGGGACCTGCCAAATCATAGAGCTTATCTTGGACCTTTTTCCCGTGGGCAGTTGAAATCATAGGGAAGGCAATATCGTATCTAGAATCGAAGGAGTCTAAGAATACATCCTCAAGTGATTTTCCTTTTTTCATATTATCAATGATTTCAGATGGAAAACTGGAGTAAGCAAAATGGTTTGGGCCTGTTGAACTAATAATACATGTTTTGGGATTTGAAAGAGCGATACTCGCTCCTGAGTGGCAGCTAAAATCAATAATTCCTAATTTTACTCCTTTCTCACTAGCGAGATCGATGAGGCTTTGTAATTCATTTGTACTTACGAGGGTATTTTGGCTTAGATTGGTAAAATCACTGGAAGATTTTCCCGTCGCACTTATCATATGGCCTTTCTCCCCTGAATAGGCTTGCGCACCATGAGTATTAAGCCATACAAGGAGTTGATCGCCCGATTTAATATCTCCCTCTTCAATTTTTTTCATATAGCTTTTAATTGTTTCTGAATAATTTTGGGACGTGAATGGTTTGGTCGTATCTGTTTTTTCTCCAAAACTATCCTTGAGAATCTTTTCTGTTTCGGCGTGCCCTCCATTGAAATGCACGGTCGGTTTCCAGCTAGGGTCTTTATTTTTTAGATATGACCCAAGTTCTTTCATACTTAAATCAAATATCGTTGTTTCACCCTGAGGTTCACCCCCACCACCCATGATGGCGATATGTTTTTTGCTAGATTCTTGGGCAGAAACACTAAAGGTGAGAAAGAGTATGAAACTTAGATAGATGGGCATTTAATCCCTTTTATTTTTTTCATCGTATTTTTCTCATTTTGATTGAGGGGGTCTGGAGTTGAGAGATCAATACTCTCAACAGATAGAATCGATTCATTTGTTTGAAGATCTTCACCTTTAAAGATAAACTGACCTTTAATAAATTTATCCACGTAGGGACTAAAAGAGAGTTCAATTTTAAGGGGAATTTTAAAATTCTTTTGTGAGAGGGTCTTCTCTGCCACCCATAGTTCGAGGCGATAATTCACCTCTTTGACTGTGCCCTGCAATTCATAGACGGTGCAATTCTCTTTAGCTAAAAGAGATTGTGAAAAGATGAATATAAGTATGAGAGACAAGACTTTCATGGATGTCTTATCGGATTATTGTTCCCATCTCTTAAGTCGATAAATATACTTAAGATCATGATATTACTGACTTTTAATTCTGAAGAAGCGCCTCTGTAGCGTCTAGGACGGCCTCCATTATACTTTCCATGTAGGAAAAATTGAGTCTCTCATCTACGACATCACACTTTGAATGGTAGCAAGGATCAGCATCACCACCGAAAAAGTTTTCTGAAATCACGATCGCTGGAATTTTTGCTCTCCAGAACGAAGCGTGATCAGATCGATTAGTACAAGCTTTTACGACTTTTAAATCAAGTCCAAGTTTAGAGATTGAATTCTTAATCTCAGTCGATAATTTCTCTGATGGCGTCCCTAAAAGGAATGGGCGCTCGCAACCAATGACATGGAACCCACCATCGTTTCTTCTATGAAACCCCATCATCTCAAAATTGATATTTCCAATAATTTGAGACTTGTTTTTAATAGTTGCGACATAGGCATCTGATCCCACAAGACCTTTTTCTTCGCGATCAAATCCTAAGACTCGAATGGTGTGGGGGTAATTATTTTTTGCTAATTCCTTAGACACCATTAACACTCCAATGGTCCCGGTGCCATTATCGTTTGCGCCTTTGTTTCCAACTGAGTCAATGTGTGATGAAAGGATAAGAATTTTTTCAGGGGACACTGTCCCTTTTTTTTCAGCGATAAAATTAGTACCTGATCCAAATGCATGTAGATCGACTTCGAAACCAATCTTTTTGTATTCTTCTGAGAGGAAAGTTCGAGTGAGGTCCAGGTTTTCGGTTGACTGACGCTCAACTTTAGAAAGGGTTACTAAATTCTTTTTAAAATCTCCCAGATCAATTCTTTTTTTCTGTCCTCTGAAGATCTTTGTAAATTCAATTGGCTCCATTCTCACACTGAGATAGGCTTCGTAATCAGTCCTCCAATCGTGGTCTTCATGAGCAAAGGCAGCTAGAGAGATGAAAAGAATAAAGACGCTTAATTTCATTTAGCGTATGCCTTTTCTAATTCAGAAAAAATTCTTTCTTTCATATTACCGGCCCGAGAACACATGAGGTCACTAATATCAAGCTGGTAGTTAACATAAGCATTTGCTTCGGTATCATAAAATTCATGATAGCAGTCTGGAAGACCTAGAACGTGACCGAATTCATGGCGGATGGTCCATTGTGATTCGTATTCTTCAATCGGTTGATTGGCATCCATCACAATCTCGTTCCCGCCAAGACCGTTAACATGCGGGACAACTCCGGGCTCAAATTTTAGAGTTGGGCCTCCAGGATATCGTCCAAAAGATAATTTTAATGCCCAATCATTCCATCTGAATTCAGCTTCAATATTGTCTCTTAAGTATGGCCCAAATTTTGGGATACCCGGGTTATTGAAGGGGACAACTGTTTTTGTACTTGACCATCGGATATCTCTTCTTTTGGCGTAAGTTGGGATTTTGAAAAAATCGTTCCAGATTTTTTTTGATCGTGGGAAATATTTTTCATAAACAAGTGAAAGAGAGTTGTTTTTATATGCAGAGTACACTCTTTCTTGGCAAGATGTTTGGTCATCTTCCGTGTTAAAGCAAATAAGAATGAGCGCCTCTAGAATTGGGTTAACCTTATCAGATGGAATGGATTGAGAGTTTCTCAATTCAATTTCAGTGATTTCGTTTTTGTATAAATAATAATAGCCACGGACATCTTTTGAAGCAGCAGCAATGTAGTGAGACCTAAATTTATCAACGGACTTGTATCTTGCTGCAGATTGATAGTTACGATCAATTTTTCTTGCATGTGAAATAAATGTTTCATCATCTAATGGAATGTCATTTGGTAAACTATCAGTTGAAATGAGAACGTTTTTTATTACTGATGGTAGGTCACTTAAAATTCTTCTTGTCTCTTGTTTTATGATTTCTGGAGAATACATGTTTGGTTTTTCAATCGGAATTCCTCTTCGGGTTGCTGCAGATGTAAGACGAATGGCCCTTTCAGGTGTTCTCATCGTGTTAACTAGCGCAATCCACTTTGATAAACGATCCCCAAGCTTAAGTGCTTCAGAGATAGCTGGATCGTCTTTTTCATTTCCGATTATTTTATTCGCTTGAAGCTTTTTTAAAATTAGCCTGTACTCATTTGAGCTCATTTCTAGATCCAAGTGGAGTGAATTTGCTAAAAGAGTGTTTGAAAATAAAAGGATCAAAGCGTATATCGGGAGTCTCATGATTATTCCTAAAGTATGATTTAATTCGGGCCAGTTTAGGTCAATTGAGTCCATTTTGTGAATGAGATTAACTCAAAGGTGACCTTAATTCTTTGATTTTTTTGCCTTGTGTCATTGGCGCGTAACTCATGGTTAAGATAACAAGTTTCTCTTTCACATTATTTCTTTCTTGTAGGTGTGTTTCTTTTGTTGGAAGAATAAAGTTATGAAATATTTTTTATTCCTCTTCCTTCTCGTTCTTTCACTCTCTTGCGGCAAAAATTCCAATGGAGATTCTTTAGAAAGATCTGTGGATACACTTTCGGCCAATAAGTATTTTGAACTTATGAACAACCATAGAATGAGTCTTGGACTTAGACCCCTTACTTATTCAGTAATCATTGAAGAGCAAGCAGGCGAGCATAGTACAAATATGGCCAGAGGACTTACTCCATTTGGTCACTTTGGTATGAGCTTTAGATGTAATAATTTGCAGGGAAGCTTGGGTTCTACTGCCTGTGGCGAAATTGTTGCCAAAGGCCAGGAAACATCGAGTTCAGTTCTATCTTCCTGGCTTGCATCCCCGGATCACCGTACTCAGATTGAAAATCCTAATTGGACTCATACTGGAATAGCAGTAGAGAAGAGCCTTTTGGGTACTCCTTATTGGACTCAAATTTTTATCCGAATAAATTAATTATTTCTGTATGTAATTGAAGAAGTTCCGTCAGGTCTTTTATTTAAGACTAGATTAATGGGTAGGGCATTTGTGAGTGTCTTGATATGAGAAATGATACCAACAGTGAGTCCACGGGTTTGAATCTGCTGAAGCATATCAAGAACATCTTCCAGGGATTCCTGATCTAATGTACCAAACCCCTCATCAATAAATAAAGAGTCAATTTCTGCTTGGCCGCGGGTCATTTCAGCAAGTCCCAAAGCCATGGCAAGTGAAACCATAAAAGTTTCACCACCAGAGAGGGTGGAAATTTTTCTTTTTCCACCTTCTCTAAATTTATCCAAGATATAAAACTCAGGAGTCATTTTCATTGATTTCGTTTGATGAATGATTTCATACCGACCTTGGCAGAGTTTTTGTAATTCTTCATTCGTCTGATGAATAAGTCCCTCTTCAACTAAGGCCAAAACAAATGTACGAAGTTCATCTTTACCTAGAACATCAAAGAGACGCATTTTTCTTGCTAATGAATTTGATAGTTCTTGATACTTAAGTTCAAAAAGTTGGATCTTGTCCTGAATCTTTTCCCATTCTGAAAGCCTAGTAGAAATACTCGCAAAGCTCATTCGGGTTTCATTTGTCATGGATCGATAATGTTCTTTTTCTGTTTTAATTAAATCTTTTACTGGAATAAAAAGTTCAGATGTTGAACTTAGACTAAGATCGAAGCTCCCAATCTTAGTAAGACCAAAACCGCAATCTTTGGAAATACTTTCATTGAATAGTTGTTTTTCTCGTGAAAATTGTAATTCAAAATCTTTAGAAAGTTCCTCAAGCTGAAAAAAACGACCATTAGCATCCTTTATGACTAGCTCTTGTTTCTTTTGCTCGTCTTGTTGTCGTGACCATTCATCAGAAGCTTTGTTCAGTGCTAGTTGGAGTTGCGAAATAAGAGCTGAGGCTTTTTCACCTTTAAGTTCTTGTTGTAAAAGAAGTTTTATAGTACGGATCTTTTCACTCAGATCTTTTTGTTCAATGATTAGTGATTTGAGCTCTTCTTGGATCTTTAAACGTTGTGAGTTATGAAGTTCAATTTCATGACTCACTTTAGATAAATTTGATTGAGAATCAGTAAAAGCTTGAAAGTTTTTTATCTCAATTTTTAAATCTCGAATTCCGTCGGTATTTAGTAACGGAATAATGGGTTTAAATTTCTCATAAATCGTATCAAGTTCGGATTTTATTGATGAAAGAGCTGAGTTCACTTTCGATAAATCGTCTTTGGTCTTTCGATAAAGGTCTTTTAATTTATTTAACTCATCATCTCTTTGTCCAAGGTCTTTTTTTAGTGAATCGAGTTTCCAAGAAAGTTTTCTCAGTTGATCTAAATCTGAATCAATGGATTCTGTAGATGGTAATTCTTTAGTCGCAATGTTCTCTAGGCCAAATAAACTTTTTCTCTTAAGTGAAATGTTCTCTTCATCCTTTTCTATCTGTGGGATTAGGTATTTTTCATTAAATTGATTCTTTTCGAGTTCATCACTTAACTTTTTATACTCTTCACGAAGTGCTTTTAAATCTGTCTGTTTTAAGATTAATTTAAGTTCCTCCCATCTTGAATTTGAAACACTTGTTAAGCATACTGGGCATTCACCACTATTTGTTGAGATGGCATGATCCACACAAATTTCAGAAGCGTTAATGATGGCCTGTATCTTAAGAGTTGCTTCGATTGGGGAAAGATCCTTAATAAGAATGAGTCTTTTTTGTTGTATATTCTTAAGGACGACTAAATTGTCATTCTTTGTCTTTTCAAGGAGGTTTATTTGTTGAGAGATTTCATTGTGTTGAATACGTGCTCTTTCAATTTCTTCTCTTTGAGTGACAAAAACTTTTCTTAGATTGACTTGGATCTCTTCTTTTTCTTTTAAGTCTGAAGGAATTTTTTCAATTTCCTCTTTAATCTTATCTACAACAAGTCTAAGACTTTTTCCAGACTCCTCAAGCTGCTCAACTCTCTCCTTCTTGGCTTTATATTCTTGAGATAATAACTCATGCCTAGAATAGGTATCAAAAAGTGCCTCTGTATCTGTTATTAAGGTTTTAAGAATTTCTACGGGGGAGTGGAGAAGGGTCTTATAGGATGAGGCTTTCTCTACCCACTTATTTTTTTCAATTGTAAGGAGATCAATTCTTTCAGATGTTAGTTTAAATGAACTTTCAATCCCACTCATTCGATCTGTAATTTTATTTAAACTTTCTTCATGATACTTTAATTCTTCTTCTTTTTGTAAAAGTGTTTGTAGTTTCGGAGCTTTTAGTTCTTGTTCTTTTTTAGTTTCTTGAAATGTGGTAAAAACTTCGTCACTTTTTTTCAAGACGTGATTAAACTTGGTCGTTTCTTTTGAGATTTCGAATTTTATATTTGTTTTCTTAACTTCATTTTCCGTGTATTTCTCAAAATAACTAAAGCAACTGATAAAATGGCGCTCGAGTGTTTCAATGTTTTTTAATATCGCTTCCTCATGATTTAAGCTTTTACTTAATCTTTCTTTTTCATTTTTTAAGATCTCTCCTGAAAGCTCATCTCCTTTAAGCTCGCTCGTTTTTATCTCAATTTCTCTTTTTTCTTTCTCGAGATTGTCAACTTCTTGTTTTAGCTCCCGTCCCATGCTTTCAATCACTTCACCAGGATAGAGCTTCTCTAAAATATCTTTTCTGTCACTAAATGAACTTGTCAGAAATTTTGCAAATTCACCCTGGTTTAAGATGATGCATTTGCAGAATTGGTCAAAGTCTAAGTTCAGTAATTCATCTGCTTTGGTATTTGATATCGTTTTTTTTGCATCAAAATCAGGGCCTGAAATATGATATAAATTTCTTACAGGCGGCTGTGGAGTTGCATAGGCGTCTCCGTTACTTTTTTTGACCTTTGCTTTCCAATCTGCGAGGTAGTATTTCCCTTTAACTTGAATAATTAATTCTACTGCCCCGTCTTTTTCTCCTAATGTGACCACATCCATCTGGTTGATATTTTTTTTATAGACCTGCCCATATAGTGCGAGTCCTATCGTGTTTAAAATCGTCGATTTCCCTGCCCCTGTTTCACCAGTTATGGCAAAGAGGTGTCCTTCTTTTTGAATCTCTTGAAAATCAATATCGTGCTCTCCTTTTAGAGAGGCAATGTTTTTTATCTTAAGGCGAAGAATGCGCATTTTTCACCTTTTCTAGTAATTTTGAAAAATCTTCTTTTAAATCCTCTGGAACTCCATTCGATTCAGGAAACTTAGTTGAATAAAATTCTTCAAAAATTTCAATCGGGGACATTTTAAATAATTTGTCTGATCTATTTTCTTTTTTTTCTCCTGTTTGATAAATCGGTAGATAAGAGAGAAGCTCCATTTTCTTTTTTTCAAGAATGGTTTTTAAGTCATCAATGAGTCCGGCCTTGGGTTGAGTGAGCTCAATTTGAACTTCTACCATTGGAGTTAAGTTTGTACTTATAGTTAATTTATTTAAATCTTCAAGATAGTTTTTCTCATCAGTCTTTACCGAAAAGAAATCTCTGAAAATTGGAATTGGATGAGTTTCACTGAGGAGTTTTCCATCTATTTCTTCAATGATCATAACTGATTTTTTTGTGCTTTCAGAGAATCTAAGTGGAATGGGTGATCCTGAATAATATGATTGGGCCGAAATCTTTTGTGGCTTATGGATATGTCCGAGGGCGACATAATCAAATGTCTTCAAATCTTCAGTTGGAATTGAATCGACTCCACTTAAAGTGATAACTTGCTCAGATCCTGCTGCTTCATGAATGCCAGCTAAGTGGTGGAGCATGAGAAGTTGCGGCCTCACTTTTTCACGTGAGATATATTTTCTAATGGCGGTTAGAGCATCACCCTCACCATCCGTGAGTAATTCATAGGAGCGAAAAAATGGGATGGCACAAATATCGATGTCTTTAAATGTTATCCAATGATCTTCCACTGACTGAGATAATTTTCCCCATACTTTTACTCTATGGGTGGCGAGAATTTTTGCAGGGGCCTCAAGAAGAAGACCAGAGTCGTGATTACCAGCTATGATATACACTTCGACTTTGGTTTCTATAGAAACCCTGTGAAGAAAATTATAAAAATGTTCTAAACTTTGATGTGGGGGAGTTGGAGTATCAAAAACATCCCCTGCAATCAGAAGTAAATCAATTCTCTGATCTATAAGGGTTTTAAGAAGCCACTCCAGAAATAATTCATGTTCTGGGCCACGATCTAATTTAAAGAGTCTTTTTCCTAAATGCCAGTCGGATGTATGGAGAATCCTCATGGATTATCTCGGAGGCCTGTTTCTACCCTGATTTTGACCTTGTCCTCCACCTTGAGGACGATTTGGATTAGGACCCCTGCTTTCAGGGCGAGGTCCTCTGTTATCATTCCTGTGATGAGATCGCTGAGGTCCACGATTGTCCCTGCGTTGATCATTTCTTTGTTGAGGGCGATGATCCCTATTGTCGCGATTATCGTGCATATCAACCCGAGTTCTCACCGGATCATGGTTTACGATGTCTTCTTCTTCATCCTCAGGCAATAACTCATCGTCAGTCGGAGTGTAGAAAATTTCTTCTTCCTCATCTGGAGTTTTGATTCTTGGTTTTGAACTTTCGAGCTCTTTTACTTGTGGTAGGGAGTAATCAAGAGTTTTATCCCCAAAAAGAGATGTGAAAGCAGAGTCCGCAAAAAATTTACCCTTCTCTTTATATGTCTTAACTTCCGCTTCAAAAGCTTTGACCTTTTTCGCCTGACTCTCATCCATTCCGATAACTTTATGTGTTTCATCAGAAACTGATTCAAATTCTTTTGGAAAATTTGCAGTCTCTCTATCAAGAGTTTCTTTGAATAAATCAACAACGTAACGCTTTCTGACTCCACGATTAGTCATCATGACAAATTGTTCGCTTAAAAGATGAAGTCTATCAACTCTACCAATTTCACCAGTATGGGTACTAATGATGTCACCTTCTTTAGGAAGGCGCGCTCTTTTCTCACGATAGACGTCATCTTCGTACTGAAGACAGCACTTCAATTGCCCACAAACACCATTAAGTTTAGAGAAGTTAAGTGTCAGATCCTGGTTCTTCGCCATTTTTATTCCAACATTTCCATATTTTGTTAGAAATGAAGAACAACAAAGTTCACGACCACATGGACCTAGGCCGCCAATGGATGCAGATCTGTCTCTGACTGAAATTTGGCGAAGCTCGATTCTAGTTTTTAATTTTCCTACGAGGTCTTTTACAAGATCCCTGAAATCGACGCGTGCCGGAGCAATAAAATAAAAGACAGCTTTCTTACCAAAAGAAGTAAACTCGACGTGGGTTAACTGCATGTCTAATTTATATTCTTCAATGAGATCATTACAGACGTTCTCAGCACTTTTTTGTTGCCGGTAAGCTTCTTGATCTTTAACGATGTCTTCGTCAGTCGCAACTTTTGAAATGCTTCGAACTGGGAGCATGGTTTTATTAAATGCGACGTCGTAGGGAAAAGAATTAACGTAACCCACTGCCATGCCTCGATCAGACATTGCCACGACTTTTTGACCGTATTCAATTCTTCTTTTGCCAACCAGAAATGGAAAGGATCGGGAGTTACCGGGGAAGCGGACTCTTACAAAGCGCAGGATCTGCCCTTCCTTGAATCTACTCTCTTCTCGGTTCTCTCTGTCTTCAGATGTTTCTTCTGAGTATTCCGAAGTCTCAACTTCAGAATTTATTTCTTTCGTAGATGGAAATTTATCTTCCTCTACGATTTGCTCTTGAGTCATATTTGATGATTGTCTCTAAAAGCATGGCGTTATGTCAACGAAACCATTATTTTAAACGAGGTAAAACTTGTTGTTCAAGATATTGATAAAAAACGGTCCATTTTGTTGCAGTCAGTTGATTAAAAACTTCCATCTCATGAAAAGATTTGAGCCATTTATTTAATTCTTGTTTAGGTGAAGCACTGTCGTTTTGTTCAGACTCCCAACGGATGAGCTCGTTAATCCAGTAATGGAGAGGTGCTTCACCTTTAGGGTACTTATCAAGAAATTCCGAAAGTGAGAGTTTTTTTATATCTACTATGAATCCATCCCAAGCTTTGGCATCTTGCACTTTTGAAGGACTAGGTAAGCGTAAGTGAATCGCTCTTGAATGAATCGTTGGAAGTAGTTGAGTCCTTCTAGGGTTTAGTAAAAAAATAGTTGAGTTACCCTGTGGTTCTTCAAAAAGTTTAAGCCACTTGTTGGCAACAATTGGATTAATCCTATGAGCTTCGGTGACTACAGCGAACTTTCGTTGGCCTTGAATTGGTTTAAATTCAAAAAAACGGCTGAGGCCCTCAGCTTCTTCCACTTTAAAAGATTTATCACTTTTTTCATCTTCTGAATGTGATTGACCCAAAACATAAACATCCGGATGATCCATGAGATGAGTCATTGATTGTTTATGTGATTCTATCTTTTGATAATAATCTTTTATGAACTGATGAGTAAAATCGATTAATATTTTTTTTGCCTCTTCTTCTGGCGCTGATGTCTCAAGAATATAAAAATGAGCAAGTTCTTTATTGGCAGCTTTGTTTAAAAGAATTTGACTTAAATTCATGGGATCAATCTCTCTAGATCACTCAGTATTAATGCTGTGACTTCTGAGATTGAATTTTCTGCATTTAACTTTAGAATACGATCAGAAAATAATTCCGATAGCTCTCTATAACCATCCACTAGATTTTGATAAAATTCTTGTTTTTGAGATTCAAAATAATCTTTGTCATTGCCTCGTATTTTTTGTCTTTCAAGCGATGTTTCAAGCTCTATATCTAAAAAATAAGTTCTATGAGGAAGTAAATTTAACGGATCAAACTGATGCAATGTGAGAACTGTTTGGTAGCCAAGTTTTCTCGCTTTTCCCTGGTAAGCAAGAGTCGAATCGATGTAGCGGTCCAGGATCACGACAGAACCTGGAACTAAAAGAAAGGGGAGAATCTTTTCTTTTAATAGTTGCGCCCTACTGGCAAGAAAAAGGTGGCACTCTGCTAATGGATGCAATGGTGTTTCAGAATTTAAAATGGCCTCTCGAAGTTTTTCACCGAAGGCCGTTCCCCCAGGTTCCCTGAGAGTGAGAACTCTTAATCCCTTTCCTTTAACAAATTCCTCAATCTCTTTAATTTGAGTCGACTTTCCTGAGCCTTCAATGCCTTCGAGTGAAAGAAAGAGGCTCCCAGGAGTTTCTGGATTTCTATAAAGGGATTTAATTGAATTTAATGGATGTTGCACTTGGTGATGATAGCCAAGAGTTACTATCAAATCAACTTATGAGAACTAAAAGTCTGAAGCTTCTTCAATAATTGGTTGTTCCACAGGAGCAGGATTACCGTTATTCATGGCCGCATCAAGAGATTGGTCCCCTGAATCATTACCCACAAGTGAGTGCTCTTGAGGTTGATCTGGTTCCGCCGGTGCTTCAGCTGGGCCTCGATCGATCTCAGGATCATTTTGGTGATCTTCGTGTGTTTCGATTTGCGTAGGGTAGCGATGATCGTTCGAATAAGAGGATCTTGGTTCCTGAGTTTCAAAATTAGCTGGCGCCCTTTGGGCTGCGGTAGGCATATTCCCAGAGTGTATAACTTCAGAAGATTTTTTCATTCTTGATTTCGTTTGAGTGTCACTAAGATCTGTTAGGGTTTTGTCCTCATCACTCATACTAAACATTACATAGGTTGCAGTTGCGAGAAGGATTAAGCTCATGGCAATCGCTGGAAAAATGATATTTAAGGAAGGACTGATCTCTGGGGAGATGTCCGTTTTTAAAGTCATCTCTTCAATCTTTAATGGATTTGGCTTAGCTTTTTTAAGCCCTTCAAATGCGACATTTGCCAGACCTTCAATCGCCTCCCGATTTGATTGCTCTAATTTACTTAAAATTTTTAGTTGAGCTTTTTGGAAACTAGACTCATAAGGAGAATTTGGCAGTTCATCAGGCGAGAAGGATCTTCTATCGAGTCCCTTAACCTGATAAATCTTAATCCAATTTTCGCCATTATCTACTGAGAGACTATCGGTCATAACCAATAGGCCCATTTCTATTTTCTTGTCGATTTCTCTATAACTTAATGGGCCAGTTTTTAAACCCATATCCATGATCCAAAAGGGACCTTCGTAGTTTTCAGATGAGACAGCTTGAAGTTTTTTTTGTTGGAAACCTGTGCTTTCCCAAAATGGTTTCCAGTTTGATTCGTCAGCAAGTGAAGCCTCAGCATGCTCAAAGAGATGTTCGTTATCTCCTACATAATGCTTAAGAGATTCAGTTTCAAATGGCCCAAAGACAATAGAATCGATCTTCACTAGCCATAAATCATGACTACTGTAACCCATCTGTTGGATGGTTTCCTCATTGAGTGGTTTTAAGTCGATACTTACTGCCATAACTTCCTCTGGATTGACCTTTCGGAGCAAAGGGTTAAAAGCTTTAAGTCTTAATCGAAATTTATTGAGTGTTTTGACTAAACCCTGTGAAAAGAGCATACTAAGGCCCTCAACCAGAGGATTTTAGGTGAATATGCAAGAACGAATAAATCAGGTTAAGGAGCGATTTCTTCAGTACAAGGACTGGGAGGATCGTTATAAGGAAATTATAAAAATCGGTCGGGATCTTGGACTTTATCCCGAAGAAAAAAGAGATGAAAAATATAAAGTGAAAGGATGCCAGTCCCAAGTTTGGCTCTATCCAGAATTTAAAGACGGAAGAGTTTATTTTTCAGCAGATTCTGATGCGGTATTAGTGAAAGGGATAGTAGGGTTATTGGTAAGTGTGTACTCAGATGCAACTCCAGAAGAAATACTCTCTACAAAACCTGATTTCCTTAAGGAAGTGGGAATCACAGAACACTTGTCAATGAATCGCTCAAATGGTCTTGCGGCCATGATGAAACAAATGCAGATGTACGCTCTTGTTTTCAAATCCATGCAAAAGGCTTGAATATGATTTTCCATCGCCCTAGAAGAAATCGCCAAAATGAAGTTATTCGGTCCATGGTGAGAGAAACTTATCTTTCTCCAGAGCATTTTATTGCACCCTTATTTGTGATTGAAGGCAAAAATCAAGTTATTCCCATAAAGTCGATGCCAGGGCACTCAAGACTCTCTATTGATGAGCTAGTAAAAGAGGCAAAAGAACTTTACTCCCTTGGAGTGAAGTGTGTGGCCCTTTTCCCTGCGATTGAAGATAAATTAAAAACTCCAGACGCTAGAGAAGCATTTAACCGTGAAGGATTAAATTTCCGCGCAATTAGGGCCATTAAGGAATCTGTTCCAGGAATGCTTGTGATGGCAGATGTCGCTTTAGATCCTTACTCATCAGAGGGTCATGATGGATTAGTGGATCCAAAAACTGGGGAGATCCTCAACGATCCAACCCTTGAAATTTTGGCCAAACAAGCTGTTTGTGAGTCTGAAGCTGGTGCCGATATCATTGGCCCATCTGATATGATGGATGGAAGAGTGGGCTATATCAGACGCGCCTTAGATGAGTCCAATTTTCAAAACACTCTCATTATGAGTTACACCGCTAAATACGCCTCAGGTTACTACGGGCCATTTAGAGAGGCGCTGGATTCAGCTCCTAAAAAGGGTGATAAAAAAACCTATCAAATGGATCCAGCGAACTCAACCGAGGCACTAAGAGAAGCGCAGTTGGATACTGAAGAAGGTGCTGATATTTTAATGGTAAAACCTGGCCTTCCCTATCTAGATATTATTTATCGCTTAAAAGAAATGAGTACTCTACCCATTGCGGCCTACAATGTGAGTGGAGAATACGCCATGGTGAAAGCCGCGGCCCAGAACGGCTGGATTGATAATGATAAAGTAGTTCTTGAAACTCTGACTTGTTTTAGAAGAGCAGGGGCAGATATTATTTTAACTTATTTTGCTAAAGAAGCGGCAAGGCTTTTAAATAAATGATGAAAACACTCCTTACACTAAGCTTGTGTACAAATTTTGTTCTTGGCTATTTCCTGTTTAGTAAAAAAACAGAGAAAGAAATTGTTGAAAGAGTGATTATTGAGACTCATAAAGATCATGGGGCCCATGACGTCCCTCAAATCAAATCTCCAACGATTGCTAAGGAAAACCAAGTTAGTCCCAAAATAGAGAAAGTCGCCAATGAACCCAGTGAGATTTTTGGTATCGAACAGGAAGAGGTTCAGGAAGCTGGTGATAAAATGGAGACGGATAGAGCCGATTTCTTTACCAATAAGTTAGGGATGTCTGAAGATAAGATCTCGGAACATAATCGACTGAGAGATGAGTTTTTTAAGAAATCGAGCTTATTCTGGCAAAAAAATCCTCTAAGAGAACTTACATTTCAAGAAAGAAGGCAAATGCTTGAGATGGAAGAGAATTTTTACAGCAAATTAGAAAAATTGCATGGAAAAAAGAATTGGGAAAGATACCAGAAATTTCGCGAAAACTATAATCAAAAGGGTTACAAAAAACAAATGGACGAGGGAGTTCCATTTATTTTTATGGGACTCTAGCCGCCTAAACCTTTGCTGTTGCTAAAAACAAAACGTATAATTAGTCCATGCATATTCTTTTAGTGCGCTTCTCCAGTATGGGAGATGTCGTTCTTCAAACAGCTACTGTCAATTGGCTTAGGTCACTTCTGGGTAAAGAGGCCCGATTCACATTTGTGACAAGTTCGGAATTTGTTTCTCTCCTTTCTGGTCATCCAGAAATTGGCCAGGTGATTGGGTACGATAGAAAAAAGGGAGAAAAGTGGAGTGATCTCGTAAAAAAGATTGATGACCTTGATGAGAAAGATCCAATTGATCTCATAATTGATCTTCATGCCACACTTAGATCCTTTAAATTAAAACTCTCTTTTTGGAATATCCCCGCCCTTACTGTGGACAAAAGAAGATGGGAGAGATTCTTTCTCACGAAAATTACAAATAGATCATTAAAGAAGTTTTTTTCTCATAAGATTTTTGGACTTGAGCCTCAAACGGAGAGAATCATCAAGGATTTTCAAGGTCTTTTCTTAGATACCAGAGGTAAAAGAAGAGCAGTTGAATTTAGAAAAGGACCACATCAGGAATTAACTTCACTTCCATTAGGTTCAAAAAAAATAGCCGACAAACCCTACATTGTGATTGCCCCATCTGCATCCTTTGAACCCAAGAGATGGCCTGTGAATCATTTTGTTCAATTAACTGAAAAAATTCTTCAAATGACTGCATTTAATGTCGTCGTTTTAGCAGGGCCAGAGGATTCTTTTTGCCAGGCATTTAATAAAATTGATGACTCTCGTTTTTTTAATCTTCAAGGCAAAACATCCCTTAAAGAAAGCATGGAGTATCTCGCCTCTTCAAAGATTTGTATCGGAAATGATTCTGGAATGAATCATATCGCTGAGGCCTACGGAGTTCCGTGCTTGACTCTCTTTGGTCCAACAGATCCTTTATTTGGATTTGCTCCTCATGGTGCGAAGTCGCGTTTCATCTCGAAGGAGCTAAATTGTAAACCTTGCTCGACGACAGGAAAAAAGCCGTGCCATCGTGATCGGCTTTACTGCATGGAAGAAATAAAAGTTGATGAAGTTTATTCAACTTTTATGGAAATAATGGAGGCCCCTTGAAGCCTCTGCTGTCATTGATTGTTTGGTTCATCTATTTTCCTATTCTTTTTATTTTATCTTATCTTCTTTCTTGGCATCCAAAGATAAAAGAAAGGATAAAGTTTGAGAAAAAAAATAAATTTGAATGGCTTGCCCACTCTTTTTCCGAGCTAAATGAAAAAGCTGATCTTTGCTTTGAGTTTTCGTCAGAAGGGGAATTCCAGCAGGTCGCTCCCTTAATTGAGGATGCACTATCTTTTGGAAAAAAAATTGAATTAGTCTTTTTTTCTCCTAGTGTAGAAAAAACGATTATGAAGCTTGCATCAGAATTCCCTGATCAAATTCGCTATCTTCGTTACCCATTTTTAAGATTTTTCCCTTTCCTTCAAAGACGTTGTTTTTCAAAATGGGTAACCTCAAATAAATTGATTCTTGTTAGATATGATCTTTTTCCAGAATTTCTTTTATGGTCTATGAAAGATACACATCACCTCAGTATGGTTTGGGTGACTTTTAAAAAAGAACGTTCACAAGGAAGAACCCCCTCATTTTGGAAAAAACTTTTTCTTAAATACTCTGCCCGTATTACTTATGCGGGGGTTCCAGATTTAAAAACTGGCAAACTCTTAGGACTTTCTGGAGAGGTATTTGATTTTCGGGTAGAACAAATTAGAAGAAGAGTTTCTAAGAAAAAAGAAAAATTTTTTTCTTTTTTCCCACTTTATGATGAGTTTAAATCAACGCTTTTGAAGTCTAAAAAAACCGTCATCATGGGAAATGCCTGGCCATCGGACTTGTTTCTTTTAAGTCAAATTCCAAAAGATGTTTTGGTTGTTATAGTTCCTCATAAACTTTCAGAAAAAATACTCACTCAATTCCAGAAAGGTTTAGAGAGTCTTGGTCGTGACTATGTTGAAATAAATGATCTGACTCAAACTATTTCTCATTCTACATCCATTCTTTTGAATAAAAAGGGGATTTTGTGTGAGCTTTATGCAGACTTTGACTATTCATACGTCGGCGGTGGCTTTGAGGGTAGTATTCATTCGGTTTTGGAACCCTTGATTGCGGGGTCTTCTAGGATTGCCTGTGGCCCGGCTCATCACAGATCAACTGAGTTTGATGTTGCCTCGGCGTTTAATGCAATAACAGAGATAAATACTCCGGAACAGTTCCTTCTCTGGCTGAATCAAGTCGAGATTGGCGCCGAACGTGATACAATTAACTCACTTGTGCAGGATTATTCGAAGTTTAGGGAGTTTGTTTTTCCATGTTAAAGAATCGATATCAAGAAATACTAGTTGGTATGGGGTTAATGTCTCTTGTAAGAGGGATTATTTCTTTAAAGCGTAAAAGAACCACACTTTTAATTGATGATAAGAGATTTTCTGTTGATAGCTATCCAGGATTATTTTTATCAGAGCTTGAAATTCTAGCATTACTAAGGATTGGGAAAACCTACGATATTCCAGAACTCGTAGATCTCAGACAATTTTTAATGCCTGCCAAGATTGATTACATCACAAGTGAGAGAAGAACTAAGTTAGGTCAATCACCGTTACGTAATTTAAAAGAGATACTAAGAAAGTACCCAGAGTTGATTGACCCAAGTGATCTTGATCAAGTTTATAATGAGCAAGAAGATGAGTTTAATAAGTACTTTCTTTCAGAATTGGCCCGATTTGAAAAACAAAATTTCGAAGCGAGTTTAAGGCCTAAAGGTTATAGGTTTGATCTTCAAGGACCTAAGTGGCTTAAGACATTTTACCAACGTTTTGGCGATTTACTAAACCAAGAGTACCAAGAATCAAAGAGCCTAAAGTTTTCTGCTCTATTGCATGTTTTGAGCCTTTCTCATGAAGAGAAGTTGAAAACAACTTTAGGTGCGGAGGAAGTTCCTTTTTATTTTTTTAGAACCTTCTCTCCAATTTATCGCCTTCAAGACTTTTTTCTTGCGACTCAATTAAAGCGAAGACTCGTTTTACTCGGTGGAGATTATAAAGAAAGTGTTGTTCAGTTTTGGCAATTTTATGAAAATAGATTTGAAAATTTATTGTTGGAGAGTTTTGAGGGAGTGATCTCAGGTGAGAGAGTTCTTTTCTTTTCTCATCTTCCAGTTGAAGTTCCTTTTGGAATTTCTTCACCGTATGCCCTTTTTCGAAAAACTCAGATGTCTCCAGTAAAAAGAATGACAGCACCTTTTCCGCCAAACAACCTTACATATCTCACAGACGTTAAACAACTTGGGTCCGATAAACCTTATAGAGTGATTGCACGAGGTAATGAATTTGCTTACTACCAGTGGCCTTATCCGGAGATGCCCGGTTCAAAACCAGAGTTCTATTCCCACGAACTAAAGTCTTTTTTTGAATCAGATTCTGAAGCCTTGCCGTTCCAGGGGCCTGTCGTTGAAATATCTCACTCTGGAAGTGTCACTCTAGATCTTAGACCTCTTAGGTCTGACAAAAAACATGAGTCACCCGTTTTAAATCGTCTTCCCCTAGAGATCACCTCTTATGATCGAGCTATCAAGGGGTTTGAGTACTGGGGACCCTTTAGGTATAGGTCACACGGGCTTTTGGCACTTTCTTATGGAATTGAGGGAATCTAGGTTATAATGATCCTATGAACCTTAAAAAATTTGTTTCACATCAGGGACAAACATCAGTTGAGTACATCTTAATGCTGTCGGTAGCGATTAGCCTGGGTATAACAGTTTTCAATAAATTAAATGAACACCTGGTAGATAATCCTAATGGAATGATAGGTAAGCCTTTGAATTCATTTAAGAGACAGCTCGATTCAAGTGGTCGTTACAGACAGTATCCAATGCCCGTAAGGATGGGTCGTTAAGCGCTTAAAATTTCTACAGGTCTATAATCTTTACATCACTACTACCTCTGAACACTTAATTCATTTATTGTTAACGCAAATTGCCATTTCCTTTCGAGGAGGAGTGTATGAAAAGTAAAAACTTAGTGGTGTTGGCACTTTCTTTGTCTTTTAGCGCCGCCTACGCCCAACAAACTGAAGAGCAAGTTTTAAACTCAGCCCCCATCAATGTTGATGGATATCTTGCAGAAGAACGACCAGTCACTGACGGCGAGTTGGAACAAATCCGCTCGGAACTGAATAAGCAAAAATCCGGAACCCAGCTTAATAAAGAAAAAGCTAAGGATTTGGGTAAACTTACCAACCAAACTGAAAAGCTCCTTGAAAGCCAAGACGAGTACATCGATCAAAAGATTGAGAGCACACGGGCCATTAAGGATTTTAATGACAAATATGAAGAAGGTCAGAAGAAGTTAAAATGTATTATGGAAGAATCAGACTCAGCCGAGTGTGAGCCCTATAAAAATAAGTACGAAAAAAATCGCGCTAAGAATGAAGAGGTTCAAGAATTAAATATTCAGCAAGCGGCACCAGCTGTGACCTCATCATCTAGTTTATCAAATGGGGCCAGATCGTTTGAAACAATTAAGCTTCTCCCTTATGGTGGAGCAACGACATTTAACGGTGAAGTTGAGCAATTAGAAACTGAACTATCAGCTGGTCTTCGTCTTGAATCAAATATCACGACCAGATTCTCAATGGGTATTGGGTTCAATTATAACCAACTTAAGACAAATGATTTTGCTAATAACTTTGGTTATATGAATTCTCCAACCTATATGAATGCTTTTGGCCAGGGCCGTGAGATTCAATACCGTTCAATGGGGCTTGATATCTATGGTAAGTTTTTTGTGACGAGTTCAGAAAGATTTCGTCCTTACCTTGGTGCTGGTTTAGGTTATAACCGCTCTAGCATGAAGTATAACGATAATAATTCTGCTTTTGATCCAGGTCTTTCTTATTCTTACGGATCTGAAGACTATAATACAAGTTTTGTAAGTGGTTCCCTTATGGTTGGTTCAGAAATTATGGTCACTAAAGGTTTTGGTTTAAATATTGAAGGTGGATACTCTACAGGTCTAGGGAATAGTCTTTCCTCGAAGTCCGCTAAAAATGGAGGAACTTCTCCGGATCAAACAAGACTTCGTGACTTAGGTCAGGAAATCATTAATGCTGACGCTCTTTCTATCTTTGCTGGTGCAGTCGTTGTCTTCTAAAAGAATTTTTTTAATCTAAAATTGAAGGCCTCCGAATGGAGGCCTTTTTATTTTTCAATAATATGTTCTAAAAGTGATAGATTTTCTTTGAGCGTTGGATACTGGCCATCTTTAAAGGCCTCTTTAATGATTTCAACATAACCCTCAATCCAACCGAGTCCGTGATGTGGCCAGTGACCTGAGCCAATCGTCGTTGTACTTTTTTGAATGATTGAAGTTGAATTTCCCACAGCGATTTCAAGATAGTCTGGTTTCGAAAATTTCCAAGTCGCAGATTTTTTTTCTCCAATGAGATGGATTTCAAAATCATTTCCCGCTCCGTGAACAGTTTTAGAAATTGAACCAAAACTTTTCATCTGATTTTCAAAATCAATGGTGAGGTGAAGGTGAGTGTCACGGTGAGAGGCCTCAGCATTAATGAAAGACTTCCAGTGGTGAACACTCTTAATACGACTTGAGGAAAGGTAAGTAACGGTGTCCGCCCAGTGGGTTCCTAAATCGAGGAGAACATCATGATCACCACTGAGTTCAGGATTATTTTTCCAAGAATCTGTTTTCACCTGAGTGAGGGCCTTGACTGCACTAGAGGATTGCCAGTAGCGGCCTTCGATTGAGATTAATTTTCCAAACTCTTTAGACTCGACCATATTTTTTAAGGTTTGAATCCCCCACATCTGTCGATAAACATGGCAAATAGCGACAGGAATCTTAATAGATTTTAGTTTTTCAATTTGAGCTTTTGAAACGGCGGCGGGCTTTTCACAAATAATGAGTTTAAAACCAGCTTTTTCACCCTCAATGATGGCATCAGAATGCAGGGCGTGGGGATTAGCGATAAATAGAACGGGAAATTCGTCGTTTGTAGGATTGGGGAACGGTGCATTCCTTTTAATTTGGATCATTTCGGCGATCTGGAATTCAGGCAAGGAGAGTTCAATGATTCTAAGACTTTCTTTGAGGGCCTGTGAAGCTTTGCCTGAACCTAAAAAATAAGGAGATATTTTCATAATTTATTAACCGAGTGTTTTGCTTTTGTCTTAATCTATTCGTACATCTGAATTAAAATTAACTACAGTTCATACTACTATTTTTCTCTCGAAAAGGAATTCGAAATGAAAGCAGTTTATCTCGTTGATGGAAAACGTACTCCACAAGTTAAGGCAGGAGCTGAATTAAAAGAAATTGCCGCCCCTTATTTAGGTCATTACCTTATTCGCCACCTTGTAGACAAATTCGCTCTTCCCTTAGATCAAATTGATGAAGTGATTGTTGGAAATACGGGAACACCTGCGAAATATCCTAACGTCGGAAGAGTTATTGCTCTTGAGGCCGGGCTTCATAAAAAAACATCTGGATATTCTGTTCATAGAAATTGCGCTTCTGGTATGGAAGCACTTTCTCAGGCCTATGATAAAATTGCTGGTGGCCGTTCGCATCTGATTTTTGCTGGAGGTGTAGAGAGTATGTCACAGATGCCACTCATGTTTAATAAACACATGACTGAGTTTTTTGTGGAACTCATGAAAGCAAAAACAACACCTCAAAAATTAAAAGTCTTCTCAACCTTTAGACCAAATTTTCTGGCACCAGTGATTGCGATTGAGCAAGGATTAACAGATCCTTTTTGTGGAAGAAACATGGGACAGACTGCAGAGACTTTAGCAAGAGAGCTTGGGATTTCTCGTCTAGAACAAGATGAGTTTGCAAACCTTTCTCATCACAAAGCTTCTCAAGCGACAAAAGATGGAAAATTCCGTGAGGAAATACTTCCAGTGACTGCTGGATATAAACTGGATAAAATGATTGCCGATGACCTTGGTTTCAGAGCGAATTCAACCGTTGAAGGCCTTGGAAAACTTAAACCTTATTTTGAGCGCGAAACAGGAACCGTTACCGTAGGTAACGCTTGTCCAATCACAGATGGTGGTTCAATGTGGCTTCTTGCATCTGAAGAAGCAGTTAAAAAATACAATCTAGAACCAATGGCAAGATTGGTGGATTATCACTTCCATGGTTTAGAGCCGGAAAGGATGGGGCTAGGTCCAGTTCTTGCCATTAACGGGTTATTAAAACGCACTGGCATGAAACTCTCACAAATGGATCTTTTTGAACTCAATGAAGCTTTTGCCGCCCAGGTTATCGGGTGCATGAAAGTCATAAAAGATAAATCTCTTTCAAGTAAATGGGGCATTGATGAAGTCATTGGAGAAGTCCCTCTTGAAAAGTTAAATGTTAACGGCGGAGGAATTGCACTAGGTCACCCAGTCGGCTCAACAGGTTCAAGACTTGTGGTAACACTTGCTCACGAACTTAAAAGGCAGAAGAAAAAATATGGACTTGCCTCACTATGTATCGGTGGTGGTCAAGGTGGTGCTGTCATTATTGAGAATCTAAAAGCTTAAGCGGAGAACATATGAGTTACGAGAATCTTACGGTTGAAATTAAAGACGATCTTATGTGGGTTGGATTTGGAAAGTTTGAAAAAAAATCCATGACGACTTTTACACGGGAAACTCTTGAGGAATTAAAAAAGGCAATTCTTGAAGCAGCTGAACTAGATAAGAAAAAATCAGTGAAAGGCTTAGTTTTCTTCTCCCATAAGCCAGGAGTTTTTTTGGCGGGAGTGGATGTAACGGTTATTAACTCACTTAAAAATGAAGCTGAAGCACTTCGGGCCTTAGATGAAGCTCACATGATTTTTAATGCTCTGGATGATATTAAAATGCCGACAGTTGCCTTGGTGGATGGTGTTTGTCTTGGTGGAGGCCTAGAGCTCTCTTTAGCTTGTAAAAAGATTTTCGTTTCAGATAATTCAAAAACTGCCTTGGGTCTTCCCGAAGTGATGCTGGGAGTGTTACCTGGATTTGGAGGAACATACCGTCTTCCGAAAAAAGTGGGACTTCCTTCTGCTCTCGATATGATTCTCACTGGTCGCCAGATTAAAGGTAAAAATGCCGTTAAAATGGGACTTGCTGATGCGATGTTGCCGACTGAAAGAATGCTAGAACTTGCGAAATCTTATTTACTTGAAAAGACAACCGGCAGAAAAAAATCGATGAAAGAAGAAGTTCAAGCAGCGGCCATGGACAACTTTCTTACTCGAAAGATTATTTTCCAAAAAGCGAGAGAAAAAGTTTTAGAAACTTCGAAAGGATTTTACCCGGCGCCTCTTAAGATTCTCGAAGTTCTAGAAAGTGGTGCAGGCAAAAGCCGATCTGATTATTTAGCGATGGAGGCTCAAGCGTTTGCTGAGCTCTCACAAAGTATTCAATCTAAGAATCTCCAGCATATTTTCTTTTTGACGGATAATTCTAAAAAATTAGAAAACAAAGATCTTCTTCCCAGTGTCCATCGTGGAGCTGTTTTAGGAGCTGGGGTCATGGGTGGAGGTATTGCGTGGCTATTTTCCCAAAATAATCAGGCCCCCATTATGAAAGATCTCACTCCCGAGGCACTTGAACTTGGACTTAAGCAAGCTTCTCAAAATTTTTCTGGAGCGGTTAAAAAACGCAGAATGTCTGAGGATGAATTTAATCGAAAAATGCGCTCTATTGAGCCAACTCTTAATTTTGAAGGCTTTAAATCAGTTGATCTTGTCGTTGAAGCAGTGGTTGAAAACATGGAGATTAAAAAGAAAGTTTTTAGTGAAATTGAAAACCATGTAAGACCAAACTGTATTCTTAGTTCAAATACATCATCTCTTTCTGTTGAAGAGATGAGTAAGGCCTTAAAAGACTCTAGCCGTTTTGCTGGCCTTCATTTCTTTAATCCAGTTAATAAGATGCCTCTGGTGGAAATTATCACTCATGAAAAGGCTACAAAAGAGACCATTGATACACTCGTTAAATGGGTTCTAGATGTTAAGAAAACTCCGATTGTTGTTAAGGATGGCCCAGGCTTTCTTGTGAACAGGATTCTTGCTCCCTATTTAAATGAAGCAGCTTTTTTACTTGAAGAAGGTGTTTCTGTGGAGGAATTGGATGAAGCTGCACTTAATTTTGGAATGCCGATGGGCCCATGTCGCCTTATGGATGAAATTGGTCTAGACGTTTGTGTTAAAGTTGGAAAAATTATGCACGATGGTCTCGGTGAGCGTGCAACACCAAGTACACTTTCAACGAAATTATACGAGTCAAAACTTCTTGGTAAAAAGAATGGTAAAGGCTTTTATCTCTATGACGAAAAAGGAAAGGTTACTGGTAAAAATCCTGATGCTGGAAAGATTCTTCCATCCAAGAAAGTTAGAAAAAATGAAACAGAAATTCAGATGCGTTTATTCCTTCCGATGGTGAATGAAGCAGCTTACATTTTTGCTGATAAGATTGTTGATAAAGCATCAACGGTAGATATCGGTATGATTTATGGGACTGGTTTCCCACCTTTTCGAGGAGGTCTATGTCGTTGGGCCGATCAAGAGGGTTTAGAGCAGATTGCGGAACGTTTAAATAACTTTGCTAAAGAAGTTAATCAGTCTCGCTACCAAATAGCTCCATTTTTATCTTTGATGATCCAGGATAAAAAGAAGTTTTACGATCTGTGAGGACATGGCCATTTTTTAGTTATTTTTTTCGTTATGTTTTAAGAGCTAAGACTCGTCAAAAACTTCTCTTTATCGCTGTGACGGGTCTTTTTCTTTCGGCTTTCAGTCTTCTTGTTATCCAAGGAATTATGGGTGGTCTTCAGAAAGGTCTTATTACGAGATCTAAAAATGTCCATGGCTCACAGCTCATTATTTTTAAGGAAGTCACTGCTGAGTCTCTAAGAGATTTAAAAGATATCCTTCGTAAAGAAGCTATCCCTTTTTACTCTGAGCTTGAAGTGGAAGTCATGATAAAATATAAAAATTTTGTCGCGCCAGCAAAGCTTCATGGCATAGATACCGAAGACGAAAGACCTCGTTTCCTTGCTGAAAAAGATTTTACAGGTCTCGTGATGGGGAGTGAGCTTGCTTCAAAAATTAAGGCGCAATTTTTGGATGACATTCAATTGATTGCACCTGGTGTGACTGATTCACTTATGGGTGAGGAGGTTCCTCGTTTTGTCTCTGAAAATCTCAGTGACTACCTTTATACGGAACTCTCTGAAGTTGATGACTTTGAAGTTTGGGCACGCTCATCGATGGTTCAGAATCTCATTAGAAAAAATGGGATTAATCAAATTCGTCTTTTTGGTGAAGTGACAGATAAGGTTTTAAAGAAAATTTCTAAAGTAGAGACGACAACACCTTTTAGAATCCTGAGCTGGGAGAAGATGAATGAATCTCTCGTTTGGTCGCTTAATTTAGAAACGAAAGTGATGTTGTTTTTATTTATAAGTATGAGCTTCTTGGTGGCGATTGCCATAACTTCTGGTCTACTCATTTTTTACTCAAAAATTATCAAAGATTTAATGAGTTTTTGGATACTTGGAATGTCACAAAAAAAATTAGTTAATTTGTGTTTTAAATTCACTTTAATTCTCTCGGGAATAACTGTCATTGCAGGCGGCATTTTTGGCCACCTTACACTTAAATTACTCGGGAAGTTCGGTCACAAGCTTATGCCAGATATTTTTGTTGAGCGGCAACTGCCAGTTCACTTAGATTTCAGTCACATAGTGATTTCACTTTTTATTCCTTTCAGTATTTCACTCGTATTTAGCTATTTTTCGTTTGTAAACTTCCGAAAGGAAAATCAATCATTTGTCTCTATAGTGCGCAGCCTCGGATAATTTTTGTAAATATTCCCAGAGAATGTTCCGACTTAAGTTAAAATGGACTTTCAGGAAATAGGATTCAAAAAATCCCCATCTCTGAAGAGGAACTTATGGGTTTGCAGAACATCTCAAAACTAGTCGCACCATCATTTTTAAATGATTCTGCATTAACTAAAGCTCTTGGTGAAGAGTTCGTTCTAAGTGATAACGGTAATATTGTGTTTCATTGGGCCGATTTCTTTGAAACTTGTGACATGATTAAAAACCGCTTAGAGAGTGATCCTCTCTTGATTCAAGATTTTAAAAATTGTGAGATCGCTTTAAGTCAGCTTCATTCAATCCCTGTTTGGGTTAAAACAGAAAAAAAGATTTTTCAGTCAAATATGTTTGATCTTTATCATCAGTACATACTAAATCACTCAAAACTTTTAGGGAGTTTAGATCCCTACTGTCCTTTTGAAATTTCATTTATCTCAGGAACTGGCCCCTTTAAAAGCATGTCAATTGTGGAATGCTTCAATAAAACCATTTATCGCGATTTTATTTTAATGTATCTCATCCAGGGAAAGCTTCCTAGAAGAGACTACAGAATTAGACTTAAGAGTAAAATTCTTCTCGAGTATGGCCAGGACTACTCAAATGTCGAATTAGTTTCTTTAGAGCAGCTCACCTTATCAGGAATGCTTTTTTCAATAGACTCTGAGGTCTTTACAAAAAAAGTGACTTCATCTGAAAATTTAAGAATCCTTCTTAATTACAAGATGCTCTCTGATGGAAAGGGGAAGAACTTAGAAGAGTTAAAACAACATCTGTCCCAATACGCTTTTAATCTTCTCTATTCTTCTAGTAAAGAAGATGGCATTGTCTGCAAGGTGAATGAATTTTCTGTTCAATCCGCCTTTGATTTTGCAAAAAATAAAAAAGTTTTTCTTTTTATTTCGTATGAAAAGCTCGCAGCTTCTCATCCTATACCTATCAAAACGATTAAAGAGTTTGTGGCCCACAGTAAAATGTTAGTGTGTGATCACTACTTGAATGATCCAAAGCAGAAGACTGCCTAGTCTTGTCAGGCATCTTTCTTGTAAAAGTCCACTTGGTAAGCGGCACTCTTATCTAGGTTTTTTCTTCGTTTATCGTAGCGTTCTGTGGTTGTGATATTAGCGTGGCCCGCGAAGGTCGCGACATCTCTTATAGCGGTATTTTGAGTGTCTAGAAGGTGAGAGATAACGGTCGCTCGACAAGAGTGTGGAGAGACATCTTTGGTGATTCCTGCAATCCTCGCGTACTTTTCAATAACTCTAAAAATGGTGGAGCCATCCATGGGTTTGGTGTTTTTCTTATTCACTTCCGTTTGAAGTAAATAGTCCTCTGATCCTAGTTCAATGTCATGGTTTTTTAAAGAATTCACATAAGTCTGAATTTCATCTTGAACGTGTTTATTTATTGGAACGAGGCGAACCTTATCTCCCTTTCCATGGATTCTTAGGACCACATGTCCTCGATCCTGGGCGAACTGGTGCATTTTTATGTGTGTAAGCTCCGATCTTCGTAAGCCTAAGTGAAATAAGAGCACCATCACAAGTCTATGGGTTCGTCCTCGATGAGTGGTCGAATCAGGGGCAGAGATCATGAGTGCGACTTCATGATCATCAAAGGCCACCGTAGGAGATTCAGTCTGAACCTTGGGAAGTTTCACTGTATCTAGTGGATTGTGATCCATGAGTTTCGCAGCAATGGCCCATTTCATAAAGGATCTAATGCACACGAGGCGCCTATTGATCGTTGCAGATGAGAGCCCTCTTTCCATGAGGTGATCTCTATAAAGCTGAAAATGATAGCTTTCAATTTCTTTTGGGTGACTAATGATGACATTCCCCGAATTTAGGAAATCAAAAAAGAATTTCAAATCTTTTATGTAAGCAGTCTTAGTGTCTGGAGAAAGGAATTGAACCAGAAACTCTTGAATAAAATCCTTAATGTTGGTTTTCTTCTGAGAGGCCTCTTGGAATTTTTTTGCCAAGTCTGGATTAAAATTGATCGTGAGAGCATTTGAATTCTTTTTTGCCATAATTCATCTTAAGGGAAATTCTGATCAAAGACAAATCTGGTCCTACGGCTTCCTTTTGTTGTCGATCAGCACTTTTTTCGAAATAATAAACTCATGAGGAGTTCATTATGATGATGGTTTTTATCGCTTTAGGTGGTGCAATTGTGGGGGCGATCCTTTACCACTTTAAAGTTCAAGGTCTCATTCTCCAAAACGCAATTCTTAAAGAGAAAATGGAAATTCAGGATAAGGCCCATCACGAGTCCCAAGAAAAATTAAAATTAGAGTTAAAGACTCTGTCCCAAGAAATTTTTGAAGAAAAATCTAAGCGCTTTAGAGAAGACTCTATCCGTGGCATGGAGCTCCTACTAAATCCCTTTAAAGAAAAAATGACGGATTTTCAAAAAAAAGTGGAAGAGATGCATCTCACGGACACGAAGGACCGCATTAAGCTTCATACTGAAATAGAGAGAATCGTTTTAACTGGGCAAAGGATGACAACCGAGACAGAAAATCTCACAAGGGCCCTTCGGTCTGATGTTAAAATGCAGGGGAACTGGGGAGAGATGATTTTACAAAAAATTCTTGAGGCCTCAGGTCTAAGAAACGGTGAAGAATTCACTCTTCAGGCAAAAGAAATGCAGCTAAAGGATGAGGAAGGAAAAACTCAGCAGCCCGATGTCATTATTAATCTTCCCGATAATAAGCACCTTATTGTGGACTCAAAGGTCTCTTTAGTGGCCTATGAGCGATTTGTGAATGATCACCAAGAGGAAGACCTTTCTCATTTTCTTGATTCGCTCTACGCTCATATAAAAGGTTTAAGTTCAAAAAATTATCAGCGTCTTGATAAAATCCAGAGTCCAGATTATGTGATGCTTTTTATTCCGATTGAAGGGGCCTTCATGCTAGCGATGCAAAAGGATAGAGATATCTTTAATCACGCTTGGGAGAAAAATATCATGCTCGTAGGTCCCTCGACACTTTTAGCGACCCTTCGAACTGTAGCGAGTCTTTGGAAACAAGAGCGGCAAACGAAGAATGCCCTTGAAATCGCAAAACAAGCGGGCCTTCTTTACGATAAATTTGCTGGGGTTGCCGAAGATCTTGATCATATGCAGGGTCAGATAAAAAAAGTAGGAGAGTCCTTTGACGATTTACGTGGAAGGCTTCTTACAGGAAAGGGAAGTGTTGCTAGTCGGATGGAGAATTTAAGGGAGCTTGGTGCCAAGGCAACGAAGACGCTTTCAATAGAAAATTAGGCAGCCTTTTTTTCTTCGGGCACTACATCAGTAAGTCTTGTTTTAGGCATTACCACTTCATGGGCCTTAACAAGAACCCCCTTACCAACGACCACGTCTCCAAATAAACTCGCCTTAAGTCCAATAGTGGCCTTATCGTGAATGATAAGTTTATCAATCACAAGCATTCCTTTCTGACCGTAATGAGCAACAAGGGAAGCAGAGCCACCAATTGTCACATAATCTCCAATCTCAATGAGACAGGGATCAGAAATATTTGATGTGTTTATCATGGTCCCTTTACCAATCTTCATACCCATCATTTTAAAAAAAAGGATATTGAGTGGAGTAGGAGTAATGAAATCTAAGAACGTGTAGCGCACTAGATAGGTAAGGGCATTATGGTAATACCAAGGAATGACTGTTAGAGAAAACCAAGAAGCTCTATGAGGTTTCACTTTCAGAGGCAAAAGTTTATTCACGAGAGGAACCACAAAAATGAGTGATAATCCGTAAGCAAAAAAAGCTGAGGCGACAGAAAAACCGAGAAAAGCATTTCGTAGAATAAAGTGACTCTCTCTCGTCCACTCATTGACTGATGTAATAAGTGTAATGCCAGGTGTGAGAGAAACTCCCATGCAGAAGATATAGAGAAGTGCAATCGGTGCAAGAACAAGTGAGAAGCCAAAGTTTCTAAATTTTCTCAGAACACTTTCAATGATACCCGAAAAACCAGCTCGTTCGGATTTGGTTGAGTTGACGTCTATAACAACTTTTTCTTTTTCGTTCATGGAGAACTTATCGGTTGATAGGACAAGATACTGTAGTATTGAGCTTTTTTAAATGAAGGTTCTTGTTGAAAGTATTGAATTTAGGATTTAAAGTGGCCACCCCACCCGGACTCGAACCAGGATCAGAGCCTTAGGAAGGCCCCGTTTTATCCAGTTAAACTATGGAGTGAACAATCAACATTTTATCAAAAAAAAAACTCTTAGGTCTATGTCGAAAAATGACTTCACCCCCCGAAGAGGGCGAAGAGAATTATTTTTTGACCTGAAGATTCTTAAGTCCTGCGAAAGCATTATTTTTAAACTGTGGCCCAGTTTGCATCTGTGGCTGAGGAGATGGTCGGTTGCCACCACCTTTTCTTGGAGAGGCTCCACTACCAGTTCCCGTAATACCTTCAGTTTGAGAGTCAGACTTACAAGAAAGAGAAATACGTCGGCGATCCATATCAATCCCAAGAACTCTCACTTTAAGTTCCTGGCCCACTTTAAGTTCATCCATGGCATTTTCTACAAAACGGTCACTCATTTCAGAGATATGAAGAAGACCATTTTCTTTAATACCAATATCAACAAAAGCACCGAACATAGTGATGTTGGTGACAACACCTTGGTACCACTGGCCGATTTTTAAATCCTTAAGATCTGAGATTCCTTTTGTGAACTCAACTGATTTAAATGCTGTCCTTGGATCTTGAGAAGGGGCCTTAAGACATTTCACAATATCAGTAAGTGTCATCTCTCCAATTTTTTCTTTTAAGGATTTATCTGTAGATAATTCATTTTGAAGAGACTCGTCTGTCAGAAGATCCTTTAGGTCTTTTTTCTTTGTTTTCACCCATTCTTCAAGAACTGGGTATCTCTCAGGGTGAATAAATGTCCCATCAAGAGCAAGAGGGCCATTATAAATTCTTAAAAATCCAGCCGACTGCTCGAAAACTTTTTGCGAAAATCTTGGAACCTTTAATAGTTCAGATCGCGACTTAAAGCCTTTGTTGGCATCACGGTATTTCACCACGTTTTGAGCAACAGTGGAGCCAATCCCTGAAACGTAAGAAAGAAGAGGAGCAGAAGCTGTATTAAGGTCGACTCCAACAAAGTTCACGCAAGATTCAACGACGGCCTCAAGGTTATTTTTTAATTGAACCTGATTCACGTCGTGCTGGTACTGACCAACACCAATGGATTTGGGGTCAATTTTTACGAGTTCTGCCAGTGGATCCTGGAAGCGTCTTGCGATAGAGATCGCCCCTCTTACAGTGACGTCTTTATCAGGAAACTCTTCTCTAGCAATATCTGAGGCCGAATAAATAGAGGCACCAGCTTCAGAAATCATCGTGGCCTTGACTTTCCCGTCACGCACTTGAGCTATGTGAGATTCAACAAAATCCAGGGTCTCTCGACCGAAAGTACCGTTACCAATCGCGATGTATTCAACTTTAAACATCTCAATCATCTTGGTTATGATTTGAGCGGCACCAACTTTATCGTTCTTGGGTTCATGAGGATAAACCACGTGATCACCAACAAACTTACCTGTGTCATCAATAATGACAAGTTTACACCCAGTTCGAATCCCAGGGTCAATCCCAAGGACTGCTTTTGAACCAAGGTAAGGCTGAAGAAGAAGATTTTTTAAGTTTACACCGAAAACGGAGATCGCTGCAGTGTCCGCAATCTTTTTAAGTTCATTTTTTACTTCGAGATCAAGCGAGGGCTGGATGTAGTTTGTAAAAGATTTTTCTGCACACTTTTTAAGAAGGTCGAAGTTTCCTAATTTATCTTTTTTAGGAAAAAACTCTTGTTCAATAAGACCAATCCCAACCTCTGGAATAATTTCAGCATCAACTTTTAGAACTTTGAGATTCATTCCTCTTCTCATCGCCATATAACGGTGAGAGGCCTTCGGGTCTTTTATTTTTGAAAGTGGTTCAGAAAATTCAAAGAAATCTTTAAATTTCTGTGCATCTTCAATTTTATCTCCGTCCTTTCTAAGGGAAGCCTTCATCAATCCAGAATCCCAAAATGTTTGCCTGATCTTTTCTTTAAGTTCTAATTGATGAGAGAAAGTTTCCATAATGATATCGCAAGCACCATTAATAGCTTCTTGAGTATCTTTAACTTTCCCAGCAGTTGGTTTTACGAATTTCTCTTCAATCTCAGAAGTTATTTTACGGATATCGATGTCACCTTTTAAAATCATTTCAGAAAGTGGTTCTAGGCCATTTTCCTTAGCAATCATTGCTTTGGTTTTTTTCTTTGATTTATAAGGAGCGTAGATATCTTCAAGTTGAGTTAATGTGGTCGCAGCTTTAATTTGCCTTTCTAACTCAGGAGTTAAAGCTTCCATCTTTTTAATGGCATCAAGAACATATGCTCTTCTTTTTTCTGTTTCAATATACTCATTATAAGACTCTTGAATGTCTCTGATCTGAACTTCATCAAGCCCACCCGTGGCCTCTTTACGGTAACGGGAAATAAAAGGAATCGTGCATTCTTCTTCAAAGAGAAGCTTACAAGTTGCCATTATTTTAGTTGGGGCAATTCCAAGTTTAGTGGTACAGAAAATCATTGCATTGGGATCAAGTGTCTGAAGGGCCATGCGGCTTTTCTCCTAGATAAAGATAGAACTAAAAATGAATCTAAAGGGTAACGACTGAGAGTAGAAATTGGCAAGAATTTGTGAGAAGATGTGAGGGAAATTAAATGAAAAGGATTGAAATTTGACGACACTTGCCATTATTGGTAGCGGATTAGTGGGAAGAAGTCTCATTTACACTCTTGCCAAAGAACAAAAAAAATTTGAAAAAATCACCATTTTCTCATCTGACAAAATAACTACCCCTTGTTCCTTAAATTCTACCGCTATCTCAGCTTTAAGAGGAATAACCAAAGGACATTCTTCATTGGGGGATAATCTTGTGGAGGGTTTCGGTATTTTTTCAACTCACGTTTCTGAGTCCTCCCCTTATGGAGTGGAGAAAATTTTTCAGTATAATGGAGCGACTCAAAAATTAGATCAGTTTAAGCTTCGTTATCCGGATGGGGAAATTTCTCATACTTTTGTCAAAGAACCCATCTATCTCTCCCAAGAAGTGGCGTACATGATTGATCCTAAAACATACCTACATTGGCTTTTAGAAACTTCAAAACAAATGGCGCCATTTTCTCTTGAGGAAATTGACGACATGGTGACTGAAGTTCAGGAAGGAGAGGAAGTCGTTTTAAAAACATTAAATGGAAGAAATCTTCACTTTGATAAAGTGATCTTCACGTCAGGTAGTTATAACCGTTATTGGAAGGATTTATATCCGGATTCAAAATTAAAATCATCCAAACCATCTCAAGGAAGTTATTTAGAGTTTAATCTCCCTCTTTGGGAGAGGGAGTCTTTTTCTTTAACCATCGATGGAGACAATATTATTTGGAATAATCCTTTTAAGCGGCTCTACATAGGATCTACGACCAATGATTCAATTCATCATCTTCCTCCTTTATCTGAGCTTAAAGAGATTTATATGAGGTTAAATTCATTAGTTGATTTTGAACTACCAAAATTTCATGAAGGGGAATTAAAGGTGGGGCTTAGGGAAAAAGCTCAGAAGCGCGAGCCTTATTTATTAAATCGAGGTAATCTTATCTTTTTTGGTGGTCTTTATAAAAATGCTTTTACTTTAACCATGAAAATGGCCACAGACCTTTCTCGTCAATACCTTTAGTTCTTTTGTAAAAGTCACTCCGGCACTCATCACCACTGGAATTTCTTCTTAATGTTTGAAGATCTACTTTTCTCGTTTTTAATCTTCCATCTTTTTGACTCACTAGAGCTTTTAAAATCATTTTAGTTAATATTTCTACACTTAGATTTGTTTTTACATCAAGATCTCGACAGGTGTGGGACGGCACATGAATAAAACCAAAAGGAATCTCTTCGAAAGTGTATAAAAATTGGTAAGCGAGATTATTACAGACAAAACTTCCTGCATTGTTTGAAATCTCAAGAAGCTTTTGTTCCGAATGATTTAGGCCACAATACATAGAGGCGAGGGGATAATTGAACCCAATTTCTGAGGGGCCTTTTAATTCGATAGAGGAGTTTCTTCTTTCTACTCCTTCGTTATCAGGACCTTGAGAGTTATCTAAGTTTCTCGCCATCGTTTCGACTTTGAGTTTGCACCCAGTTTCTCCAAGACCAATCACTAACTTTGGAGATTCAGTTAATTCATTCATGCAGTTTTGAAGTTCAAAAAAAGATTTATCAAAAACAGTCACGAGCCTACATATTTTTAAATCTAACTCTGGGTGATCGTTAAATTTTTCAACCAAGGCTTGAGTGACTTTTTCTGAATTATTAAACGGAGCGTTGTTGAAAGCATCAAAGTAACTGATGAGGACAATCGGTTTGGCCCAGGCAGTGAGAGTTGTGAATAAAAGAATAAGGACCAATTTCATGCTGATTCTTTCTCATTATTTCTTCGTTATTTAAAGCTCTCTAGGAATATTTTTCCCAATAGAGATATGCCTGAAAAGACCTAAAATTAACTGTAGGACCAACTAAAAGGACTTCAGTGAAAAAATGGATTTTTTCAGTGGCTCTTCTCTTCACTCTCGATATTCAGGATCTAAAATTCCAAAAAATGATCAGTCACCCCCACGAAGTCGTCCCTGGCCGGTTTAGTCCAAGTGAAGCTCAGTATCTAACTCCTGAAGCTGTTCATGCGGGATACCTTTCAGTAAAGGGTATGAAAATTGATGGTTTTTCTGGAGAAAGCTTAAAAAAATTAAATACCGCATTCACACTTCTTGAAAAAGTTGTGAATTCAAATGAGTTTAAAGATAGAGTCATCAATTTTAAAAATCAATCTGGTCTTCGAGAATTTGCTTCTAACAAAGGATTAACAAACGAAGAAATTTATCAAACCTTTATGGAAGGTCGCGAGATTTTACAATCCAATACTCCTGGTGAGATGAATTATTATTTAAAGCTCTACTACAATCCATTTTCTAGAGTTATTGGTTACACCAGCGGTGAAACTAATTTAATTCATATCAACTGGAGATTCTTTAAAAATTATCAACCCTCAAATGTTGCCGCAAATTTAGCTCATGAATGGGTTCATAAATTAGGATTTGATCATGCCTCAGCAAAGGAGCATGATTCTGCTCCTTATGCCATTGGTTACATCGTTGGGGATATGGCGGAAAGAATTTTAAAATCCAATCAATTAATTCACTGATTGATTTAAAAGAGTTTCGACGACATTTATCAATGGTTGTGGTCTAGGGTATTTAAATTCACAATCCACTTTGATCGGAGTTCCACCGGTGACTGGAAACACCGGACATTTTGGTGACTCAGAAAAAAATCTTTTTGATTCTTCATATATAAAACTATGGGCCCCTCTAGCTGCCGGACCAAATTCGCTAGGAGGAAGTGAGTTTTTATTGAAGTCCCATTTTGGAAGCGTTGCCAGGGGTTTAAAGTAATTTTTCCAGTCTCTAGGAACGACCCAGAAGAAATCTGGCTGATGAGTCTTGCCGCCAAAAAATCCTGAACCACCCTTCCGCTTGACCCGCCACTGTCCACCGATAATTTCGCCTTGAGCATTAAGTTCCAGATCATAGTTAAAAGAGAAGTCACTGATCTTATCGTCTTGAACACTGTTCGAATCTTTCTTCTTAGGAAATTCCCAATCAACATATTTTAATTTAACTTCCACACCAACGATATGAGTCGATTCTGGGTTTCGAGAAATTTTAAATGGATCCTTAGTTCCATAGTCTTCACGTGAAATGACGGAGCTTGCTAATGGGCCATTTTTACCAGTCCTAGGATTAAAGTAGTTAAGCTCATAACCGGCCACTGGTTGGTTTGCAATCGCGGCTTCTGCCGTTTTATCAACCACAAAACTTCTTCCCTCAATTCCTAGAATATTAACCATTGAAATATGAAAGATTCCAGGATGAACATCCGCGCATCTTGGAAGTAGAGTTGAATCGTCTCGATCAAGTTCAACATCTATATAACGACCGAATTTATCTTTGTCAGGATTTTTTTTGTTACATCTATTACCTTCAAAGATGACATTGGATTGAACGGTTGAATTGGCCCACATAAGTGAAACGAGGGCCTTAATATCGTTTGGATAAAAGGGCATCTTCTTGCCGTTAGGGAGTGTCACTTCAACTGTCTTTTCTGGTCTTGGAGAGTGGCCTGCAGCGATTGCCCAGCCGTGACAGATTCCTTCCCAAAGTGCCATGAGTTTATTGGCATCAGGAATTCTGTGGTCATCAGGAATTTCTATTGCAGAAAGAAAGCCCCATTTTTTTTCATTTCCCCATTTCTCAGCATAGGCCCAAATTCTATTGGTTAAATCAAATGAAGTGTCTCCAAGAAGAAGATCATATTTTTCTGAAGGCGCGAGTTTTGCTAGGTCTTTTTCTGAAAGGTCATATATTTTAGGATGAATCTGATTGGCGCGTTTTTTATAGTCTCTGACATTCTTTTTCCAATCAAAATTACGAACCATTGTAAAAATAAATGTATTGTAGTCTTTATCTTGATAAGTGTTTCCGATCATACCTTGATATAAGGGCCAGTAAGATCCTCCCCAAGGCTGGACCTTGGTATTCGCTTGATTGAGTTCTCGCTTCTCCATTTCATACACATTAGAGAGATAGGGCTCTCCTTCATGGAGTGAGTTCAGTTTTGATTTGAATAGTTTCGTATCAAAGGGTTTATAGGGATAAATGGTTTTATTTGGTTCTGTGACCGAGCCCTCTGAGCAGTCTTGAGTTTCTGGATCACATTCATCTTCGTCCTCGTTCATCTGAGCGAATGAAGAGAGTGAAATGACTGAGAGTAGAAGACACAAATAAAAATAAGAGTGATATTTCACAGGGCCTCCGAAAGTACCTAAAAGATGTTCATGGAGTATCAAATTCCATCATAGAAAACCATAAATTTCAGGAGGTTAAGTAAAGTTTACAGGATATAAAGCGTAGTAATTTCAATTACTTAAACGTCTTTAGTCAAGTTTAAGCTTGAAAGGTCGATAAGCTCCAATGAGGTAAATCGAATGCTTAAGATTTCTTTGGCCATCTTATTCACACATACCATTGTTTTTGCGGCAACTTTTGATCCGGCTTTTGAAATGAAAAAAAATTGGGTCAGCACTTTAAAAAATCTCCTTTTAGAAATTGAGAAGAAGGAATCACATCTTCTAGTAAAAAATGAAAAAAAATTTTTGGAATCCATCGAATTGATCAAGAGTGCTTGGGCCGATTCACGTTATGATTGTTTTTATGCTGGCTGGCCTTCGCAGAAAAAAAATAATTTATGTCAGCATCCAGAAAAGACAAACGCTAAGTATAGTAAGTCTAGTTGTAAATCTAATGAATTCCAGTGCCAGCCCCTCATGTTTGGAAGTGGGCTTTGTGTTTCTCTTACTCAAGATAAAGAGAAGGGGAGTCTCTTCTCTAGGTGCGAGAGTAAATTTAAAAATGAAAAAAGTGAAAATTATAACTTTTTAAAATCATTAACTAGAAATGAGTTAAATGATTTTAGAGAACTTTCTGTCCTCGCTGCTAATTTATGTAAGGATAAATCGACTGGAACTTGTAAAGAAGTCATGGGTAAATTTAAGCGCGGGATGAGTGCCATTGACCAGAGTTTCCTGGAAGATGCTTCAATTGATAACTTACCTAGGCCACAAGCCGTAATCATCTCACACGATAACCATGATAATTGTGATGATAAAAACCATGAACACGAGAAACTTGCCGAAACGTTAAAAAAAGTTGTTTCCAAATCAAAAGAAGAGGACCTATACAACAAAATAAAGGAAGAATTTTTATCTTCTCCTTTTTGTGATCCTTCAAAAGTATTAAATGATCCAACTGATAGGCCAAACGCTTTAATGATGAAAGAGCTGTATGCAGATTTAAAAAATCTTGATCCTTTAACGAGTAGGGCACCAAAAAAAGATTTACTAGAAAGTATTGGAAAAAAGTTTAATTTAAGTGAAGCCGTTAAAGGAGAAGTACTCTCTATCCTTTCTGAGATGAGTAATAAAGTATCAGATTATGAGCAAAATAGATTACCCCTTGGAAAAGCGAAGGGTCATATACTCCAGGATTATATAAAAAATTACAAAGAAAGTTTTGATGATAAAGAAAAGTTAGCTCAAGGGCTCGCGCAACAGCGAATCTTTAAGTTAAGTGATGGGGAAACTCCTGAATGCCCATTCGTATCCAAGGATGCTTTTGATAAAGCCATGAAGGGTCATCAGGCAGTTATAAAAAAACAAGGAAAAAAAATCACAAATAAAAATATCATCACGATCGTCGACTACACTCGCCCTTCTAATGAAAGACGAATGTTTGTCATCGATATCGCCAATGGAAAGATTCTTCATAATACTTGGGTTGCTCATGGGATGGGAGCTGGCGACAATGGTAAAGGGTCAGATGGATTTGGAAGCTCTCCAAAAATGTCAAATGTTCCAGGTTCAATGCAGTCATCTGATGGGTTCATCATTGCTACAGGAAAATCCGAGGGAAAACTTTTTGGAAAAAATCTGATTTTAAATGGAATAGATCAAGGGAACACAAAATTAGCGGCGAGAGCTGTTGTCATGCACGCGTGGAATACCCCTTTTGGAAACTATACCTCTGGAGTGTCTTACTTTGATTCCGAAGAACCACCAATCGATGTGATAAAAAAGATTAAAGAAACTGATTTTAAAAATAGTTCGGTTAAAGACATTGAAAAAGCAGTTTATTCACTCAACACATCACTTTATACTTCACCCTTCATGTCACCAACTGAAGGATGCTTGGGCGTGTCTTACAGCAACGTGAAACATCTCGATCGTAAAGGCAGAGATAAAAGTCAATTAGAGCTTTTGAGGGACGATTTGCCGGGATCAGTTATCTTTAACTATTCCGGGCCTGAAATGAAATCAAACTACTTTTGATTAAAATCTTAAAGACATATCTGCACCAAAGGCCGTCGTTTCTGGACTAAAATCAAGTAGTGCTTGAGAAAAAAGACCAATAGATTGGAGGAATTTAATTTTCTGAGGGAAATAGGTTAAATTCAATCTCGCTCGATTTGAGAGATTATTATTGAATCTCGTTGTTGATGTTTGACTTCCTCGTTGATCCCAATCAAAAGTGACCACAGATCCCAGCATCCAGAAGTCATTGAATCTATAGTTTGCGTAAGGGCCACCGGAGACAATCATAGTTTGTAATGGAGTTGGTCTTCCACCTAGAGATTCAGGAAACGGCGGGGCCTTTGTGTTATTTTTATAATAAATTCTATAAATTTGACCGGTAAGACCTGCATTCCACTTAATACTAGGTAAATTTAAAGAAAAAGTTTGGGCGGCAACTAATCCAAATCTCATTTCGTCATCTTTAGAAATGTTAGAGGTTGGGAGCTCATATGATAGCGTCGTAAATAATGTGCCTGCTTTAAATTTTACTCCCGGAAGACTCAAATAGGCCCTAGGATTAAAATAGATAGAATCAGGAGTGTTGTTAAAACGACTTCCTCTATTATTCTTATTTTCAACTTGAGAAGTGTACCCGTTAACGGCCGAAAAGGTTGATCCAATTGCCCAGTCTGTATTTATCTGATGTCTTAAATTGAAGGCGTGAAAGGATTGTAAAGGAGCTCTTCCAGAACCAGGAGAGTCTATTCCTTCCTGAAAGACATTATAGGTCTCTGATGTAGATCCACTGGCCGTTGGTCCCAGAAATTGTTGATAATAAGTAAGAGAGGTATTTTCTAAAAGCTTTTTACCGATTGTTTTTTTAGGCAGATTCAGCTGAACACTTTGTGACTGAGATGTCGTTTGTCCTTGAAGACTACTTTGATTGATCGATTGAGCTAGTTTAGGCTCATTAAAGTTTAAGTTTTGTCCAAACGATGAGCTAACCGCCAAAATAGAAAATAAAAAGGGAATGGTTTGAAGCGATGAAGTTTTCATAGATTAACTTTAGCTGTATTTTTCGCAGCGATATTCCCCAGGTTGTCTAATTTTTCACGATCACTCAGGAATTCCTTTAGATTTTCAATCACAGTCATCCTTTGAGTCGATTCAACATCTTTAGGAAGATGGTTATTAATTTCTTCTCTAAGCCCAACATATTCAAGGGTCAAATTATGAATAAGAGTTTCATAAAGCATAGAAATTTTTGACCGTGATAAAGTTTCAGAAGGAGATAACATTTGTCCTGTCATGTCTTTTTTCACAAGAAGAGTCATTTCTTCTCTTTTTGCTGAAAAAAGAGATTGAAGAACCCACGCCGTGTTTCTCACAGACCAAATATACATATTTAGTCCCATATTTGATGCTTCTTCGGCCTTGGAGTTTTGAAGATAAAGAATTTCCCACTGTCTTTTTATATAGGATCTAAATTCTTTTGTATCAAATGGGTCTTTTTGTTTAAAAAGATTTGAGTTTGCTGTCAGGTTTTTAAGTACGGTGCCCATTTCCTGACGATTGGATTTATAAAAATTTGAAAGCTTTTCGATCCGGTCGTATCCGACTGGTTTTTTAAAGTTTTTATATCTCCAAGAAAGAATATTGGTCATTTCTTCCATAAAAATAAATGATCTACCAACGTAGTAGTCATTTCTTTTTTGTTCTTTGTCCTGATCAAGCATCACGTAAATCTGATCAAGGATAAACCGTCCCATTCTGTCCCAGAGATAAAGTTCTAATTGCTGAGTACGATTAATCTCATTAAAAAGAAACTGTTTCATCTTTGCAGATAACTGAGGGTTTTCTTCTCTAAGTTTAAAGATTAAATTGTTATATCTCTCTAACTCTTCCCAAGTTGTCTCTATTTGCATCGGGAAATTATATTGTGTCTCTAATTGCTCAAGTCGACCCATGCGTGAGGCATATTCAATATTCTCTTCATAAGAAATTTGCATCTGCTTGAAGTTACCCATTCGTTCTGACCAGCTGATGTTGTTTGTTGTCTCAGAATCAGTGGTTAAGGACATATTGAGTAATTTTTGGGTACTTGTTGAGGGGGTTTTAGTTGAAGATGTTATAAGGGACGGAGTGATTACATTAGCATTGATGTTATCAAGTGTTAGCTTAGTTGGTGCTGAAACACTGGTATTTACAGAATCAGAACTCATGGGCGAGGAGGCAATAGCATCTTTTGTTGAGAGCTTTTGGGCCATTGAATCTGATTCAAGAAGTACATTATTAAAAGATGACTTTGCCTCAAGGTATGCTGTTCTGACTTTTCCTACCGCTTGCATAGCGTGAGGATTCATGGGCATGGTGATAAAGTAATATGTAAAAGGCCCATAAACAGCGAGGGCAACCGAATACCCAAGATTGTTTTTTACTGTTTTAAAAAACCAAATAATCTTTCCAACTGTATATCGATTCAAGAGACCTTGAATATTACTTCTTGGGCGGAGAATGATCCTTGAGAAAAAATTTGAGAGTTGTTCTTTTAAAAGAGAGAATTTAAATGGTATTTGTGGAAGTTTGTGTGCCCGGATTTTTGTTGCTACGATGACATTTAATTCTTTTTTATAGTTAGAAAAGACTAGTTGTCTCTCTTCCCAAGTAAGAACTCTGTCAGATTCCTTTTTTGTAATTCTATTAAAGTAATTTTGGATCGCTGGATCTTTAATCCCCTTGTACGCGGCTATTTCTGGATTTAATTTAGATAAATCACGCAATAAATTTTCTACAGAATGAACCAAGTTTGTTTGCGATCGCCCTTCTTGAGCATTTTTATACTCAAGAGACAGGTAGTTGTATAAATGATTTAGAATTGGGCTTGTTAGATCCATTTCATGAAAATCAACAACGGTTGAATTTAATGCCTCTCTGTCTGAAGAAAAGGTTAGTTCGCCATTAAGGTTAAAGTAATCATGTCTCTCGAGACGAGAATCATCCATGGTGATGGTTCTTTTAAGTGAATACCCTGTTCCTCCAAAGATAAGACCAACTAGAAGCTTTCCACTTCCTCCTTCAAATTGGTACTCATATCCACTCATACCATTTTCAAAATTTACTTCTGAAATTTTCAATTGAAGAGAATAAACCTTTTCTCCTCCATCCTGATAGATTGATTGAAGGTAGATAAAAAGATTTTGAACATCACTTCTTAAAAACATTAAGTCCATAGACATTTCCAATAACCCTTATTGTTGGGTCTGGTTATAACTATTCCCCAAAGAAATAGTGCTTAAAATCGGTTTAAGTGAAATCGACTTTGATAAGTCGAGTTTTCTTGCAAAACTAACACCATAAAATTGGTGATTGCCAATCGCTGTTAGCGCCTCAAAATCCGGAGTAGAGGATCTAATTGCTCTTTGAATTTTTAGAGCATTTTGTTTTAATTGCTGAAGATTCGCAGATGGTAATGCTGACCTTATTTCATCCCACTGAATATCGAGTCCTAATTCCTTTGCGAATGCGATGTTTTTAGCATTTTCTAAAGCTGGTAAAATTTCTTGTAAGGCCTTAACTTTGACTTGGTTGGAATTCGGCATCATGTAACCAAAAAGTGAACCGTATTTACTTAAAACATTATTGTAATCTTCTTGGCCTTTATTAATCCCATTTCTAATTTCAGTCATGAGCCCAGTAAAAAAATATGGAACAATTCTGTCAGCAAGGCCATAAAGAGGTTGTCTTTCAACGGATATGTCGACAGATAAACCTTCAAGTGAAGCTGCTGAGACACCTAAAAAGTTACCATAGAAATTTAAAAAATAGGCCTGAGCGATGGCCCCATCAGAAAGGGCCTTTGCCTCAAGTTTAGTTGTTTCTTCAATCTGGTGGAAGTGAATCACTTCGTGACCAGCAGTATAGATCTGGGTTAGAGGGTCAAGTTCTTTTCTGATCCAAATAAAGATGTCCGAGTCTGAGAATAGTCCATGTGACTTTCTCTTCTTAGCAAAACATTCCCCAGCATCTTCTCGTGCTGAAAGATGAGCATTTCTAATTTGATTTGAACTCAGAATTGAAATTTTATTTGGAGTTAATTCTTGTGTGAAAATTTCTTTAAGGGTTAGCCCCTGTTTTTTAGCAAATTGCTCTAAGTTAAACTTGGCGTAAGGCATAGCAGGCATTAGCTCAATAAGATCTCCGATACTAACGTTCTTTGAATTCATGATGTCATTCATTCGCGCTAATGAAGGAAAATCCTTGAAGTGTTGGATGCGTTTTTTATTTAAAAATGCTGTCCTTTTGTCAGAATCTATTTTTTTTGATTCAGAAACAATCACCATCCACTTTTTTCGAGCATCTTTAATTTCGTCTGAAATAATATCCGTTTCAATGAGGCTTTTTCCTGAAACAAACTCCATTTGAGTCGCTGTTGATATATTCTGATTGGTTGTAATGTTTTTTTCGTTAAGGCCAAAAGTTTCAAACTTTAATTCCGGATGAATTGTTTCTACACTGAAGAGTCTTGCAAACTCTATCGCTTTTTCTGAGTTTTGAAGTCTTTCTCTTACGACAGACATGAAATTTTCAATTAGCTTCGCCATATTGATGGCCGATTTACCTGTGATGGTTTCTCTTGGGAAGTTTCCTTCAATAGAATTTTTTAGTGTGCTGAGGATAAGATTAAAATCCTTTTTAACTAATTGAGCTTTAGTCCGGTCTTCGGGTATGAGAGATTTTAAGCTCTTCAGAATTAATCGATCATGCTTTCTTTCAACCTCTGAGTAATTTTGATTTATGATGTCCATATCAAGGACAAGTAACTCATCTAATGTCTCTCTAAAGTTTTTTGGTAACTTATTCTTCGACTCTAGTCTTTCAAGTGTCTCCACGATGGTAATTTGGTTCGTGTTGATTTTCTCAAAGTATGAAGCTATTTCTAAAGAAGATCTTTTCGTTTCAAGAAGATCAATTATTTTATACACTGGCTCGATAGCACGAGGGTTTAAAAAAGATAACACTTCACGACACTGAGTTTTTAAAGAAAGAGCTAATCCCAGCATAATATAGCTATCGGCCGTATGATTTTTTAAGTGATTATTCATCTCAGTCGCTAGTCGAGACGCCTGTATAAGTTGAGCGGCCACAAACATCGGTAAGTGAGTTTGTAGAGGGACTGGGGATTTTTGTTTGATGAATTCTGAGGCAGTCACTGAGGTCTTCGAATTAGTATCATCAATCACTACAAATGGAGCATATCCTCCACCCTTAGAAGTGTTAACAATAGAGCTCATTGGCCCTTTCTCTTCAGGTGCGTATCTTACGAGAGCGTTGTGAGTCATTTTTGGAAGAGTTTTAGTCCCTCCACCATAAAAGACCCAAAGGCGTATATCGGCCGCTAGGTTAGCAAAGCGAGTTCCTTCTTTATCTTTCATTGCAACTGGAATTCGAGCGATTTTGACTAACTTTTGATACGCAAATTGAGTAGGGCTTTTTTTTATCATCGCCATAACTTCTTTCTTCTGGGAATCAGAAAGAGTTTTCATAATATAGATACCTGAACCACCAGAAAGATTTGGAGCTTTAATCACCCAATCTTCCATATCGTTTTCTATGATTGAAACGGATTCTTTTTTTGGAGGTAATGTTTCAGGTGGAATAATTTTTGGCCCATTATTTGATAGACCTAATTCCTTTAGTTTTGTAGCAAAAAATTTTGGAGCATAGGTTGTTAGTGCTGCAAGAATAATTTTGTTATCTAAAATTCGGTTGAGGCCTCCCATATAGATGCGGCGATTTAAGATTGCCTCTAGTAATCCAGGAACAGCGTAATCTGATTGGAGAGGGATAGGTTTCCCGTTTACATCAAGGACGAGTGGTGCTTCTCCGTCTTTTCCTAATTTTAAAGAATCTTTTAAATAAATAGGCTCGTTTGTATCTGGATCACGAAGAATAATTCCCTTTTCAGCATCAAATAAGGCTGAATCCGCATTGATTCGAGAATAAATAGCAGTGACAATTGGATTTGATCCATTGATCGTTCTTAGTCGAATATAACCTTTTTCATCTTGGAAGAGTTGAACAGGATCTGCATACACGAGGCCTGAGTAGGCAGCTAGATTGTGAATCTCTGGAGCTGCACCATTCATTCCTCCAGGTGGAAGAATCACTTGAATGCCGTCTTTGATTCCAGTCCAATCTTCCCCAAGGGATCTATAAGTTTCGGCCAAAACTTGAAAGTGATCATTTGGCATTAATCGGCCTAGAGATTCTAGGACTCCTGGATTTTGCTCGTAGTGGCCTTCAAGAACATTCATATTATTCGACGCTCCAGAGGGGGCGCCAGCATTGAGTTCAAGAATTTTAAATGGGAGTTGTCCGGGAATTTTATCAAATTTTTTGAGCTTCAGGAGAGAATCAAAGTTTTTTGATTGCTCAAAATAATCTTCGACTAAAACCAAATCCAAACCCACGTTATCAAAGAAAGGATATTTTCTCATGTTGGGGTTATGAAGCTGAGGAAAATAATTTGGTGAATCCATGATGGCATCAATAAAGATGTTTCTGATCTCTACTGGAAGAGATTTTACAAAGGCAGAATCTTTTACGGACTTCGAGCCATAAATATCTTGAATAACACAACGAAGAGAAACAATTAATGATTGAGCAGCTTTTTCAATAGTATTAAAAACCGACTTTTGTAAGGGAACAATCGTTGTCGTACATGGAACAGTGAAGATTTTGTAGTTACCGGCCGCATCTGATTTTTGGAAAGTTAGATCACGTTTACGAATAAACTTAGTAAGTTTTTGAGATTCTTTTAGATGCAGACTTACATCTCTTGTAAGTAGATTTTTTACTAGATTTTTTGAGTGTATATAGGGAGCTCTCTTTCTCTTAGATGAGAAAATGTAATTGGCGACATCCACTTTAACTGTTCCAATAAATCCTTGGTTAGGATTGTATGGACGTAGTTTCTTGCGAGTGTTTTTAAGCTTGTTCACTTTGATCCCCTCAAAAATGATATAATTACCAAAGCCTGTTTTGACGCAGTGTACCTTTAGCGCAGTTTTGCCGCATTATGAGCTTCGAGTTAGTGTAAAAACTACACATCTATCTCATTTAGATGCAGGCATCCGCATTCATTTTTGCAAATTTGGGGGCACAGATTTTGATTGAGTAATCAATAGTTTAAATAGGTTATACTGTGTTAAATGAGGACAATTGTCTTTATTTTGGGCATCTTTGTACTTGGACTTGGAGATTGTTAAGTGGTTTTTGTCATTTTCCCAAACCTCACAATAAATAGACTTCCTGTTACTCCGGGGCGTTTGTAAATAATTTCAGATTGATGAAAGCCAGCAATCTTGTTGGCAAGGAATAACCCAATTCCCGATCCCGGTAGGGTACTTGGTCCTCGCTGGAACCTATTTTTAATGATCTGCTCGAATCGCTCCTCATCTAAACCAGGTCCTTGATCCTCGATCCAAACTTCTACATTCTGTGCCATGTTTTTTATGTTTATTTGAATTGTACTTTCTTCAGGAGAGTACTTTATGGCGTTATCGAGGATATTTTCAAAAAGTGCATCTAAAAGTTGTTTCTCTCCTAGAACTTCAAGGTCACTGGCCGAAAAATTTTCTTCGATATTAAATCGAATGGTAATTTTCTTCTCACGGGCCTTTGGAGTTAAACGAGTTGAAGTTGTCACGAGAAGGTCATCTAGGCGAACGGGTAAAAAAACAAACTGACCTAGTCCTGATTTAACTCTTGAAATAAGTAACATGTTTTTTACGAGCTCAATTAGCCTTTCGAGTTCTTCTCGAAGACTTTGGTGAAAGCGACGGATCTCATCTGGACTTCTCTCTTTAGATTCTAAAACATCAAGTTCCCCTTTTATAATGGCCAGAGGGGTATTAAGTTGGTGACTGGCATTTGAAACGAAATTTTCTTGAGCTTTAAAACTTGTTTCTAGTCTCTCAAGAAGATGATTGAGAGTTTTTGCAAGTTCTTCTACCTCATCTCCGGTGTTCAATCTTGGAACTCTAAGAGAGAGGTTTTGGACAGCTATCTGATTGGCGGAATCAGTGAGTGATTTTATTGATCCCAAGGCATTTCCAGAAATAAAGTAGGAAAATAAACTAGAAAACAGAATAAGAATTGGAACAATGAATATAGTAAATAACGTATGATTTCTTTCTCTTTCCAAAATCGTTTTATGATTGGATGCAACCTGAAGAATCATTTCTTTTCCGGTTGAGTTTGTGATTTTGAGATTGACGGCCCTAAAGTCGTCTTGATTCGCCTTGAAACTGAGAAAACGATGAGTGTAATCGTGTTTTAGTGGTAAATTTGGTTTGTAAGGAATCTCTTTTATCGATTCCGGCCCAAAACTTTTCATTAACACTTTTCCTTTCAAATCCCTCACTGAATAAAGAGTTTCCTTGAGAATGAAGGGGAAAGCTTTTTTAATCTCGCTATTAGGGACTTTAAAAGCGATATTGAATCCTGATGAGTCAATAACTAGATGTTCAGAGAGATCTATGGCGTAATTAATCAGACTTGAGTCAAAATCATTCCTCGAACTCATGAAGTATTGATTATTAAGAAAATAGGCGAACACACAAAGAAATAATCCAAATAGAGTTGAATAAACTAAGGTGATCCTGAATCGAATACCCTTTGTGAGTTTATTCCATCTTGTTAAGGACATAACCCTGGCCCACGACTGTCTTAAGAATTTTCTTTGAATAAGGGGAATCGATTTTTTTTCGGAGATGATTAATATAAACATCAATCACGTTTGAGTCTGGATCAAAATCAGCACCCCAAACTTGTCTAGCGATGGCATTTCTGTCTTGAACTTGATCAACATTTTTCATAAAAAATTCGAGTAAACTAAATTCCTTGGTTGTGAGTTCAATACGCATACCTTCTCTTAAAACTTGTCTTGTGAGTAGGTTCATTTCAAGTTGACCATTTTGGAGAGAGGCCTTGTCGGGTGAATTTCTTCGCAAAAGTGCCCTGACTCTTGCATGCAGCTCTTCTAAGTCAAACGGTTTAGTGAGGTAATCATCTGCTCCTGAATCCAGTCCTTGGATCTTGTCCTTGGTTGTATTCAAAGCTGTTAGCATTAATATATGAGAAGTAGGCGACTGAGATCTGATTTCCTTAGCAAAATCAAATCCGCTTAATTCGGGGAGCATAATATCTAGAATAATGAGATCAAACTTATTTTCTAAGAGTAATTGTCTCGCATGACTTGGAGAATCGGCCGTCTTTACGCTGTGGCCTACTTCCTCGAGGCCCTGTTGGATAAAGGCCGACATTTTCTTTTCATCTTCAATAACTAAAATATTTCTCATAACAACTCATCTTTGTAGTTTAAGGTCCATGTGTGTCAGCATTAAACCATTTTCCTGGCCGGGAGTTGAGTTAAAAATTATTCATTTCTTTTGTAGGGATTTTACTGATTTCTAAGGTATGTTTAAAATGGTAGCAACGGGCGGAGTTGAACCGCCGACCCCAGCGTTATGAATGCTGTGCTCTCACCAACTGAGCTACGTTGCCCCGAAAAAAGTAAAGCCATCGTAATGTTTGGATCTTCGTTCGTCAATATTATTGAGTGTTTGCCTATGAAAAAATTAAGTCCAGTAGCCTATAAATCTCTTTTTTTTAAGCATGTTTGGCATTTTATATCGAAGGTGGCCTCTGCCCATGAATTAGCAGGAAATCATGCTGTTGCGGTCTCTGGAGGCCTAGATTCCATGATGCTTTTGTGGTTTGTGAACACTCTTCACCGACAGGGAAAAATTGGGCCGGTGCGCGCTATTTTTATTAATCACAATACCCGAGAGGGTCAGAGAAAGGATGGAGAACTCATCCAGAAATTTTGCCGGCAGGAGGGAATTCCTTTTGTTGAACTCAAAATTGAAGGCCTGGGACCCTTTGAGAGTAATTTTGAGGCTAAGGCCAGAAGGATGCGAAGAAACTTATGTGTAGAAGCACTTAAGCCTCATGAGCTTTTGTGGGTTGGTCATCACCTTGATGATTCTTTTGAATGGAATTTCATGCAAAAGCACCGCTCGATGAATCCCAAGTCCACGATTGGAATTCCCGTTAGAAATAATGAGATCATCAGACCCTTTTTATGCGTTACTCGCGCTCAATTAAAGCGGCTTTCTGTTTTTGAAGGCATTCCCTACAGAGATGATCCGAGTAATTTTGAGCTTAAGCACGATAGAAATTTTGTTAGGCATAAGATTGTTCCGCTAATTAAAAGTAGGTACCCTAAATATCTAAAGTTTTATGCCCAGTTCGCTAATTTTTCGGCCATGCTTTTAAAGGTTAGTTTATTGAGTCGTTCTGGCACATCAAAACTTTTTGCATTTGAGTCCGGTGCCCTTCTATCCGGGAAAATATTTTCAGAGTTTCAAATTCAAGAAGTTATTCATGCTTACTCAAAAGCAGACCGAGGGGCGATTGTCACTCCTATTCAGCGCATGCTTCGAGCTATTGAGAACGGAAAAAAAGGGCCCTTTCAGTTTAGTGGCGGAGTTGAAGCGTATTTTTCTTCCGGTCTTTTGATGATCTACAGAAAAGAATTAAAGAACTATGATGACTCCATTTCTGAAGTTCTTAAAAATTTATCGAAAGAAACACTCATGTCGATCACTTCATATGATCGGTTAGAGTTAGACAGGGCCTGGAAAAATCTCCTCCATAGTCCTGACGCTTTGAAAAATATGCCAGGCCTAGTCCTCGTTCTTGAATCAGACTCAATTTGCAAAACTCTTAATACTTCAGTTTATGACCCTCTATTTCCAAAGGTATCGGCCATTTGTAAGGAGAAGGGGTTGAGATTTATCACCTTTAGAAAGTGCTTAGATACATGGCTTCAAAAGAAAGGAAAGCTGCCTAAAACGCTCAGGCTTGTTCCATTAAATAACCTTTCTAATCTCTTTTCTTCCCAACGGTAGAACTCTTTCGTTATAATTGTTTGCAGCCAATTTTTTATTGGTGATCTCAAATGACTTAAAGAAGGTTTCCATCATGAGAAAACAACAAAAAACATTATTACTCTGGATCGTGGTCATTCTTATCATGGCGCTGGTTATGAAAGTGCTTGAGCAGAAAACGGTCAGCGCTAAAAATATCAACTTTAGTAATTTCATCACTGCTGTTGAAAGCGGGAACGTGAAGGAAGTCACTTTCCAAGGTGAAAATACAATTCAAGGAAAATTTAAAGAAGGTTATGAGAATGCCTCATACTTTGAATTAACCGGAAATACTGGAGATGAAACTTTCCGTATTTTAAAAACGGCTGGGATTATTCCTAATTACAAGCGCGAAGAAAAGCAAGGGTTCCTAGCAACTCTTCTGATTAATTGGTTACCAATGATTCTTCTTTTCTTGTTTTTCTTTTTCTTCCTCCGTCAACTCCAGTCCGGTGGTGGCAAAGCGATGAGCTTTGGAAAAGCTCGTGCTAAAATGCTAACTGAAAACGACAAGAGGATTACTTTTGTTGATGTCGCTGGTGTTGAAGAAGCAAAAGAAGAATTAGTTGAGATTGTCGATTTTCTGAAAGACCCAAAAAAATACACAAGCCTTGGTGGTAAAATTCCTAAGGGCTGTCTTCTGGTAGGTCCTCCTGGAACAGGGAAAACCCTTCTTGCCCGAGCAGTTGCTGGTGAAGCTGGAGTCCCATTTTTCTCTATCTCTGGTTCTGATTTCGTAGAAATGTTTGTGGGTGTTGGTGCCTCAAGAGTGAGAGATTTATTTGAACAGGGAAAAAAATCTGCTCCTTGTATTATTTTTATAGATGAAATCGATGCCGTTGGACGTCACCGTGGTGCTGGTATGGGTGGTGGACATGATGAGCGTGAACAAACACTTAACCAATTACTGGTAGAGATGGATGGATTTGAATCAAATGAAGGTGTCATCATCATGGCGGCAACGAACCGTATTGATGTTCTTGATCCAGCTCTTCTTCGTCCAGGCCGATTTGATCGCCGAGTGACTGTTGGACGCCCTGATGTCAGAGGTCGTCACCAAATTTTAAAAGTGCACACAAGAAAAACTCCGCTTTCTAATGATATTGATCTTGAAGTTATTGCCAAAGGAACACCAGGCTTCACGGGAGCAGATCTCGCTAACCTTGTTAATGAAGCAGCTCTTTTAGCAGCTCGAGATAGTAAGAAAGCTCTTTCAATGATTGATTTTGAAAACGCTAAAGATAAAGTTCTAATGGGTGTAGCACGTAAATCGATGATGATTTCTGAAAAAGAAAAGCGTCTCACGGCCTATCATGAAGCGGGACACACATTAGTCGGGATGAATCTTCCTCACACAGATCCAATTCATAAAGTTTCGATTATTCCTCGTGGTCAAGCACTGGGTGTGACTCAAACACTACCAAATGAAGACATGTTAAACCTTTCTAAAGAGAAGGGAGAAAACTTCATTTCTTTCTTGATGGGTGGGCGAGTGGCCGAAGAGCTTGTTTATGGTGAAATGACCAACGGTGCTTCAAATGATATTGAACGCGCGACTGATCTCGCTCGTAGTATGGTTTGTAACTGGGGTATGTCGGAGCGCCTTGGGCCAATTAATTATGCTAAACAAAATAATGGTCCAATAATGTACGGTGACTCCGTTTCTTACTCAGATGACACTTCGAGAAAGATTGATATGGAAATTGCTAACTTCGTCCAAAAAAATTACGAAGTAGCGAAAAAAATTCTTCAAGAAAACATGGATTCTCTCCACCGTTTAACTGACGCCCTTGTCGCTTGGGAAACTTTGGATGCTGAACAGATTAGAGCTATTGTTTCAGGAAAAGACATCGGTCAGCCTGTGATGACGAAAAAGCCAACTGACGTTCCACCATCTGGAACAACTCAAGGAACAAGTCCGTTATTTGGTACCGGTAATCCAACACCGGCCTAATGGCAATTTCTCAAAAATTCTTTTTAAAACGAATGGGGGTACTAAATTGTACCCCCAATTCATTTTCTGATGGAGGAGAGATCTCTTCTTCGGAAGATTTGATGGCAAAAATCTCAAGTTTTGGTCACGTAGATGCGCTTGATTTGGGTGCTGAATCTACCGCTCCGATGAACGAGTCCATAAGCTGGAAAACAGAGTGGGAGAGGTTAAGAACATATCTACCATTTGTCACAACATTTTCGGGAACTCTCAGTATCGACACTTACCACCCAGAGACAATGGAAGAAGTTTTAAGGTTTTATTTAGATCACAATCTTAAACAAAACCTTATCTGGAATGATGTTTCAGGTAAGTTTGATAGTTTTGTGAGAGATTTTCTCTCTATATCCCCAAATTTTTCCTACGTTTTTTCTCACAACTTGGCCCCCACCCGAGAACTAACCGGAAGACACATGGACTTTGTGAGAAATGACCTAAATTTAGAAGATCTCAAAGATTATTTTTTTCCATTTAAAAGGCCCCAAGTCATCTTTGATCCGTGCCTAGGTTTTAGCAAGACTTATGAGCAAAATTGGATGATCTTAAATCACTTTAGTGAGCTACAAAAACTGATTTCACATGGGCCTTGGTTACTAGGTTTTTCTCGAAAATCATTTTTGAGGAAGAAATTTAACTTATCCATCAATCAAAAGGAAGAGCTCGACCAACTTCACACTGAAGTTCTCAGTAAGATTCCTATGCAGGGTGAAGTCTGGATACGGACTCACAGGCCAGAATTCATACCATAGGTTTACTCCTCGAATTTTAATAAGCTATAATGAGTTATGCGTTTATCTGGATTGACTCTAGAAACAGTTTATTTTGAAGATTACTTGTCATTTCTGACAGAGGTTCTTGAACTTGAGCTCTTTGAGTTAACAGATATTTCAATGAGGTTAGACCTTCAAGGCACTTGGCTAGAAATCAAAAAAGTCCCCAGTGCGCCCCACCAAGTTGCTTCAAATGTAGAATTTAGCTTAGACCTTGATGAGTATAAGGCCCTCACTCAAAAAGTAAGCTTCTTTTACTATCGTCGAGGGGCCAGTCGTTTTCTTTATCTTGGTGCGGATGGATCTCACTGCAACCTAGTTGATCCGGACGGTCGGGTATGGCGGTTCAAAAATAATCACCCGTTTGCTACAGCTGATGCAACACATCTTCTTGTTCTGTAAGAAACTTTTAGTTTACGGAAACTTTTGATTTCTGAAATGATCTAGTCAGATCTTTAATTCAGGAAAAGGATTTCCGATGAATAAATTTGTGTGTGCCTCTCTCTTTATTTCTCTTCTAATTTCTCAAGCCAGCTTCGCCACTACGACAGGAATTGATGTTATTTACGGAGAAGACAATCGTAAGGATGTTTTTGAATCAACAGATTCTGCTCTCGTTGAACTTTCAAAATCGACTGCAGCGATGATTTCTTCTGAAAGATTAAAAAGCATCAACGGAGATGTCGTCATTTCTGCTCAAACTCTTGAATCTCGCGGAATTTGTGCCAAAGAAAGATTCTCAAAACAGATTTCGGCTGCGAACTGTTCAGGATTTTTAGTTGCTCCAAACATTCTTGTAACGGCCGGACATTGTATTAAGTCTGAGTATGACTGTGCCACTTATAAATGGGTTTTTGACTTTAAAGTTGACCACTCTGACCAAGGTGAAGTCCAGGTTCCAAAGACTTCTATTTATTCATGTAAAAAAATTATTTCAAGATCATTAGATCAAATGTCTAAAGATGATTACGCAGTTATCGAACTCGACAAGAAAGTTCTGGATAGAAGACCACTTGCTTTCCGTAAGTCTGGAAAAATCTCTAAAGGTACTCCTCTTGCAGTGATTGGTCACCCAACGGGTCTACCGACAAAAATTGCTGACGGAGCAAAAGTTCGGTCTTTAAGTACGAAGTTTTTTGTCGCTAACTTGGATACCTATGGTGGTAATTCAGGTTCAGCAGTTTTTAATACTCAAACTTCTGAAGTCGAGGGGATCCTCGTACGCGGAGAAAATGACTACGTTCCAGATTCACAGCTAGGCTGCCAAGTTTCAAATGTCTGCGCAAATGAAAGTTGTCGTGGAGAGGATGTGACATTCATTACGAATATTGATGCATTAAGAAAGATTAGATAATTTTTGAACTATTCAAATGATAAAAAAGGCCCCATTTTTGGGGCCTTTTTATTTGACGATGGCCTTTAAGAATAGAGACAATATTCTGAAAACACAATCTCAAAACTCTCTAAGGAGAATATATGAAATGGATTTCTTTGAGTTTACTTTTGGCCGTTATGGCCAATGCAAATGCGGCTAGAATTGCTGTTATTGATTCTGGTTTAGATTACAAACACGAAATGATGACCCCTAATCTTTGGACAAATGCCAATGAGATAGAGGATCGTCGTGATAACGACGGAAATGGTTACCAGGATGATGTTCATGGCTGGAACTTTGCTGAGCAAAACGGAAATATTATTGATTACAAATATCTCGGAACTTTCTCTCCAGATTGTAAAAAGTACTTTGATATCCAGGGAAAAATTTTTCTTGGTCAAGCAACTGAATCAGAAATTTCTTGGTTAAAAGAAAAAGTAAAAGATCCAGCTTTCATCTCAGAGATGGGGAAATTTGGAAATTTCGTTCATGGAACTCACGTAGCTGGTATTACGATCCGTGACTCCAAAAATGAGGCGATGGGAATTAAGCTTATTCCTACAGAAGTGAAGCCTTTCTTTGAAGGTCTTGCTGTAACGGCGAAATCAAATACTGTAGATCGTTGGGAACTTTTACAAAAAGCTTTTGATGCTCTTGCTACTCAGCAAATGACACTTTTAACAGACATCGCTCGTTTTGCTGACTACCATAAGGCAGATGTTGCCAATGGTTCTTTTGGAACTGGATTTAAGCAAGCGAAGATGATTACGGATATTGCTTACCGAGTGATCTTTTTTAAAAAACCAGAGCAAGCTGATTCAGATAAAGCCGCGAAAATGTTTATTCAAGCTCTCATCAATGCTGGTCAAAAATTCGTAGCTGCTGCTCCAAATACACTTTTCGTTTTTGCTGCTGGTAACGATGGTATGTCTAATGACGATTACGGAACGTCTCCGGCCAACATTAAGGCCGACAACGTTATTACTGTTGGTGCGACTTATAAAAATGAATTTTTCGCTCCATTTTCTAACTTTGGAACAAAAATGGTTGATATCGCTGCTCCAGGCATGTTGATTGATTCGGCAATTCCAGGAAATGATTACTTAAAAGTTTCTGGTACTTCTCAAGCAGCACCACTAGTAGCTAATGTTGCTGCTAAAATTAAGGAAGCAAATTCAAAATTAACTCCCTCTGAGATTAAGAAAATCCTTTTGGGCACAGTTGATGCCAAAGGATTCTTAAGAGAAAAAGTAGCTACAAGTGGTATTGTTAATTCTGACAGAGCTGTTGTGGCCGCTGAGATGTCAAAGTCTCTGGACTTAACGACGGCAATTAAGAAAGCAAATGTTCAAGTAAGAGATGCTGAAGTGGTTAATGATGGAAGTGTTCTTCCAAGTGCAGTTGTTCCAATGCCTCTTTACCCGATGTTTAAATAGTTCCATCCATTCTAACTGTCCCATCTTATGGGGCAGTTAGGATTTCTTTAGATTCACGATGATCCTTCTTCCAGATGACCGAATCAAAATAATAGTGACAAAAAAGTGGTGTTAAGTAGATTCCAATAAAAAGGGAATTTAGAAAACTCGGGTTTGATAAATCTAATATATTTTGCTCGATCCAGGCCTCACCAATTCCAAATGTCATTGCCGTTAAAATAATGACAAAAATAGCTTTTGAAAATGAACTGAATTTTATTTTTTGAGTTTTCTTGAGAGCAATTCCCATGATCCCTAAATAGGAAATTCCATGAACAAATAAAAGAGGGAAGAGAACTTGGGTGAGAGTTTCTCCAATAAAAAAGCAATAACTATAGATTATGGTCGGGTAGGCAATAGAGATGACTCGGTTTTTTTCTTTGACTCCATTTTTCCAAAGGCTTCTTTCATAAAAGATCCAACCTAAAAGAAATCCAAAGAATAACATCATCAATAATTGAGCGATCATGATGTCTGGAAACAGAAATAAATCATAAGGGGTATTGCTCTGAGAGAACGCACCAGGCCGAAAATGATAAGTGGCAATAGGTAGAATTGAGAGTGAATATAAAAAGAAATCTGAGATCTTATCCGAGCGCTTATTTAAACTTTGGTACCACTTTGATAGGCCATAGACTTGTCTCACGTGATGAAAAAGGGTCGAATAAATCACAAACTTCCATAGACCTGGAAGGCTTGATATATTCCATCCGAAAAATAAAAGAAAGGAGAGTACTGGAAAAACTACGTATCTCTTAGATGATATAAGCTCTTTCTTATGGAAATAGGTTCTCCAGAAAGTCGTATAAACGTGACCAGAATCTATTAGGGACATGGCCAATAAAGCGTATAAAAGGGATGAGTTCCCGAGATGAGGAAACATGACCCCAATGATAATTCCTAGAAGTCCTGGAATATAAATGAAGCTCAGTTCAAGTATTGGGGAATTTAAAATCCACATAGATCTTATTATAACGAGAAGTTAAAAAAAAAGGGCCACTTTCGTGGCCCTCGTAGAATGAATTATTACTTAAAGGCTTTAATTTCGCCGTTCTTTAGTTTCGTACTGTATTCATTAAGTTCAGCTTTCACTTTAGGAAGTAGAAGATAGCAGGCCATAAGGTTTGGAATTGCGAGAAGTCCATAAACAGCATCTGATATATTTAAAACGATATTTAATTGAGCAATAGCACCAACAAAAATAAAGCAGATAAAGATATATCTATAGGCCTTAATGTACTTTTCCCCAAGGATAAATGTCACACCTTGCTCTCCATAATATTCCCAAGAGATGATCGTTGAAAAAGCGAAAAGAGTTACAGTCGCAGTTACAATCCAGCGTCCAGCAGGGCCCATCACTGTTTCAAAAGCATAAGCAGTCATCTCTGAACCGGCAGGTACACCTTCAGCATGCCAAGCACCTGTAAGAAGAAGAGCGATCGCCGTAATTGTACAAACAACAATGGTATCAACAAATGGCTCCAAGAGAGCAACAATACCTTCTTGAATAGGAGTTGATTTTGCTGCAGAGTGCGCCATCGCAGCTGAACCCATACCTGCTTCATTAGAGAAAGTTGCACGACGGATACCCATGATCACAACTTCTTTGAAAGCAGCTCCGGCAAATCCACCTATAGCAGCTGTACCAGCAAAAGCACCAGAGAAAATCATCGCAAACATATTAGGAATCATGCCAAAGCGAGCGACAAGAATCCAGATCGCACCAAAAAGATAGAGTCCAACCATCGCTGGAACCATTTTTTCAGTAACTTGGCCAATTCGCTTAATTCCACCAATAAGAATAAGGGCCGCTCCAATACAGAAAACAATCCCTGAGGTCCATTCAGGAATTCCTGCAGAAGTTTTTAGAACTGCTGCCATTTGGTTTGACTGGAACATGTTCCCCGCACCAAATGAAGAAAGCACAACAAACAAAGCATAAAGCCAAGCTATCGGATAAAACTTCTTTGAAAGTGCGTTTTTAATAACGAACATGGGTCCACCATTAACAGTCCCTTTCTCACTTACATCTCTGTACTTAAGAGCGAGGGTCACTTCAGTGAACTTAGTACACATTCCAATAAACCCAGCAACCCATAACCAGAAGACTGCGCCTGGGCCACCGATAGAGACAGCAACCGCCACCCCAGCGATATTTCCAAGACCCACAGTTGCCGAAAGGGCTGCGCATAGAGCTTGGAAGTGAGAGATCTCCCCTTTATTGGAAGGGTCATCGTATTTACCAAAAATAATTTCAATTGCGTGTTTAAAAAAACGAAGCTGAGGAAAGCCAAAATAAATGGTGAACAAAACACCAGATCCAACTAGTAAAAAAACTAGAGGGACACCCCAGACGATTCCAACGAATTCCCCCGTAACCTGTTCAATGGTTTGTAGCATGAGAGCTCCTTATCAAATGTAAGTCAATTTCACTCCATTTCATCATTAATTCCGACCAGTTGTCTAATGTATTCTTTGACTCTTATGAAATTAAGCAATAGGATTTTTTCTATGAAAATTTTCTTTCTTACTTTTTTATTGATTCTTACATTGCTCTTCTCTGGCTGTGAGAAGGAATCTGATAAGATAGTCATTGGTTTTTTTGGTGCTCTTACAGGAACTGAAGCTACTTTTGGCGTTTCCTCTAGAAATGGGATCACTCTGGCCCTAGAAGAATTGAACTCAGAAGGTGGGCTTTTAGGAAAAAAAGTTGAACTTAAAACATATGATACTTTGGGCTCTTTAGAAGAAACAAAATTATCCGTCGAAAGACTTATAAAAACTGATGACGTGGTGGCAGTGATCGGTGAAGTGGCCTCAAGTCGCTCCCTCGTGGCAGCTCCTATTGCTCAAAGTCATAGAATACCGATGGTCACACCGAGTTCAACCAATCCAGAGATCACTCAAGTTGGAGATTACATTTTTCGAGTTTGCTTTATTGATCCATTTCAAGGTGAAGTGATGGCGAAATTTGCTTTCCATTCTCTGAAATTAAAAAAAGCAGCGGTCCTTCGAGATACTCAATCCCAGTACTCAGTGGGATTAGCGAATTATTTTATAAAAACATTTACTTCTTTGGGTGGAACAATTCTCGCCGACGAGAACTACATCTCTGGTGACGTGGAGTTTCAGTCTCAGCTCCTTAAAATTCGAAAAAAGAAGCCTGAATTTATCTTTGTTCCTGGTTACTACTCTGAAGTGGCAATGATTTCACGGCAGTCAAAAGATTTAGGTTTTACTGGTCCCCTGATGGGAGGGGACGGGTGGGATGATCTCAAAAATTTAAGCGCCATTGCGGGCGACTCAATAAATGGCTCCTATTTTTCAAATCACTACACTCTAGAAAATCCGGATCCTGAAGTTCAGAAATTTATAACGGTTTTTGAAAAAAGGTTTGGAGTAAAGCCAGATTCTCAAGCTGCCCTAGGATACGATGCTGCTAGAATCATTTTTGATGCCATCCGTAGGGCGAAGTCGATAGAGAATCAAAAAATCAGAGATGCACTGTCTGAGACTAAGGACTTTAAAGGTATTACAGGAACTATTTCTATCAATCAAAATCGTGACGCCGTAAAACCCGCCGTTGTTCTTCAAGTAAAGAAAAATAATTTTTCGTTCGTTGAAACTGTTGGCCCTTAATAAAATTTACGACTTTCCAGGTCTTTAAAAACGCGCTTGGACGGGCCTACCTTTTCCTTATTGGACACTCACAATAAGGAGAGCTATGAAAAAATTATTATTCGCTGGGCTTCTCGGTTTATTAATTCTGTCTGCACCCACATTTGCCTTTGAGCAAAGGACTATGGGTGTACAGCATTTATCTGGTGCCAGCAGTTATTTTAAAATTACGATGACGGATGATGGATTACTTTCCGGATCTTATCCAGGTTGGTGTGCCGATTGGGCTTCACTTATAGAAGATGCGACTTACGACACTAAATTTTACTCGAGTTATTCAACTCAATTGCCAGATGGGCTTATTGCTCATCCTGAAAACTTAGATGAAGTTAACTGGATAGCGAATCAAAATTTTGTGGGAAAAAATGCTGGCGGAAGTTTAGGGATTTATACTTCGGGAGATGTGCAAATTGCTATTTGGACACTCCTTGATAACTATTTTGAAACTTCAACAGTCGGATCATTTTCAGAGGCGAGGGTGGATAAGATTGTTTCATTGGCCCAAACTTTTGGTAAGGATTTTTATCCTACATGTAAGGAAGAGGTCGTGATTATTCTAGATCCTGGAACACCACAGTCAGTTCTTATTGAAGTGAAAAGAAATCACTTTTATAAATGTGTTATCCCTGAAGGCGATGTGAAATAGTGAGAGGGGCACCTCGCCCCTCAATTTTAGTAAATGAGAATGGATTTTCGTTGCTCTAAGAATTCGGCCTGATTCTTTTTCATGATCCCTTGGTATTCTTCCTCTGAACCACGCTTTTCAACCCAAAGACGAAGCTCATCAGTTCCGTTGATAAGATCAACCGGCATTTTGTGATACTCATACTCATAGGGAGGCTGCTTCCAAGAAAAATCACTTCCAAGTTCATGATACATTTCTCTTAATAGATACTGACAAAGGCGCCAAGGTTCAAAAGTTTTTCTATCAGTCACATGAATCTGATATCCACCACAAGGTTTACCCATGTGTTTTTGGAAAGTGGGAAGAAAAACCAGAGGACGAAGAACAAAACCTTTAAGGTTTGCTTTTTGTAGAACTGGTTTAAGTTTTTCATGGAATCCGAAGGACTCAATTTTTGGATGGCCAAGAATTTCAAGTGAGCGAGTTGTTCCTCTTCCTTCAGAAATATTAGTTCCCTCGTAGAGAACAGTTCCAACGAAAGTATAGGCAGCTTCTATCGTTGCTAGATTAGGTGAGGGAAGAACCCAGGGAAGGTGAGTGTCTTCATAACTCATCTTTCGGTTGTAGCCCTTCATCTCAATTACTGTGAGTTTACAGTCTTTTCCGCCCCAATATTTTTTATGCATGAGAGCTACTTCACCCATAGTCAAACCATGACGAACTGGAATGGGGTGGCGGCCTACAAATGAAGCATAATTGAGATCCAGGATATTCCCTTCAAGAGTTTCCGCATCAATAGGATTTGGACGGTCGAGAATAACAACTTCAATCCCTTTTTTCTGACACGCTTCCATGAGTAGAGTCATAGTGTAAATGTAAGTATAAATTCGTGTCCCCACGTCTTGAAGATCAACAAAGATATGATCAAGCCCCTCTAACATTTCATCCGTTGGGATTCTCGTTTCAGAATAAAGTGAGTAAACGGGGAGTTTAAAAAAGGGATGGATATAGTGAGTGGTCTCCACCATGTTATCTTGGACATCTGTCACGAAGCCATGTTGAGGGCCAAAGATTTTTACAAGTTGTTTTCCGAAAACTCTTTGAATGGCGAGGAGCCCGTGTTCAAGATCTTTTGTGACCGATGCGCTATGGCAAAGATAACCAATTTTTCCTTTGAACTTTTCCTGAAGGGATTTATCTTCAATAAGCCTTTGAAGGCCCGTAAGAACTTGCATATCTACTCCTCAATTTAGTTCTTCTATTCTAGAGAGGAATTAAGAATCTATCAATGAAAGATCTCTGTCATTTTTTTGGCGCAAAAGCATCTCTTGTACAGGATATAGTGGCCCTGATACTATTAATTCACACACAGAAACAATCTGGAGGGTCAACAGATGAAACAATATCATGATCTCATGCGAAGAGTCCTGAATGAAGGTACAAAAAAAGAAGATCGTACTGGAACTGGAACCCTTTCTGTTTTTGGCCATCAGATGCGCTTTAATTTAAATGAAGGTTTTCCACTTGTGACGACAAAAAAATGTCATATGAAGTCCATCATTCATGAATTACTTTGGTTTCTTCAGGGTGACTCGAATATTAAATATTTAAAAGATAACGGAGTATCGATTTGGAACGAGTGGGCCGATGAGAATGGAAACCTTGGACCAGTTTATGGAGTTCAGTGGAGAAGCTGGAAAACTCATGATGGGAGAACCGTCGATCAAATTAAAAACTTAATCGATATGATTAAAAAAAATCCGGACTCGAGGCGCTTGATCGTCTCTGCCTGGAATGTGTCTGATGTGGATAAGATGGCCCTTCCTCCTTGTCACACGATGTTTCAGTTTTATGTCGCTGATAATAAACTTTCTTGTCAGTTATACCAAAGATCTGCTGATATTTTCTTAGGAGTTCCTTTCAATATTGCTAGTTACGCACTACTGACCCACATGGTGGCGCAGGTTTGTAATCTGGGTGTAGGGGACTTTGTTCATACTTTTGGAGATGCTCACCTTTATCTCAATCATATAGAGCAAACCCAGCTTCAGCTCGCGAGAGAGTGCTATAAGCTTCCTCAGATTAAAATGAATCCTGACGTAAAAGATATCTTTGGATTTAAGTTTGAGGACTTTGAGCTTTTAAATTACGAGGCCCATCCACATATTAAAGCACCAGTGGCGGTATAAAATGAGAATTTCATTAATCGTAGCGAAGTCAGAAAACAATGCCATTGGACTAGATAACAAGCTTCCTTGGCACCTAAAGGATGATCTTCAAAATTTTAAAAAACTCACCATGGGGCACCATATTCTCATGGGAAGAAAAACTTTTGAGTCGATTGGTAAAGCTCTTCCTGGTCGAATGAGTTTAGTCATCTCAAGTGAGCCTAGACCAAATCAAGACTCAGTCTTTTGGTTTAACTCAATCTTTAGGGCGATTAAACAAGCTGAAAGAAATGGAGAGACAGAACTCTTTATCATTGGTGGAGAAAAAATCTACAAGTACGCTTTGTCTCTCATCGATCGGATTTATCTCACGGAAGTAAAGGCCGATATTAAGGGAGATGTTTTTTTTCCTCAGCTCTCTTTAAAAAATTGGAAAAAAGTCTCGGAGCAAAATTTTTCTAAAAATGCTGAAAATGACTTCGATTTTAGTTTTCAAATTCTTGACCGTAAGTAATCCCTCTTAAGAAAAGTTTTAGATTATCGCCACTCCTCGTCTGGAGTGGCCTCTGCTATATTGTATTCAACCGGGGAGATGAAAGTGCAAATTCATCTCTAGTGCGAAGGAAAGTATCAGATTGGCAGGCCTTAATAAGTCTGATCATTATGAAAAGTTTCTGAGGGCGAATCGGTGAAAAGGGTCACCTAAGGTGACCCTTTTTTATAGATCATTCTTTCAAGAATTTTCTTTCAAATTAAATTTCAACCTCATTTAGTAAGTCTGAATTCTAAGTACTAAGATTTACATTTTCATCTTCACGTTTCTTAATTTTTTATGAATTTGTTTTGTCTTAAGACAACTCAAAGGTGAAACTCCGATGAACTAAGAACTCGGAGGTTCTAGGATGGAACAGAAAATATTTTGGAAAAACTTTTTACTTCTGGCAGTTGGTGGTTTACTTGCACTCCACATAAATGTGGCCACAGCTGAAACTCACCTTAATGAAAATAATCCCTCATTTTTTTCATTAGGCAGAAACTAGATTTTTAAAATATTTTTTTCGGGGAGAGGCCGCGTATGCGGCCTCTTTTATTATTGCCCAATATCTTCAAATTTCTCTGGTGATGTGAAAATGTAAGTCTTCATATGTGCTGGATCTAAACTCATATAATTCATCTTGAAATTTGGTTCAGAGGCTGGCTTAAATGGGATGAGTATGTTTACTTCTGTTGTGCCACTGGCCTGAATTGAAGTTGTTGTCATTTTGTATGGGTTACCAACTTCAGGCATAAAACTACCGTTTTGTTGACCTTCTGTTGATGCAACCGTTGTTCCACTAATGGTCCATTTTTTATATTTCTCATATAACGTTCCACTATTTTTTCTTAGGTATGATAAGTATACGACATCACCACTTGGTGAGGAATATAATGAAAAGTTTGGATCAATATAATCGTTAGTCGTAGTTGTATTTAAAGTGTCTATGTCGTTTGGTTGGCAGGTTGAATTTGTAAAATTTGTCCTACAGTATTTAATATAATCCGTTGTTTCTGAGTCTATCGAATTAGTAAGTGATTCAAAGTAGAAAAGCCAAAAATGGGAGCTGTCTTTTACGATCTCATAGTTTTTAATTTCAAAAGTTTGAGTTCCAGATGGTCCTCCCGCCATTTGAGTTAGTGAGACTATAGAATATGAATCAGAGATTCCAGTGAATAAAGCTCCATTTGAAATAGCTCCAATATGAGTTTCTCCGCTATTCAAAACTCTAACTGAAATTTTTGAAGGTGCATTGGTGAGAGATGTTATTTCTGGGGTATCGTGATTCCAGGAGTTGTTTGTGGAATTGTCTGTGGAATTGTTTGTGGAATTGTTTGTGGAATTGTAAAAATATCTATAGATACTTCCATCTGTAGAACCTGAAGTGACGATTACAGCTTTTGTCCCATCTTGGCTGAGGTCAAAATCATAAAAGTTGATATTTGAGGTAATGGAAAATTCATAGTAATTAGTTCCATGAAAATGCTTTACAATTAATTCATTCATCCCCTTTACGACAGAGAGCATACTATCACCTGCAATTTTTACTTTATCTGTGTTACCTTCATGATTAAATCTAATTTTATTTTTCTCTTTGACTTTGTAATGATCTGAGAAAATAGTTCCCTGAGATATATTTTCTCTTCGAATGTGGTCTCCGTCAAAAACAGTTATGTCTGTGCCTGAGATGTTTATATCGTGACTGAAGAGAGATTCTGATCCACTGGTTGGATTTAAGCCCTTCCAATAATCATAGCTCATACTTGTTATCTTAAGTTTCGATGTATCGTTTACAGATGTATCTTCTGCTCGGGTAAAATGTGTTCTGACGTTGTTTAGAACTAAGGAGTCATCTACTAATGACCATCTTTCATCAAAATCATAGGCGTCAATTCGATGTTTTCCGGTAGCACTAGTATTCCAGTGCATAATTAATTTATGTCGATTTAATTCAGCGTTATTAAAGTATTCATTACTTTGTGTTTCAATCCTTCCTATTCTTTTGATGTTATTTGATGTTAGTGTTTCAGTTCCATCACAAACGAGATCTAAAACCATTTCCGTTTTGTAACCTACCGGACCAATAAATGAACTTAATGCAATTCTTCGATTGTAACTCACCGTAGTTGTTTCATTCCATGGGTTTAATGAATAACTCATGTATTTTGGAACACTTTGTGAAGAAGGTGGATTCATGATAACAATTTTATATTTTTTCTCCTGACCATCTTCTTTAATATTTATTTCTTTTGAAAAAGGTGAAGTAAGTGCCGATGTCGAGCAAATATGTCCCCCAAACATCCCCCCAATCTTTGAAGGTGAGAGCATATCTGCTATTTCAGTTAGAATACCGTTAGATAGATATGAAAGATCTTTTCTATCTCCTTCATGAACTGAATCTTTTATGTCGTTTGATGAAGTACTAACTCCTAGAGTATTTGCAATTTTTCTATAGATGTGTAGGTCTCTCTCTTTATAAAGACCGATGATGTTCTCTGACCCAAAAGAAAAAAGAGTGATTTCACTTGGTGGAGTTGTATTTTGAGAAAAATCAAGTTCAAAGGAAATTCTCCTCTGATTACTTGAAATCTCTTCGCAACTTGTTGACCCTGATCTTATATAAGGGGTGATGTTGGATAAATTACCTTGAGTTGTTTGAGCTGTTTGAGTTGTTTGAGTGGTTTGAGTGGTTTGAGTGGTTTGAGTGGTTTGAGTGGTTTGAGTGGGTTGAGTGGGTTGAGCTGTCGTGATTCTGCAGGGAGTAACTGAATTCAAAGTGATGTTATTGTAACCTTTTGTAACAATAAAATTTATTCCGCTTGGGAGTTTAGGTAGCGAGGCACATTTTCCAGTGGTGGTATTGCATTTAAATTGAGGGATTTCAGTTACAAATGAAGATCTTCCTCTTTTTGATTCATGCGAGGCAAGGGCAATAACTCTTTCAGCAGCAGTAGAATCTTTTATAACTGCATCAAAGTCATGAGTTGTAGTTCCGTAATTTGAAGTTCCTTTTGTAAATTGATACTTTCCTTTTAATTGAGTACATGAAAGATCTTCGTATACACTCACAATAAATGGAACATCACTAGGAAGCTTTTTATTAGTAATAAACGGGAAACCAGTTGTCTGTGAAGGAGTTATACAAGCGCTAACAAGGGCTTCACCTGGATTTTCTCCGGGTAGCTTTTTTGGTAATGAAATTTTCATGGAGCGAGGTCTCATTTCATTAAACACTTGATGGTAACTAGACTGAGAGCAAAACCCGTCGTTTAAATTTGAACCGGTGATAAGTTTTGTAGCATCAGCTGGATCAAAAAGAGCTCCACATGTGAGTATCTTTAATAATTTTGGACTACTACAATTTGTGCTTGATACTGAGATTGGAGCTGAATCTTCCGCCTTATTAAATACTTTTGTACTAGATCCACAAAGGATATCACCTTCAAGTAAGGAGGAGGAATTGTCCCAACCTACAGCTGTGATATCCCAGGTGCCGTAATTTAATGTTAAAGAAACTGTAGATTGAGTCGTAAGTGGGGCGTAATACTCTTCTCTACTTACTGAATTTTTTGCAATGATGAGTAAGCCGCCATCAAAAGTTGTATTTCCAGTTTGAAAACTTCTGGAGACCTCTAGTTTAACAGAGCTTTGTCCTCCTCCGCATGAGTAGAGGGAGAGTAGAGAGAGGATGAAAAAAATATTAAACTTCACATTAACTCCATTAATCCGGTATTCCATATTCTTTTTTCGGTTTTTTAATAAAGCCCTTTAGACGATAAATCTTAATTATAACCGTTAGGTCCAGTCGGGAATTAAAGAAAAATGTTCTCTTTTTCCCAGTCATGGAGGCCAATTGCCAAGTAATGTATAATTAAGATGGGTTATTTAAGGGGACATTCAAATGAAGTTTTTTGTTTTATTTCTTTTCTTATCTCAGCATTCATTTTCGTCAACAAAAGTAGCTGTCGTTAAAATGATGAGGGGAAAAGTTGAAGCTCTTTCTCTTGGGAAATCGACTCCATTAAAAGTTGATGACTGGGTTGAAGAAGGTGCGGTCGTAAAAACAGCTGAGAAAAGTTTTGCTAAACTCATTTTCACTGACAAATCTCAAATGAATGTAGGTCCTTCTTCAGAGCTAAAAATTGAAAAATTTTCAGAGAAAGAAGCTGGTGTGATTGATGTTGTGAAAGGAAAAATTCGCTCCCAAGTCACCAAAGATTATCTTCAAATGAAAGATCAAGAAAAGTCGAAACTTTTTATTAAAACCAAAAATGCTGTTATGGGTGTTCGTGGAACTGATTTTATGATCACGACCAACGGACAAAATACAGCAACTGTTCTGTTTGAAGGACAGGTTGTTTTTAATTACTTACCTGAGCAGGGGAGTCTATCTTCTGAAAAGCTAGAGGAAATAGTTGACCGTGGAGTTATGATAAAGCCTGGAGAATTTTCAGTCGTGGAAGTTGATCGTCCACAGCCAACTGTTCCGGCCGTACTGAATGTTGAACAGCGCGAGACCCTTGAGAGTAACGTCAATTTTGAAACCAAGGCGCCTCCGGTTCAAGATAGTACTCCGCCAACAATTGTTCCCGAAGGACTTACTGGTCAGAGTGTGAGTAATACATCTGAAACGATAAAGTCTGAGTTTTCAGAAGTTGCATCCATTGAAGCCCCGAAAACTGAAGTGAGTGATGATGCAAAAGGTTTTGTTGATGGAGATAAAGTGAGACCAGCGAATGGCTCATTAGTTCACTTTGATTCTGGAACTATTATTCCTCCTGCGGCCGATAGTGTTTTTGATCCAAATACAAATTCTTTTATCGCGAGCGCTTCAAACGGAACAGTTAGTAGTGATGGAAGCTTTGTTCCACCAGCAAATGTCGAAATTACCAATGACGGTAAAATTTTGGTTGTTGTTCCAACAGGTGGGAGTAGTGAACCTAAGGTTGTTCAAATTGAAAAGCCAGCTGTTACAGTTCAAGCAGCGGCCGTATCACTCACTCAAGCAGTAGCGATTGTTACGGAAGTCGTCACAAATTCACCGGCAGTTGAAGCTCCTCAAACTCAAGCTTCCACACAGTCTACGGCGAGATCTCCTAGCTCTGTTCCAATTCCAGTGATTTCAAACTCGGCTCTTCAACAGATGGCAACGAGCCCAAGTTCAGTTTCATTTAACCCGACTTCACCAAATCCCGTTCAAGCGTCACAACCATCTGCGCAATTTGCGACTTTTAGTACATCAAGTACTTTTGGTTCAAACGTTACGAACACAGTGTCTGGTGGTATGAATCAAACCAATTCAGTGATTGAGGACACAAGGACTAATGGTCGTTTGGATATCAGTGTGAGTAAACCTAAACCAGATACAAATTAATCATCACACGGATATGAGTATGAGACAGCATTCACTGTTGGTATTTTTCTTTTTAAATTTAATTTTAATGAGTTTTTCGAAGGCCGACCCAGAGTTATTTAAGACAGCTGTGGGTTTATATTCTGAAGGTAAATACAAAGCAACCGTTACAGAATTAGATCGAATTGAAACTCGTTTAAAAAAGGACTCTAAGGTCAGGGGACTTGTCTACTACTGGAAAGGGATGTCTTATAATAGGCTTCAAGAGTTTCAGTTGGCAGAAAAAGAATTTAAAAAATCTATAAGTGTTGGTTATATTCCGCAAGATTTAAATTATGAATTAGGTCAGGCCCTTTTTGCTTTAGAAAAACTTTCTGAAGCAAAAGTTAGATTTAGTGAATCCTTTAAGCGCTCTTTCAAAATGGGAACATGTCTTTATTACATGGCCTTTATTTCAAAGGAAATGGGCGAGAAAGAAAATGCTGAAACTCTTTTTCGTGACGTTGTAAGGACTCAAGATCCAAGTGAGAAAGACGTCAGACAAGCGGCCCAAATGCAACTGGCCGATATGAATCTTATTGAAGCTGAATCAAAGCCAGATGTTTTTAGAGTCGTTGAGAACGAAATAATTCCACAATACCAAAATGCAATATTTTTTTCGCCAGGAACTCCCGTCGCCGCCAAAGCGCAAGAAAAGATTATTTCTCTTCAAAAAAAATATGAACTTGTCCTTTTTCAATTAAGTAATGGTCGTCCGACTCTAATCCCTCCTTACTTTTTAAGAGCGGCACAGGAAGTTGCGTTGGATTCGAACGTCACATTTTCTCCAACTGAAACGACGATCGCTAAATCCAAGCAGTCATCCCTTTTTTCGAAGACTGAATTCTTGGGACGCTATACTTTTTATCATAAAAATTATTTTAGTTATGCTCCAGAATTTCGTTTTAATAATACTTATTATTTTAATCGCGTGCCTGAAATTTACAGGAATGATAACTACCTACTGTCACCTTCCATAAGAACGGCCTATGAGCATACCTTGTTTGGAAATCCAGCCTCTCATCTATTTGATTTTGACTTCACCCATGCTGAGCGAGACGTTAATGAAAAACAAAAGCTAGAGTTTAGTTTTAGGTCTTTTACATTTATGGCCGGTGAGAAGTTTAAGTTTTTCCCACAAGGGGAAACTATTTTAAGAACTAAATTGAGAATCTTTCAAAGTTACTTGAGTCCATCGGATTCCAAAACCGTAAGTTTTGTGGGTGAGCAGCTTTTTGCTTTAAAAGCTTTTACCCTGATGTTTTACTCGAGCCTAGATTTTACTCGAGTTGAGGCTAATATTTTTGATACGAATGCACTTACTTTAAGAACTGATCTTTTATTACCTAAATACAAGGACTGGTTTACTCCGAGTGTTGGTTTAGGACTAACAGTGACTGATCCAATTAATGATAGAGAGGCGCGAGGCCTCGAAACACTCCTTTCTCCAAGTGTTCGACTTAATAGACAGTTAAAGAAAAACTGGAGATTAAATTCTAGGCTCGAGTATCACAAGAATTCTTCAAAAGATAAGGCAAACTTTGATTATAAGAGACACTTAGTTGGAGTAGAGCTGGAGTATGTTTACTAATTACTGATAAAAAGCTTCCAATGTGTCACCCTTTCTTCCACACCTTATAATGTAACCGGTGAGTTTAAAGTAATTTCCCTCTTTGCGATGAATGGAGAGAAGAATCTCCTTATACCCATCGCGATTTCTATCTTCATTAAGAAGAACACTCTCTAATCCCTCAACTAAAGGTGAAGTCATGAGAGTTGGAATATTAAAAATCGGCTTAGCCTCCTCATCATCTTTTAGAATCATACTTTTTTGTCTTAATACCAAGTAATCGTCTGAGCTATTCTGGTTAATGTCACCCAAGAAGATATCATTGTTTAAATACTCGGATGAGTACATGCCTTCATTTAAAAGAGACAAATAGTGTTGATAATTTAGAGTGGCACTCCCAGTTCCTTTTAAGGTTTTATATTCCGTTTGCGCCCTTAGGCCATCATTATAAGTGAGAGTAAATGTTCCTGTGTATGTTGTGACTATTGTTGGTTTAAAAGTTAGAACAATACTGCAATTGCTTCCAGATGTAAGAGTTGACGTGCAATTTCCTCCAGTACCGGGGAATGACCCACCTTTGAAAGAAAACTGAGTTATATCAAAACTACCAGAAATTGAAGTACCGCTGACACTTCCACTGTTTGATAATGTGAACGATTTATCAATAATTCCAGATAAATTAGTTGTTCCAAATGTATAGGGATTGGTTTCAGAAATACTAATGATGGCCTGAGCGAGGGACTCACCAGTGAGTGAGGCGGTCGTTGTGCGCGTCACATTCCCATTGTAGTAACTTAAACTCAAAGTCTGATTTTTTACACCCGTATTTGTGGGAGCAAAATCAATTACCATCGTGCAACTTCCAGAAGTAAGTGTATCGGTACAAGTTCCACCTGTTCCAGGATAAGTGCCTCCTTTAAAGGAGTATGGAGCAGTTAGAGAAGCGGTACTCATACTTGTGGCCGCGATGGGACCTGAGTGAACGACAGTGATCGTTTTGGATGAACTTTGAGTTTGAATAATTTTTCCGAAGTCGTAACTCGATGGACTAAACGACAGGGCTGCAGTAGGACCTCCTGTTCCAGAAAGAGTCACAGTAGGGGAATTGGTTTGGTAGCCATTATAGTAGTTAACTTTAAAGGTTCCGCTATAACTTATCGCTGAGGGTGGAGTAAACCTCACGACCATTGTGCAACTTGCACCTGAATTAAGTGAACTAGAACAATTATTTTGTGAAAGCGTAAAGCCAGATCCAGTGACAGTGGGGGAAATTGTAAAAGCAGCGACTTGTCCAGAATGAGTAATGGTAAACGTTTGCTCGTAATAACTATCAGTGGGTTTTGTCCCAAAATCAAAAGTTGAAGGAGAGATGGTAAGAGTGGCTGGCACAGTAGCAGATCCAGTGATTTTTCTTGAAGTACTACTGACTGTTCCCCCAGTGTAGCTTACGACTAAATTTGGTGCCTTCGTTCCAGAAGTCATTGGAGTGAACCGAACAGTAAAGGTACAGTTTTCTCCATTTGCTAAACTTCCAGGGCACGTATCGTTGATGACGGAGTAGTCAGTACCAGAAGAGAAAGATTTAGAGGTAATTGGGGTCGAGGCTGAGCTTCCACCATGGTAAAGGATGAAAGAAAGATCATAGGTTTGACCCACGTATACACTACCGAATGAAACGGTATCAAAGCGGGAGAGGAAGAGATCTGAAGTGTTCACTCCAACACCTATTAGAGTCGCAGATACGGACTTTGTGGTATTTGTTCCATCGTTATAACTAAAACTTAGAGTTCCCGAGTAGGACGCTGCGGTTGTTGGATTAAAAATCATTACAATCGTGCAACTCGTTGACCAAGTTCCACCGCAACTTCCACCGGTACCTGGGAAGCTTCCATTTTTAAAACTAAATCCAGAAGGTAAGTTTGTCACTGTTAATGAAGATGGCTGAATGGTTGAAGAATTTGAAATAGTAATGGTTTTCTCAACAACTGAATTAACACTCGTCGTTCCAAAGTCTGTATTTGGCATTGAGAGAGTTGCTGCGGGAGTTCCTGTTCCAGTGAGTGTTATAGTGAGTGTTTTAGATCCACTACCATCGTTGTAACTTAAAACAATCGACTCATTCTGAGACCCACTAGAAGTGGGTGCAAAAGTTACATAGAGGTTACAATTACCGCTGGCAGCTATCGTTGTTCCACAAGCTCCTGTTCCCGTTCCAGGGTACGTTCCGCCTTTAAAAGTGTAAGGCCCAGTGATCGACTGAACTGTAATGGAAGTGTTGGGGCTTCCTGCATTTGCATATAAATAGATCGATTGATCTTTTGTTTGACCAACGACCACGTTCCCAAAATTAGCTCCAGAGCTAAGATAATTTAATTTTCCCTCGGTAATACCCTTTAGTGTAATTGCAGATGAACTTTGAGTTGTAACGGAGTCATTATAGGTGATCGCCGTAATGAGTGAATGGGACCCATAACTTGTTGGAGAGTAGGAGACCTTTATCGTGCAACTTCCGCTACTAAGACTTGACCCACAGGTTCCACCTGTCCCTGGGAATGTCCCTCCAGTGTAGCTAAATGGAGAAGTGAGAGTCGAGAAGCCCAGTGAAGATGCCGGTAATTCACCGGAGTCATAATTTACTGTAAAAGTTTTAGTTCCACTTGAACTGACATTAACAAGTCCAAAATCATTTAGACCTGTGGTCGAAAATGATAGCGTTGGCCTTAATTTAGTGATCCCTGAAAGTGGCCGAGTGGTGGAGATTGTTTCACTTCCGTTTAGATAAAAGAAAGTAAACGTATTATTCCAAGTGCCAGAGGTGGTCGAGTTCATGGAAAGCACGATCGTGCAGCTTCCAAGATCTTTTGTAAGTGTTCTATTGGTGGGACACGTTCCACCTGTTCCAGGGTAACTTCCGCCCTTGTATTTAAAGGGTGAGTTAAGATTAGTGATACTTAAATTTGTCGCCGACACATCTCCTGATGCATGGGTCACTGTAAACGTTTTATCTCCGTCAACTGAAGTGGCAATTGTTCCGAAGTTATATCCAGATGAATCCGATAAATTTAATACGGCCTGATAAAATCCCCAAGCTATAAGATTTAAGGTATTTGATTCCGAGCGACCGGTGTTTTGGTAACTAAGAATAATATCCTGAAGATGTTCACCATTATTAGTTGGAGAATAATTAACGATAATTTCACAGTTAGTTCCAGGAATGACCCTTGTTCCGCAAGTCCCTCCGGTGCCTGGGTAGGTTCCACCTTTATATGAAAATGGTGCGCCTAAATTATTAAGAGAAAGATCTTCTGCCGGGACTCGACCATTATTTGAAATTTTTATTTTTAAATCAGTGGATGATCCTACGAATTTATTTCCAAAATCATAAAGGTTTCCAAGTTCAAATGTCAGGATCGGAAATGAATCTGCTGTGATGGTGTAAGTAAAGCCATAATTTCCAAGTGCGTCGTCATAACTAAAATTTAAAGTTGCTGAGTGACTATTAGTGTTTGTTGGAGAGTAAAGAATAACAATTGTGCAAGTGTCAGCAGATTCTAGGATTGTTCCGCATGTCCCACCAGTCCCAGGGTATGTACCGTCTTTAAATGTAATAGGATCGGAAGTGGTGATAGAAACATCTAAATTTTTAATAGAAATCCCACCGTTTGATCTTAGGCGAATTTCATGTTCAAAACTTGTCCCAGCAATTGTGGTTCCCATGAAACTACTTTCATTTAAAACTTTTAGTTCACCTGGATCTTTTTGAACCTTTCTTGAAAGAATTGAGCTTTTATCATCGCTGCATGAAGTGAGGAGGATGATGAAAATAAATTGAAGGTAGAAGATGAGGTGCTTCATTGCTTAATGTACCTCGGATCTCTAAACCAGTTATCCATCGTTGGTAGAAGTGAATCAAAGTGGAAAGAAAATTTGCCAGCGATGGCGTGCTTTCGTCCAATTGAGTTTGCTTCAAGAGTAAAGCGAGTGTTTGTGGTGGTGGCCCCTCTTATTCCAAAATAGTGTTCAATTTCTTTTATGGAAGAAAAATAATCATGAGTAGGAAGGGCTAGTACTGGGTTAGTGGAATCAAAACTGATTTGACCGGCCCAGTGCCTGAGACCTACATAGAAATCAATAAGTCTTAAGTAAACGGATACGCCCACATCATTCATGATGGAAGTGTTCTCGAAATAATCTTCACGGTAAGATCTTGAATAATTAACTCTGTAACTGATGTAGATGTATTTATGTTTCGCGAGAACTCTTTTATAGCCAGCTCCCCAACCACGTATTCCATCGGAAGTGGGGATAAGATAACTAAAAGTGAGATCATGTTTATTATCAAATCCAAAATTGAGATGAAAGCGAGACATCTTAATCGATCTTGCCATCTCACCTGTATCCGCACCAATCGTTTTGTAGGCATTGGTGACATCGATATCACGAGGGGACTCCATGTAGGAGAAGCCATACTCACTAGCAAACTGCATATCGGGAATACCAAAAAATTTTGTTCCAGCTCGTTTTGGATTTACAGTTGTTGCAGATAAAAAATCATAGTGACCTGTGGATTTTGAAAGCCATCTACCTATGACTTCTGATGCGTCTCGAGACTGCTCTTCTGTGGCCTGGGAAAAGACTACAGGCGAGTGCAAAAAAATGAATAAAAATAGAACCAATTTACTCACTACCCATCCTTAGGATTTTAAGAGTAAAAAAACCTATTAAATTATTCTAATAAATACCCGATTTGAGAAGTTTTCTCTTGTCCTTTGCGTGGTGCGGCTTTCGGGTTATTTTCGCGCTGAAGAAATCCCTCCTAAGCTACTTAAATCATGTAGCTCTGATTCTGTATAAATCGGGTGGAAGGGATCTTCTGTTTCATTAAGTGATGTCGAGCGCATTTTCATGATTGAATCAAACGACTTCCCGTAGATGTATTTCATAAATTCGGGAGTAAGATTTAGTCCACTGGCCTCTGACATTTCTTTATTAAAGAGTTCTGTCGTTACGGATGTGTATTTATATTTTTGAAAATAATCACGAAGAAAGGTTTTCATGCTGAGACCATTTTCATTCATCCGATATCCAATCCATGAAAGAAAGGCAGACCCCTCAGTATAGGCCATGCGATCTGTTTTTCTTGTCCAAGGAGAGTGGCCAGCTAATTGCGTAGATTCATAACTTAATTTTTCAAGGAGTGGATAGTTATTATCTCTCCAACGAGCAATCGCCTCATCCATCCAACCCGAATTTCCACTGGCCGGCATTAGACCTCTGGCGTGGTAGGAGTGAAAGAGTTCATGGCCCAAAGCTTTTAAACTTGTGGAAGTGGCGCCAGAATATTCCATTCCACCTGAGAGGTTATTTCCGTAAATAATGACTTGATTGTGTGGAAACGGACCATAATCAGTTTCAAGTTCTTCGAGGATTCTTTTCGTATCTCTTACAAATTCATCAGCGTTGTAGCCAGTGTAGATATCAACTGGAATCATTCTTCCATCAATTGAAGGGTAATAAAACTGAACATTATTGATCGCAGTTTTCTCTGGGAAAAGGTGGAAAAACATCGAGGAAGTTGTGTAAAAATCTGGATAGATAATTTCAAAATGATTTTCTGCAATTTTTGAAATCGTTCCATTTGATTTAATTGTATGCGGAATTCCTTCGGAGTTTTTAACTTTTACAATTGATCGCATTTGATACTGATCAAATTCTAAGTTTGTTGGTAGATACTGTTCAAGATATTTTCGATCTGTAAGATCAGACATCCAAAACCCAGATCCTATGCCTGAATCACTATAAATCACATTCGTTGTAAGAGCGTGTTTAACTCTTAATTCATGTTTTCCTGGATAAATCTTATCCTTCATGATTCGAAAAGTTGAAGAATTATCAGGGTCAGCTATTGTTTCGGTTTGAATGATTTTTCCATCAAGAATGACTTCAGTCGGATCTTGAACGAGATCGAAGATTGGGAATCCCTCAGATAGAGATTCAAATTCAATCACGGAGTAAACTTCTGCTGTTTTAGAAGTGAGATCATAAGTTATTTCATAATTTGCAGTTTCAAAATCAATAAAGATTGCCTTGTCGTTTTGATAATTAAACGAGGGAGGTGCATCGTTAATTGAGGCAAAAAGTGAAAAGCTAAGGAGTGAAGTAAAAAAGAGTGAGTATTTCAAAATAAGACCTTTGTTAATCTTGGGACTATGCTTTTAACAAAAACTTAACCTTTGGTAATTGAGCTATGTAAAAAAGTCATAAGGGGAGGGAGTTTTAACCTATGAATATTATTTTTGGCAAGAGGGACAATAGTAAGTTCCACGTTGGGCGAGGATAATTTTTTTGACTTCTGTCTTTTTACAGAGTTGACAAATTTTTTGATAAAAAACGACCAAATGTTGAACTCCCTGGCCTTTTTCTCCAGAGGTGTCTCGGTAGCCTCCTTGGAAAGTCGTGCCACCTGAGGCGAGGGCCGGACCCAATACATCTTGAATCGCCTTTAATATTTTTTGAAATTCTTCTTCTTTTATTTTTTTACATTTTCTTGTGGGACGAATGCCAGCGCGAGCACAAATTTCATTAGCAATATAGTTTCCAGATCCAGCAAACATTTTTTGATCAAGAAGTGTTACCTTAAGAGCTCTTTCTGGATAACGCTTAAGGGATTTTGTGAGGTACTCGAGGTTAAAATCTGGGTCAGCAAGATCAAGGCCCAATTCATCTAGCTTTTCTGTCGCCTCACTTTCAGAATAGTAATACATGTGACCAAAGCGGCGAGGATCATCGTAAGCAAGAGTGATATTTTGACTCTGAAGTGTGAGGTGAGTGTGCTTTGTGGAATGAATTTTTTCTCCCACGAGCCACGTTCCCGTCATGCCTAAGTGAGACAGTAAATGAGAGCCATCATCAAATATGAAATCAAGCATTTTGCCTTTTCTTTTGATGGTCACGAGAGTTTTATTTTTTAAATCAAGTTTCGTATGCAGGATATTTTTTTTAAGTTCAGGAGTCGAAGAGATTTTTTCAATCTTCATGGGAAGAAAGTGGGAGAGTTGGAGCCTAATGGTTTCGACTTCGGGTAGTTCCGGAATGCTGTACCTAACCTTTTAAATTTACTCACACTGTAGCACGAAAAATGACTCCAAGCCAGCCGAAGCCAGCCACAAGCCAGCCACAAGCCAGCGATCGACTACGAATTTGTGGCCTTTTTGAAGCCTTTTAGTGACACAACATTCTCAAAGCTGGCTCGGACTGAATCCTCTTTTCGTAGAGTCTTACGGATATGCTCCATGATTTTCTCCGAAAATTGCTTTTGATCGTCTTCGTCGCATTTTGAATAGTGGTCAGCAAGTTTTAAGTCCTTGTGTCCTGTCATCGCGATTACAGCATCCAATCCACCTCCAACACTTCTTGCCAGCTTGGCCATACCGTGGCGAAGGATGTGTGTTCCAGTGTAAGGAACCTTACTCTTTCTTTGAGCATCACGGTAGTTCATCTGGACAGTGCAGTAGTTGATAGGTTTTCCTTCCACATGAAAAACAAAGTCATTGCCTGGAATTTTGAAGGGCTCACGGCGTTTCAAAATTTCCATGATCTCTTCAGTAATAAAAACAGGGCGTGGTTCTTTATTCTTCGGAAATTGTTTGAGTTCAAGGAAGGTCTTATTTGAGGGATGGAAGACACAAGCGTGCTTAATCAGCATCCTTCTATTTCTCATATCAATGTTACTCCATTGGATTCCGCAGATTTCACCAATGCGGCCTGCACAGTAAAATTGCATCATCGCAAGATCTCGATAGAGAGGTGGAAGGTAGTCAAAAAAGAGATAAGCACTTTGCAGATCAATCTGTTTCTTCTTGTCAGGGACTGGTTTGATGAAACCTAGTTTCCTGTGCTTCGTTTTGACTGGACAGGTAAGAAGAACCGCCTCCTTTTCAAACTGCTCGCTTCCTTTGTACCAATTAAAGATGGTCACAAACATATTAAGCTCGTTGTTGAGATTACATCTTCCCGCATGGCCTCGACCTGAGCCTTGATATTCTTCGCTTTTGAAGTGTTCAATATAATTGTTGACCCATGCGGTGATCTTAGACGGTGAAATCTTATCCATCGGTAAGTGCTCAAGGCTTTTAAGAAGTTCATACCGTCGTTCCCAGATTGCCTTGGTACTTGTCGCGAGTGTTGGGAAGTGATGCTTTCGCATCACCTCCCAAACTTCTTTGAGAGTTGAAAAATTTGAAACATCTTCTTCTGAGTCTGTAGGTGAGATGAAGGATACTCCATCAAAGTATTTCCTCCATTGCTTTGCCTCGAAAATGGTGTCAAAACTCATTTGGAACTGCTTGCCGTTGACTTTTTTCATGGCAAGATATTTTCCTGAATTCTGTTGCTTGTAGATGCCTTCAGCACCTTTTACTTTTGTATAACCTTTCTTACTCATAGTTCTCCTTTCACCCATTTAAGGATTTCGTTAGGAATGAACTTGAGCCTTCCGCGCCTTTTTCTATATGGTATGTCGCCCTCTGAAACTAAGTTGTAAATTGTTCCCTTAGTGTATTCAGTGAAGCGAGATACCTCATCTATTCCCCATATTAAATTGTCAAAGAGCTGTTGCTGTTCGTTTGGCAAGTTAATGCCAGAATTACCGTAACATCTCTGACTTGAATTGTGATGCAAAAATTGGGAATTTTGACCCATTCAATCTCCTGGAAATGTGTGATTAAACGAAGGTGAAGCCAATAAAATCCGCCTTAAATTCGGTGACGGATTTTTTCTCTCCCTCAGACGTGGTAAATTCTCGGACTTGGCTTTGGCCCCGCACAAAAATGGGCAGACCTTTTTTTAGATATAAATTGCAGTGCTCTGCCTGCTTGCCCCAAACTTTCACATTATGCCATTGAGGCCTTCCTTCAATTTCACTTTCCTCGGCAACAGTAAAATTACAAGTGGGTTCCTGCTTTTGGGTATAGCGAAGCTCAGGATTTTTACCAAGTCTTCCAAAAATAATCTTCTTTTCAGTCATCTGTCGATCTCCTAGTTAATTCCAAGTTTTTTTACGAGAAATTCTTCAAGGGTAAGCTTAGTCTCAGATTTTTTGTTGTACTCATCCAGGGCCCGTTCGACCTTTTCCATTCCTGTGAGGCTGTTCTCCTGAATTTTCTCGATGTCCTTGACCGTGAGTTTAGGAAGGGCCATGAGGACAAGGTCTTTCAGGATAATTTCTTTGCCATAGGATTTGGAATTGGCCTGAGCTAGCAGATTTAAAATCCTTAATGGCCTCCTTTGTTCCCTTGGGGTCAATGAAAATAATTGGGCGACCGTTTTTTAGGTTATCTTCCATTAGGATATTAAGAAGGTTTGATTTTCCCCAGCCAGATGCTCCAATAATAAAGGTATGGAGTTCAGGCGTAAGATAACTGAGCTTGTAAGGTGCGTCCTGGTTGATTGAGTGACCAAGTGTCTCAGGCCCCGTGACTTGGGTTTGGTCAAACAACATTCCGAACTCAACTTTCAAAGGATGCTTACTTTTGTCTCCTGTTGCCGTTTTCTGAAAGCTATTACCTAGATGTGTGGCCCCTTTTTCTACGAAGAGTTGCATTATCTCGATAAATCCTTCCATCAAAGGAGTGAAGAGGTCTGAATTATTATTTTTACTCAAAGCTAACCTCCCAGGCCTTGTGGCCCTCGATAGTAATTGTTTTCCCATTTTTAAGTTCTTCGACTCGCTCAGGAATGACGTGCTCGATAATGTAGGGATTCTTCACCTTGCCTTTTAGGTGAATCGGCAATGGACCAGTCTCTACTTTGTACTTTCTGGAGTCTGATGGGATGACAATGGCCTCGTTGATTTTCTTGTCTTTTGAAAGTGGTTCTTCTCCTGAAGGTAGAATCATTGAAGGCAGTTCTCTGTTTTTAGGATCATCCATGTGGAAGAAATACCCAATGGCAGCACCAGCTAAAGCTCCGAGACTTCCCCAGACGGCGGTATTTGGCATTCTTGATTCCGGGTCAGGGCTGAGTGTATTTCCTGCTGCGGCCCCGATGGCCGCTCCTGCAAGCCCTCCATAAAAAACAGACTTTTTCAGCGATGAGCATGCCGAGAGGAGAAATAAGCTGAGGCAGACAAAAAAATAATTTTTCATAGTTTGAACCTCTCATGAAAATAGACCAAGACCTCTTTGCCAGCTTCGACATAGACTTTGGGTTCTTTGTTTTGCATTTCAGACTTCATCAGGTTGTTGATTTCATCTGTTGCTCCAAGTGCCCCATTGAGTAGACGATTCTTGGAGGTGTTAGCCGTGATTTCACCTAGGGGAGTGCCTAGGCGTTCGGTTTGAAGTTCGATCATTCCTCGCGCAAACGACGTGGCCACAGTGGCAGCAACAAATTCTTCTTTGCCGGTATAGTAATAATCGGCCTTGAGTCCACTTGAACCATCTGGATTAAGAAGACTAACTTGGACTTCAAACTCTTTATCTTCGTCGGGAATAATGAGGCGATTGCAAGCAGCTACGACTCGTTTATATTTCGTCACTCCGGTGCATGAAAACCTCGTTCCATGGGGTAGTCCTTGATTCTCTTTCACCTGAACGAGAAGAGGTGATTCAAGATTTGTTGAGACAATTGAGTTCAACAGAATCCCACTGAAAACTGTTCCTGTTTTAAAGTCAAAGTGACTTGTAAAATCCCAAATGGCAGGTTTTTGCTGATGAATTCCTAGTGCCTCATTGATTTTTTTGTTTTGTTCTTCAAGACGAAGAAGGGCACTATCAACCTGACGACCTTGAGGACGAGCTGCTTTGATCTGTGCCTTGGGAAGGATTTTTCTCCTCGGTGGCAGGATTTTGAGTTGTGAATCCTCGGCCCAGCATAAACTGCTGATAAAAATAAGTAAGAATGTCTTTTTCATAATTAGTTTAGTACCCGTTTTCCGTTGATAAAAAGTGGTACTCCTTTAGAAAAGTGATCTTCTCTCTTCACTTCATAATCATTGACTGTGAGTGGTCCATCCCGTTTACTCTGGACAAGGATGGATGTATCACCTTCAAGAATTCTGAAATCTGGAGTCTCGAGTTTTTTGACGAAAGTCTTATTGATGGCCCCAGGATAGACATAAACAAAAGTATGGTGACTTTTTTCAACAGAACGGACTTTAAACTGAAAGTGCTGTTCTTTCGTGATGATAACCATGTTTGTCTCAGCAAGTTCCTTGAGAGGCTGGATGACCAGAATTTTTTGATTATTAGAACGATTGAGAGCAAAATCACCATTTTTTCCTGCACTCACATATTCAATTGGCTCCTGAAAAACTAAAGTAGTAGGGGAGCTAAGTGATAAAAAAAGATAAGCCATGCTCTTGGCAAGAATATAAAAATCCATTAGTTATTCTCCTTGTCGAAAAGTTCATGTTCTGTGATCTTGGTCACGATGTAATAGAAAGGATATTGACCTGAATTATCGAGGTAAAAATCAAAAGCGCGAAGTTGTTCACCGCGAATGAGTACTTTGCAGGATTCCTCTGTGCTCCATATACCCTTTATCTGCTCTTTTCCTGTGATATAAAGGGCCCCATAATTGTCTCTTGTAACCAGTTCAAAAAGACCTTCCTCCATCAGCTTGGAAGAAAGCTTCTTCTCGATCATTTGAGACATGACGGCAGAACAAAATTCTCTTTTTGGCGCTTCACTGGTGATGTAAGGAGAGCTTACAAAAAACTCCCTTTGATTAGTGACATAAATTAGTAGGCTTCCCATTGTGAGAAAGATCAACAAGATAATTTGAAGACTCCATCTTTTAGAACCTTCTAAGACCTTATCTTTATAAAAAGCGTTTCTCATTTCTTAGCTCCTGCATGGTTTTTGGTTTCATCGTGCGGTGAAAAATATTGGCTGGCAGTGGGGCCATGCCCTTTTCTTTTGGGAAATACATATAACCTTCGCGGCCCATGAATTTATTTGAATATCCGTATTCTTCTTTGAGGTTTTGCTTTGCTTGCGGATTGAGTGCTTTCCATTTGGCTTCTGTAAAATGAAAGCCTCTTTCTCCTTTGGGCATAGGGTGAGACTTGGCGCCTTCGTGACGGTGATAATCAAGGAATTTGGATTTATTAAAATCCATATTGGGTTGGAGTCCTCCTTCTTTTTTCTTAAAGTCATCGTGGTCTTGAAATCGGCAAAAGCCTGAATACGAAGAAGTGCTTTGATCTCGTGAGAATTGACATCAATAACAACATTGCTAACATCGACGGACTTATTCGTAAGAATGTGGCCGAACTTGGAATTAAGTTCTTTATTGGTCTGGGGACATCGGAACAGGCCCATGCGGCACTGAATGCTATAGACGTAACCGGCTCAGTGCTTGTGACTCCTACAGCTACAGATGATGAGCTGCTGGCCCGTTCAAAAAATGTCATTCTCTTAAGTCCACCTAACTCAGAGTTAGCAAAGAAGATAGTTCAAGAGACCAAGGGACGGGGACTCAAGAAAATTGCACTTATATATGGTGGCAATAATGTTTATAGCCAATCAATGACGGACTTTTTTGAAGATGAAGCGAAGAAAGCAGGACTTGAGATCATTTACAAAGCGGCAATTAGAATAGGACGAAGCACGAAGATCGAAGGTCTAGATATCAATAAGATCAAGAGTGCAGATGCTTTGTTTCTGCCCATCTTTGAGCATGATGTAATTAAGGTTTTAGGATATCTTCATAAACAAAATGCTCTCATTAAAGTCATTGGAACTGATAGCTGGGGGAGCGATTCTAAAATTGTGTCTACTCTTCCTGATTTTGTAAAAAAGCATATTCTATTTTCTGTCACTTCATATAATCCAGGGCTAGAGGTTGTGAGCGGAAATGTCTTCTACAAAACCTATTCGAAGAGATATGGCACAACTCCTATGGATATTGCGGCATTCAGCTTTGAATCACTTAATCTTGTTGATCAGCGAATGGAGAAGGATTCTTTGATAAAGTTTGATGGAACTACCGGAAAAGTTGAAGTTAAAGGACAAATTACCCATCGGGATATTTTTGTGAAAGCACTATGAAAAGTATCAAAGATTTTATCTACCAAGAGTTCTTTTTTAAGCAAGTCCTGTGGCTGTTGCTGTCCCTGACCATCTTTTTCGTTATTTTGAATGCACTTCAGTTGCGCTCTGGTATCAGGTCCACAAGAGACAAGATTGATACCATAATTGAGTTGAATCAGAGTGAGATATTCAGTTCTATTGTACTTAAAGACTTCGAAGCACTTCAGGACCACTTGGATTTAATTAAAAAGCAAGATCATTTCGACTATGTGGCCTTAAAGATCGCTGACGTGAATATCGAAACAAATGAAAATGAAGTTCCGTTCTATTATCGCTGGATAAATCTTTTCAATCCGACATACTCAAAGGTTGTTCACAATGAGTTTGAAACAGTGAGCTTTCGTGTTGAGGCCCGCTTTGGAAGTTCCATCATTGTTGACCACTTTATCCCTTATATGCGAATGTCCTTTTTTATGTTTTTTCTCCTGGTGGGTGTTCTTTATGTTTTTTTCAGAAAGCAGATCAAACGAGTCCAAGGTGACATTATCCGTCCTCTCACTGAACTCGTGGGCAAACTTGAAAAGGACGAGTTAGATAACGAGGAGAGAAGTTTCCACCTTAAAGAACTTCATATTCTTTATGAGGTTATGAAAAGTTATCCAAAGCTAAAAAAAGATAGCACCATAGCGGAAATTACCTCCCAAGTTGCCCATGACATTCGTTCACCTTTAGAGGCACTCAAGTCAGCTAAAGACGAAATCGCGAAGCTGCCTGAACTTGAGCGTAACAGTATAAATCTTGCCATCGGGCGCATTGAAGAAATTGCCTATAATCTTCTTGTTATGAGGAAACGGGTAAAGCGTCTGGTGGCGACACATACACACGTTAAATCTACTTTGAATCAGATTATTCAAGAAAAAAGAATGCAGTATCGAGGCCATCCAGAGCTTGTAATCAATCTTTCATCGGGGGATCAGGCCTTCTCAGTATTCACTAGCATGGAACCAGAAACCTTTAAACGTGTTATCTCTAACCTTTTGTCCAATGCTTCCGAGGCCATAGGATTCAATGGAAATGTCGAGATAGATCTTCAAGCAATTGATAGGAAGTTCGTTGTGCGAGTTAAGGATGTAGGACCTAAGCTCGCTACCTATCAGTTATGTCGAATTTTTGAAAAGGGATTTACAACTAAAAGTGATGGTAATGGTTTGGGCCTTTATAATGCTAAAAAAGAAATTGAAGCGGCCTATGGCCATATTGAATTTTCTCAAGAGGAGCAAACAATCGTTACAGTCACGCTTCCTCTCGCTGAAATACCTGGATATTTCGCAACAGTGTTAGGCATCGAGAGGGTTAAAAAAGTCATTATTCTGGATGATGATGAAAGTATTCATCAGGTTTGGAAGAAGAGATTTAAAAATACAGGCATCGAGCTGGAGCATTTTTACAAAGCATTCAATTTGCTTAATATCCTTAAAGAAATCCCCGAAGACACTATCTTACTTTCAGACTTTGAGTTATTAGGCGAAGAACTGAATGGCATTGACTGCATAAATAAGCTTCATGCTGTTCAACGATCAATCCTTGTCACTGCGAGAGCAGACGAGCCACAGATCATAAGACTTTGTGAACAGTACGGGATAAAACTTCTTCCTAAGAGCATGGCCAATGAGGTAGAAATCAAGAACCGTCCTTCATTTTTAAAAACAGTCGTTCTTATAGATGATGACAATTTGACTCATCTTTCCTGGAAGCTTGCCTCAAAGAAAACAGAAATAAATCTTAAGACATACTACTCGGTGAAAGAATTTTTAGAGAATTCTAACTCTTTAGACCGAATAACATCGATCTATATTGACTTGGAACTTGGCCAAGAATTAAGAGGAGATGTTTTGAGTGAAGACATCTACAACCAAGGCTTTACTGAGTTGTTTATTGCCACTGGTTATGATCCTGATTACGTAGAGAGGCCTTGGTGGATTAAGTCTATATTGGATAAGACACCGCCTTTTCAGAAGACCTTAAACAGCTACTACAGAGGACCTTTAAGTTAGCCGTTACTAAGTTTTAATCATGAAGTGATCGGATGTAGTAGGAGCCTGCATTTCTCTTGAAAGAAATCAAAATTTACATAAATAATGTTAGTTGTTTCATGTCTCCTACATACCACTGCCACCGTTTTTGAAAAAATAGCATGATCGATTTTGACTGGAGAAGAACTATGGTCCGAATCGGCATCCAATAACAATAAACAAAACGTTTATAGGGAACTTTTAAAGTGGAAATTCTACAAATATTCCGGCCAGAAAGCTCGATGAATTCAACCTCGTCCCAGAACTTTTAAGCATTAGTTCTTCATATCCAATAGTAGGAGATAATTTAAATTTATCTTGAATAAGCCAACTTTTTGCAAGGAATAAATTTGCTAAAAGACTTCCCTGAACTGTTCCAGCACCATTTAAGCTAAATAGAAAATTGTTCCGTGTTTCGTACTTCCCCGTAGCTTGAATAAAAGCATGGATACTATTTATCCGCGCAGTCTTCCCAGAGTCGCTAAACTTTGCAGTTGCAAATAAAACTTTTCCGCCGAGTTGAAAGTAGGGCGATAGAGTTCTCATCACTCCTATGTCGGTTCGAGAAAATACTTTTCCCGTTTCATAAAATGCTTGCGAGCTATAATATTTTGAATCGAGGTTTGCACCAATTCTTACTGCATTTCCATTTGATTTCTTTTTTACATCATCATTTTTGGCATCAATAGAGCGAGCAGAGTAAAAGAGAAAAGGAGCAAGTCGAAGATCTGCAACCTTGGGTTCAGCTATTGTCTCCTTTACTTCAGAAATCTTAAGTATCTTTAGAGATTTAGATTTCTTGGCAACACTTAACTCTGAAACATTGGACCAAGGAGACCACTGATTCTCTTTCTTAATTCGGAGCTTGTACTTATAGTCACCAAAAGGCAGATCGTTTAAGTCAACAAAGGGTCCGGGACTCGGAATGATCTTTTCAACCCCATTGGGATAAATAGCAAACTCATACCCCTCCGCACCTTCCACGGTTGAGAGGAGCTGCATTTCATGTGCAAACAGATTACCCGACTGAGAAAGAAGGACTAATGCTATCGTAATAATAAAGTTCAATCTTATACCTAATCAGGAAAAATTAAGTTTTTAGAGTATTAAACTTATTGTATTCCTGCCGAAATAGTTTCTATGAAAAATCTACACCTACTTATTATAGCGTTTATTTTTACTTCTTGCCAAATTTCTGAGAACTCAAGTGTGAGTTCAGGAAGTATTGGAACTTTGCCATCGGCGATTGCTATCTGCTCCGGCACGTCAGTGCTTGGAGTGGATGGAACCGCAGATTGTTCAGGAGGAATTTTATTCTCAAGCTTTGCTTCAAGAAAAGACAATGGCAGTTTTCCAGTTTCCCCTGCCGACTTCACGGCTTTTTTTGCGGCACCAGATAGGGTCGTTGCAAGTTTTCAAGACGAGGAAGAGGAAAATTCGACTTTCACTGATAACCATTCCGTAATTCCGAGTCCACTTGCTGACTCGGACGGAAGATACGCCCCCTGCCTCCAGGATGCTGCCTCGGCGTGCGACCCTACTGATGCGGCAGACTATCCAGAAAAGAAACATTACCTGGAAACAATTGCCAAAAACGGACCTATTACAGCAAGAGCGGATATTTTTGCTTGCGGAGGTAGCGGGACGATTGCCGACAGAATAACTGATTGTCGTACAAAAAATGGACTATGGGCTTTTTATGACGGTAAGAAATATGGCCAAGACGGTGAAGGTGACTGGAAACTTGTCTCAGTAGTCATAGCTGCTGGACCTGTAACTTACGAAGTTTGGCGAGATGAGCGCACCAAGCTCCTTTGGTCCGACATGGCTTCCGCGAACTACAACTGGTATCAAGCTTCAGGGTACTCAAAAGCTTCAGCCTTATCAATCAAAGAGACTCAATTTACTTCACAACCCGGGGTTTTAGAAAATGCTCCTCCTTTCAGCCTTAACCAAACCTTGCAACCCGCAAATCCTATAAGCGTTTGTCCTGACGTTGTCTCTGGCGAGATAGTAGCTGGTGGCGGGACTTACACTAACTATGCAGCTAACCCGGAGACTGATTTTAAAGGTGGACTCTCGCATCCACAAACGACTTGGAGACTTCCTAGTATTAATGACTGGAAACTAGCCGACGTTAACGGGATTCGAAAAGTTCTACCAAATATGGATGATAGTTTCTGGTCGTCGTCGTCCTACTCTTACTATCGCGGCGGTGCTTGGTACTTCAACGGCGGCTATGGCGGCATGGACAGTGGTAATCGCGTCTCTACGAGTTCTGTCCGGTGCGTTGCCTCTGCGCGTGACTAGAGAAATGATTTAATGATTTAATTATTGGGTGGCGCAAGCCACCCTTCTTCATGAACTCGCGGCGAAGCCGCCCGAAAAAGTTTTGAATGAGCCGTTACCAACATCTCCCTATTTATGATGCCTTTTATCGCTACACCAATGAACTCTATAAACTAAAGAAAATTCTTCCTAAGGATTTAAAGAATGATCTCGGAGAGGCTATTTGCAAGTCCTCACTCAGAGGCTTAAAGCTGGTGGTTTTTGCAAATGGTAGTGAAAAAAAAGAAGCACCTTTGAGAGATCTGGCGCTTGAAATTGAAACCCAGTGGGTTTATCTGAGGCTCATTCATGATCAGAAGGGAATATCCCTTGGACAGTTTGAAGTTTTTGGAAAAAAACTTACCGGTATTGGCGCCCAAGTGGGTGCTTGGAGAAAATGGTATAGGGAAGAATCTAGAAAAATTAACTCTACAAAAAGCTAATCTTTTAGCTCAGGCGACATCCATTTCTACTTCTACAGAAACCGATTTTTGACTCGGCTTCTCTTCAAGGTCAATAAATAAAGCACCGATTTGCTTCGGGTTTTTGACTATACGACGGACAATTTCCATCCGAATATCTTTTTCAGTACTCCAGTCCATCATGGAAGGCTTGTTCTTGTGAGCTTCCCATTTCATAACTGCTGGGTGAGAAACATTGAATCTTTCTCCAAAATCCTTGAGATTCATTTCGAAAAATTGGCGTATAAACTTAACTTGATTTCCAGTAAGAAGGGACTTGTTTGAGGCCAATGACATGGCCACTGCTCGAGCAAGATGATTGTAATCAATGTCAGGAGTCCATATATTACGAACCTTCACCATGGACACGTTGTAAAGGCAAACAGGGAAACCAAAACCATTATCTATATATTTTTTTTCTATTTTCTTTTCCATTTTATTTTTCCTTTTTAACAATTTCAATTGCAGTGATAATCAACAGCCTTTTGGAATCATCAAAACTCACGACAATTCTCAAATCTTTTTTATCTAGAGTTTTTCCTCTGATGGCGTAATTCCAGGATTTGAACTCGTGCTTAAATTCATCTTTTCGCTTTTCGTGATGGCCAGTTCTTAAGACCTCTAAAACTTCTAAACGGGTAATTGAACGTTCGCGTTGTCTGTCAAATGCGTGACGAGTATCTAAATAGTAACCTTTCTCAACGCAGGAATTTATCAGTTCAATAATATTAGAATGCTTTTTTATATCAATATTTGTCACGATGTAATTGTAACCCAGTTACATCGTAAAAGCAATGCTTTACCTCTCAAACTGCTCATGTATTTGAAAATTAAAGAATCTAGAAAAATTAACTCTACAATAAGCTAAATCAAGAATATGTTGATACCGGGACAGGTGATCAGAGTCTTTTGCGATTACGGTTTCGAAAGAGCGTATCATTTGGTTTAGTCACGGGAGCCTTGGTCCTTAAGTAAAATTAAGGATTTTACGTTGTAAAGCTTGCCCTCCAAAGAAATTTGACGGTAAGTGGGTGCTGAGCAAGGTGTTTTTCTGGTCGTCGTCGTCCAACTCTAACAATCGCAACAATGCTTGGAACTTCAACGGCGACAATGGCAACATGGACAATGATAATCGCAACAATACGAATTCTGTCCGGTGCGTTGCCTCTGCGCGTGATAACCCCTGTCCCTTTTCTCTTGAAGAAATTTATCGCGCCTATAAGTTATGCCGAAAACGTAAACGACCATCTCCAGATCAAATTCGATTTGAACTTAAACTTAGTGAAAACCTGGGCTGCTTATTGGATGAGCTGAATACGGGTGCTTATGAAGTCTCAACCTACCGATGTTTTATTGTAGAAAAACCAAAACCTCGTGAAATATTTGCGGCGAATTTTAGAGATAGAGTTATCCATCATGTAATTGTGTCGAGACTTCAACCCATTTGGGAGAAGAAGTTTTATCATGGCAGTTTTGCCTGTCGAAAAGGCAAGGGGACTCATGCAGCTCTTAAGTATCTAATAAAAAAGCATGCCTCTGTCTCTCAAGGAGGAAAGAAGGAAGTTTTTTTTCTTCAGCTTGATCTTGCATCATTTTTTGTCACCATCAACAGAAAAATTCTCTTCGATTTAATTGAACCTACCATTAACGAAGAAAAGTTCAAAGATTTAGTGGCAAAAGTAATTCTCTTCAATCCGACAAAAGACGTAGTTGTTAAATCGTCTGAAAAGGAAAAGAAACTCATTCCAGATTATAAATCCTTCTTTCATAGGGAATACCTAGACCAAGGCATTCCTATCGGAAACCTGACCAGTCAGTTTGGTGCTAACGTATACTTAAACTCACTTGATCATTTTGTAAGTAGAAAATTAAGAGTAGGAGCTTATCAGCGTTACATGGACGACCTTTTACTAATTGATACCAGTCGGGAAAAGCTATTAAGCTTAATAGTTCCGATCACTGAATGGACCGAAAAGAATCGATGGCAGATGATAAACCCTCAAAAGACAGTATTAGGATCTTTTAAGAACGAGAGCATGAACTTTCTTGGTTACCGTGTCTCAGAGAAAGAAGGCAAGCTTAAGTTGTTCGCACACAAGGATAAGAAATGGAATCTAGTGGAAGAAGCAAAGATGGTTGACTGGGGAGTATCTTTTTTGCGGCAGAAGACTCATCCGCTATGGCCACTAAGTCAAAGGACGGATGTGTTTAATTCTCAGCTTGGAAAACTTCGCGCAAAAATGGGGTATTTTTCCCATTCTGAATCTTATCTATTTAAAACCCAAGTGATAGGTAAGTTGAAAAATTCAATTGATGCAAAAGCCGAGTTCTTTGGGGTACGTAAATGCAAAATAAAAGTTTAGTTAAATAAAGATGTCATGTTGTGAGGAGATTTTGATAGGACTTGTTTAATCCACGCTGGCTTTTTAATATCCTCTTTCTGAAATCCTGTTGCCAAATAAATCTTACTGAATCTAATGTCTTTAATTTTTTCAGATTCTATTTCGCCCTTTATATTTTCTGTGAGATTGGAATCAACTAAAAAGTTGTGTTCTTATGGATAGAATCACTGTTTATCAGGAAGCTTTGATCGGAATAAGCTATTCTTTACGCCAGCCCAAGCCAGCCGAGATGGCTTAATTGGTGAAATGGAATGATAAAAAATGAAATAGAATGAAATAAGAAAGGGCACGAAAAGCTCAGTTCCACTCTCAGGTTGTTGAAATTAATCATCATCATCCAGCTAGCTACTACACTTCGGGGAGTTCTGGCATATGAAGACCTAGCTTATTATAATTAAAAGCTATTTTATTATAGCATAGATTGATTTGTCGGCTTTAACGACTTTTTTATCTATTTAATAAAAGAACGGCTTTCTAAGTGAAGGCTGTATTGATTTGCTTTGGAATTGGTTTTAGGGCGTGGATTGATGACTAGATATGTTTCAAGCCTAATTAGTTTCTTTGAATAGCGAAATGCATTGGATAGAAGATTATTCATTAGTCTTAAAAACTCAAAATGTGGTAAATATAAATTCGAGAGATCATCCTTCATTATATTCGATTGAAATATTCGCTCAGAAGAAGAGTGCTTTTCTACAAGAGTATCTAACATTTCTATCATTGATTTAAACTCCGTCTCTTTTCGATGAGGAGTTTCCAATAGAGAAAGAAAAAGGAGGTCGTCTACTAGGTTTGTGAGATAGTCCACATCCATATTAATTATCGTTCGCAGTGAATTTAATTCAAAGTCATCAAGTCTTTTTGCCTGAAATAAAGTTTCGGTTGATGTTTGTATACTTGTGAGAGGAGTCCTAATGTCATGCGTGAGTTGACTATAAAGTTCAAATTTGGAATTCGCAATTTTATCTTTTTGCTCAATTGAGTTAAAAAGAGTTGAGAGAAGACCATTAATTACTTCTGTAATGCGTGTGTATCGATCAAAGAACTTATTTGGTGTAAGCAGTTTTTTTTCACATCCTAAGTTTGACAGGATCTTTTCGAGTTCAATTACTTTTCTTTTTATTTGGTAGATGAAATATATTAACAAAAGAAATGTGCAAAGCATAATGGAAATAAAAAAGAAGAGAAATATTAGTTGGATTGCTTTCGACAAATCTCCTTTTTTGTCATCAACGAAAACAGCAACGTAAGGGAGATCTCCTTTGTAATAATGCCGACTAGGTAAGAAAATCTTCAAGTAACCATAGTGATTACTTACTCCCACATTCGCAAAAGCTTTTTTTACTTCTTTTATTCGAACCCATTCCGGCTTAAAATTTTCAGACTTGAAGACGATATGAAAGTTTTCATCAAATACTGCAATCGGTTTTTTGTTTATATTAAAGTGTGCGTATCTTCTTTAAAAAATTTTTATATTATTCTTTATATCATGTGACTCAACGATTGTTTTGAGGAGATCACTGTAATAATTGTTTTTTTGTTTCTCGGATGATTGAGATAGTGTGTTTAAAACCGTAAACATAACAACAAACAGAGATAGGATCGCAAAAAAAAGCGAGAAGATTAGTATTTTAGCAAACGAGCTAGTTTTTAATTTTAACACGGCCCCTAAGACCCTTACAAGAACGTCGAGGGATATGCCATAAGTATCAATTTTCAGTATCTTGGTAATACGTGCGCGAGAAGTTCCTGCGAGATTAGCAATATCAGTAACAGTTAGATCACTACCTTCAGCGCTTGAGATGATCTGATTGGCCATCTTTAATTTCACTTCCCATACAATCGCATCTAAGGGAGATAGGCCTAGTCCTGCCGCAAGCTCCTTAGAGTCTCTAGTGACTATAAATTTATTTTTAATAGAGGTTTTGACATTCTTGCCTAGTTTTACAGCTTTCAAGACGCCAACTCTTCCGCAATATCTACATCTTTGGATAAAATTTGAAGTAGTCTTGAAGCTGCACCATCGGGGGATCTCTGCCCTTGTTCCCAGGCACGAACCGTAGTCGTTTTTACATTCAAAAGCGAAGCAAATACAGGCTGGCTCATATGGAATATTTCTTCTCTAAGTTTTTTTATACCGGTCTTGGTCCATTTTGGAGCAGGTTTCGAAAGGCGTCTTAAGGTCTCACGGCCTTTAATTTGGCCTGTTTCCATTTGGCCTGCTTCTTGGAGACTTTTTAGCAATCCATCGGCCATACGTTTCTTTTTCATTGTCTTTCTCCTTTAATAGAGTTGACTAAAGTTTTGAGTGCTTTCTTTTCATCTGGTGTTAAATCTTCGGCCTCATCTTTTCCATAAAGATAGAGTAGGTAAGTGACCTCTTTATCTCCTAGGTCGAGATAAATAACCCGAAGACCACCTCTCTTGCCTTTACCACGTGAAGGGTCAGGTACACGGAATTTCTTAAGTCCGCCTGTACCGGCGACAGTATTCCCCACATTCGGGTCTTCAAGGATTGTGTCCTGAATAGTTCTTAAAAGAGATTCATCACCGATAGATTCGACTTTTTTAGTAAATGTAGGTGTTTCTTTGAAAAGCCGATTCATAATACATAGTATTACATAACACTAGGTATTAGTCAAGAGCCTTGGAAATCATTGGCTTCTATCCCTCGTAATTAAGGCAATTTGTTTTTCCTACTTTTCCGACTGAAGTTGTGAAATAGGGTTAAAAGAAGTGAAATATGGTGAAATGATGAGTCTGCTAGAAAGTCGATTTTCATTCACAAATAATGAAAATGCTTAGAGTTTAATTTTTCCCGAAGTTAGATCGGGTAGTTCTGGCATTGTTGTTTAAATAACTAAAATTAATAATATTTTTAGAGAAACTGGTCCGACTTTACCGACTTAAATGATGAATAAGTCGATTATCCAAAAGACAAAAAAGCAGTTCGGGCATTTGTCTTAGGCAGCATCCTTCAGCCGTTTCACGCCTTCGGCTATCAAGAGCCTCATTAGAACTTGATAGGGTACACCACGTTTAGATGCGATAGCTTTGAGTTCTTTCAGGAGCTCTTCTTCAAGGGCAATACTGGTTGGTTTTCTTCGAGCGCCTTTAAGACGACTCATGCCCTCGATAATTTCTTTGCTATCAAATTCAATCTTGTCATAGGCCTTCAAGCGCTTTGCGGACTTCTTCATAGAGCCTCCTTTCCTTTTTGCTCGCTATGCGAGAGCTTATGGGTCTGACTCTTCCATCTCTAAGAGTAAAGACCACAGAGATAAATTTACCAGTTATGGCCGGACCAACGACACAGAGTCTTTCTTCATCTACTTCAGGGGTAATCTGCCTTCCAATCGGTACGGCCATCTTGAGTGAAAAAATTGATTCCACCTCATCGCAGCTAACACCATGCTTGGTTGAGCTTTTGGTCATATTGGCGGAGTCCCATTCGAAATCGAATGACTCATTTTGAAGATACCAGTATGCCAACCATACAACGAACTTAAACTGTCCCATCGACACTATAGTACACTATACTATAGTGTGCAGTCAAGATACCCAAGTTATACAGCCAAACTAGACAGTTATTAATAATTTACTTTGATAAAGGCGACTTCAGGCCTGCAGTTGAAGCGAATTGGTAAAATCGAGTTCCCTAACCCTCGGCTTACATACATCTTCGCCTGGCCTTCTTTAAACCAGCCAGAGTGATATTTACCTGTTCCTTCAGGCGTCCATAGAGCACCAATGAAAGGAAGACGAATTTGACCACCATGGGAGTGACCTGCGAATGCTAAGTTGGTTTTATTATTTATGGACGTGAACAATGCTGGCGAGTGAAACATTGAGATGGTTTTACTTTTTTCAGGAATATTCTCATAGGTGCTAAGCTCAGGGGAGCCGGCAAGCTCATCGTCAAGGCCAACAAGCCAAAGATTATCTTTTATTTGAATGCTTTTATTTGTCAGATCGACAATATGGGTCTTTTTGAGGATATCGTGTAGTTCTTTAATTTGTTCCCAATACTCCCAATTTCCTTGGACGAAATATACTCCCAGCGGAGCTTTTAATTTAGAAAGAACATCTTCGTAACCTTTGGCAGTTCCTCCTGGAGTTGCGATATCTCCTGTTATCAGAATTATCTCTGGTTTTTCAGATAGAATAGCATCGATTAGTTTTAGTTCCAATTTACCCAGACCATTTGTATGGAGGTCCGTCACATGAGCAACGAGCAGGCTTTTGCCACTTTCCCCTATATTAACTTCGTGAAAAGTACTTTCTAGTTGATAGGGCTCAAAGCAAGCTGAGTAAATTATGATAAAAACAGGAATGAGGAGAATAAATATTTTAAGTGCTTTCATGATATTATTTTATTATGGGAAACATTCTTAAGATTTACCATTTGAAAGATGAAGCTTTAATGGACCTTTATAGGAGGTTGGACAAGGATTTGCGTCCTATGCCCAAGAAGCCTGATGGGAGCATTGACCCGTATGGACTAGGTTTGGAAGATAATGACGTTGATGCCTTGAGACATGCCTACATAAGTGGTGTGTATACGATCGAATTTAACGAAGGTACGGCCGAATTGCTGGGACGATTGAATGAGTTAACGACATTTGATTCACGGTCAACCTTCGGTGTGAGTGAAAATATGGACTTTTGGAATAATGCTGTAGGTAGATCTTTCGGCAAGAAAGCGAAGACTTGGGATGATCTTTATAAAATGCTGATGAAGGCCTTAAAAGGGAATGAGCTCATAATTGATTTGAAAGACATTAGAAAATACAAGGGAGACAAAAGAATAAAGCGGTTGCCTAAATCTTTTGTCATCAAAATCAAAGAAAACAAAACTGGCGCCAATGTCGATTTTCTAGATGTTCGAAAGAGAGTTGTGATGACCAAAGCTGATTTCATTGAGGCCATCAAAAAGGGTAAGTATCCAGGATACGCCATAAGAAAACATCAGTCCGGTGAGTTCCCTTATTCAACGAGAGATAGATTCAGTTTTAACAACCTTGGATAGTTGGGTCCGACTAGTCCGACTGATTTCATTATATGAAGTGAAATCAAGTGAAAATATGTGAAGTGACGAGATCGCTCAAGGCCTTGTGTTTATTCTCAAATACGCAAAATGCTTGAAGTTTAAATTAGTCCCGATGTGAATCGGGTAGTTCGGGCATATGAAGATCTAGCACATTGTAATTAAAGACTAGTTTATTATAGCATAGATTGATTTATCGGCTTTAATGACTTTTTGGCTATTTTTTATAAAAGAACGGCCTTCATTTAGAAGACTGGATTGATTATCTTTGTGAATGATTTCAGCGCCTGGATCGATGACTAGTATTAAGAAATTTGAGGGACGACTTCTAACATAACTTTTTGAGATTGAACCTCATCTCAATTTCCTAAGATGAGGTTCAAAGAGTATGATTAATGATTATTTACGCTCAACTCTAATAAGCTTTTGAGTACCTTCTTTAAACATCTGCACTTCTCTGCAATGAGGATCAGTTCTATTGTTTTCCATGTTATACTCACAGCCGCCCCAATATGATAAAATTCGTCTCTGGGTTAAATAGCTGACCTTAAAAATGGATTGAGCTAGAGCTTTACTGGCTTTCTTAGAAAGCTTGCCTTCAAGTTGACTTAATTCGTAACTGTTTAAATCCGAAAAATTAAGAGGAATAACAATAGATGCTTTTTGGTTTGAACCAACACATCCAAAATCCAATTCTCTATCACATCTCGGAGCTTCCAGTTTTGACAAGTAGCTAACGACAAGGACAGGACGTTTTTCATAAATCGCCACTTCACGATCTCTGCAATCTAAATCAAGCGACCAGCAGTTCTGATTTGGTATAACTCTTGTTCCGATGGCAACTTTACTTATTTTGAGAGCTTCCAATGTCGGCGTTCCTTTTGAGTCATTACTGACTACTACGGAAGCCACATCAGCTAGTGCGGACATGGTTCCAAATCCTAATGAGACGACTGCTATTAATAACTTTAATTTCATAAAATCCTCTTTTTTATAGGGTGATTAGGCAAAAAATTATTTTGCAGAGATTGTAAGCTCACATATTCTGATTCTTCTGAAAACGTTAATACGGATATTTAGATCTGTTTTAACATCAGACTTTGCAACCTGACCTTCAAGAGCATACGATATTGTCTTTAAAAGGATTGGTCTAGCGAAACGACCTGTTTCTTCATCTTCTGCGAGAAGGGCAACTTTTACGTCAGTGGTATTGTCAGCAACATTGTAAGACACAGATTTAACTTTTACAAAGTCAGTAGCGCACGGAACCTTAATTGAAGCTGATGCTATTCCAGAAACTAGTAAAAATGACAACGTTAATAAATATTTCATTAAAAATTCCTTAAGTTTAATTGTTAAACACTACCTTCTATTTGAACTTAATTAGTTCATCTAATAAAAGATTTCAACAACAAAAAATGAACCAGATGATTCCTGACCTCGTCCTGACACGATTTTAACAAAGTGTGTAGGAATTACATACATCCCTGAGAGGAGGATCAGGTCAAGGACTGCATAGATCTAAAAATGATTTTGAGGCACCCCATGAGGCCCTATTCATGTGCCATAAGAAATCAACCAATTAATAAGGCTGTTTTGCGGCAAAACTTACCAAAATTTCTATCGTGTTAAAAAAGATTCTCTTGATTTAAAATAAAATCAGTCTGACTTTTGGAGGAACAATGAAGTACTTACTAATTCTTGTCGCATTAGCATTAGTTTCTTACCAAGGAGCTTATGCCCGCTGTACTGGCAATGAAGCTAGCCACATAATTAAAGAGGTTTATGGCTATAATGACATGCAGGGTGAGATAAAACTTTCAGGGATATCTCCAAAAGCTACCGAAGAAGTTTCGGCAATCTGCATGTCTGGCTGCTATCTCAATACCAGTCCGGAATGTAATAAGAGATATGCAGAAGTTATCAAGAAGTATTCCACTACCATTTATTCAGCTATTAAGTCTGAGCTCACGCAAAAACAAAGAGAAGACATTTTAAATAAATATCTAGAAGTGTCAGTAGATCTTAAAGGGTGTGAAGCTATTGGTGACTATCAAAGATCAATTGTAAATCCTTCACAAATCGCCAAGTGTGGCAGTCAACGTAAAGCGGTTCTTTGTAAAATAAAAATCAAATGTGACGCAGGATCTGAAATTGCCCAACAACAGGGAAGCCAAAAAGCCTTAATTGCTGACCTAAATTGCATTGGTGATGAAATGGGAAATTGTCCTAATCTTAAAACATGCTTTGAAGATGATACTGTTCAGAAGTTTGATATAGAAAATCCGGTAAAAATTATTGAATCACAATCAAGAACGAGCAAACAATAATGAAAACATCATTAATTATCGTTTCACTTTTTATTTCTAGAATTGTTTTAGCTGGTCATATAATTATTGATTCAAATGGTATTGACCTCTTAAAAGAAAGAGGCATTAAGCTCGATATTGGTAGCGAAGTAGTCTTAAATCAACATTTAAGAGAAAACAAAGCTGAGGATAATAGTCTATATTCAGTTAATCTTGTATGTAAGCATACTGCTTTAAAGAAAAAGGATATTTGCGAAATTTCAGAATTAAGTTTCAGAAAAAAATAAACAAATAGGTAAAGAGCTTAATCGCACAACAAAAAAATTCTTTAAAGCACACTTTAGATATCAAGAATTATGATACAGATTCGTGAAGGTGCACTATATAGAAGCCTTATAGACTGAGCCCCTCTGACTGGACTCCTGTCCATTAATTACTGAACAGCTCGATCCAAACCCAGATTTATGGTAAAGCCATGATCTATTCGTTGGAGAGCTTATGGATATTTTAAGAAAACGCCCACCTAAAGAAAAACGTCCCCCAGG
>CANEUH010000002.1 GCA_947441615.1 Bacteriovoracaceae bacterium | reverse complement strand
TTGATTAAGTAGTTGAGATGATTTAATTGTAAAAAGATTGGTCACAATAAGGAAAGTAGAAGGCCTCTCTCGAGGCCTTCTTTATAAATATTTGATTATTTTAGTTAACAACTAATTTGAAAAAGATTCGGTCACATTCATGCCTATTTTTGAATGTCTTAGGGGATAGATAGACTGAGGGTATAATGAGACTTTATTAATGACTGGCCCTTGGATCGAAAAACGGAAAGATTATGCGTAAGAGAAGAAGTGCCACCAGGCAACCAAAAAAAATTAATTTCAATGTCGACCCAACCCATTTTTTGAATCGAGATATCTCTTGGCTTCATTTTAATCGTAGAGTTCTTCAAGAAGCTGCAGACAAAAGAAATCCTATTTTAGAAAGACTCCGCTTTCTCATCATTTTTTCAACAAACTTAGATGAATTCGTCATGAAGAGGATTGGATACTTAAAGCACCAGATAATTTCAGGAATGAACCATAGATCAGTTGATGGTCAGTCCACCGAGGAGCAGCTTAGTAATATTAGAAAGCATATTAATGAGGATTTAGAAACTCAGAGATCAATTTATTTAAATCTTGTGGCAGAACTTCAGAGACACGATATTTATATTTATGATTACGAGGATCTCCACGGAGAGGATCAGGAGTATCTTAAAAATTATTTTAAGAGAAAAATCTTTCCAGTTTTAACTCCTCTTTCTGTGGACCCAGGACATCCTTTTCCTTTCATTTCAAACTTATCTTATTCGCTAGGAATCATTTTAAAGAATCCACAAACCGAAACAATTTTATTTTCGAGGGTTAAAATTCCTCAGGTCATTCCAGGATTGATTACACTTCCAAAGTCTGAAGGAGAGAAAAAATTTCGTTTTGTCACGACTGTGACTCTCGTGAGATCAAATCTACCTTTGTTATATCCAGGGATGGAAATTCAGAATACTGTACCTTTCAGAGTTTCACGTAATGCCGATGTTGACCATAGGGAAGATGAAGCTCAAGACTTATTAATTCTTGTGGAAGAGGGAATTAAGGAAAGAAGGCTTGCTGACTGCGTTCGTTTAGAAATTCATAAAGACACTGATCAGAACATCATGAACTTTCTGAAAGATTCTCTAGAAATCCTTGATGAAGATATTTATCTTATGGACTTTCCTATCGATTTTGCCATTTTAAAAGCTATTGTTGATCTCGATTTACCAAGCTTGAAGTTTAAACCTTGGTCTCCGATCATCCCGAAACAGTTCTTTGAGAGTAGTAATATATTTAATCTTATTCGGCAGGGGGATATTCTCCTTCACCATCCTTATGATAGTTTCTCTGGTACCGTAGAAAGATTTATCTCACAAGCCGCCGAAGATCCGAATGTTCTTACGATAAAAATGACTTTGTATAGAACGGGGGATAATTCTCCTTTTATTAGAAGTTTAATTAAGGCAGCAGAGAAGGGTAAACAAGTGGTGTGTCTCGTTGAATTGAAGGCGAGATTTGATGAGCAGAGAAATATTGTTTGGGCACAAAAGCTTGAGGATGCTGGTGTTCATGTCGTGTATGGAATTCTAGGTCTCAAAACACATACTAAAACCTCACTGATTATCAGGCAAGAAGCAGATGGTGAGATCATGAGTTATGCTCACATTGGGACTGGTAACTACCATTCGCAGACATCAAATCTTTATACTGATCTGGGACTTCTGACTTGTAATAAAAAGATTTGCGAAGAAATTGTTGAAGTCTTTAACTACCTCACAGGTAGCTCACTTAAAACTGATTACAATGAAATTCTTGTGGCCCCTATTAATATGAAATCACGATTTATAGCGAAAATTCAGCAAGAAATAAAAAATAAGAAGGCCGGAAAACCAGCAAGAATCATAGCGAAGATGAACTCGATGGAAGATGAAGTCATGACAGAAGCCTTGTATGAGGCAAGTCGTGCAGGGATTCAAATTACACTCATTGTGAGAGGTTTTTGTTCGTTAAAGCCAGGCATAAAGGGTCTTTCTGAAAATATTCAAGTGATCTCAGTTATTGGAAGATTTCTTGAACACTCAAGAGTGTTTTATTTTGCCAATGGCTCAGATAATCCTGCTGAGGGTGAATATTTTGTCGGTTCAGCGGATTGGATGCACCGAAATTTACACAACAGGGTGGAGCTTATCACTCCTATTTTTGACCTTAAATTAAAAGAAAAACTATGGGAGTTTTTAGACATCCTTTTAAAAGATAATCGTCAGGCGTGGTACTTAAATCAAAATGGAACGTACACCCAAAAAGTTCCAGCTGAGGGAGAGGAAGAGCGGGGAACACATGCTCAACTCATGATGAAAACAATCCAACGTGAAAAGGCTATCTCTTGAAATTAATATTTTTACGACATGGTTTGGCCGAAGGTCATTTCTCTTTAGAGCAAGATAAGGATTTTGAACGAGAGTTAACACTAGAAGGAATTAAGCGTCTTCATAAGACATTTAAAACTTTTAAAAAAATTCAGCCATCAATTGATGTTATCTTCTCTTCTCCACTCGCCAGAGCGATTCAAACGGCAGAACTTTTCTGGTCTTACTATCAAGATGCAGATTTAGAGATGATGGCAGATCTTGATATTTTGGATGATCCAAGGCACTTAGTTGAATACATCTCTTTTTTACCGACTGATGGTTGCTATACATTTATTGGGCACGATCCGCATCTCACGAAAGTGGTCGCAGCACTTCTCGCCCTTCACCCTGAGCATGATTTCATGACAATTAAGAAGGGTGGTCTTTGTATTCTTGAGGGCGGAATGTGGAAAGGCTTTAAAATGGAACTATTACTTCAACCCAAGATTATTAAAACGATGGTGGATGATTAATCCTTCATGATAAAAACTTTTGGCGTTTTATCTAACATCGAGAGAATGATTCCCTCTTTAAGTCCTACTTTCGGTAAATGAATTTTTTCAATTTTTAACTTTTGCATCAAGTGATGAGTGAGCATAATTGCAGGTAAGATGACATCCGCTCTGTTTTGATCCAATTCGAGTCTTCTTATTCGGTCAACATAACTCATGGAGAGAATGGCCTCCTCCATATGGTGAATCTCATCAAACATCGCTAGTTCAGAGCTGGGTTTGCCCAAAATCTTTTTACGGATTTTCCCAATTCTTCTTAGGTTTCCGCCAGTCCCGATAAAAAGATCGATGTCCTTCAGTTTAAAGTGAGACTTAATAAATTGAATCATCTTCTCCATTTGATTGGAAATTTCTTTCTCAAGGGGGCCATGGTCCAACTTTAGAAGACGAACAGTTCCAACGTTAAAGCTTTCTACAGCTAGAATGTCTTCATTCTTAACGAGAATGAGTTCAGTGCTGCCTCCGCCGATATCCATCAAAATGGCGTTTTTTCGTTTTAAATTTACCTGGCTTTTAACAGCATTAAAGATCACTTGTGCTTCTTCGTTTCCTCTAATAGTTTCAATTTCAATTCCGGTAGAGTGGGCAATTCTTTTTGCTAGGATTGGACCATTTTTAGAATCTCTCATGGCGGAAGTCGCCATCGCTTTAATATCCGTAACGTTATATTCAGTAAAAATGTGAAACAGTTTTATAAATGCTTCTTCTGTTTTTTGCATTTTTAGTTCTGAAATCATTCCATTATTAAAGACATCTTCTCCAAGCCGAAGAGGCTCCCTAAAACTTTTAACAATTTCTAATTTGTCTCCATCTTTCCTGGCAATAACGGCCCTAAGGGCATTAGAGCCCAAATCAATCGCCGCGATGGTTTCAAACTCTCTAAATTTATTTAGGTAACTAGGCATATGGGTTAATATTACACACAGTCTGGAAAAAGTCCTCTATTTGACCTATTAAGCTTGTATTAAATATAGGGGAAGTATCAAATGAGATGGCAGAAACTCTTAGACCGTTATTCTCTCGTTAAGCGTCCTACCCTTAGAGTGGTAAGTCCAAGAGTAGGGACATCAGTTATACCCTTAGAAAAAAATGACTCGAGGATCTTTTTTCAGTACTTAACAAATAAAATTCATTCCTTGCATTTTCATGGTTCTGAAAAGCAGCTCACGAGTATGATTCAAGCTATGCAAGAAGAAGAGGGATTTACCATTCAAAAGATGACGACGAGTCCCGGTCGCAGGAAAGAGAAAATGGTTCTCCTTCATTTGAAATTTCAAGATAATCTAGAATTAAGAAGAATCATAAAAATAGGTTAAAAAAAAGGCCCGTTTCCGGGCCTTAATTTTTATTTTGTAAGTCTTTTTTGAAGATTGGCGTTAATGGCCTCAAGGAATCCTTCAGTTGTGAGATACTTATCCGAAGCCACTTTATCACCATAAATGCAGGCAGCAAGATCTTTTGTCATCTTACCTTCTTCAACAGTTTTAATACATACTTCTTCAAGTGCTTCGCAGAAGTTGATGAGTTCTTTATTCCCGTCAAGTTTCCCTCGGTGAAGAAGACCCCTCGTCCAAGCAAATATGGAAGCAATAGGGTTCGTAGAAGTTGGTTTCCCTTGCTGGTGAAGGCGGTAGTGTCTAGTCACTGTTCCGTGAGCAGCTTCTGCTTCAAGTGTTTTTCCATCTGGAGTCAAAAGAACTGAAGTCATGAGACCCAGAGATCCAAAACCTTGTGCCACCGTATCAGATTGAACGTCACCGTCGTAATTTTTGCAGGCCCAAACATATCCACCAGACCACTTCATACAAGAGGCAACCATGTCATCAATGAGGCGGTGTTCGTAGACAATTCCTTTTGCTTCGAATTTCTTTTTGTAATCTTTTTCGTAGATTTCAGCAAAGATGTCTTTAAAGCGGCCATCATATTTTTTAAGGATGGTATTTTTTGTTGATAGATAGAGTGGCCAGCCTTTAACTAACGCCATATTAAAGCAAGATTCAGCAAAACCACGAATAGACTCTTCTGTGTTGTACATAGAAAGGGCAACACCTGGACCTTTAAAATTAAAAACTTCCCACTCCTGAGTTTTTCCATCTTCACCAGTAAAGGTCATTTTAAGAGTTCCTTTACCAGGAATCACTGTATCAGTTGCGCGGTACTGATCTCCAAAAGCGTGACGACCGATAACAATCGGCTGAGTCCACCCAGGAACTAGACGAGGAATATTTTTAATGATGATCGGTTCTCTGAAAACAGTACCATCCAAGATATTACGGATCGTTCCGTTTGGTGATTTCCACATTTGTTTTAGTTTGAATTCTTCCACACGCTTTTCATCAGGGGTGATGGTGGCGCATTTAATACCTACATTATACTTCTTGATCGCCTCGGCGGCTTCGACAGTGACTTTATCATCAGTCTTGTCACGATTTTCCATTCCAAGATCAAAGTATTTAATTTCAAGATCAAGATAAGGAACGATAAGTTTTTCTTTAATGAAAGACCAAATGATTCGAGTCATTTCGTCGCCATCAAGTTCAACGACAGGGTTTTGGACTTTAATTTTTGACATAGAATTCTCCACAGAACTAGTTAATGGAAGGTCTTTTTATTTTATTTGAAATCGTAAAATTGTCGAGAGAATGCAGTGCGTGAGTTAATTAAAAGTTTTGTGATGCGGGGTAAGAACCTCAAGTTGAACATCATATCCTTTTTGTCGAAGATCAGAATAGTCCTTCATAATGTTACTTGGTTCAGATTTTATGGATAAAAATCGAATTCTTGGTTGATAGTAATGTTCGGAATATCCTTGGCCTAGAATGTTATTTCTAAGGGCCTCATTCACCCCTTTAAGATGAATTATGGAAGAAATAGGGTACAAAGCATTTGTCATTCGGTTGAGGGCCACCGGAATGTAGTTATGGTTTGATTCTGTTTTAAAAAAAACGAGCCCCATATGCTCATGAATAATTGGTCCCATCTTCGGAGAGTAATCTTCTTTTGTGATTGCTCCCACATTGGTAATGAATTCATTACCCTTTGAGACAACAATACTTGGATCTTCTTGGAAGTCAGATTGAAGACTTTGAGGAGTTCGGTCTAAATAAGCTAAGTTCTCTTTCTCTGGTTCTGATACAATGATTGTATCCGGGCGAATAAACTTTTTATCAGTTACGGTTTTACTAACGGAAGCAATCTCTCTTCCTAAAGAGATCTCAGCAACAGATGAAGAAGTAGGGGGCTCAGTTTTTGTAAACCAGAAAATTCCAAACAATGGAATCAAAAAGAGGGGGATTTTTTTAAGCCATTTTTTCACGGTTGCTCTGTCCATTCTTTAGCCTGAACGCTTGAATACTTTGGTGGTGAGCTAGGTTCTTTCGCTCTGACTCTAAATTGATAAACAGTATCTCCGACTAAAAGCCCAGCTGGTGCCGTAAAATTCGTCGAACTACCAATGTTTTGGTAAGGATGAACTTCTAATCCCAGAGAAGTGAATATACCCACTTCATATTGTGTTGTCGCTAATGCTCCCTGTGATGGAGAAAATGAAAATGATGTAGTTGTGGATCCAGAGACATCACTAATGATGATCCCTGTTGGAGGCAGAGGATTATTAATCTCTGAAGCTTTTCTGTGGCCACTGATATTAATTTTCCATCTCGTAAGATTTCCGGAACCAGTTGTCGCAGTGTAAGTTGAAGTCGAAGAATTATAAGATATATTTTTAGATGAAATACCTCCATCAATAATTTTTAATGTCCAAAAACCTTCAGATTCTTCTGAATAAAAGGCATTTGAACTCATTCTAAAATCTGTGAGTGCACCACCAAATATTTGATTATTGATTGTAAGTAATCGACTTTCTGTTCCAGAGGGAGAAGTAAGGAGAATGGCTAAATCTCCTGAGAAAGTGTGAGTCGTTGTTAATTCAATTTGTACATGCTCTACTTCAAAATTGTGGCCGACCCAAATTTTTGAACTCACTCCAGAAGTGGCAGTCGTAATCACTTGGTTAACATTACCTGAATCATAATACCAAGTTCCTTCAGAAGATGGTGTTGATGGAGTTTTCGTTTCCACAAAAGTGCCTAGAGAATTTGAAGTATATGCCATTGCCGCTTCAACAGCAGCGTAGGCATTTACTTTTCCAAAACCATATCGATTAGAGAAACGAACGTTTTTAGCATTTTGTACCCATTTGTAATCGTAGACATGAACCGAAGGATCAATAAGATTATCTTCACTTGTGATCTTATTTGAAGGATCGGCAGTGTAATAACTGTTTAAAGTAGGTATAGGACTAGGTAAATCGACTTTATCAGACGTCGTCGCAAGAATATGTTTTACATCTCTCCAAGTGAGATTTGGATTTGCATCTAACATAAGGGCTACAACACCTGACACAATTGGTGTTGCCGCTGAAGTTCCATTAAATAAATTGGTATAATCACACCTTGAATTTGATGAATGGAACCCAAAATTAAATAAATTTGGATACAGAAAAGTTCGAAAACTATATCCAATCTGACAGTTGGCCATGTCGGTTGTAATCATCGCGGGCTTCGTTATTCCGTCTTCACCACCGGGAGCGGACACCCAAATGCTACTTCCGATGGTTGAATAACTGGCCTTCATTCCGTGTGTCGTATCACTTTTTCCACTGAGAGCCCCGACAACAATTTTAAAAGGGCTAGATAATTCCTCGTGGGCATTTGTGTTACCTGAAGCTGTTCTTTCTGAAAGTGCATCAAGTGGCCCTGCACATGGGCCGGGATAACAGTATGGTTCGGAAAAACTATTTCCTGCGGCCTGAATATAAATGGCACCCTTTCCGTCTCGAAGAGGTGTTGTTCCTGGTAGACCAACAGTGTTTGCTCTAAGCGTGAGATCAACTTGTGGATCGGTTGATACAAAGAAATAGCCAGCTTTCCCAAAGCTTTGATTGAAGATATCAAAATCACCATTGAGCTGATCAATTTCCTTAGCGAGAAGGGTTGAAGCATTATAGATGAGTGGAGTGAAAATATATTTAAACGCAGCAAATTTTGAAAGAGGGGCGATACCTCGGCTTCCAATTCCGTTCCATCCAACGGCAGATATCAGACCTGCAACAGAAGTTCCATGAGGCTCATCTGCTCCAGCTCCCGGAGTGGGATCTGACTCATTCCAGTAGCTAGGATCATTATACACATAGTTTCGATGATACTCTTTATCGAGCGCATTCGCTGCGAGATCAGGATGATTAATTTCAACACCAGTATCTGAAACTGCAATTCGTATACCTTCTCCTTTGAAACCTAAAACATCATGAACGAGCTTCACATTGATATCGGTATCATTGGCGGCTGTTTCTGAACTAAATCCTTTGCCTGTGCCGTCGCTATGGTAGTGCCATGATTCAGAAAGAAGCGGATCCGTTTGAGAGGATGATCCAGTCGATGTGCCGCCGGTAGAAGTTCCACCTGTCGTTGTTCCATTAGCATTGTTGGCCTCAGAAACGATCCCTTCATCCTTCACGCAAGATGAGGAGAGAATAGCTAAACTAAATAATACAAAAAATGGACGCATAAAGTGGTCTCCTATCATTCCTATCGGAAATTTAAATCTAAACATTAGATTTTCCAATAGGATGAAAGAGGAGAGGGCACTTAAGGATCTGATTTGATTGAGCTTATGGCGTGAGCGCTCCTAAAGGTCTTAGGACCAATATGTGACAAGGGGCAAGCTTCACCATTCGGTCGGTAAAAGAGCTTGTGAAGAGGCCCTTAATTCCGTGTTTACCCCTTGTTGAAACAACAACAAGTTCACTTTTTAGTTTGGTTAAATATTGGATCATCTCCTCATCTGGATGAAGATGCTTAGAAACGATATATTGAATTTCACCATCATAATTTCTAGGAACAATTTTATTTTTTTCATCCTTTAAAAAATTTTCCAAGGTCGGTTTCATTTCTAGAAACATCGCTTCACTTGGATTTTCAATAATACTGAATTCTAGAGCAGTTAAAGTTTTCTTTACGATGTGGATAAAACTGATGGAATCATAGTGATTGAAATCAAAAGAACTCCCCCAGTGATAAAAAGGCGCCAAGAGTTCACTCTCTAGTGGTAGAGCTATCGCTAAATTTTTTAGTGACATAAGGACCTCCGTTCCAAAGATCATTAACTCAAAATGATTCTTAATAAAGATGTCCTGAATCTAATCTGAGTTACTAGGTTTTATGTCTCGCAATATGGCCGCAATTTTGCTTCACCCTTTACAGAAGATTAAAAGCAAAGGAGTCATCCATGCCTACGACAATGAATAGAAACACTGGAAGAATAGCTGCTGAACGTGTCCTATCGCAGAAAGTTTGTATTGCTCTCGGAATATTTTTTGTTTTTGTGGGATTAACCGGGATTGTGACTCCGGGACTCTTGGGAATGCATTTGAGTTTTATTCATAATTCAATTCATCTTGCATCAGGAGCACTTGCGATTTGGACAGGGTACTCTGATAATACAAAGCGCTCTTACGCCGTATGTGTGAGCTTAGGTTTACTTTTTTCTGTTATTGGAGTTTTGGGATTTGTCATGGGGTCCCCAGGTTATCCCAACGTTGGTTACGCTCAAATGGACCAGTATCTATTGAGAATCGTTCCAAATGCCTTTGAAATTGGGACTTCTGATCACCTCATTCATATGCTTATCGGAGTGACTTTTTTGATCGGAGCTGTTTTTACGAAGAAGAGTCATTAAAGCTATCAGAAATAATTTTTAAGAGGAGTCAGGGTGGGATTATTAAAACCATATTCTCTAGAAAAAGAGGCCATCCTGTCTCGCTTTCAATCAGTCAGAAGTACGACTGAATTAATTATTAAGCCACTTGTGTATGAGGATTTTGTCTTATCTTCAACAGATTATACAAATCCTCCCAAGTGGCATCTTGCTCACACGACATGGTTTTTTGAAAACTTTGTCTTAAAAAAAATGATCAAAAACTATGGGCCTTTTAGAAATGATTTTAACTTTCTCTTTAGCTCATACTATAAATACGTTGAATCCAGTCAGAGAAGTTTAATAAAAAAGAATTTATCCCGGCCAACGACCCAAGAAATTATGACTTATCGAAAAGTTATCACAGAAAAGATTCTCGATAGAATGATTGATGTCAGTGAGAGCGAATTTTCAAAACTATACGTTCCACTCGAGCAAGCGATTCAGCACGAACAGCAACATCAAGAATTATTACTCATGGATATAAAAAGAAATTTTTATATCAACCCACTAAGACCTAAGTATAACTCTCATCATTCCCATGGTGGCTATTCCGGGGCAAATCTCACTTGGAATAATATTCCTTCTGGTCTTGTTGATGTGGGGGTCCCAAAAAATTATCCAGAATTTTCTTATGATAATGAAAAAGATCTTCATAAAAGATGGATAGAGTCCTGTATGCTCTCTTCACATTTAGTAACGAATGAAGAATATCTCCACTTTATTGACGAAGGTGGTTATGAAAATCCTGTTCTATGGCATGATGATGGATGGGCACTAAAGGAAAAAGAGGGTTGGGCAGCACCACTCTATTGGGAAAAAGATGGTCAAGAATGGTGGTCATTTACTCTGAGTGGTATGATGCCACTTGATCCAAGTGCACCAGTTATTCATGTCAACTTTTATGAAGCCATGGCCTTTGCAAAGTGGAAAGGGGCAAGGCTCCCAAGTGAGTTTGAGTGGGAAGCAGCTGCAAAGCTTGAAAAAAGTGAATGCAATTTTCTTGAAACGAGTGAATATACCCCCGAGTCTCCAGGCACTGATTATAAATTATTCTCACAAATTCATGGGGCCGTATGGGAGTGGACTCAAAGTTCTTATCTACCATATCCTAGGTTTGAAAAAACTCAGCCAGCCTTAATTGATCAGAGTGACCGCTATATGGTGAACCAATTTGTTTTAAGGGGAGGAAGTTGTGTGACTCCAAGGTCACACTATAGAGTAACATACAGAAATTTCCACCTACCTCAATCGAGGTGGGCATTCTCTGGAATAAGGCTCGCAAAGGATTTGGATTAGAGACTGTTAAGTTTTCTCAACGTTTCTGGAACTAGACTTAGGTCTTTTTTTGCAGAAAGAATAAGTTTAATTAATTCTGCTTGTTTAATAAGCCCATCTTTTAATTTTTCACAACCTAGACCTTCCAATGGATCAGTTTGATTGTAGATACTCACATGTTGAGGCCAAAGATTATCTTCGTTGTTACTTCCACCAGCGCATAGAGGAATGAGGTGATCAATTTTGTAATTCTGTCGATCTTTTGGATTAAGTCTGTAGCCATCTTCACGGTATTCTTTGAAGACATCATTTTTTAGAGAAGAGTCAACGTCGCGGTTACAGTAAGGAATTCTTTCAGGATAGCGGTAAGCATCAGGTCGATCGCAAAGTGAACCGGGAGTGAGTTTTTGTTCAGGGCCAGTGGGAAATTCGGCTTTTTGGGAAGATGTTCCGAAAGCGTTTAACGTCAATAAGAGGCCAAGAATAAATAGTTTCATTAAAAATCCTGATCGGATTTTTAAGATACATGGCCATTGTTCATTAGTCAATTTCTACTAATACATAAGTTAAGTAAAACTAATGGTTTTGCCCTGCGAAATTTTTCGGGGTTTTGAGCTGTTACGTGGTAAACTATGGACATGATGAAAGTTGCGCCAGCAGCCTTTGTGAGCCATGGACTCCCTCCACTTGCTTTAATGGATGATCCCTATAACAGTGCCCTCATCAATTTTGGAAGAAATATTAATATTAAGGGTGTTGTTTGCGTATCTTCCCATTGGGTGGCACCCGGGCCAATTCAAATCACATCTAATCCAAGTCCATTCATTCAATACAATTTTCATGGCTATCAAAAAGACATTTATGATTTGAAGTACACAACCCCATTTTCTTTAAATCTTTTAAACAAGGTTTCTTCCACCTTAGAAGAAGAGTCTTTTCAGTATGTGCTCAATCCACATTATGGATTTGATCATGGTGTATGGATGCCGCTAAGACTTATAAGACCAGAGGCCGATTTACCGGTGATTCAGATTTCAGTTCCCTTTAATGAGGATCCAAGAAAAATTATGGCCTTGGGGCATAATCTTTCTAAATTAAGGCAAGAGGGGATTCTCATCTTGGGAAGTGGATTATCAGCTTTTAATGCGTCTAAAATTATTTGGCATGCAAGGGGAGAGGATGTTAATCCAAAAATAAAAGCGTTTGATGATTGGTTAGAAAATAAACTTCTATCCGCCCAGATTGAAGATTTACTAGATTACAGAAAGAGTGCTCCAAATGGAGAATTTGCTCACCCAAGCTCAGCAAGTTTATTGCCCTTATTTTTTATCATTGGAGCGGCCATCCAGGGAGATCGGCCTCAAATCCTCTTTAGAGGTTTTAAGTACAGCTCAGTTTCTCTACTTTCTTTTTCTTTATCTTCCGAACCTATCATTCAGGAAGGATTTAATTAATCTAAAGTATAAATATTAAAAGCATGCCTTATTACGGGCTGGGCAACATTTCTTACTGCAATTCCTCCAGGTGTCTCTCCTCTTTCAATTCCTGAATGAGCGTGACCGTGAAAACAAATAGAGGCCTTGCCGTAATCCACGGCTTCTGCCAAAAAATAATTTCCTAGAAAGGGATAAATCTCTTTCTTCTCTCCTGTGAGAGTCCCTTCAATCGGTGAATAGTGAAGGAGTACAACTTTGTAATCAGTATTTAATTCTTTTATAACTTTTTCCAAATGCCTCGCTTCTTGTTTCGAGTGCCGGATAAATGCTTTCATCTCTTCTTCTCCAAACTCAGAACCACAGGCGCCAACAAATCCTCCTCCAAATCCTTTTAGACCAGCGATTCCAACTTTTTTTTGATTAACATTAATTGTAATTGAAGTGCCTTCTAAAATAATCACTCCTGAATCCGAAAGAATATTAATCGCCAGCTTTACTTCATTAAAATGGTAATCATGATTACCAAGGACAGCGATAATTGGAATTGGACATTTCTTTAAATCCTCGGCAAGAGTTCGCATCTCTTCAGGGTGACCTGTTTGAGTAAGATCTCCTGCAAGCAGTAGAAAATCTGCTTTTTCGTCTATGCCAATTAAATGCTGACCGAGCCTATTGAGGGAATTTTTGTCGTAATGAATATCCCCAGTGGCGGCAATTCTAATCATCTTATTGCCTCACAACCCTCTGGGCCTTTTAAAATTCTCACTTCAACCTGATTTTTAAATTCGAACTGTGGTGCAACGACTCTAATCACTTCATCTACTGCTCGCTTCTGTTCCTCGGTGTAAACTTCGCCTTTTGTTATAACGTCATGATTGCTTACGTAAACCCTGATGTCGTGTTCAGCAATTCTCTCATCAGAAGTCAGAGCTTCCATGATCTTGCCTTTTATATAGGTGGGGTTATTCTCCCCATTGTGAGGAATTTGTTGACGAGCTTTAACCATACTTTGGTAGGGATGAACGACAGCTTCAGATGTGTATGGGGGAGATTCAAAAACCGATTTATAAAGTAAACGAATGATATCATTTGGAATTGCTATGTCATTTGACTGCCCATAAATGAGAAGGGCCAGGACTCTTCTCGGTGCGTGTTTCGCTCTTCGTAAGAGATAATTCCAATCAAGATTTCCTTGTTTTAGGACCGCTAAGGCGTCATGCCAATGATGAGGATTATGTTCTTGATGAGCAGCTGCTTTTATAACTAGAAAATCTTCGGGGCTTATAGAATTAACAAATCTTCCAAGATAAGTTGTTCGTCTTACGTGTGATCTTACTTCCTCATCAAAATATATATCTCCACTCGATTTGAAAATGATGTCGACCAAAATATTTTGTTTCCAAGCTTTAAATAACCAATAAGGATCTCTTTTTTGTGAAATAAAGCCTCTGGCCTCCAATACATCTAGAATTTTGGAGGCATCCTCTGGGGTCACAAATAAATCGATATCATGGGTCACTCGGGGACGGCCTAGACTTTTACCGGCAACCCCACCGATTAAAGCATAAGGTATTCCTGAGCGTTCAACTGCATCAATCGTCTCAAACAATACATCTATCAGACTTTCTTGGTCAGATAAATTGTGATCATAATAGTCTCTTTCAGTTTGCTCTTTCTCCTCCAGGTGTCCTAAGACTTTTTTCTGTAACATACCCACCCCCTAAGTAGGCAGTATTTTCAAAGAAGGTGCCAAATAATTTTTCCTCATGAACTGCCTTAAAGTTGTTCAAATTTTTCGACGATAGGTCAGTATGAAAAATCTAATCAACATCTTTGTTGTTTCTTTACTCCTTTTGTCAGTAAATTCTTTTGCCCAAGATCAAATTAGTGAGGAGGAGTGTAAGTCTGGGGCCATCTTAGAGCCAGCCAAAGATATAATTAAAGACCTTGAAGCCGTTACAGCTGGTCTCTATAAAGATATTGCGACATTTAAAGTCAATCACGATGGAGATGGTAAACTGTCGGTCTACTACGAAAAAGGTGTACCAAAGATCATCAAATTTTCCTATAAGAATGGATCCGTTGTGATCACAAAAACATTTGAAGAATTGGAGAAAGGGGCAGAAATTGTTTATCAAAATAAAGATTACCCAGGAAAAGCAATTGTTCTAAAAAAGTCAGGGAATTTTAAAGACGGTAGTAAATATAAATTCAACTTAATGCTTCGTTCAAAAGTAAAACCTGAAGAGCATAAGACATACCCGATTGAATTTGACTCTACAGCTTCTGCCCCAAAAGTTTATTATAAAAATAACCAATTTAAATCTATCGAAATTTCTCCAGGCTTACGTTTTTTAAGTTGGAATGGCACTTTTACTGGTGCTGAATTCAACAAGTAATTTAGTGGGGCATATTTGTGAACGACTTATATTTTTCTTCAACAATTAAAAATATCTTTTTTTGTATTTTCCCTTAAAATATTAAAAAAACAAAAAACCATCTGGGTCATCTCAAAGGCGATTATGGAATTGAGAAATAGACTGACATTAGAAAAGATCAAAGATCATTCGATTAAAGGTCAACTTCCAGAAAATTTTGGAATCGATATAATTGAAGTTGGTGAAAACTTTATTGTAGGTGAACTCACGGTGGATGAGAGGCATTTAAGACCTGGCAATATAATGAATGGTGGAGTTTCGCTGGTACTCATAGAAACGATTGGAAGTTTTAGTTCCCAGTTATTTATCAATCAAGAGCAGCAAAATGCTTTTGGTATCCAGGTATCAGCAAACCACATCTCAATCGCGAGACCTGGAGATGTGTTAACGGCTAAATCCTCTCCTGTTCACATAGGTAAAACGACTCAAATATGGGATGTAAATATTTCGAATCAAACTGGTAAACTTGTATCTACAGGTAAAATAACAATGCTTGTAACCGAAAATAAAAAATAAAGATCAGAGTTAATTAAGGAATAATTATGGCAGTTTCAAAAAACTTGCAACAGGATAACAATATGGATGAAATGAAAGAAGAACTGACCCGCGTAACCCTTATGTTAGAAGCTATGCCATTTAATGTCATGGTCGTAGATAGGGATCTAACACTTATTTACATGAATAAATCATCTTCAACAACGCTTCAGAAATTGGAACATCTACTTCCTGTGAAGGTTAAAGAATCTATTGGTCAAAAGATTGATATCTTTCATAAAAACCCAGCTCACCAAAGAAAGCTCCTCGCTGATCCTCGTAACCTTCCCTTTAGGTCGATCATTAGTCTGGGACCTGAAAAATTAGATCTTCACGTGTCTGCTCTCATTACAGATAGCGGAGAATACATAGGAGCGATGACTACTTGGTCAATCATGACTACGAATATTAAAGTCGCGAGTGAAATCGGACAAGTTTACGGACAAATGGAAGTCACGACTGAAAAATTATTCCAAATCTCAAGCTCCGTTTCTGCTGGAGCGGAGGAAACATCTAGGCAGTCTGAGGTTGTGGCGTCAGCTTCAATCCAATCGTCTCACTCCGTTCAGTCTGTGGCGGCGGCCACTGAAGAGATGACTCACTCAGTGAGAGAGATCTCTACTCGAATCAATGATGGGTCACGAATGGCGCAAGAGGCCTTCCAACAGACTCTGGATAGCTCGAAAAATATTGATCAACTTTCTAAGGCCTCTGAAGAAATTGGACAGGTTGTAAAAGTGATTGCCTCTATTGCCCAACAAACGAATTTGTTAGCACTTAATGCAACGATCGAAGCCGCAAGAGCTGGTGAGGCAGGTAAAGGTTTTGCGGTTGTTGCTCACGAAGTTAAGGAACTTGCAAAGCAAACCGCGAGAGCGACAGAAGAGATTAATTCCAAAATTAGTTCTGTTCAACGTGAAACAGCTTCAGCTGTGAATTCCATTAAAGGAATTACAAGTATCATTGAAAAGTTAAAAGAAATTAACGTTAGTGTTGCTGGTGCTGTTGAAGAGCAAAATGCTGCAATTAATGAAATCTCTAGATCGGCGAGAGAGGCTTCAAAAGGTACTGGAGAAGTAAATAAAAATATTGCTCACGTATCGGAAGTTGCTAATGATTCAGCAAGAGCTGCGCACTCTTTAAAAGAAGTGGCCACTGAAACAAGGACCCTCGTTGAACTAATAAAGCAAATTGATTCATTTGTGACCTCCATCGGTTGGAAATTTAAAGGTTAATTATAAGCCGCTCGAAAGAGCGGTTTTTTTTGGGAAAAATATATCACTCAAAAAAGAAAGAAGTCATTCTAACTTCCCCCTTTAAATGGTGTTAAAGTAAGAGGAAGAATTCTCTCGTTACAAAATTCTTTATTCAGTATAAGTTCTATAAACGAGCTGAGTTCGAGTCCTAAATTTCAAAATATTGAAAAGACTGAGTGGGTGATGTAGAGGTGGATTCAAAAGAGAAAAAAGCAATGACCTCTGTTCGAGTAAATCTAGCTACATTAAAGACAACGAGATTAGAGTTTTGAGCAATGAGATAGAGTCCTTTACCGGCACCCCCTTTGCCTTTCTTCTGGTTGAAATTTTCATCATGAATGGAAAGATTGTTCTCTAAGTAATCCATCAGATCATCTTTCTTGAAAGACCCAAACGGATCTTCAACCGAAATGACAGCGTAGACACCATCTGTAGCAAATTTAACTTTAATCGCTTGATTATCACTAAGTGTAACAGGTGTTTGTCGACTTTTATGATTATGAATTGAGTTTCCTGCTTCATCAATGGGAGCATCATATAAAGCATTCATCAGTAGCTCTTCAAGGACTAACTCCATTCTTGAAATCAAACTTTTTCTAATCCCAATGAGATTTAATTGCTTCACAATTTGATCTCTCATCTCAGAGCGCTTTTCGGACTCCGTAATTTGAAATTGCTTAATCTCTGCTCCCCAATTGATATATTTTTCAATCCCAAAGATATCACCGGAAATCATCTTCATGAAAGTCGTCAGAAGTCCTTTTGAATTAAAATAAAGGTCTCCTTCTTTATATGAAATGATGTTTGAGATATTATCAAATTTTCTAATATCTCCGATATGATCGACAGACCCCTTCTTTGTAGAGATAACAAGCTTTGAATTTGGACAATTGATTTTAATAAGCTCTGCTAACTCTAAGTATTCGGATGTTAGAAATATAATATCCCAAGGCTTTTGAGAAATTAATAAATTTGCTTCCTCTGAAGATTGAATCACTTCGGGAGTAATGCCTGAACCGCCGAGAGCAATTTTAATTAAAGACCTTAGTTTGCCATCTGGTTCAATCACTAAAACACTCTTTCCTTTGATGCTTTCTCTATCGAGTCTTTCTTTATTTAGGAAATTGAGCTCATGTTGAAGTGCTAAGAGTTTATCCATTAAAGGAGAACCTGACTTGGATGTTTCATGCCTTGAAGCCATTTGTATCGATGGCCTTAAGAACTCTTCCTCAATTAATGAGAGTCTTTTTAAAATTTTCATATTCTCATCATGAAGCGATGAAAGTCGACCATATCCAAGATTTAATTCATGATTTCTTGCACTAAGGTCAGCGGTTCTCTTCTTTACTTCTTCCTCAAGAGAGTGGGAGAGTCTTTCAAATTCTTTTGCTTTTATGTTGGTTTGTTCAAGTTTACTACTCAATGAGAGACAGAACATTTTATAAAGAGATGCCTGAGTCAATTCGGGATTTGATAGATTTGTTAGTGAATGAATATTTATTTTTAATAATTCAGAAGTTCCTGAACTCATGACATCGGCCAAACAAGGAGAAACTGTTAAAGCACTTATTTCACCAACGATTTCCCCCTGATCAGATAGGATGCCGATGATTTCGTTTTGAACGATAATTTTCAAACTTCCTTTGAGTAATACATAGACTTCTTCATTCTGCTCACCAGTCTTCAGAATAACGTCACCATCATTAACAGTAATTTTTTCTCCAATCGGTAGAAAAATTTTTAAGAGCTCTTCAATAATTTTTTTGTATTCTGTTTCTTGTTTCATGGAGATTTCCACCTTAAAAATGAATAAATTGTATCATGCTCAGGGAAAAAAAATGGAATTTAATTGTCGCGCTGCGAAGCATAGAGAGATGAATCTAAATTAATCAAAAATTGATGAGATTTATCCTATAAAGATTGCATCTAATTTGAGACTAATTCGACCATGAAAATTCTCATCTTGATCTTTTTGTTAAGTCCAGCCTTTGCAACAACAATCTCTGTCGGTGATTTAATCAAGCTAGGAGAGGCGTACTCCCCACAAATCAGGGGCCAAGAACTTAACTTAAATGCCTCAGAGAATTTATTAAAGCAGTCGCGTATTTTGAGTAATCCCGTTTTTACTTTTCAAGGGGGTTCTCTTAAATCTGGCAGTTTGGCCGGAGCAGTAGCGGATTTCACCTTTGGTCAGCCTCTCCCTTGGCCAGGTAAAAGGAAAGCAAGAATTGAGGCCCAGGAGTTTTCTTTAAAGATTGCTCAACTCTCAAAGGAAGAAGCAAAACTTGAAGTTTCTCACCGAATATTTATTAACGTCGCCGAATTGGCGGCTCTTCAGGAACTTGAAGGCCATTATTCCGAAAGAAAAAGGAGATTTTCTCTCATTGAAAAGTCTCTTCGTTCTAGGCCCCTGGCCTCTCCGAAACAAAAAGCAGACCGTGATTTAATTGAATCTCAGATTAATCTCATGGAAAAAACGATGCTTGATCTCATTGCACGGAAAGAAGGGCTTCTATGGGATCTTAAAATTTTTACAAATTCTTCATTTGATAGAGTTTCTTTCCCTTGGGAATCACTTCCTACTGCTTTGAATAGAATGGACTATGTGCAGTCTCTAGAAAACAGTCCCCGATTTAAACAAATAAATTTAGAGTTATCTCTCGCTGAAAATAAGATAACACAAGCTCGATTAGAGGCGCGTCCTGATGTTTTAGTTGGAGTCAATTATAGACAAGAAAATGTAGCCCCGGTGAATCACTTTTATCATGGGCAAGTTTCAGTTGTTATTCCAATCGTGGATTATGGACAGCACTCCGTTGAAGTCGCCAGAGCTGAAAGAAGTAGAACATCTGCTTTTCATCATCTTGAAAGAGACCAACTCTCATCTCTGGTTCATCAATATTTTGCCCAATATGAGGCGAGTAAAAAAGCGACGGAAGTGTTTAAGTTTAAAAATTTAGCTCAAATTGAGAAGAAGTTCTATGATGCAGAGGAGTCCTTTAGAAAAGGTTTAATTGATGCTTTAACTTTTCTTCAAATTGATTCCCAGGTTCATGAAAATATTGATCAGATTTATCTTTCACGGGTTTCTTATGTCGCCTCCATTTCAAACCTAAACCTTCTTATTGGTAAGGCGCCAGAGATTTAATTATGTTTCACACAATTATTTCATTTTCACTTAGAAATAAGATCACCATCTTAATGGTGACTCTCGCAGTCGTTATGTGGTGTGCTGCCGGAATAAAAGATCTTGCAATTGATGCAGTTCCAGATATCACTAATGTTCAGGTACAAGTGAATGTTAAAACGAAGGCCCTAGATCCAGAAAATATTGAGCTTCAAATCACTAGAAATCTAGAGATTGAATTCTCTGGTATTCCAAAATTACACGACATGCGCTCCATCTCAAAATTTGGACTTGCGCAAGTGACTTTAGTGTTTGAAGAGGGAACTGACATCTACTGGGCCAGGCAACAAGTTTCAGAGCGGATAAATAGCGTAACTCTTCCATCGGGAGCGAGTATTGAGCTCGCCCCCATTACCACAGGTCTTGGTGAAGTATATATGTACACGCTGGAGGCCGAGGCGAATTCTCCTCTTCGTAAGCTCTCTGATCTTGAAAGATTGACGGAACTTAGAACTCTTCAAGATTTCTTCATTAAGCCTCATCTTAAAAGAGTGGTGGGAGTTGCAGACGTCGATTCTAACGGTGGTTTTGTAAAACAAATTCACATTAATTTTATTCCAAAAAAATTAGAGTCATTTGGGATTTCGACTAATCAACTCATGACAAAACTTGAGTCTTTGGGAATTGGGGCCGGTGGTGGATACATACAGGCCCACGACGAACAGGTCATTGTTAGAACTCAGCCTGGGTTAAAATCCATAGATCAAATTTCCAAACTTCCTATCGGGATATCAACTCTCGGAAGACCAATTCTTATTTCTGATGTTGGGACAGTCAAGGTTGAGCACTCATTAAGAGTGGGGGCCGCAACTCATCGAGGAAGAGAAGCCGTTTTAGGAACTGTTCTCATGAGGGTTGGTGCGAATGGTAGAAGTGTCGTCATGGGAATTGAAGAGGCGCTCAAAGATTTGAAGCTTCCCCAGGGGATAAAATTTATCCCCCTTTATACAAGAAAATTTTTAGTTGATAGTACCATCAAGACCGTGAGTACTTCCCTCATTGAGGGGGCTGTTCTTGTGATCATTGTGCTCTTAGTTCTCTTAGGAAACATTCGAGCAGCCTTAATTGTTACCATGGCCATTCCTTTTTCCATGCTTATTGCTGTTCGTGGGATGAATTTCTTAGGAATTACTGGAAACCTCATGAGCCTTGGTGCGATTGACTTTGGCCTTCTGGTTGATGGCTCTGTGGTTGTTATCGAATCGATCCTCGCCCACATGGCACTCAATCATACTTCTAATCAAGATGAGCTCATTGAAAAATCTTCTAAGGAAGTCATGGGCCCAGTTGTGGCCGGGATCATTCTTATCATGGCGGTTTATCTTCCGATTTTAACTCTTGAAGGTGTTGAAGGGAAAATGTTTAGACCAATGGCCATCACAGTTCTACTTGCCCTTGCTGCTTCACTCGTTTTAGCTGTTTTTGTGATGCCCATTTTAGCGAAAATGTTTTTAAAGCCTCTTAGTGAACACCAAGACCACGATACTTGGCTTTTTAAAAAGGCTAAGAATCTTTTCTTACCAGTCCTCGATATGGGATTAACGAAACCTAAGCCATTTTTTATCGCTGCCTTTATTTTACTTCTGTCAGCAGCTCTCGTTGGAATGAAGCTAGGCTCAGATTTTATTCCAGAACTAGATGAAGGCGACAGTGTTTTAGGTCTTACGAGAAATTCGAGAATCAGTATTACGGCTTCAGTTCGTGAACAACTTAAGGCCGAAAAGATACTTCTGGGTTTTCCAGAAATAAAAGAAGTCTTTGCCCGTTTAGGTACCCCTGAGTCTGCTACTGATCCCATGGGTGTGAATCTCGCGGATACATTTCTTATTCTTGAAAAAGATCGTTCTAAGTGGCGCTACAAAACTAAAGATGAACTGATTGATGCCATGAGATTAGCGCTTGAAAAAGAGTTTCCTAAAACAGAGGTTTCTTCGACTCAGCCCATTGCGATGCGATTTAATGAAATGCTTGAAGGATCTAGAGCAGATCTTAGCTTAAGGATTATGGGACCTGATCTCACATCGCTTTATAACTTTGGTGAAAAAGCCCAAGAACTTCTGGCCCCCGTGAGAGGAGTTGAAAGTATTGAACAAGATCCTCTTACAGCTTTAAGGCAGGGTCCCGTCCTGGATTTTGTTCCAGACTTTGACAAGCTCGCCCTCTATGGGATCACGATTGATCAAGTGAATAAAGCGGTTGAGTTCTCCCTTGCTGGTAAGGAAGTTGGAAGCTTTATTGAAAATAATATTAAATTTCCAATTGTCGTTCATTTGGATGAGAGCCTAAGAGATGATCCTAAAGTCATTAATAAACTCTCAATTGAATTACCTCTTGGCGGAACAATCCCTTTAGAAAATATAGTTAAGGTATCTAATGAGGAAAAAGTTACAACTATCGCTCGAAGTTGGGGAAAAAGATACTCGGCCATTTCGATTAACGTTTCAAACAGAGATATTGGAAGCTTAGTTTCTGAATCGAAAGAGAAAATCGAGAAAAAATTAGGCTTAACTAGCGGTTACGAATCTCATTGGGGCGGTCAATTTAAAAATATGGAAAGAGCAAACGCTAGGCTTATGGTGATTGTTCCGCTAACTCTTTTAGCTGTTTTTCTCGTTCTATTAAGAGTTTTTGGAGGCCTGGGGCCAGCTCTTTTGGTGTTTTCTTCCGTTCCTTTTGCTGGAGTAGGTGGTGTGTTCGCTCTCTGGATTCGAGGACTTAATTTTAGTGTTTCTGCTGGAGTGGGATTCATTGCCCTGATTGGTATTGCTCTTTTAAATTCTCTCGTCTTAATGAATGTTCTTCTTCATAAAAAAGAAGGACTTTCTTGGAGTGAGTACGTTAAAGAAGGAACGTTGTCTAGACTTAGACCCGTTTTAATGACGGCCCTTGTGGCCGGTTTGGGATTTGTGCCGATGGCGATTAATACAGGTCTCGGAGCAGAAGTCCAACGACCGCTCGCAACTGTTGTGATTGGTGGGCTTCTAAGCTCTACGTTTCTAACACTCGTGTTGTTACCATCAGCTTTTTTGAAATGGAAAAGTAGGAAGTGAATTTAGATAAAAGAAATAAATCAATTCAAAATCTAAAAAGAATGAGTGCTCTTCTCGACACTAAATATTCTGGTCCCTTTGGAATTAAATTTGGATTGGACCCAATCTTGGGGCTCATTCCTGGGGTTGGAGATTTTGTAACGACATGTATCTCTTTGTATATCATATTCCAGGCCTACATTATTGGAGTCGGGACTTCGGTCCTTATTCGAATGTGTGTAAACGTTCTTTTGGAAAATGTGGTTGATATGATTCCTGTTTTGGGTAATTTTTTTGATTTTTTTTGGAAATCGAATACTAAGAATATTGAGCTCTTGAATAGATATATCCAGTCACCAGTAAAAGAGCGTCTTATTTCTCGATTTCTTATTGCGTTTATCCTTATATTCTTCAGTTTAATTTGTATCTATTCCTTCTATCTTTCATTCTTAGTCCTTAAAGCAGTTGCCAGTTTTCTTCATTTTTAGAGACAATTTGACTCTTGATATTTGGATTTAAGGTCAGAAAATGGGGATACTACCTAGATATTATGTGATTTCAGGCAATTGAGGGGTTAATTGATGTCATTAATCTTCTATTTCCAGTCGCTAATTCATTTGTTATGACAATAGGTATTAATTTTCTATAAGGAGTATTCTGATGAGATTTCTTTCTCTCTTAGTGGCCTTCTGTTTCACGTTTAATGTTTTAGCAAGTACTGGCACTGTTCAGGAACTAGAAAGAGTTCTTGATGATTACCAGTATTCTCTCAGTGTTGAGTGGGATCAAAAGGATCAAAAATTCTACGACGTAAAAACCAAAGAGTTTTTTTCTAAGCTTGAGCAGCTTATTAAAGAAGAAGGTTTATCTCAAGAACAGATCATGACATTGGTTAATAAAAAGGCAAATAACAAGGCACTTGTTGAAGCTCTTAAATTAAAACTAAGTCTCATGGGAAAAAATATCTCCAATGAAGAGTTAATTAAGTTAATTAATGAATCAACTAAAGATATGTATTCCAGAGGGGCAAGCTGGAATGGTCAGATCATTCTTCCAGTTGCGATTGGATTATTAATTGCTGCAGTTGTTGGATATGCTATCTGGTGGGACGCAAGTCATGTTTGTGTTGCTTGGGAAAATCAGTACGTATGTAACACTTATAATAATTGCCCATATAGTTCTGGTGGATACTATGATCCATACAATGGTGGCTACTACGGTGGTCAATACTGTTATGGTCCACAATATACAACTACCTGTGGTTACCAGGATGTTTGTACACAATACGAAAAAAAATAAATCGTTATGAAAGCCGCTCTTTAGAGCGGCTTTTTTTTGTCTTAATTTCTCAAAGTCCTTTGGCCAAAATTCACATTAAATAGATTCAAACACCCAAATTCATTCGTTAGCATGATGAAAGTCGTTCTGGATTTCACTCCGGGTTTCCTGGAAGTCGTTATATTTTGGGGGATTTATGCCTAGAATCAGTCAGCACTATGATCCTAAAAAGGTCAGAGGGAATTTTGGCGCCGGAGGATTTAGTGATCAATATGATAATTCTAAAATGAAGAGTATGGATCGAGATCAACATCCCAGTGCCGTGACTGATATTCCTTTTGAAGATGAGTTTGATCTGGATGAAATCAAATTATCACCTGAGAAAGGGGAGTCCTATTCTTACCATCATCCATCTAGAAGAACTCCTTCGAGAGACTCAGATCTTTCAAGGGGAGAATCAGGAACAGATTGGAATAGAGGAATCAACAACTTTAATACCGGATATTTAAAAAAGAGTGATGAAAAATTGAAAGAGAAAGTTTCAGAAGTTCTACTTAATAGTTTAGAGGTCGACGCCAGTGAGATCATAGTTAATGTAAAAGACGGAGTTGTTTATCTCGAAGGCGAGATAAAAACTAAGAGTATGATGGATGTTGCAATTGATTTAATTTTAAGCATACCAAGAGTTGAGGATGTTTTTACGAGGTTAAAAATCGACAGTATGTAATGAACGAATACATTATCCAAGGAGGATTTATGTTAAATAAAGGACTTTCACTAAGAAAAAGGCCCGAGCGATTTAATCCATGGTCAGTTTTTCAAGATGAGATGAAGGATTTCATGAGTCGATTTAATGAAGATTGGCCTGAGATGACACCTTTAGAAATGACGACTCCTACACATTTTGTTCCTAGAATTGATTTAAAAGATAATGGTGATTCTTACCTCGTTACGGCCGAAATTCCGGGGATGAAAGAAAAAGATATAACTGTCTCACTTGATCAGAATGTTCTAACTCTTGAAGGGGAGAAAAAAGCTGAGAGTGAGGAGAAAGGTAAGGGGTATTTTCGTTCAGAGATTTCCTATGGAGCTTTTTATCGAACGATACCATTGTTCGATGATATTGATGAAGGGAAAGTCGATGCAAATTATAAAGATGGTGTTCTAAAAGTGACTCTTACCAAAAAAGAGGGCGCCGCTCGAAAGAAGAAGAAAATCGAAATTAAATCTCAAACTCACATGCAATAAGTCATTGGGCCTAATAGTTTAATCTATTGGGCCCAAAAAATTTTTTTTCTGTTTTCAGACCAAACGCTAATATGAGTTGAATATTTTTGTTCAACAACATTTCTTTTAAGTTTTAGAGTAGGAGTTAGTAGTCCGTTATCTATACTCCATTCATCTTTTAGGATGATGACATTACTAATCCTTTCGTATTCCTCTATCTTCGCATTTGCAGTCTCTAGAGCTTGTTCAAGATGTCTTTGAACGGATGTCTCGTCTGATCTCTTTCCGGCGTCATTGAGAATGACGACAGCGATTGGGGCCGGCAGACCTGATCCCATCACACAAATGTGTTCGACAATCTCACACATTTCAAAATAACCCTCGATTTTAGTTGGGGTTACGTACTTACCCTTGGACGTTTTAAAAGCATCTTTAACTCTACCTGTAACTTTTAAAAAACTCTGTGAATCGAATTCACCTTTGTCACCAGAGTGAAGCCATCCCTCGCTATCTAGCATCTCTTTCGTTTTTTCTTCGTTCTTAAAGTACCCCAACATATTAGCTTCAGACTTTGATTGAATCTCTCCCTCTGAACTTAGTTTTACCGATGTATTTGGTTCAAAAGGTTTTCCTACCGCCCCATATTTTTTTGCCTCGGGAAGTGATAAGCATGTTACGCCAAAGTTTTCAGTCATGCCGTAAGCTTCTAAAATAGGAATGCCAATATGATCAAACCAAATCAATAATTCTTTGGAAATTGCCGCTGCCCCAGTTACCGCATATCTGACTTCATTGAGTCCAAGTGCTTTCTTCAGTTTCTTTTTTATTAATCCGTTAACAATAGGTAGAGAAAGAAGGAAATTTAATTTTTTCTGATTCAGTTTACCAAGAATCCCTTGTTGAAACTTTAGCCATATCCTAGGCACAGCAAGAAAAATTGTGGGTTTACTGTAGACAAGATTCTCTTTAAATGAATCCAGTGATTCCGCAAAATAGACCGTTCCTCCGCTATAGATAGAGCCCATTTCTACAAGTAGCCTTTCAGCAACGTGTGAGAGTGGAAGATATGAGAAAAATCGATCCTCTTTTGTAAGATTCAATTTCGTCAATGCTTGCCTGATATGAGTAGTCGCGCTATTAAAAGTGTGGACAACACCTTTGGGATTTCCTGTTGTCCCCGAAGTATAAATAATCGTGCACAGATCATTTGGGTTTAAAGTAATATTTTCTTTTAAAGGTAAGTGATCCGCTAAAAAGTCATCCCAACTTGAACAACCCTCGTTTTTCCAGAAAGGGAATTGAACTTTTTTTATGTTCTCAGGAACACCACTTTTTTGACTTTCCCAAGAATCAAGTTTTCCTACGAAAATGAGTTTTGCCTCAGAATGTTCGAGAACATATTGAATCGTTTCAGCACTTAAGGTTGGGTAAAGAGGTACTGAAACGTGGCCAGACATCCAAATGGCAAGATCTGTGATAATCCAGTGTGCGCAATTTTTTGATAGTATAGCAATATTACTTTTTGGTTTTAAGTTCATTGCCAGAATAGAACTGGCCAGTTTTCTTGCCTGTAATCCGACTTCACTCCAACTTAAATCAATCCATTGTCCATTGAGGGGTTGCTTTAGGTAAGTTCGGTTTGGATATTTTGATTCCATATGATATAAACATTCAAGTGGTAATTTTTTTTCAGTCATAGCTTTATCCTTCAGATTGTTATTTTCTGTTCCTAGAGGTCTTTATGTATTCATCAATGTTATTTAATTTTATGAGATCAATAAAAAATTATCAAAAAAATTTCAATCTAGAAGAAATTCACCAGCTCAAGAAGGTGGAGTGTTTCGGTCGGATTTGCTTTGCCGCTGCCAAACTGTCAAAATATAAGAAACTTACTGAATGGAAGAGTGAGGATATCCCAACGCTGTTTCCTTACGCCTTGATAACTCACTTACAATTTTCCATTGTAAATGATGAAAAATTTCCCTTTCCACCATTTGGACTCATTCATAAGACTGAAAGAATTCAATGCCTAAAGCCTTTAGTATATGGAAGATGGGAGGCAAAGATGTCGGTGGAGAGTTATAGGCCTTTGGAGACTGGAGTTGAAATAGATTTTAAAACAGAATTATGGATCAACGATGAGCTTAGATGGATAAGTGTGACAACCGCTTTTAAAAAATTAAAAACCAAAATTAACAAAAATCCCAAAGTACCCGAGTTCACTTCTGGTAATATTTTTTGGAAAATTCCAAATGGGTTTGGAGCGAAATATGGTTTACTTTCGTTAAATATTGACCCCATTCATATGTTTAATTTTACGGCAAAGATCATGGGACACAAGAGTGCAATCATTCATGGAATGTGGACAGTCGCAAGGGGCCTGTCAGAATATAAAAGATTTGATTACCCTTTCAATATTAATGCTAAGTTTGTCTCACCCATTTATCTTCCGGCGACTGTGATGTTTGATAGAAGATCTGATGGGTTTTCAGTCCATTCAGAAGATGGAAAAAAAACTCACGTTACCGTTGATTTTAAGTAACGAAAAAAAAATCATAGAATAAAATTTAGGAGTATTCATTTTGAACTCAGTAAAGTTGAGCTCTGTGCTCAAGTTCGCTCATAAATCTTTGGACTTTCAAATACTTCATTACTTATAAACTTTTCTGGATGCGGGTAAGGTTTTAGTGCAGGGCTTATTCCTCTGAAGGCCAGGGCAATAAGTACCGGATTTAAGATAAAAGGCTAACCAATTATAATATATGAATGAAATTCGATCGAATTCCATTCATCATATTTACACTCATCTTCTCAACCTTCTCTAGTGCAAGCGAAGCACTCAAAAGTGCTGTTCAGATGACAACTGAAACTCTTCATAAGCTAGAAAATTTTAAGATTGAGCGTTGTGAAGAAAATGAAAAAGATGCTTCTGAAGATCAATTGGAAAAAAAGCGAGAATTATCATCATTTATGAAGAAATGTTTTGATTCTCTTACCGGTTTTGATGCTCCCTCAAGTTTTAGTGATGCAATAAAATTGGCCGTTGAATTTAATCTACCACCACAAGATAACATGCTCTCATTAGATAATGTCCTTGAAATCTATAATGTTAAAACAGTTCCAGATAAGGACAATCCCAGTGGGCAAAACTGGGAATTAAAGGTAGGTTTATTCAGTCATCCTATGTGTACTTCGATAGATAATTATTTTATCGGACGGGAAAGTTCATCCAAGCATTCAATCGTTTCAAAAAATAAAGATAAAATTAAAAAATTTACTGATTCATACAATTCAATTTTTAATGAATATAAGCTAGCGTTAAAAAACAAAAGTAGCAAAGAAGAGATTGAGAAGATTTTTATAAAAATGAAAAACTTTTATATTGCGATGTTATCTAGCATGGCGAAGAAAGAGTCTCTTTCAGATGCTGATTCCCATAAAAGTGGCAGAGCTGATTCTGAGCAATCCTCGAGTTTTCATAAATATTTTGGTGGTAATGGAGAGTATTCAAGACCCAAAGGAGTAAAATTTTATTACGATAATGAGCAGAGTCGTGATATTTCTAAAAGGAATATTGGTCTTTATCAATTCAGTCCAACGAGTAATATTGATGATTGTTTTACCGCTTGGAATAATACGGTAGGTAAAAGATCTCAGGCCTGTAAGATAGATTTTAGTCAATCCAAAAAAGAAATGAATCTACAAAAGTTTCTTCAGACTGCAGCTTCAGACCAAGTTTTTAATGCTTTCTGTGGTGCAAATAAAATTGTTCAAAGTTATGGGATTCAAGTAAATGCCAAGTCATTTAAGAATCCAAATGCTTCATCTATGCAACTCACTCATAGGGAAAACCTTTTATCTGAGGGCAAGGTTAAGCCTCAGGAGGATCGCTGCATTAGTCCTTTTGTTTTTTCTGGAAATGCTTTTATGCATTTCGGGGTACTCGGATTTACGGATGAAAATAATACCAAAGGCGTAATCGAAGGGACCTTGAATTATTTGGAATAATCTAAGGTCCCCTGATTCTTATTGATCTGTCGTCTTTGATTCATTTCTCGGTTTTGGCTCTTCAAGCTTTGATTCTCTTAGATAACTTTTTTCTTTTAAGAAATTACATTGTTCGGAAGCAGCTTTGTATCCTTGAACCACGTGCGAAAGGTCTTCCAGAGACTTTGGAGACATATCGTAGAAATTGTTAATCTTAGAGAGGTTACCATTTAGCTTTTCCATCGCTTTTAAATTTTCACGATGATCATCTTTTGTTAATTCTTCGAGTTTTTCTTGATGATTGCTAAACCTTCCTAAAATATCAGAACAGTTTTTTACTTTTTCCAAAAGTTCATCATTGATTTCACTCTTTTCCAAATATGAACAAACTTCTTTATTAACCGTTAGGCATTCAAGATCAGATTTCTCTTTTTTAAAGCTGAACCAGCCTAGCTTGTAGCCTTGCTGACAATTTGAAAGTGAGTTAATTTTTCCATCCACTCCTAAGGAGCTGGACTGAATGGTTTGAGCGCCCTTGTTGTCTTCAGTAGATCCATAAACGACACTCGAGATTCTTGAAATCTTGCCTTCAGTTCTTTCTACGGTGAGCTTTGAGCTCGCTTTTTGGAATACTTTTCTTGGAGCTTTAACACTGTTTACTTTGTAAATGAATTCCTCTTTTTGTGGACTTGTTTTAACTTCATAGTTCGAAATGTCAGTATTGTCCTTTAAGAAGGATCTTTTTTGAGTGATGGAGAAGTTGTTCTCTGGTACGAGATCTCCAAAATCCTTATCTTCTTGAGCGAAAACAAGTGGTGTAGAAACGGCTAGGACCGCTACAAAATAGTAGTTTTTAATTTTCATTAAGAAACCTCACAGTTAAAATTTAGAGCATTCTCTTTTCGACACAACCCCTTTAGGTCTTTAATTCTAGGCTTAAGGGTTTAATTTTACATACTTGATGTTCGTGTAGATTTTTGTTTGATATATCGAACAACTTCAAGTAACTTACGACTATAGGTCCAAAATCCGCTGTTGTTAACTTGCTAAGTTATTAATTTTTTACAGATAAATAAAAGGCTCTATGAAATATCTACTTTCGATTTTCTTACTTATATCAACTCAATCATTTGCTACCTCCAATTTAGATTTAAAGCTTCAAGATTATATCCGTACATTTAATTTAAAACCTCTTTCCGCTCCCAGTGAATTTAATAAAAAACTTTTTATTCTAGGGAGAGAGTTTTTCTTTGAGAAAAACTTATCCGGAAATAAGAATATTAACTGTGCTGATTGTCACCATCCAAGAACAATGACCGTGGATAAGCTTCCACTCTCACTTGGAGAAGGTGCAGTAGGTATAGAAATTGTTTCAGGTGGAAGAAAGCAGGAGCAAGGGAAAATTATCCCAAGAAATTCTCCGGCCCTCTTTAATCTTCATAACCAGCCAATATTGTTTTGGGATGGTAGAGTTCAGGTTGATTTAATGACCGGAAAATTTACAACACCAAGTGATCTCCCTAAGGAGTTCCCTGGAGTTCTAAAAAATGCCCTCGCTGCGCAGGCCCTCTTTCCCTTGTTAAGTCATGAAGAGATGAGAGGGGAAGTTGGAACAAATGAAGTAGCAAATGCTAAATCAAATGAAGAGGCTTGGGATTTATTACTTCAAAGAATTTTAACGAATGAATCTTACAAAGCGAATCTTACGGAATTATTCTCAGGAGAAAAGCTAAGTATTGCCCATGTTGCAAGAGCGATCGCTTATTTCCAGGAACAAGCATTTTTTGCAGCTGATACAAATTTTGATAGATACCTGAAGGGAGATTTGGGTGCCCTGACAGAAGTTCAGAAAATTGGAATGGATATTTTCTTTTCGAAAGGGCAATGTGGAAAATGTCACAGAGGTGAGCATTTAACTGATTTTTCTTTTCATAATATTGGAGTTCCACAAATTGGTCCTGGAAAAGAAAACGGAGATGATTTTGGTCGTTATTCAATCACTGGAAACAAAGAGGATCTTTATGCCTTTAGAGTCCCAGGTTTAAGAAATGTGGCCGTTACAGCTCCTTATATGCACGATGGGGCCTTTGAGACTCTCGAGCAAGTTATTGAACACTATGATGATATAGAGGCGAGTCTTTTAGATTATTTATTTGTTAATGATTATACAAACTATACAAGTGAATTAAGTGGTCCACTCATTATGACCAATGCGAATAAACTTTTACATTTATCTCCCAAACTTAAAAAAAATCTACATTTTGAAGAAGCTGAGGAGGATGCCTTGATTGAGTTTCTTAAAGGTGGACTGACTGAGAAACGATTTGTTGAACTAATAAAATAGAAATTAGAATTTTTTGGAGCGGCTGATCAGATTCGAACTGACGACCTTCTGCATGGCAAGCAGACGCTCTACCAACTGAGCTACAACCGCATTTTAAGTGACTAAAACTTATCAGATATTTTCGTGATGTCAAATTGTTATATTAAAATTTACAAATTATTTGGTTATGACGGGTTGTGGCAAGTCTTCGTTATTTTTTGGTTACTGAGTAAATTTTTGTTCAAGGGCCTTGGTTATTTTCTGGTAACTTGGGTTTGTAAATCTCGAATAAATGATTGGCAAGATGTCCTGTTTTCTCGTTGGAAGAGCTGGGTTTAACATCGTTTTTACAAACGTATCTGCAATAATAAAAACTTTTGAAAGCGGATGAAGATCTTCACCAGGATTGTCTTCAAATCCAATGCCGTCTAGTTTCCCGTGGGACTGGATCAATACCGTTTTTATATAGTCATTGGCCTCGGGATGTTTGTTTAGTAATTCAACGGCATCGACAGCATGATTCATGACCGCACGTTTTTCTTCATCTGTTAAGTTCGCTTCAAACAATTCTTTCATAGAAGTGATTTGCATTTGCTGATTAGATTTTAGTGTTATGTCAGAAAAAAATGAAACAAAGGAAAGTATATTTAAGTGATCTTCACGGTACCAGCTTTGCTTAGATAAAATGTAGTGACACATAAGGGCCAGCAAATGACAGTGCTGATAGGCGTAGGCGACTTTATTTGTGAATAAAAATTTGATGAGGTTCGCCACTTCAGGAGAACTTTTAACAGACTTCACCATCGAGTTGATAGATGCATCTGAGAGCTCAATCGTTGCCTGATCAAGACCCAAAAGTTGAATCGACTCTCTCACGATTTCATGGGCGTTTGCTGTTGTTAAAATTCTTTCTTCTAAGGTGAGGTCAGTCCTCTCTAATTTTTGGACTAAATTGTTTGTGACAAAAATTGTAAAGTACTGAATATAATCTTTTGGTATATAGAATTCTCTAAGACCCTGATCCTCATATTTTTTTATTGCCAGCCTATCAAATGAATCTTTTGAGTGAATTCTTTTTACATACTGGTAATCATTTGTTCCTTTTTTGATCCTAATAAAAACATCGCAAGGTGATTTTTGAATATCGTAAAAATAATAAATCCCAACAGGAAGAAAATCTGGTTTAACTTTATTGGCAGCATCCTGAAGCGAAATACCCAAATGTTGGGCCGCCTGCTTAACCAGAATCTCCCAACTGACAGGTTCTTGTAGGCATAGAACTTCACTAGAAATTCTGGGGCATTCGCCCAAAACAATAAGAGAAGTTTCAAGGGACTCTGATTTTAGATATTGGAAAATTTTTATCGCTGTTTCTTCTTGTCCGACTTTTGCCTTGGTAATGATCAGTGAGATTTGAGGAAGAATTTTTAAAAGCGAAATAACGTCATCCGCATTTTGTCTAAAAATAACATCTGTACCTACGAAGGTACTTAAATTAAGTGAAAAAATTCGTTTAAGATCTTCGTTAGTTTCGACCAGAATGGTTTGGCTCATATGAAAATGTTATCATTTTTCACCATAACTCCAAACAAATTCAAAGGGTTTTGGAAAAGAGAGAAAACCTAAACAAAAAGGTCGGGCTCTTTTAGATCCACAATACGTCCGTCTTTTGAAATAAGCTTACCAGAGTATTGGTAATCTTCTGGATTGTAAGCGGGGGTTTTCCCATGTCCTTCGGGAATATCAATAACATATTGAGGAATCGCCCATCCTGGAAGTTTTTGACGTAGGCCCTGATAAATCAATCTTCCTCGAGCAATAGGGAGATAAAAATGCATTGCTCCGTGGACTCTATCTGGGTGGTGTAGATAGTAGGGTCTAATTTTTAATTCAATAAACTTTTCAAAAAGTTCAATCAGTGCATTTTCTGAATCGTTAATTCCTCTGATTAAAACCGTCTGGCCCAAGAGTTGAACATTAGTTGTTGCCAAGAGTTTTATGACATTTGAATTACTTTCATCAAACTCATTTAAATGATTTGAATGAATCGCAATAGACATCGTTTTGAATATCTCTGAAAAACGTGACATCATTTCAATAAAACCCGTATCAATTCTTTCAGGTAAGATAATTGGATATCTTGTATGAAATCGGATGTGTTTAATTGATTTAATTTTTTCAAATGAATTTAAATAGAATTCAATCTTTTCATTAGAGAGCGTTAAAGGATCGCCTCCTGTAAAAATGACTTCAGAAATTTCAGCGTGATCTTTTAAATATTGAAGTGTTTTCTCAAAATCATTCTGAAAAATATCCTCCGTCGCCGATAACTCATTTTTTCTAAAACAATATCTGCAATGAACTGGGCAAATTGAAGTTGGAGTAAATAAAGCTCGTGAATAATAACGATGAATAAGTTGAGGGGCTTTTAAATATGACTTATCCCCAATTGGGTCTATAAGGCCAAATGAATTGAAATCACGATCACTCTCTAAGTGTGATGGTAAAAACTCTTTGGCAAGAATCCCTTCTGGCCCCTCCTCTTTGATCTTGGTCGCAAGAGAAAGCGGGATAAAGATAGGGTACTTTGATGCAACGTCATTAATGTTGTCCGAAAGTGGCCAGCCTAGGTAAAGATAGAGGTCTTTAATGTTTTTAAAAGAGTGAGCAAGCTTACTCTTCCAATTCTGTTTCTCGAGCACTTTTTTCAAGTTCCTTCAGGTATTCGCGTTTGTAGATGTAAGCACATACTCGAATGAGTAATGCACCAAAAAGTGAGATTCCAAGGAAATGATAAAGCAATGTGGAGAAGGGAAGAACTCCCCCCTCATAAAGAGTATAAAGAATCCACTTCAGAAGAATAATATGAGCGATAAGAATAAAGAATTGAGTCATTCTCTGACCAAGATTTTCTTTATTAATAAAATTTTTAATCATTTTGAGTATCCTTGCTTTAGAAGACTTGCTTCAAGCTTTTGATATGATTTTATTTTTTTTAAGACAAAGGATTTATTCATTCCTGAGAGAAGACATTCAGCAAAAAGAACCGGACCTTTCGGAAGTGGCATTAATCCAATCGGACGCACAGGACGACAACGACCAATTGGAGAGGACCCTCTATAGTCTAATTGGATAAGATTTTTATCCTGAACCATTTCCGCCAAGCCTTTAAGCCTTGTAGAGAAATTAAAACAATCATTTTTATTAAAGTGAGACAAACGAAAGACAAAACTTTTTTCCATAGCAGAGGTATGGTTTGATTCAACATTCGATAGATGGCCCATGATTTTAAGGCAAGCAAATGTGTCTTCTATGGCGACGTGGTGCTGAAGCTTAAAGCCCACATATTCTGAAAGAGTTGAGAGTTTGAAATTAATAGGAGAGTTGTCTTTGTTCTTATAAATCGCTCTTGCATACCGGCAACTGTCATAAACATCGAGAGGAGGAAATTCAATCTGAAAATCATGAGAAGATTTTATGAGATAACCTAAGTCAAAACTAGAGTTGTGAGCAATCATGGGATGACGACCCACAAAGTCCCAAAATGTTTTAAGAGGCTTTTTTATCGTGGGTGAATCTTTCAAGTCTTGATTAGTTAAACCATGAAATTGAATCGTAAATTCAGGTATGTTTATAAGTGGGTTAATAAGCTGATGATAGCTCGTCACTTCTCCAGCATCTGAAATTTTAACCGCCGCAATTTCAATAATTTTATCTACAAGTGGAGAAAGGCCCGTTGTCTCTAAATCAACAGCAACAATTCCTTTTGGGAATAATTTCAGAAGTGAGGATACTTCTGCGGGAGAAAGATTGAGACTGGATTGGCTTCTTGACATAGAGTGTCTTATAGCCCTGAAAAGATTTTTCGTCTAGAGTGCGAGTATAAATTGTTTAGGACGACTTGTTTTGCAGATAGTTGAATTTAATGGGGTTTAGGGCTCCGGATCTGGATAAATTCCAAAAAATGCAAGGACAACGTGAGTGGAGTAACCATACTTCAGTTCCCTATGATTCTTTTTATTTACCAGCTCCTCATAGGGAACATTGGGAGAAAAATGATGATGAGCATGTTTTCCAAGATTAAAGAGAAACCAGTTGGTCATTTTTTGTCTCGAGTCCCATGAATGTAAGACTGATACCGGTTCATATTTTCCTGGTGAAATTTCTTTTCTTTGAAGACCATAATGTTCAACGAAATTGACTGTTTCTAAGGTAATAATGGCCACCAAGCTTTGAATGACGAAAATCACCAATGAAGACATTCCATAGAAGCGATAAACAAAAGCGCAAATGAATATTTGCGCAATTAAGTAAAGAAAGACTCGGTTATAAATAAGACTTTTATTTTTTACTCTTTTGGCCTCAATACTCCAAGCACTTATCCAGCTTCCAACAATAGAGCGTACCCAAAATTGATAAAGATTTTCTCCTCTTCGAGCACTTGCTGGATCTCGAGGGGTCCCCACATGCTTATGATGACCATAAACGTGTTCAATTCGAAAGTGAGCGTAATTCACCATCAGCAAAAGGGAAATACCTACTCCACGCTCAAAGGAACTTCTCCGATGAATGAATTCATGTGCCAAAGTAATTCCGATGGCCCCAGAAATCGTACCTAGGCTCAGTGAGATTCCCAAAAGTTCCCAATGAGAAATACTATTCATGAACGCATGAGATAAAATGAAATGAAAAAAGAAGAGTTGCATCGGTAAATAGGATAAGGCCAACAAGTCGTACATCAACCCATGCCCAGCAATGCCCTCTTCATCATGATTCGTTTTCCCAAAAATAAAGTCGAGTATAGGGTGAACAAAAAATGTGAAAATAAATCCGGTAAGAACCCAATATCCACCCTTTTGAATTCCCCATAGAGCGGAAAGGGGCATAGAGATATAAATAAAATGAGGTAAAAGCTTTTTCATGATGCCATAATATGATAGAATGCTCATATTATAAACTCGCATTTAAACCATTCAGCATATGAGAAAAGATACCAACCTAAAACCCCGAAAACTGCCCTCTCAATTAAGATCTATGGAGAAAGTAGATAGAATTTTAGATGCAACTGCTCGCATTTTATCTCAACATGGTCTGGATGGTACCAACACCAACCTTATTGCCGAAGAGGCTGGAATAAGTATCGGTTCTTTATATCAATATTTTCCAAACCGAGATTCAATTATTGCAAAGCTCATTGAACGATACATGGAAGGCCAGAAAGAAATTGTGACAAAACGATTGGCCAAAATTAAGGAAGGAATTGAAATAGACACTTTTTTTCACGAACTCATTTCTGCACTTCTAGAAGCAAGAATAAAAAATCCTGAGCTTCACCGGGTATTAGTGAGAGAGATACCAAGGACTGGAAAGATGGATGAGTTATTGGATTTAGAATCCCATTTATCAGATTTATTTTTTGAACGCCTCAATCTTTTAAAAAATCCGTTTAACCGAGAAAAATTAGAATCAAGAACTCTACTCATGGTTCATGTGGTAGATGCGATGTTGAGTTCCTATACCTTTAAGATGAAAAATCGAATCCCACGAAAAGAATTTGTAAATGAAGTGACAAACCTTATTGTTACCTACCTGAATTCAGATACTTAACTTGACCCGCAAAGAATTGCTCAAGGTTGAATTATTTTTATCCGATAAAAAAACACAACCAATGAGTTTAATTTATGGCAGACCCTCTAAAATTAAGTGACGAAAATAAAACCGATGAATTTGTTTTACCCGAGGGGTTTCACAAAAAACGTGAAGAACTTAAATCTGAAAAACAAATTATTGATCGAGAATTGGATCAAGTAAAGTCCCAGGCGATTATCAGAAAGCAAGACGAAAGCACCCAGGTCTTCAATCTTCGTGAGAAGCAGATGCTTGGTCGGGTTAAAGAGCTTGAGGTCAAAAAACAAAAAACGGAAAAAGAACTAAACCTCTTAATGCAGCAGAAAAATTCCATGCTCCATGATCACTTAAGAAAAGTGACGGAAGTTTTGGTGAGTGAGGCAAAAAAGATTGTACCACTCGAGAAAGATTTAGAATCGGGGGTCTCAAAGCTTTTCAATATAAAAAATGAAATGCAGCAAATCTTCGAGCAAAATATTGACGATAGAAAAAAGAATGCTTCATTTCTAGAAGATCAATCAAAAGAAATTCAAACAATAAACTTAGTCATTCGAGAGACTACAACCTTACTTCAAAAAGATTTTCATCTGATAACAGGGGAGCTTGAAAGGCTTCATAGAGAAAAGATGGGGATGATGAGTGAACTTTCGAGTTTAAAGGACAAGATTTCTTCACAAATAGGTGTCATAAAACTATTAGAAGAAAAAGAAGCAAGAGTTAAAGAAATTGAAATTTCTTTAAGAGTCTATTCTGATAAAACGCACCAGGTCGCGGAAGCAGAAATGGCACTTGATCGATTAAAAAGTGAGAGTGAAAAATTACAAAGTCAAAAATTAGAAATCCAAAAAGAAATCAGTAAATCTGATTTAAGTCGATCTGATTTACATTCTTCCATTTCACGAATGGAGCTAACTCTGAGGAGTTTAGATCAAGAAATTCTTGCCAAAAGGGATGATCTTCTTTCGATCGATAAGACCACTTTGGATGTTAAAATGCGGGTGGAAGATATCCGTAACGAAGAATTTGATCTTTTAAAAAGTTTAAAGGTGCAACAAAATATACACTCAAATCTTATGACAGAGATTGCTCGACTTGAAGGAGCTAAAACAGCTGCCTTGAAGATGCAGGACGAGTCGCTTCATTTCTTAAAAGAAAAGAAAGAATTTTATGAAAGAGAAATGGCCTTATTAGAAGAAGGTCATAAAAACAAGATTGCAAGACTTGATGCTGAAATGGTTAGTAAAAAGATCGAGTGGGAGCAAGAGTTTAGAGTTTTCTCTGAATCGAAAGAAAAAGAACTTGAAAAAAGGCTCGCTGAATTAGAAGAGATGGATCTTCAGGAATTAAGAAAAAAACAAAAAGATATCGCTTCTGACATCATTGATGTTTTCAAGAAAATCCAATCGAAAGAAGGATTTTCAACCATTGAACAGAAAATGGATGAGGCGAAAAAAGACCTCAATTCAGTCTTTGAAAAACATATGGGTAGTTTACAGAGATGGAAGTTTTGGTAGTCCTCCATTGGTGTCAAAGAATCACTCATTGTAAGAAGTCTAAATTAAACCCTTGAAAGGTCGCTTCATTTAGCTGTCAGATTGTCTTAATATCCCCTCAGACAATACTTGGTATTCATTGACAAGTGCAGAGCGTAAAGTCCATGATTTCGGCACATTTATACTTGATTCAATAAAGGAAGGTCGAAATGGCCAAATCATTTGATGTTGTCGTTCTTGGTGCTGGTCCCGGTGGTTACGTGGCCGCAATCCGTGCCTCACAACTGGGAAAGAAAGTAGCGATCATTGAAGCCGATAAACTTGGCGGAGTTTGTTTGAATCGCGGATGTATCCCAACAAAGGCACTTTTAAAGTCTGCTCACTCAGTTCACGAAATTCACGATATGAAATCCCTTGGAATTAATGTCGAGCTCAAGGGCCTTGATGCGACTGTCGCTGTCAAACGCGCTAATACGATTGCTGAAAACATGTCTAAGGGCATCGCTTTTCTTATGAAGAAAAATAAAATCGAAGTGATTAGCGGCAAGGGAACTTTTAAATCTGCTAAGTCGATTGAAGTAGAGCTCACAGACGGTAAAAAAGAGGAAGTGACTTTTACCAATGCCATCATCGCTACTGGGGCAAAGTACCGGACATTTCCTGGACTTGAGCATGATGGAAAGCGCCTTCTTGGTGCTTGGGAAGCTTTGAAAGTAGAGAAACTTCCTAAATCTGTCGGTATCGTTGGTGCTGGTGCCATCGGTGTCGAGTTTGCTTATTTTTGGAATGCTTTTGGTGTAGAAGTGACTATCTTTGAAATGCAAAAAAATCTTCTTCCTATTGAAGATACTGACTGTTCAGTGGAAGTTGAAAAAGCCTATAAAAAACACGGTATCAAACTTCAACTTGGTATCGAGGGGATAACAGCTAAGAATAACGGCAATGACGTGACGTTCACGGTAACTCATGCTGGTAAAAAAGAAGAACATAAATTTGAAATGGGTCTTATCGCTGTTGGAATGACTGGTGTGATTGATGGTTTTGGGCTTGAAAAAATTGGTGTTAAGACTGAAAAAGGATTCATTTCAGTTAATCCAATGTTTGAGACTTCTGTTAAAGGCATTTATGCCATAGGAGACGTTTCAGGACCTCCACTACTTGCTCACGCGGCTTCTCATGAAGGTGTAGTTGCTGCTGAACATTTGGCCGGTATGCATCCGCACGCCATTGATAAAATGAATATTCCAGGATGCACTTACTGTCAGCCTCAAGTGGCGTCTGTTGGTTTCACTGAACGCGCGCTAAAAGAGAAAGGAATTGAGTATAAAGTTGGTAAAGCACCATTCATGGCCAATGGGAAAGCGATTGCATCTAACGAGAATACAGGCTTTATCAAGGTACTTACTGGCAAGTATGGTGAACTTCTTGGGGCCCATATTGTTGGAACAAATGCGACGGAGCTTATTCATGAATACGTCCTTTTTAGAACGATGGAAGGTATTGATGAAGAAATATTTGCAACAGTTCACCCGCACCCAACTCTGGGAGAGTTTTTAGGTGAGGCCGTTATGGCAGCGAAGGGTAGAGCACTTAACTTATAATTTAAATTACGAGGAGTATTTATATGGCAAAAATTGAAGTCGTTATGCCGCAAATGGGAGAGTCAATTACGACTGGTACCATTACTAAATGGCACAAGCAACCAGGTGAAGTGATTGAGCTTGATGCCATCCTTCTTGAAATCTCTACTGATAAAGTAGAGTCAGAAATTCCTTCTCCTGTTCAAGGGAAAATAGTTCAACTCCTTTTCCCAGAAGGGACCACGGTTGATGTTGGTCGTCCTATTGCCATCATTGAAGATGATATGAATGCGAAAGTTGAATCTACTCCGGTAGCTTCAGCTCCAGCTCCAGCTGCTACTAAATCAGAACCTGTCGCCTCTGCACCTGCGCCTGTGGTTCATGCCGAAGTCGCAGAAGAGGGATTCCGTTTTTACACTCCGCTTGTTAAAGCGATGGCGAAAGAGGCTGGAGTTGCTCTTTCTGAACTTAAACACATCAAGGGTTCTGGTGCTGCTGGAAGAGTTAATAAATCAGATCTTGAAGCCTATATTGCGAACCGTGGAAAATCTGCTCCAGTAGCTTCTGCTCCGGCCAAATCAGCTCCTGCTGCCACTGCGGCACCGTCTGGAGTACCACAATTACGTGGGTCTGATAGAGTTGAAGTTATCGCAATGGATAATATGAGAAAGGCCATTGCTAAGAACATGGTCATCTCAAAGCAAACGTCTCCACATGTGAACTCTATCGATGAAATCGATATGACTAATCTTGTGAAGAGTCGTGAGAAAATTAAAAATGAATTCAAAAAGCGTGAGGGGATTAACTTAACTTACTCACACTTTATCCTGTACGCGATTGTGCAGGCCTTGAAAGAGCATCCATTGGTCAATGCTTCTATCGAAGGTGATAATATTGTTATTAAGAAAGATATTCATTTAGGTTGTGCTGTTGCAGTACCTGGGAACGGTCTAGTCGTTCCGGTGATTAAAAATGCTGGAGACTTAAATCTCACTGGTATCGCTCGTCAGCTTGATATTCTTGCTAACAAAGCAAAAACAAAAAAATTAACGATGGATGATTTGTCTGGCGGAACTTATACGTTCACAAATAATGGATCATTCGGAACTCTTATCGCGACTCCTGTTATCCTTCAGCCTCAGGTTGGAATTTTCTGTACAGGAGTGATTAAGAAAAGAGTCATGGTTAGCGAAGATGATGCAATTGTGATTCGTTCGATGATGTACGGAACTCATACTTATGATCATCGTCTGATTGACGGTGAGCTTGGCTCAAAGTTTCTTGCAAGTGTGAAGCATCACCTTGAAACAATGAAACCAGAAAATTTAATCTAATGAATAAGGCCCTTCTCGAAGGGCCTTTTTATTTCTTTGTAACGACTTTCCAGTTCTCAACCATTACTTTCTCAGATCCATTCGTCGAAGATTTATAAAAAGACTCATTTACGTCTATTGGTAAATAGCGCTGATCAATCCAGTGACCAGAATAAGAGTGAGGGTACCTATAGTTCTTTTTTTCTGGAGAAACGTTCGAAAGGTGTCCCGGGACTTCTATGGTTGGATTCTTTTTTACATAATCGATTGCTGAGTCAACTGCTTTATAGACCGAATTTGATTTAGGTGAAAGAGCGAGAAAAACCGTTGCGTGGGAGAGAGTTATTCTTGCTTCGGGCATTCCAATTTGTTTTACCACATAGTGGGCGTTAGTGGTTACTTGGAGCGCTTGTGAGTTCGCAAGTCCCACATCTTCACTTGCAAGAATCATGAGGCGTCTTGCGATAAATTCTGGATCCTCGCCACCATCGAGCATAATTGCTAAATACAACAACGCTCCATCAGGATCTGAACCTCGTATTGATTTTATGAATGCAGAAATGACATCATAATGACGATTAGCATTCCTGTCATATTGCCGAGCATGCTCAAAAATTTCTTTTAAAACTTCTTCTTTATTTTGAAGCTCTGATTTATTAAAAGCTGAAAGTCTAGCAAGTTGATTGAGAGCAAATCTTGCGTCTCCATTTGAAAGCTTGGCCAGATCAGTGGCGTAATCTTCAAGATCAGGGCGTTCCAAGTCATTAATGCCACGATGAAGAATTTCTGTGAGTTCCTCAACCTTTAATTGTTTTAATTCAATTAAAGACACTCTTGAAATGAGGGCCTTGTTGAGTGAGGTGTGAGGATACTCCGTGGTGGCCCCAATAAAAAGGAAGTCTCCATTTTCAAGATATGGCAGTAAAGCATCCTGTTGAGATTTATTAAAACGGTGAATCTCATCTATAAAAAGGATACTTTCTTTTCCAAATTCTCTTCTTTGATCCATCATTGTTTGAATGAGTCTTTTGAGCTCAGGGATACCACTTGTTACTGCACTGAAGACTTGAATTTCTCTACCAATTTGTGAAGAGATGATATGAGCAAGAGTCGTTTTTCCTGTCCCAGGAGGGCCCCAGAAGATAACGTGCCTCGGATGGGAGACAAGTTTTTCAAGTTGAGAGCGAATACCTGTCTGACCAAAGAAATCAGTCAGACTTTTTGGACGAAGTTTTGCCGCCAATGGGAGATCATGATCAATATTTTGGGAGAAGGCATCTAATTGCATGGTTGTATTTACCAAAAAAATTGCATTTTGCACAGTGTCTATGGTTGACGTCATGGACAGCAAAAGGTACTTTTTTCAATCTTTGAATTAAAGCTGTTTCGGCTTTCTAATGATATGCGGAAGGGGGTGTTTGAGCATGTCTACAATTGAAATTTCTATTGATGACAGATTTCCTGCTGAAAAAGCGATTAAAAAATTTAAGCGTCTCTGTGATGCTTATGGGATCGTTAAGGAATATCGCGCTCGCTCTGAGTACAAAAAGCCTTCTGTTAAAATGAAAGAGAAGCTTGAAAACGCTGATAAGCGTCGTCGCAAGACAGACGTTAGAGGCAAAACTCGCTCTAAGTACTAATTCCTAAGGGCCCTCTTCAGAGGGCCCTTTTTTTTATTAAAAATAATATCTAATTAAACTGTTCCATCGATTGTGGATGGTCGCAAGAAATGGACCCATTCCTTCAGGAGTTTTTTTCTTTTTTGTAAGTGTTTGGTTCAAGAGATTTATAGAAAAATTAAGAGAATTAATATTTCTGTTCAGAAACTCGAAATTATTATTTTTAGATATTTGCTGTTGAACAGGATGAACAAAATTAAAAAAGAAGTGCCTAAAGTCTTCTTTATAGTTATATGGAACAAATTCTACGACAGCAATTGAAAGAAGAGTGTTTAATTCATCCAACTCTTTAATAATATAAAATGTTTCTTTTTTATTCTTCACTCCACCTGCGAGAAAGAACGATGAGTTATCTAGTTGTCCTTTCACTTCCTCAAGTTCTGAATCAAATTCAGTCAGCAGGCGATGGCCGCTGAGATTGCTAATGTAGAGGGACTTACTCATACTTCCCTGACCAAGTAGATTGAGAGACATCACCTTAATTTTTGAAAGTTTACCTCTCAAAGAGTTAACAGTTGATGCGCAAGTTGTGTTAATTGTCCTAGGGCAACTGGCCTTAAGCGCCTCTTTATCAATTGTTAAGGAATCTAGCTCTTTTAAAATTCCTGTCATGTTTTTTGGAAATTCGGGAAAGAGTTCAATCATTTGGTAAAAGTCATTCAGGATACTATTGAGGGCAGGTTTTACATTCACCATAAATGACTCACGTCCAACACTCCTTTGAGCCTGAACGTGAGTTGATAGAAATAAAATCAGCGCTAAAACTATTTTCATTAAACCTTTTTTGCTAAAACATCAAAACTGGCGTCATCAATTTCATGAGTCATGGCACCAGTTAATTTGGAAGAGGAAAGACTCCCATTTACCATGAGTGTTTCTGATGAGATATAGCTATTATACTTGTCAAAAATTTTCGCCAGCTCAGGTGTTGTGAATATTGTAACTTCAATTCTGTCTGCGACGTTAAAATTAGAATCTTTGCGCGTTTTTTGAATCCTGTTCACCATTTCTCTCGCCAGACCCTCATCAATAAGATTTTGATCAAGAGTACAATCTAAATCGATCGTTATAAGTCGATTCGTTACGGCCTGAGTTCCAGGTTTCGCATTTCTAAAGACAAGAATTTCACTGGCGTCAAAATCCACATTATTAATTTTGACCTTCTCTCCATTCTCAATTCGTTGCACATCTACAGATGATAGCTTCTCAATAAGAGGTTTAAAGGCACCCATCTCTTTCCCAAGTTTTTTTCCAAGTACTGGAAGATTTGGTTTTGCAGAAAGAACAACAAAATCAGATTCATTTGTTAAGTACTGAATGTTTTTTATATTAAGTTCAATCTTGATATATTCCTCAAGTTTACTCATCTCTTTTAAGAGATCTTGATCCTGATGGATCACTTTAAGTGTATTAAGAGGTGTCTTTACTTTTACTCCCTCATTAATTCTTTTTTGTCTTCCTAGTAAAACAACCTGCTGCATTCTTCCAACTGCGATCTCTAGAGTCGAATTGATCCGTGTTTCATCGGCTTCAGGGAAAGAACATAGATGGACTGACTCTTCTGTATTGCCACCAAAACCTTTTAACTCTTGGTATATATGATCAGCCAAAAATGGAGCAAATGGTGCCATTAAGCGAGATAGGCTTTCAAGTGTCGTATATAGAGTTGAATAGGCGGCCGTCTTATCTGGGGTCATTCCTTCTTCCCAGAAGCGTCGACGGTTAAGTCGGATATACCAGTTCGTTAAGTCTTCAATGAAATTGAATAATTCAGGAACAACATTATAGAGACGGTAGTTTTGCATTTCATGATTAACATTTTTAACGAGAGTCTGAAGTTTAGATAAAAGCCACTGATCTAGAATATTATCGGTTGCAAGATGTCCATCTTTAGACGCTTTAAAGCCGTCCACTTGGGCATAGGTAGAAAAGAATTTAAATGAATTATACCAAGGAAGAAGAGCGCGGCGAACCATGTCCTTCACACCTTCGTCAGTGAATCTCAACTCCTCGGCCTTCACTAGACCTGAGTTAATAAGAAAGAGTCTTAGGGCATCTGCTCCAAAATTTTCAATCAATTCATCTGGTGGGGTGTAGTTACGAAGACGTTTACTCATCTTCTTACCATCTGCAGCTAAAACCATTCCGTTAACGATGACGTTTTTAAAAGCAGGTTTATCAAAAAGTGCCGCTGATAAAACGGTAAGTGTATAGAACCAACCTCTCGTTTGATCGAGACCTTCAGCAATAAATTCAGCAGGGAATCCATCTTTAAAAACGTCTTGATTTTCAAAAGGGTAGTGGAGTTGAGAGTAAGGCATTGATCCAGATTCAAACCAACAGTCTAAAACTTCAGGTATCCTTTTGTACGTTCCTTCTTCTCCGGGAATCGTAAAATGAAGATCATCAACATATTCTCTATGAAGATCTTTTACTTTCACTCCCGTATATTTTTCAAGATCAGCAATGGAGCCCATGCAAATGGTTTTACCATTCTTGTCATTGATCCATATCGGAAGTGGAGTCCCCCAAACGCGGGTACGGGAGATGGCCCAGTCTCTGGCATTTTCAAGCCACTTTCCAAAGCGACCCTCTTTGATTGTCTCTGGAACCCAAGTGATTTGTTCATTGGCCTTAATCATTTTATCTTTGATCTTTTCAACTGCGAGATACCACTGAGGCATCGCTCGGTAAATAAGGGGGGTATCTGTTCTGTAGCACATTGGATAACTGTGAACGAGAGTCGATTGATGAAGGAGCTGACCACGATCTTTCAAGTTTTTAATAATATCCTTGTCAGCGTCTTTGATGAACTTTCCTTCAAAATCTTTTACTGGCATGACAAATTTTGCTGATGGATCAAGTGGAACAACGACTTCAGTTAGTCCTGCAGCTTTCATCACTCGGTTATCGTCTTCACCAAAACCTGGAGCTTGATGAACTATTCCAGTACCATCTCCAGTCGTAACATATTCATCATTTAAAACAACAAAATAGCCTTTCTTTTCAAGCTCAGAGTAATAAGGGAAAAGAGGCTCATATTGAGTTCCTTTTAACTGTGCTCCAGTCATGGTTTCAACTTCTTCGTATTTGAATACTTTCTTGAAAGCTTCAAGGCGAGATTTTGCCATGATGATATAAATATTTTTTTCAAGGTCTTTAACTTTTACATATTCAATTTCTGGATGCACACAGAGAGAAAGATTGGATGGTAGAGTCCAAGGTGTTGTTGTCCATGCGGCCAAGTAAGTGTTAGGGTCTTTTTTTGTTCTGAAAAGAATTGTGATCGCTGGGTCTTGGATGTCTTGATAATTTTGACCAGCTTCAAAGTTTGAAAGAGCAGTTTGTAGGGCGGGCGAATAAGGAACAATCTTATTTCCTTGATAGATGAGTCCTTTATCCCAAATAGATTTAAAAACCCACCAAGTGGACTCCATGAATGTGAGATCCATCGTTTTATAATCATTTTTAAAATCGACCCAACGACCAAGGCGACCAATTGTTTTTTCCCATTCGTTTACATAGCGGTCAACAATTCCTCGGCATTCATCGTTGTACTTTTTAACTCCATATTGGGCGACAAAATCACTTGCAGACATCTGAAACTTTTTATCAATTTCTTGCTCAATTGGTAGACCATGACAATCCCAACCAAAGCGGCGATCAACATAATATCCCTTCATCGTGAAGTATCTTGGGACCACGTCTTTAAGAGTTGAGGCAACAATATGTCCGTGGTGAGGGAGACCTGTCGCAAAGGGAGGTCCATCGTAGAAAATATAGTTTTTCCCTTTTTTTGTTTTCTCAAGAGATTTTTTAAAAATTTCTTTTTCTTGCCAAAACTTTAAGATGTTCCTTTCAGCTTGGGAAAATGAAAAGTTTTCGGTTTGTGGTGCGGTTTCGCGTTCCATAAAGTCTCCAGAGGTCCAAAAGAGGTAAAAATGAACTATTAATTTAACAGAATTGGCGCTTTTCGTAAATTTTCTAGAGGAGACTCCGAGGAGAAAACCACAGGAAATTGTTATGAAAAAACTGTTTTTATCAGCTTTTGCTATGAGTCTAATTGTTTCTACTCCAACGATTTGCGCCCAAACAGAGGCGATTGATGACTTTTTAGGCCTTGAAACGGAGTTACTTCCTGATCTCAAGGGGTCTCAGAGATTTACGTCTCCCAGTTATCACCAGAAGGAAGAATGGAGAGTCAGTGAAGAAAAAGTTATACAGGACAGATCGGTTCCTAACAAAGGTCAGAGATACTCAATTATTCCCTGGTCAACCTTAAATGCAGAGGAATGGTTATCCATTGATAGCTGGCTTATTCAGCGAGAAGTAAAAGATGCGACTCCCGATTGGAAAATCAGGCTTCGTCACTCAGAGCATAAAGAACTTTTAGGAAAAGTCCTTCAGTGTAAGGGAGAGTGCGAAGTCTATCGCGGTATCAATAAATCCACTGCGCAACATCTGACTAATATTCAAGAAGGTGATGAATTTAAAACAGGAAAAGATTCTGTTGCTTGGATTTATATGATGGATGGAAGTTTGTTAAGAATCTCGCCAGATTCATGCGTTAGCCTACAAGAGATTAATGTTTCTTCCAAAGAAATTTTTTTTCTCATTAGGTTAAATCAAGGGCATGTATTTTGGCATTCGAGGTCAAAGAATGAATTCATGCCAGATACTTCACCGGAAACAGATAGTTGGAGTTTGCCGCTTCTCGTTCGAGAGTCTAATCAGCAATATTTTGAAAGATCAATTTATAAAAAACAAAATGCAGAAGAAAAATTATACGAAATCATTCACCTTGAAGATAATGCCGTTTTTGATCAGTTTAAAAGTCTCAATGCACTTAAAAGTGAAAATGATAAAGTCTTAAGTCTTGTCACTAATCTAATGTTTGTAACACCGACAGGAACGATCACCTCATCAAACAATAGTTTTGATGCCTTGTATGTACCTGGTGGTGAAACATTTTTTAAAAAAAGAGAACATTCTAAAGGTCATAAATTCTCGCTAGGCCTAAGAGGTTATCTCTCTGAAAATGATCATGAAATTGTGGAGAATGCGTGGTATAAAATTGAATTAAATGGAAGGTCTTTTAGTCAATTAGAGGATGTTCCAGGGACATTTCAGGTGCTCGAGCTGTTAACCAAAAGAATTAAGACGATTGAATTAGCAAGAGAAATCTGGGTTCGAGATTTTTCCTTACCTTTCATTCATTTATTATCTAATCCAGAAAAAATGGCGCATAAATTTGGTTACACAGTCTGGAATGAAAATTTGTCGGACCGAATAAAGTTTTTATCCGAATATACCAGACGAGTTGAAACGACAAACCTTAAGTCCATACAGAATTTGATGACTCGGATGGAAGAGTCTGGTAAGAAGATTAATTCGGATATTTCTGAAGAGCATTACCGTAAGAGCTTAAATCACTATCTTTTAAGTCTCAAATCTAGGTATGATAATAAGAAAATGCGTGTTCGCGAGATGAGCGATGTTCAATATTACGTTTGGATATTAAGAAATGGAAAATTCTAGAATTAAGTTAATTCTGGCCTCTGCATCTCCCCGTAGAAAAGAACTCATTGGTTACTTAGGTATTCCCTTTGAAATTAAAACGATGAATGTCCCTGAAGAATCTTCAGAGACAGATCCCGTGAAATTTTCATTAGAGATCGCCAAACTTAAGGGGAAAGCTGTTGTTAAGGAATTAAATAAAATGCAAGGTCTTGCCCCACTTTATGTTATTTCCGCCGACACAATTGTATGTTCTTCAGGGAAAATATACGGGAAGCCAAAAAACAGGGACGAAGCGCGAGAATTTCTAACTGAGTTATCTGGAAGAACGCATTCAGTGTTCACATCTGTCTCCGCACAACTCCTCATAAACGGCAAATTAGAGGTATTAGATTTTACAGAAGAATCAAAAGTGACATTTAATCATATTAATACGCAGCTCATGGACAATTATCTCGATACCGGCGACTCTTTAGATAAAGCTGGAGCATACGGGATTCAAGGTCCCTCGTTAACATTTATTTCAAAAGTTGATGGTGATTATGCAAATGTTGTGGGATTTCCACTGAGTCGATTTGTAATGGAGTCTGAGCGTTTTTTTAAGTCGGTTTTTAAGCATGAGGGATTATGGCAAAGTTTATTTTAATTTCATTATTGTTTCTTTCGCTTTCAGTTCAAGCAGACTTGTTTGATTTTGTGTCAGGTGGTGAGGGGAGTGATTCTCGAATTAATTCCTTAATTGAGAAAATGAAAAAACTAGAGATGAAAGAAGGTCCTGAATTTGAAGATAGTTTCAATCAAATGATTAAAGGAGTTGAGGTTGCGATAGAAGACGAAAAGCTTTACTGTGCAGGAGAATCGACTAACAGTAAGGGAAAAACGCTACCGGCTTCTCAAAAACAACTCTGTATAAGAGAACTAAAGAAACAATACCTGGAAGCAACAAATATCATTTTTGAGATTAAAAAGAAATATTTGGGTTTTATCCACCAAAAACAAATTCAAAAATTATCTGACATTCAGAGTAATTTAAAATCTGATATTGAAAAAAGTTTCTAGCTTCTTGTGGTCTGATCCTCAATCTTTAAAGCAACTCCAGCTACTGTGGTCTTTGGTTTAAGACTTCTAACGGCCACCATAGATCTCATTGGCCTTAAACTTTTAGGTTTAGTTTTTTGATTGAGCTTTTCGAGAGAGACAATTTTAGAGTCAAATGTTTCTTTTGTTTTCATACAGAACCTCAGGTTAAGTGCATTGTAAGTTATGCCAAAACCCAAATTCTGAAAACAAAAGGGTTTAGGCAGTCCGATCCGGGTTTTTATTTCCCAACTCGTTACTCCTGTTGAAGTACGGTAATCCTTGTCGGTATCACTAAAGTAATCTTGAGTGTTACCTTAAATTACCTTGGCTTTTTTCTATTATAGCATTTAAGTACGAAAGTCGGGTAAAGTAGGGAATTTTTTCCGATTCCCAATTTGATATCTCAAATTCCGGCACTTGGTTACACTACTATTAGACGTAATATTCACAAGTTAGGATGATTATGGGAAAGCTTATTCTTCCTCTATTTTTTGTCATATCAGGGTGTTCCCTGCAGAAAATGGCATTAAGAACGACAACTCCAATTTTTGAAACTTCTTCCAATGTGATCATGAAAGAAGCGAATTGGGACATGGTTAAAGAGGCCGCTCCGGCCAATCTAAAATTTTTAGAAGTTCTTTGGGAAAATGATAAATCTAATTTCGAACTCCTGCCGGTTATTATCAAAAGCTACTCAGGGTATGGATTCTCAATTTTGGAAACACTCGCCTTTGAAGATGATTTACGAGGAGTAGAGAACTCTCGCTGGAAAAAGCAAGCGATAGACATTTATACGAGAGCTTTTGATTTTGGTCTTCTTTATTTAAATCAAAAGAACATTTCAAACAAAGATCTTTTATCAAATGATGAAGATGTATTGATTAAAAAATTAAGAAAACTAGATGAAGATGATGTGATTGCACTTCTCTATACGGCACAGTCGTGGGGAAGTTTGATTAACCTTCAGAAAGATAATGTTGCACTTGTTTCACAGGTATCAAAAGTTAAAATCCTTTTTGATAGAGTGTGTGAGATTGATCCAGGTATCGATGGCAATGTGTGTGATCTGTTTTATGCTCAATACTATGTCTCAAGACCAAAAATGCTTGGTGGTGACCCAGATAAAGGTCAGAAGTTATTTACCGAAGCGATTAGAAAATATCCACATAATCTTTTAATGAGAATCAGTTACATCCAATACTATTTAATCCCTTCAATTGATATTGAGAAATATGAAGAAGAAGCGAAAGTCTTAAAGGCTGAGTTCTTAAAATGGGAAGATCAAAATAGAGATAATCTCGAGAACCGATCTCCTTATAAAGACTTTCAAGAATTAAATTTGTACAATTCAATCGCGAATAAACGATTCAAAATGATAGAAAATCATAAAAAGAAAATTTTTTAAAAGGCCTCATATGTTTAAAATAGTTTTTCTTGCATTCTTTATTATCTCAACTCATCTTCAAGCGGCACAACAAGTTAAATTAGCAGTCCTTGTCCCAGAGGGGACTACTTGGGGAAATAGTTTAAAAAAGTTCGCCAAAGAAGTGGATGCGGTTACAGGTGGAGAAGTAAATTTAAAAGTTTACTATGGCGGAGTTTCCGGGGACGAACCAGATGTCTTGAGGAAAGTTAGAATTGGGCAATTACATGGAGGCATTTTTACAGGTAAGACTCTCGGAGATATTAATGGGGATGTCCGAGCGATGGAAATACCCTTCACATTTTATAAAAATCAAAAAAAGGCATCTGAGACTTTAAATAAATTAGCACCACAGTTTGACAATACTTTTAAAGCAAAGGGATTTGTAAACTTAGGTTTCTATGAAATTGGCCAAGTTTATGTTGTTTCAACAAAAAAAGTTTCAAATTTAAACGAATTAAAAGGTGTTAAGATTTGGTCATGGGAAGGAGATCCACTCGTGGGCTCCATGTTAGATTCGCTACAATTGGTGAGTGTTCCTCTCGCATTACCTGACGTACTATCGTCATTGTCGACTGGAATCATTAATGCTGCTTACGCTCCACCTCTTGCTATCCTTGCCTTGCAATGGAATACCAAAGTAAAATATCTTGTTGATTTTCCAACAGCTTTTTCAATTGGAGCTCTTCTAATATCTGATAAAGTTTGGGGCAAAATCAAACCAGACCATCAGCAAAAAATTCTCTTCCTTTCAAAAAAGTTTGTGAAAGAGGCGAATGATAAATCAATTGAAGAAAGTGAGTCTGCCAAGCAGTTACTTAAAAAATCCGGAATAGAATTCGTCTCTTTTCCTGAAGCCGACTATAAGGCAGCTGCTGGAGTTCGCTCACAAGTGATTAATAAATTAAAAGATAAATACATTTCTTCCAAAATTTTGCAGCTACTTGAAAAAGAGACAAGATAATGGAGAATATATTTAAAAATTTTGATAGGTATCTTGAAAATTTTAGTCGGTGGAGCCTGATTTTTTCGCTTTATTTTATTTTAGTTTTTGCAGTACTTTCCATTATTCTTAGATGGATTGGACAAACACCTCTTTGGATAGAACCGTTGATTAGGCATGTCGTTTTTTTGTCCGCATTTCTTGGTGGCTCATTAGCGACGAGTAAAGGTGCCCATATTAAAGTGGATCTACTAACTCACTTGGTTGAAAACTCCTCATCGAAAATTCTTCATTGGCTTCACAAAAATCTTGTCGCCATGTTTGGACTTGTGACTTGTGTGATGCTTACAAAATCTTCTTGGGATTTCTACCTAGTCGAAAAAGAGTTTGGCACAACTGCATTTCTGGATATTCATAGTTCTCATTTAGTGGCGATTATTCCTTGCGGAATGCTCCTCATATCGCTCAGATTCCTGAACCGACTTATTCTTGGTTTAATTGAAGGGGATTCACGTGAACATAATCGCCTATAGTACGATATTATTTATTGCACTATTGGGGGCACCTATCTTTGCGGTCATGGCAGCACTTGCATTAACTGCCTTCTATTTTAGTGGAATTGAATTATCTGCCGTTGCTGTCGAAATATATCGTTTGTCATCGGCACCAACGATTTTAACCATACCTCTTTTTACATTTGCTGGTTATGTTCTTGCCGAATCTAAGGCACCACTAAGATTACTTAGACTTTCTCAATCTCTTCTCGGGTGGATGCCTGGCGGAGTAGCAATTGTTTGCTTGTTTGTCTGTGCATTCTTTACTGCATTTACTGGGGCGTCGGGGGTCACCATAATAGCTTTAGGTGGGCTACTTTATCCTATTCTTATTCAAGAGGGATATTCTGAAAAATTCTCTCTTGGCCTTATTACAACCTGTGGTTCTCTGGGCCTTCTCTTTCCTCCAAGTTTACCAATTATTCTTTACGGAATTATTGCTAAGGTTGATATAGATAAGTTATTTCTCGCGGGACTTATTCCTGGATTCGTTTTAATGGTTATTCTCGGTGCCTGGGCGGTCTTTAATGCCAGAGACATAAAGAAGAGAAAACATGAGCTTTCCCTTCGAGAGATAAAATCATCCATTTGGGAAGCTCGTTACGAAATTCCACTCCCCATTTTTGTTTTAGGGGGAATTTATGGAGGTTTTTTAACCGCGACTGAAGCAGCTGCTCTTTCAGCTTTTTACGTGCTTGTAGTGAATACAATTTTTACAAAAGATCTTTCTTTTTCAAGAGATCTTCCCAAAGTGATTGTGGAATCTCTGACTTTAGTGGGGGCAATACTTCTTATCCTTTGCTGTGCTCTTGGATTAACAAACTATCTAGTGGATGAAGAAATACCCATGAAGATTTTGGAGGCAATGAGAACACTTATCACAAATAAGTATCTATTCCTTTTTGTTTTAAATATCTTTCTTCTCATTGTTGGATGTTTAATGGACATCTTTAGCGCCATCATTGTCGTTGTTCCGCTAATCCTTCCGATTGCGGAGCAATTTGGGGTAAATCCTCTTCATCTTGCAATTGTTTTCCTTACCAATCTTGAAATTGGTTACATTACTCCGCCTGTCGGAATTAATTTATTTATAAGTTCCTTCCGGTTTAATAAACCAGTGATTGAGCTCTATAAAATTAGTGTTCCCTATCTTTTTTTAATGTTAATGGCGTTAATTATAATAACTTATATTCCATGGCTAACTTTATTGTGGTTTTAAAACTTTTCACACTTTTGTGTTTAATCAGTCCAGTGTTTGGGAAAATGGATCGCATCCATTCTGAGGTCTATCTCGGAGAGAAGAGGCTTGATTCTTATTATGAAAGATATCAGCCATTAATCTTTCATAATATCTACAATGGTCAAATCAGTTTTATGGATGATGTTTTTTTTTACGATTATTTTAAACCCTATTTGTTCTACCCTGAAATTGATTATTCTCATTTTCTTAAATCCGAAGTCAGTAGTGGTATTCAGTGCTCCAATGAAACGTTGGCCCAGCATTTTGATGATATCCAATATTCATATCGCCTAATTGCCTTAAGCTATCTGTTAGAGGCCGATTGGCATCTGGATCTTTTAACAAAGCATTTTGAATTTAAAAATGGATGTCAATTTGATCTCACTCAATGGCTTCAGACTTGTAAACCTAAAACTTTACAGATGAAGACTTTCGTAAAAAGGCTTCGAGATTATTTGCCACGATATAATGAAACTATGCCAGCAAAATATAGGAAAGAAGATTGGTTTAAAGATTTTAAGGACCGTTCTTATAAGTATTACTCACATTACCGGATGCAACGTGAATGTAAAGATTGTGATGCAGCTAGTATGCCTTCTTATTTGAATAAAAGTTGCGAAGGTGACAAAAAAATCATGACACTCATTTGTTCTGAAGAGGATGAAATTTATGGAATGTCAAAAAATCTGGATGCTTATTTTTTAATTGCTCAATCAAATATCATTAACACTTATAATAAGCGAGGCGAAGCACTTGGGTGCTTAAGAAGATTTTCTGAAATTATGTCTCATAAAGAAGTGAGATTCGGAACTCTTAATCATTTATTCCCTCCTATTAAAAATTATTTACGTGAAATTCATAATGAACGCTTTTTACAAGGTCGAGTTTTCTTTTATGGTTCAAGTAAAGAATTTGAAGAAAAGGGATTAAGTGAGATCTATGTTAAATCTCAGCCATTTAAGATTTCTTCAGCAAATCCTACTGTATCTGAAGAAAAGTCTGTTCCAAAAAAAGTCGAAGAAAAAAAATCTAAAGAGGATGTTATTTTAGCGAGGTCGACGCCAGAGATTATAAAGGAAGATGTCAAAGAAATACAAAAACCATTAAAGAGTGCTTTTTTAATTGCATCTGAATTGAGAAAAGGTCAGGAACTAGATCGAGTTGAAGTGGACATGCTAAAATTGAAATATGATTATGTTTTTAGTTTAAATATGATCAACACACTATCTGAAAGATTAAAGACTTTTATGACTCGAGAAGCGCTAAAGGAAATGATGACTTATGATAAACTCGGATTAAAGGAAGGACCTGTTCCACTTTTATTTATTAAGTTTATGATTGATATGCAAGAGCACCAAGGTCTTTGGAATTTAATTTCTGTTATAGGTGATAAGTTTTATGTTTTCAATGAAATTGATAGTCAGTTTGCAGTTGTTCCTGAATTAATACACTTAGTAAACAATGATTCAACTGGAAATCAGTGGACTCTTTTTGTGATTAAACCTTAGCCTAGAACCATTCCACCTTAATAACGTGGGGAGCACTAGAGACAGCAGCTTCTAATCCAACGTTAGAGTCCTCAAAAATAACAATCTGATGACTTTGAAGGTTTGATAATTCTATCGCCTTTAAATAAGGCCAGGGATCAGGTTTGTGCTTAGGACAATCATCTCTAGTTAAAATGAGGTGAAAAAATTGGGCAAGACCTGAAATTCTTAGTATTTCTTCGGTCACTATTTTTTCACTAGAAGTGACTAGCGCTATGAAGAAGCCTTCATCATAGGCATTCTTGATTAAAGTCGACATTTCTTCATAAAGATAATCTGAGACCGGTGTGTTGATGATTAAATCAACAACATTCTTATTTTTTTCTTTCACAAAATCGTGAACTTCCCAGTTCTTTGGCATACCTTCCCAGTGCTGAATCATATCAAAAAGCATGTGATCGGCTTTTCCGACCATTAGATGATGGACAACCTCAGCTGGATAGGGAGGTTTAATTTGATATTTTTCACCAATTTTTAATAATGCTCTCGTATGAATCGGTTCCGTATTAAAAAGAGTGCCGTCCATATCAAAAAAGAGACCCTTCACAGCTGGGTACCCAGCTTTTATGTCAAAAATAGTGGGTATATTTTTAAAGGAAACAGGAGAAGATTTCATGCAGACAGTGTACCTTTGATGCACAGTGTATGCAATGGCCAAAGGAGTTCGTTTAGGGTAAAAGTCATTAAGATAATAAGAGGTTAAATTATGAGTGATTCCGTGGTCAAAAGAGATCTATTAAGCCAATTACTCTATGAGGCTCAAGCCTATAAAAAATTTGAAGATATTGAGAAACTTGTCGATTCCGGCATGGATCTGTCTATGATACCCATCCAGCCTCTTTATGTTTCTCTCCAGACAACTTCAACTGATCAAATAGCACAAATTTTGCCAAAACTTTCTTCTGATCAAAGACAAGCATTAAGGGACATTGATTTATGGCAAAAAGACAATATTGATCCTGATTCGATTTATCATTGGATAGATGTTTACTCAAAATGCCCAGATGATGGAGTCATTTTGGAGTTTGTTAAGAGTGAAGACTTTTTGTTATCTTTAAAGAATCAGTTTACCGTACAGACTTTTGATGTTGAAGATCCACTTTATCCAGACAACGATAACTATTTTCTGACGGAAGATAATTTATTGTTAATTGAGTATCCGGAACAATTTACGATGGTCCAAGAACTTAAGGAGATGATTAGAAGACTCTATGCTGATTTAGGTGTTGAACACGCTTATGCTTTTTTATTTAAAATGGTTGTAGACTCTTACCAACTCATGGAAGAGGAAGCCTATAATGAAAAAAAAGAAAGGCTTAGAGATTTTGGCTTCGTCGACTACTATGAAGCGCTAAAATACAGTACTCCATTTTATAAAGAATCCGAGATTCTTTACTTTATAAAAAATAAAAAAGCCCTGACTCCAGAAATTGATGCCCTGTCAGCAAATCAAACTTTGCATGCGACATCGCTTGTTCCCTATCAAACGGGGATGAATAGTTTAAAAAATGCTCTTGAAAAAGTTTCGGATGAAAAAAGACAACACTTTCTGCACTTTAGTTTCGTTCGCTTAGTGAATTCGAGGATGACTATTGATGATGCTTTAAAGAATGGATCACTTGCGATGGCCAAAGTTGGAAATCAAGCACGACAAAGGCTTGAATTGGGTTTTGAGTTTGTTCGACATCAACTTTCGATGGAAAGTCAGGAAAGACTTTTTGATCATTATGATTTCTTTGATCTCTTTAAAGTGGGTCACAGCCTTATTGAACTTACTAAAAAAAGAATCCATAAAGAAGTTGCAACAACGTCTTTTGAGCAAGATGACTTCTCTTATTTCTTAGGGATGTATTGGAACAGTTTTTTAGAAAATTCTGAGGATGAAATTGCTAAATACAAATTTGATGGCAGTTCAAAACCACTAGAGATTAATAATTTAGATTCTTTTAATCTTTGGAATGAGGCGGCCGACACATTCATTAAGTCTCTTCCTTTTATCCAATCATTTTTTAAGACGATTGAGAAAATGAAAGCAGACGGATTGTTAAATGATCAGTTCTACCTTAATTATGAAATTGAAAACATTGATTTCGAATCGATCATGATTTCTAGTTTCATTAACTTTGTTGGTGGCCACTACGAAAAAGAATCAGCAGGAAAAATGGGGGTCACAATTTTTGAATTAAAAAGATTCTACCAAACATTTTTCAAAAAGCAGGGTGAAGAATATTTGATCAAAGGTGAAGAAGATCCTGTCCTAAGAGAACAGACGGGTTTATTTATTGAAAAATTTGGCCTTGAGTTAGTGCCCCGTTTTGATAAATATCTTTATCAAATTATGATTGAGCAATTAAATGGATACGAAATAGACAATATGGATCAGGATGAGTTCAAGCATATAGGAGGCCCTATACTCTTAAACAATATTAGTAATTAATTTATTTTTTATTAAAATAGGAATTGAATATATCTGAGATCGATTTCCTGTAGGGTGATCCTGCTCTATCAGATGTTGAATAGAGTCTTTCCTTTAGAATTGATATTTCTTCAAGCTGATCTGTGATCAGTTTCTTACTTTGATCAAACTTTGATGAAAATGGAAGTTTTTCATTAAATAGGACCTTTAATTTTTCAAGCCTCGCTCCATCATTAGAAAGAAAAGTAAAATGTTCAAATCCGTTATCATTTTTTTTTGGACCAGAGGGGAGGGATTTTTGTTCGGACGGAATGCTTTCAATAAAATCCTCAAATCCTCTTAGGTCAACCTCATGATCACTTTTGTTGCTTTTTTTATTATCCATTTGTTTGACCTTTGAAAAGTTGACTCAATAATTTTCTATAAAAATTTCTTTCAATCTCTTGTTTGAAAATTATCCTATGAGTTTCTCCGAAACTTTGAATCTCATTCAAGTAAAAATTGGGATCAGAGTTTTTTATTTCTTGTTGGATAAGTTTATTTTTATTTGCTAATGAAGCTTCCTTGATATTCATCCTTGATTCTTTTTTTGAAAAGAACTTTGGTAAATCTTTTTTCGACAAAACGATAGGTATTTGAGTGCTTGATGAATCCATTGGCGCAATAAGATATAAAGGATACGGAAAAAGAAATGATTCATTTCTTTTCGTAAAATATTGTTCCATAAAATAGATGAAGTCTTTTTGGTCAGCCACCGGCATTTCAGAAATATCAATTGCAACGGGATGCCTTAAGTTTAGCTCCTCCAAGAGGATTTCACTTAATTCTTCTTGGGAAAAGTGGTTTATTTTTAAATGCCTGTACACTGGTAAATTCATATTTTAATTATTGAGAATCCCTTGGTGAAAGTCCATAGTCATGATTAAATAAGACATATGTAGAAAACCAGAGCGGATTAAAATAGTCGGTTATGCAAAAAATTTTTTTACCCCACATCGTTTTGCCTTCTGAGTTTTTAACTTTATTGAAGTCTCATTTAACTTCTACAAACTCCCAAAGCCTTGTCTCTGAACTTTTTCATTCGAATATATCTCATGAAAAATATCTTCAGTCTGTATTTGATGAATTCAGTAACGGTAAAGGACTTTCTAAATCAGTATCTGTCCTTGGTTGGCATAATTTCAGAGACAGGCTGGCCGGGGTTTATGTTCATAAGCTTTTAAAAGGAAAATTTCCAACTAAGACTCAAGTCGATCTTGTTGAAGATGTTAAGGATTTTGAATTGCGGTTTTCTGGCCATGGTATCCAAAGTATTTCCAGATGTTTTCTTCTTGGCTTTTATCTAAAAATTGCGAATATTGAAAATAAGAAGAAGGGTTTGGGACCATTTGCTGAAATAAAAATCCCTGAGGAAATCGGGGCTTTTTTGCGCCTTTCCCAAGTAAAGTCCGAAAAAATTGATTGGCTTATATTGATTCTTCTTCATCTTCTTTTTTCTCTTGGAGATAAGGTCTTATTAAATGGTCTTATGAGTGGTAAAAAAATTGAAGAATTGTTAAGTCAAATGTCTGATGAAAATCGGAAAATGATGTTTGAAAATCTTCTCGCTTATTCTGTAAGTATCAATGACCCGGAATTCTTTTTATATGATAAAATATAGGACTTTAAAATGAGTAAAAATAGAATTAATGATTTGATTGATGAGCTTGCAAAAAAATCTGGAATTTCAGAATTAATCATTAATAAAAATGATAACGTTTATGTTGAGAAAGACGGTGAAATGATTCGAATTGACACTAAGTTTACCGATGAAGAAATGGATATGTTCTGTCAGGAGCTCGCTTTATATAATAGAAAAAGTTTTGATGCCAAAACACCCATCTTGGATGGTAATTTACCAGATGGCTCGAGGGTAAATCTCATCCATAAAGACTATACGAACTCTTCACATGCCATTACGATTCGGCGCTATTTAAAACATATAAAAAATTTTGATGGCTCACCAGGGATCTTTGGTCTAAATGATCAATGGACTGATTTTTTTAAGTTATTAGTTAGAGCAAGGCTAAATGTCGTTGTTGCTGGTGGAACGGGTGTGGGGAAAACAACTTGTTTAAATCTTCTTCTGCAAGAAATTCCATCTAAGGAGAGAATCATTACAATTGAAGACACCAGGGAACTTCAGTTTAATTTGCCTAATGTTGTTAGACTTGAGGCGAGACCTGGCCTTTCTGAGGTGAAAGGTCTTTCCATTAGAGATTTACTTAAAAATACCTTAAGGATGCGGCCCGACAGGATTATTGTGGGTGAGGTTAGGGGTGGAGAAGTCTTTGACCTACTTCAGGCCATGAATACGGGCCACGAAGGGTCTATGACAAGTGTTCATGCGAATACTCCAGGTGAGTGCCTTTTAAGACTTGAAAATCTTTATATGCTTTCAGGTTATGATTTACCTCTTAAAGCACTTCGTTATCAAATTTCTACTGCTCTGGATTTTATCATCCAAGTAAAGCGGGATAAAAATGGAACAAGGGTTATCCATCAAGTCACTGAAGTCTCTGGAATGGAAGGGGATAAAATTCTACTTCAAGATATTGGGATTCAGAAAAATGGTGAACTGAAATTCACGGGACTTGTACCCGCCTGTTTTGCAAAATTACAAAAAGCAGGTCTACCAAAAGACTTTTTTGTAGGAACATAATTGAAACAAGGGCCTTCGTGCCCTTATTTCAGTCTTATTAAGATGGGTTCAATTCTCTTCTTTTCTTCATCATCTTTTGTTCCTCCGCAAGCGATTGCATTAGATACAATAAGATTCAATAGCATTAAAAATAAAATTTTTCTCATAATTTGACCTTTATAGATTGAGTTTAACACTTTTGTGACTGAATAATTTTTACGAGATTTTTCACATTGCTCTCAGGCGTTTGAATAAGTACTCCATGACCTAGTCCAGCTATCCAACGCTTAAAATCAAGACCTCTATCTCTAAGATCCTGGTAATAGTCTGTCGCCTTCTTTTCAAGTATTTCCCATGGGAGATGGAGCCAGGCCGGATCGAGGTTGCCTTGAATAAATTTATCTGGAGGAAGTAATTTTTGAATCTCTACGAGATCACATCTCCAATCCACACCTATAACATCAATATTAGTTAAATCAAGCGTCTTAACAAAACCTGCTTGAGTGTGTTTTGAATAGTAAATAACTCTGGTCGTTGGAGAAAGAGTTTTAAATTTTTTTAATAACTCAGATATTTTAGGCACAATGAATTCTTTGTAGTCTTGTACGCATAATTCTCCTGCTGCTGTATCAAAGAGAGCGACGGCCTGTGCTCCATTTCTTGCCTGAATGAGCATCTCAGTTAAGAGTTCTGGGAGAAGAATTTTACAGAACGATTCGAATCTTCCGTCAAATAATCCTTTCTTGGCCGAAACGAGATTTCCTGCATGCGATCCCTCTACTGCATATGTATAAAGAGTGAAAGGTGCCCCAACAAAGCCTAAGAGGGTAACATCTTTTGGAAGTCTTTCTCGAAGAAGTTTGCATGCATCTCCTTGGAACTTATAAAAATCCTCGGCTGGCGAAATTACTTTAAGCTTTTTTACATCATCGATACTTTCTAAATGCCACTCAAGAGTTGGTGGTCCAGAGTGGTACGATAGCCCCATCCCGAGTTGCTCGAGAGGAAATAAAAGATCAGAAAATAGAATGGCAGCATTAAATCCAAAATCTTGTATCGGACCTAGAGTTACCTCGCAGGCGAGTTCTGGGTTTTTACACATAGTCATAAAGTCAGAGTTTTTTTTGATTCCCTGATAATGGCCATGATAACGACCAGCTTGTCGCATGAACCAAACTGGAAGAGTCGTTTTTCTGTTTTCAAAAATGTCCATATCTTATCCTTTAACTTCTAATTTATAACCAATCCCTCTCACAGAGGTAATTTGAAGCGATTTTTGATTGTCTGAATCCGCCCACTTTCTTAATTTAACGATATAATTGTCGATTGTTCTATTGGTCGGAAAAGAATTCTCGCCCCAAATGGTTTCAATCATCAGGTCTCTAGCAACAACTTCATTTTTCTTTTCAAGAAGAAGTTCTAATATAGCGCATTCTTTTTGTCCTAACGGACTAATGTTTCCCAAAGCATCCTGAATTTCAAATCGTTTAGGCCAGAAGATCAAATTCCCAAAACGGAATTCATCCGGGTTTTCCATCGTGACTCGTCGAGATTTTAAAATACGGTCCAGCCTTAAGGTCAGCTCTTTAAGTTCAAATGGTTTTGTGATGTAGTCTTCGGCACCAAGTTCAAGTCCTTCTAATCTTAAGCTAGGATCATTGAGTGCGGTACAAAATAGAAGAACACAGTCTTTTCTATCTCGACGGAACTCTCGAGCAAGACTTATGCCGTCTCCGTCTGGTAGTCCGATATCTAAAATAACAATTGCTGGTGTCGTTTCCTTAAACTTAATTCTGGCCTCGGCACAATTCACAGCAAGTTCAACTTCAAACTTTTTAGCTCTTAAATAGTCTCTTAATGTTTGACCTAGGTTTGGTTCGTCTTCAACTAAAAGGAGTGAGAGATTAGACATAGGCTTCTCCAGATGGAGCCTTAAAATAAAGCCTAAATTTGAGGCCATCCTCATTTTCAATAACTAAATTTCCCTGCATCTTACGCATGAGATTTTTAATAAGATAAAGCCCAATTCCAGAACCTTTTGCTGAATTAAATTTATAAAATAGTTCCCCCAGATTTTTGATGTCACCTTCGAATTTTTTACCAAAATCTTCATAAGTAACTTCTACAAAAACACCTAATCTTTTTGATTTGATCAGAATCTTAGTTGCTTCTTTGTGATGCCTTTGAGTATTTTCAATAAGATTTCTAAATATCATATTCATAGATAATTCATCAGCAAGAACTTCTTCTGCATCCTTTGGGATATCGATCTCTATTTTAATGGGCAATAAAAGTCTTTGTTCTTGACGGCGCAAAAAGCGCTCAAGGCTTACAGGAGCAAGTGTCATGGCTGCATCTTGCTCTATACGGGAAAGTTGTAAACTTTTTTCAAGTTCAGACTCTAGTTTGTGAGTGTCTTCAATTAAGCGTTTTGTTAAAGAGGAGAGTTGATCATGAGAGTGTGATTCATCATCAATTAAATCTTTTATAACCTCTGCCTGGAGTCTCATGCTAGCGAGGGGAGTTTTCAATTCATGAGAAAGAGAAGAAAAAAAGGCCTGCATTGCCTTGGATTTTCTCATATCCCTCATGTACATAATAAAAAGTGAAACACCCAGCAGTACCAAAAAAATAAAGAAGAAACTTCCTTCCCATTTCATCATATTAAGAAATCGATTCTGTGACCCGAGTTCTGGAATATTTAGGGAGCTAAGAGTGGAGTGGAGTTTAAAAACGAGATAAAGCCACCACGAGCCCAGACCTAGGAGCATTATCACCCAAAGAAAAGTTAGGGCATAAAACCAGCGTCGTGTTTTATTTACCTCCATAACCTCTCTTTTAACTCATTTTGTATTTTTTGATCATGGGCCAAGCTGACGAATCCTACTTCGTAGGCATTTGGAGCAAGATAAATTCCCTTATTAAGCATGATTTCAAAAAGCTTATAAAACCTTTCATTCATATTTTTTGGAAGTTGCGTAATGTTAGTCAGTTTCCCATGGCTTGAAATTGGCCAGAATAATGAGCCATAGCGAAGAGTTTGATAGTCTTCAAAACCATTTTTATTCATCCAATCATTCATGATAGTTACAATATTTTTTGAATGTTCCTCTAGCTTTTCATAGGCCTGTGTCGTGAGTTTTTTACAGTTAACGAGTCCCGCCGCCATGGCAACTGGATTTCCTGAGAGAGTACCGGCCTGATAAACTGGACCAAGTGGGGCTAGGCATTCCATGAATTTTTTAGGTCCAGCGACTGCACCCACAGGCATTCCGCCACCGATAATTTTTCCGTAAGTCACAAGATCTGGATAAATGCCAGTCTTCTCAGCCATTCCCCCGAACCCGACTCTAAAACCTGAGATGACTTCGTCAAAGACGAGTAATGCACAATTTTTGTCACATAATTCTCGAAGTCCCTTCAGGAATGAATCCTCTTGAACTAGAAGTCCATTGTTCGCAGGAAGTGGTTCAATAAAAATTGCAGCGATTTGCTCTTTATGGTCCTCAAAGACTCTTTTAACTTCTTCTAGGTCGCCAAGTTCGCATATCAAAGTGTCGCCTGCCTGCCTTTCTGTAACACCCTTAGATGATGCTTCAGCTGTCCCAGCAAGACCAGATCCTGCCTTAATCAACATAGAATCAAGGTGACCATGATAGCAGCCGTTGAATTTAATAATCTTTGATCTACCTGTGATTCCTCTGGCAAGTCTAACTGCCGTCATCACAGCTTCAGTTCCGGAGTTCATGAAGCGAATTTGTTCAATGAATGAAATTTTGTTAACGATATATTCAGCGAGTTCTAAAGAATATTTTTCGCAAGCACCAAAGGTCCAGCCTCTTTCAAGGGCCTTAATGATGGCTTCCTTAATTTCTGGATCTTGATGACCGTGAATAAGAGGTCCAAAACTCATGCAGAAGTCGATAAATTCCTTACCTTCTTCATCCCAAATTTTCGCTCCAAGGCCTCGGTTAACAAAACGTGGAGTGGTGTGAAGACCTTTAAAGGATCTAACAGGCGAGTGGACTCCACCTGGAACGTACTTAAGTGATTTTTCAAAAAGTTCTTTATTATTCATATTAATTCCTTACCAGCTCGTAATAGTCTTGCATGTTAGCGATTGGGGTAATCGAGACTCCTGCATTTTTAAATTCCTGCCAGGTCTTTCCCATTCCGCAGAAGTGGCCTACTTCTTTGAGGAAGGGAAATCTTTGTAAAAAAGATTCATACTGAGGAAAACTTGTCCAATAACAAGCCCCAACTTCCATGAGTCGATTTTCGTAATCTTTTGAAACTTCCATATTTTTTCTTTCATAACATCCGACCACATCACCCATATCAGATTTTGAGTTCTCATGAGTCAGAACTGTCCAAGGACCATTTAAATGAGAGTGAATGATTTGAAGCGCCTTTGAAGACTGGATATTCTTTAAATCATCGGTACCAAGGCTATCTGCGGTGCCATTAACCCAAAAACCATTAGAGGCAAGATCTCTGGCACTTTTCGCTCCTGCTGCCCAAATCCCTTCAGGGCACTGAGACGCTTTTAGCGTTTCAAGGCAATACATACTGGTGACGAAAACGTGTTTACCGGATAAATCAATTTCTTTTCTTAAAGGGACTTTTATTAAGTATTCATCAAAAACAATTCCTGGTCTGTCACTTTTCGGTAAGCCAACAAAAAGTTTTTTATTCCTAGAAAGTGTAGGCAGTTTAAATCCTTCAACCCATTTTTTTTCAACTCTTACCCCGTCAACTTCACCTGCATTAACGTGGAGAAAAAGATTCTCATTGATCTTCTTTACATGGATTCCAACGGCAAGGTGACAACCACCACCAAATTCTTTAAAAGTTTTTCTCTCTCTTTCAACTTCTTCTACTGTCTTGGGGTGAGAAAGCTGGGACAGAATATTGAATAATTTTCCGCTATCATCCCGATCTGCGCGAAGTTCGATCCCAAGTGCACCTTGAGAGGCAGCAGATGGAAAAACGCTTTGTGGCATCACAAAATAATTCATGCCAGACAAAAGTTCTTTTAATTCAAGGGATGACTTTTCTGTGTGGGCAAGTCGTTCAATACCCGCCAGGGCCAAAGTTATTGCGTGGTATTCACCATCTTTAAGCTTTCTTATCCTCGTATTAACATTTCCACGAAGTGTTTCGCATCGAAGATTAGGGGAGCCAGGGAGATAATTTTTTAGAGCGTGAGTAATGTTTGCGATTCTTCGAGGTGAGGAAGTCCCAACGACAAATTCTCCCTTCCAGTTTTTTAATGCTTCAATATTTTTTTGGGGAATAATTAAAATGTCGTGGGCAAATCTTCTTTCAGTAATGGCCGCAAGCTTAATTCCGACGGGTCTTTCTGATCCAAGATCTTTATAGGAGTGTATAAGAAGGTCAACTTCTTTTGCCAGGAGAGCTTCATCAAGTTCTTTGGTGAAAAAATCTTTACCCTCGAGTTGCCACAAGGGCTTATTCGTAATTTGATCACCTTGAGTTTTGATTAAAACAAGTTCAAAAATTTCGCCCGAAATTCTTTCAAGTTCATTTTTAATAAGTGTTGATTGAGTCACTGCTAAGAGGGACCCTCGTGTGCCAATTTTGTAAGTGGTCATAGACCTAGATGTATCTCACAGGAGAGACGTTTTGAGGAGAAAATAGCTCTGAGGATTTGTTGAATTTTTCTTCGAAAAGTGACTGACGTTTCATGGTGATATTGATCATGGCCGCTCTGGCCAGGGCAATTTGCCTTTCTTTTTGCTCCTGAACGATAGCTCCTTCGCGAAAAATATCGTCTAACCGCACAACTCCGCGATCTAGATCAAGATGGGTCTCAATACTAGATGGAGAGCCTAGGTCAACAAAAAGTCTATTCTCCTGCTGAGACCATGTTTCAAAGAAATTGTTATCAAATATAATGTGATTGGTTCCTACAGTATTGGCAATGTAGGGGACATGGCGAAGTTGATCTCGTAGCTCCCAAGGTAAAACCTCTAGTCCGTGGATCTTCGCAAGTTCATTAGCGCGCTCAAAATTTCTAGCACAAATAGAAACCTTGGCTTTTTTCTTAAACTGATTGATGAGATCTTCAGCGAGGGCCCCAGACCCAACCACTACGATGTGATTCGCTTTTGCTTTTTGAAAAATATGCCGTCTAGTGAGTGAAGCATAAGTTTTTTGTGAAATACCGATTAAGTACTGAGTTCTAATCTCTTTGGCGTCTTTAAAAAGTTTTTCAAGGACCATTAGAACTCTAGTGTCTTTAATAGTAGACGCGGCATAAATTTGATAGGCTTCTTTAAACTGGCCAACAATTTCATTTTCTCCAATGAGTTTACTTTTAAGACCACAAATTGTTTCAAGGAGAAAAAAATAAGCATCGGCCCCAACTACAAGTTCATGTTCTGGTAGTTCTGGAGAAAGAAAAGGATTTGTTTGAAAGGAAAGCACAAGTGTTCGCTGACAAGTTCTAAGTTCGAAGCTATGACCAACGAGGTTCCCCAAAGGGAGGCTACCACTTATAAAATTCCAGAGTCTAAGACCATCTAGCATGAAATCAACTTTATGTTATTGACCTTAGAAATTTGTCATGAAAATGTCATAACCATTGAAAAAGATGGATTGACATGATGTAAACAAGGATTATTTTTGGCACCTTTTCTTGACACAATCTTCACAAAAACATTATTTCATCTTTGATATGTATCAACTATTTGGAATTTGACTATGTCGGCATGGATCAAAACTCAGTTTATTGCGTTTGACCGCAAGGTTGATGGGGCCTTGACTTTCTTTTTTAAGCACTATGGAAAAACCAAATTTATGGTGGCCATGTCTAAGAAGGCCCAATACCTTGGTTTGGAACGTCTGTTTCTAAAGGGTCCTAAGGCATTTGTTTACTTTTTTTTATTTTATTTAGTTCGCGATACGATTCTCTACATCATCATTCCAATCGCCTTTGCGACTATGGTGGACTAGAGAATTTTTAAGGAGAGTTGATGGAAGCTTTTACCATTATCTATACCCTTCTGGGTGGATTAGGGATTTTCTTTTTCGGAATGAAATTCATGTCAGATGGTCTGCAAGCAGTTGCAGGTGATGTGATTAGAAAAATTATTAATTCCATCACTGGAAATCGCTTCATGGCGGTGGGAGTTGGTCTCCTCGTTACATGTATTATTCAATCCTCATCTGTTACTACAGTCATGACAGTTGGATTTGTAAATGCAGGTCTCATGAACCTAACTCAAGCGATTGGAGTTATTTTTGGGGCGAATATTGGTACCACCATTACCGGTTGGATCATTTCAGTAAAAGTCGATAAGTATGGCCTTCTCCTTGTTGGTTTAGGTTTTATTCCTGGTCTATTTTCAAAATCCGAGAAGTGGCAGCATTTAGGTAAGTCTGTTTTAGGTATTGGACTTGTTTTCTTGGGGCTTCAGCTTATGTCGGGGGCCTTTGCACCTCTTCGGGAAAACCAAGCCTTTCTTGATTCAATAGCTTATTTTTCGGGAGAAAATTACGGAGCTTACATTGCTTCGATTATGATGGGTTGCTTACTCACCATGATTGTTCAAAGTTCATCCGCGATGCTTGGTATTACCATGGCCCTCGCGACCTCTGGAATTATACCGTATCACACAGCTGTTTCATTGGTCTTAGGCGAAAATATTGGAACGACTATTACAGCGATTCTGGCCTCTATTGGCGCCAACGTTAACGCCAAAAGAGCAGCTCGTGCCCATGCCTGTTTTAATATTTTTGGTGTGCTTATCATGCTCACTTGGCTTCCTTACTATTTTGATTTCATCGACTATTTAATTCCTATGGATCCAAAATTTACTGCTCCAGATGGAACGATTCCACATGTCGGGCAACATATTGCTTTGGCACATACATTTTTTAATTTAAGTGCGACGCTTTTGTTCCTGCCATTCATTAATCAATTGGCAAAATTCGTGACAAAAATTACGCCAGACAAAATGGAGAAAGAGGTTCCGCATCTTCTTGTCCTAGGTGATCCAATGAACATGCTTCCAGCAGCTTCAATGGCACAAGCAGAATCAGAGCTTAAAAAAATGAAAGAAGTCATCGAGAGGATGTATAAACTCAACAAAGAATTTTGGCTTGCAGAAGAATACGACCCAAAAAAATTGGCAAAAATCATCGATTACGAGCGAATTACTGACAACATTCATAAAGAGATCACAGTTTTTCTTTGTTATGTGATGGAAAAACCAATGTCACACCATCAATCCGAGCAAATTCAGGCGATGATTAAAATTGCTGATGAACTTGAATCAGTTGCTGATTACATTGAGAGATTAGCAACCTATAGAGAGAGATTTAAAGGAAAGGATAAGATTGAAGGAGAATCTCGTACTGAGTTTTTTCAATTCTTAGATGACGTATGGGAGTTTTTCGCTCTTGTTGGCGCTGGTCTTGAAAATGGTGAAGCCCTTGATATGTCAAAGATTGAATCTAAATCCCATGAACTACAGCTTTGGGCCGATAGCATGAGAGAGAAGCATCTTGATCGGATTTCAAAGGGAACTTATTTACCAGTGACAGCTCTCACGTATTCAGACATGGTCGTTGCTCTTCGTAAAATCAGGGCCCATGCTTATCTCATGGCCGGTGCTATCGAAAACTTTAACGCAAAACACGAATAATTCATTGGCGCCGGAATTCCGGCGCTATATTCTTTTATCGATCTAAAATATACATTTGTTTTCAATCGATTCTTCCTTTGGCAAAATGAGATGACATCTAACATTCACAAGGGATTTTTATGGGATTAATCTTCTCTGCCAATGACATTTTGGAAAGATCACGTGGTTTAACTTTTGACGACGTTCTACTTATGCCTCGTCATTCAGAAATGAATTCTCGTCGATCTCCTCAGTTAGATTCTAAGGTCACTAGAAATTTTTCTCTTAAAACGCCCATCATCTCTGCCAACATGGACACGGTCACTGAATACCAGATGGCGATTAAAATGGCGCAACTTGGAGGCCTCGGGATTCTCCACCGTTTCATGTCACCAGAGGAACAAGTGAGACAAGTGAAGCTCATGAGAGAGGCGATTCATCCTTTGGGTCTTCCAGTCGCTGCTTCCATTGGTGTTAAGGAAGATGGTATGAGACGCGCAGAGCTACTAGTGGATGCTGGTGCAGATATTCTCACTATTGATATTGCTCATGGTGACTCAGTCATGATGTTTGAGACCTTAGAGTTTGTTAAAAAGAAATTCCCTAAGGTTGATGTTATAGCGGGAAATACGGCTTCGCCTGAAGGTGTCAAAGGACTCATCGATCATGGAGCTGACGCAGTCAAGGTTGGAATTGGCCCTGGATCAATGTGCACGACTCGAATCATTACTGGTTGTGGTGTCCCTCAGTTAACTGCTGTTGCGATGTGTGTTCTTGAAGCAAGAAAATATAATGTTCCAGTTATCGCAGATGGTGGAATCAAAACCTCTGGTGATATTGTGAAGGCCTTTGCGGCAGGTGCTCAAACGGTCATGCTAGGGTCAATGCTTTCTGGGTGCTTAGAAACTCCAGGAGAAATCGAGGGTGGGCGTAAACGTTATCGTGGCATGGCCTCAAAAGACGCTCAAGTTTCTTGGAGAGGCGAGCTTCCTCAAGGAATGGCGGCCGAAGGTGAAGCGCGTTGGGTTAACTGTAAGGGATCAGTTGAAAACATTGTGCATGAGCTCGCTGGAGGTGTTCGCTCGGGTATGACCTACCTCAATGCCAACAGTATTTCGGATATCAACAAAAATGCCCGTTTCATGGAGATGACAGCTAGTGGTATGATGGAATCCAAACCACATGGACTTTTTAACCAGTAGGATTCGCTTGTTATCAGACAACGCTTTAGACACCGTTTTAACTTATCCAAAAATTAAAGAGCGTCTTCAGACAAAACCGGAAGACGCTCTCAAAATAAAAAAACTCTTTGAAGAAATTCATGGCGAGTTTTCTCCGACAGTTGTTAAGACAGCAGCCGCGTTTATTGATGCTACGTTTTTAAAACTTTATGATGGGGTTAATATTGAATTACCTCAAGGAATGGATTTTTTTAAACTGAAAGAAGATAATCACATTATCCTAGTACCAAATCATCAGTCCCATGCGGATTACGTTGCTCTGACTTATTCGATGTATAAAAAATTTGGCATCCCTATTCGAGTTGCCGCAGGCATAAATTTAAATGTTTTTCCTCTCGGACAGTTTTTCGGTAAGGCCGGAGCTTTTTTTATTCGTCGATCATTTACCGCTGATCAACTCTATAAACTCACCTTTGAAGGATATATCTATTACCTTCTTAAAACTGGTCAAGTGGTAGAGTTCTTCTTTGAAGGTGGAAGAACAAGAACGGGAAAACTTTTAAAGCCAAAGTATGGTCTCTTTCAAATGCTTCTTGAGGCCCATTCACAGCTTAAAGAAAAACCCCTTATGTTTGTTCCTGTTTCATTGGCGCATGAGCACATCCCTGAGGAAAAGGCGCATGCAAGGGAACTTGGTGGTGGAAAAAAAGTACCAGAAAAGGGAACTCAGCTTTTTAAATTGTTTAAACTCTTTAATAAGCGTTTAGGAACAATACACATTCATTTCGGTGAACCGATAAAGATTGATGGATACAAGGGCGACTTAAAAGAAGCGACTCAGAATTTGGCCTTTGAAAACTTCAAGGCAGTCGGGCGAGGTATGCCGATTACCCCATCATCCCTTCTTGGTTTAGTGATGCTGGATGAACCATCAGGAGCTCTGACTTGGAAACAAATTGAAGAGCGAGCGTTAGATGTTATTGAGTACTGTCGCGCACTAAATATTCCTTTGACTCCGAGTTTATCCCTAGATGATTTCCAAGATTCTTTAAGATCAGCTCTCGATATGTTTATTGGAAATAAGAAGATTGAAGTATTAAAAAGAGAAAGATTAAATCAAGTTTACTATGTGATTAAAGATGAGCGAAGAGTGGAAGTGCTCTTCCATAAGAATATGATCCTTCATCATTTCCTGGTGCCTGCGATTATTAATGCTACCTGGTTTAATGTTTGGAATGGTTCAATCAAAGATGGGATGCAGCTGACTCGATTTTTAATGATGAAGAGAAAAGAGTTAAAGTACGAGTTCTACCTTCCAACGATTAAAGAGATGATTTTTGAGGCCCTAAATGTCATCTCATTTGCCTTAGGGAGAAGAGTTGACTCACTTGAAGAGTGTATGAAGCTTTCATCTCAAGAGCTTTATCAAATAGCGACAAAGGTCAGAAGGTTCTCAACGGCATTATCTTATCTCTATGAAGCCTATTATATTTCGAGCCTCGCGGTGAAATATCTTTCATTGGAAAACTTTACTCAAGAGAGATTTATTCAGGTCGCGAAGGAGCTTTTTAATCTTGAAATTGAGCATGGTCGAGTCATTAAGTATCCTGAGTCCTTTGCAGTACCAATCATAAAAGACACTCTGATCTATCATCAAAATCAAAAAGTCATTGAAAGAAACGAAGATCGAACATTTAAAGTTGTTGATCATGGAAAACTAGATGATTCGATTGAAAAATTTATTCGTGATTTAAATGATCAGGTGGCGATTAACCTGAAATTTAATAAGGCACTTCCTTAATGGATTTCACTTTTCTTCCTAATAGTCGTTGGCTTTGTTTGTCTTCAGATGACTTTGGACGTGATTGGCTTGAGAAGTCTTGGCAAATTGATGATTATGTTGAGTCCCTTGGGCTTGATCATATTCAGGAAGATGTTTACCTCTTTTATAATGAGTCACCCAGCGATCTTTTAAATGGAAAAGGCGAGTGCGTTATTGGCCGCTCAGTCTCTGGACCTAAGAAAGATCTGAATTTCCCTTTTAAATTTTTAGATTGGTCTTCAAGACCTGTGATAGCTTATTCTCTCAAAGGTGGGGGCCTAGAACAGTACCTTGAATCCGCGCTAGAAAAGCGTACAGCATTAGAATTGCAGGGACAAGGACTCAAGACTTCCTTTATTTTACGCATAAGAAGACAGCTCAATCCTGAACTAAAAGTCTCCGTTGAGGTGATCTTCTATGAATGACCTTGTCAGGTTATTCAAGGCATTGTATTTTTTGATTATTTATTGATACCCCGAATTTGTTATGGAGGTGGGTTATAAGCGAGAAAGTTCAAGAACCGAGAGTAAATGAGAGAATCCGTGCACACGAGATTCGTTTAATTGGCGATGATGGAAAGGCTTACGGTGTAGTTACTCTTGCCCAAGCAAGACTCATGGCCGACTCTGAGGGTTTAGATCTGATCGAAATCTCTCCCAACGCGAACCCCCCAGTAGTGAAGATGATGGATTACGGTAAATATAAATACCAAATCCAGAAGAAACTTGCGGAAGCAAAAAAGAAGCAAGTTGTCATTGATGTGAAGGAAATGAAGTTTCGTCCAAATATTGAAAAACACGATCTTGAAGTGAAAATAAATCACATTGAAAAATTTCTCGATCAGGGTGATAAAGTTAAACTTTTAATGCAGTTTCGTGGTCGCGAGATGGCCCATAAAGAAATAGGCCTTTCAAAATTTGATGAAATTGTAAAAGCAGTTTTAGAGAAGGGAGCTATTATTGAGGCTCCAGCAAAATTCATGGGTAACCGAGTCATTGCTATGGTTGCTCCTGGAAAGAAAAAATAAAAAATACTTTATCTATCAATTGTTACATGTTATTTTCGTGCACTCTTTTAAGGGTGCATTTTTTTTGTTTTAGGAGCGATATATGTCGAAAATGAAGACTAAGCGTGCGGCTGCCAAGCGCTTTAAAGTTACTGCTACTGGTAAAATTAAGTATAAAAAAGCTCACCTTCGTCACTTACTAATTAATAAGTCGAAGAAAGCTAAGAAAGATAAAGGTACCCCGGGATATGTAAATCCTGCTGACTACCACAATGCTGCTTCTTGTATACCTTACCTAGTTTAGTCTAGGTTTTTTAATAACCATCGAGAGTAGAGAAGTAGGGTTAAGAGACAAAATTGTCCCCCTATGATCGAAGAGGAGAATGTATGTCACGTGTGAAACGCGGTTTTAAAGCCCGCCAAAGAAGAAACAAAATTTTAAAACTAGCTAAAGGCTTTCACTTCGACCGTAGAACGAAGTACAAGCATGCTTCTGAAACAGTTCGTCGTGCACTTCACTACGCTTTTATTGGCCGTAGGCTTCTTAAGAGAGACATCCGTAAACTTTGGATCGTTCGTATTAATGCTGGAGCTAGAATGTTAGGCACTTCTTATAGCCAATTAATCTCTGGCCTTAAGAAAAAAGATATTACGATTAATCGTAAAATGCTTTCGGATCTTGCTATCCATGACTTCAATGCTTTTAAAGCAATTTTTGAAGCGACTAAGTAAAGAATGTTTAGAAAGCCCCGCAAGGGGCTTTTTTTTGTCGTCTCGTTAAATAGATTAAGTTTAAAAAAGCCTCAAATTCCTGATTTTTCATCAAAAACTGAATTTTTTTCTCTTGAACTAATTCTGATTACTGCTAACCTATTAATAGTTCTTAAATAATGGCGATAAGCTTTTGAAACTTCATGGGAGATTTTCAATGAGCATGACTAAGGCAGACATAGTAGAGCGTATCTACAAAGAGGCTGGATTCTCGAAAAAAGAAGCAGCTGAACTTGTCGATCTTGTCTTTAAAGTAATCAAAGACACTCTTGCAAAAGGCGAGAAGGTTAAAATTTCTGGCTTTGGAAATTTTAGCATTCGAGATAAAGCAACTCGTGTTGGCCGAAACCCTCAGACCGGTACAGCAATGAATATCAGTGCTAGACGGGTTTTGACGTTTAAGCCATCTCAAATCTTAAAAGAAGATATCACTGAACGTTACTCACACCGTCTTGATGAGAATGGTAACGAGAATAAAAATCTTCCAGTGAAAGAAGCTAAACCAAAAGCACTTTCATCATTCTTAAATAACATAGATGATACTGTTTATAATGATGATATCGATGATGAGAATGACGACGAATAGGTCGATTCTCTGCTAGTCTTTATTAATGATTCCAAATAAATCCAGTTTTAAATTTCAAGAGCTCACCCCGATTACCGGGGTGAAGCCTTATGTTATCAGGTATTGGGAAACAGAATTTTCAGAAATTTCACCTATCACATCTGACTCGGGTCAAAAAATTTACGCCAGAAAAGATTTAGAAGCGATTTTGAAAATTAAAAAGTTCCTGTTTGAAGATAAAATGACAATACCTGAAGCTAGAATGAAAATGTCTTCTCTTGTTGATGAGTCAGAATTATCGAATTTCCAATCCGGTATTCACACCAAGGAATCTTCTGGAATAAGATTAAAAATAGAAGAAGCAATAAATCAAATAAAAGAGATTCGATCTAAGCGAAATTGGTAATCCATTCCTCAATTTGTTTTACGTTACCATTCATATTTACTTTCAAGTTTGCTAGTTCCGTTTGAAGTAATTTTTTATTCGTAAGGAAATAATCCTTAAGCATGGTATCAACATGAAGGAATTGATATTTTTTTGTTATTTGGCCAATAGAAGCGTGTGTCGTTTTTAAATAATTTAGGGCCTCTGATCCTGAATGAATGAAGGGATTAATTTTCATTTCGTGCGGTGAAACTTCTTTAGATGTGAGTTCACATAAATCATCCAATAGCTGAAAAGTAACACCAATATTTTTACCAAGTTTTAGGAGATCTATTTTGCCTCTATAACTGGTGTTGTTAGAGAGGAGATACGCTCCAAGAGTTGCGAGCTGTATCAGGCGACCTGTTTTTAATTCATGGATCCTGACAACGTCTAAAATCTTTGCCTCCCCATTAGCTTCAAGATCCCTAAATTGTCCCTCTACTAATCCTTTGGCACCAGTTGCCCAAGACATTAGTTTAAAGAGTTCTTGAAATCGAGGATGCTTAATTTTAGATAGCTCATTAAAAGATGCGATTAATAGGGCATCCCCCGCTAAAATTGCTTTCCATTCACCAAATTTGGCGTGAGTAGAGTCTTTTCCGCGTCTAATTAAATCATTATCCATAGACGGAAGATCATCATGTACGAGTGTGTAGGCATGATGAATCTCAATGGCGGCAGCTAAATGAAGATGATTGGACGACATATTTGTATCAAGATCTAAGGCAATGGCCTCGACCAGTCTTGGTCGAAATAATTTACCTGCAGGAAAAACCGCATAATCCATAATTTCTAATAAATGATTTTTGTGACACGAGCTACGAATGGCCTTTTCTATGGCCTGGTTAATCATATAATCCCTAGGGGTTCATGAGTTTTGGTTGTCCCAAGTTTCCACCAATTCTAATTTGGTAAAAGCCATCTTTTTGTGTGAAGTTTTGAAAGAAAAGATCAACTAAGGGAACAGTCTGTTTAAAGTTTTCAGTAAAAGCAATTTCACCTTTGAGGTCTAAAATTGAAAATAAAATTGCTCCCTGTTGGAGATCAATTTGTCCTTTAAGATTTGCACGAATAGGAGAGTCAGGGTCTCCAACGATAAATTTATCAACTTTTACGGTAGATGAATTTTCTGATTTTGCCTCTATATACATTTCGTTTAATTTAACATTGGGAGTTGTGAAACCCTGTATATTTTGTGAAGGCAGTTGAAAATCAGTCGATCTCATTTTGAAATCCATATCTTTTAGAGAGCCACCGTTTGCCATTTTGGCAGTTAAATCGAAAAGAACATTACCAGATAATTTAAAGTTAGCGCCCATGACTGGTTGAAGCCTAGAAATCACTATTGGTTGATCTTTAATTCTGAAGACTCTTTCACCAAACCCTTGAACATAGTAAATAGTCATTGGCTGGCCATTTAATTCTGATTGGATTTTGAAAGGGATTCCAAAAGGAGCAAAACTAATGAAATTAAATTGAATCGAGACGAATGTAAACTTTATGGGGTCGCCAATTCGTCCCAGGCAGCCAGCCGGAATATTTAATCCTGAAACGACAATTTTTGGGAGAATCCATTCAATTCTTAAGTCATCATAATCAGGATTACAAGCGGTTCCAGCTAGGTTTTTTTTCATAAAACCTTTTAGCTGCTCTCCAACTGGAAAATAATTAAGAAAAGAAATAGAGAATAAAAAAACAATGATAACCGGGTAAAGATAAAACTTAATTTTACTCTTATAGCTTATTTCTTCTAAAGATTGGATCTCACTTAAACTCGCCATTAATCTTCCTCAATATTTTGAGCAACACTCAAATGGACAATTTGAAATCGACCATTAAGGAGATTATTATCACTATTTCGAGAAATATTAACATTCTGAATTCTAAACTTTTCTCGCTGAATAAGATTAAGAAGCATATTAACCATTTCATCTGTAGAGAAATTTGAAAAATTAAGATTTGATTCTGATTTGACAATGTTTCCAGATGAAATATCACTGGCGAAATCATCGATCTTGATTTTTGAAAGATCCATTCCGGATGAGGAGAGGATATTTGAAACTCTTGAAGTCATCATCGATTGGCCGTCGATAGGACTTGATGAAAGGATATTAGGTGCAATATTTTGTAGACTTTCTCTTTGGCCAATGATTTCGTTCGCTTTTGATACAAGATCTACTCTCGCTTGGAGATCCGTTTTAATACTACTATTTTGCCACCAAAGGATGCTCAAGAAAATAATGGGGACAATAAAAATACTAATAACAACAACACTCTTAAAGACTTTTTGCTGTTCTTCATCGAGACCGTTATAGAAATCTTGAACGTTATTGTATCCGGGAGATGATCTAAATCTATCAAGCCGCTCAAAGATGGCGCGATCAATTTTTTTAAAGAGAGGCATTCTTGAAACTTGGTTAAAATCTTCCATCTTAATTTCCGTTTGCAGTTACATTTAATTGCAACTTCTTTTCATCCAGAGATGCTTGGACATCACTGAGGCTTGAGCGCTCAAAATTGTTCTTTAAGTTTGTGAGTTCCTCTAAAGATTCAGAAGTTAATACAGCTTTGATCTCACCTGAATCATTTGAGGAAAATTCAATAAGTGTCGCATTTGGACTACTTGCAGATATTTGACTTACAAGAACCAGAGGGGATAGGGCTTGAATCTCTATTGCCGCTTGGAGTGTCGAAATTTCCTGGCGAACTTCCCTCTGCTTTTTTACAAGAATGTCATAAACAGCTTTTGGGTTTGTAGCGGCTTGACGTCTAATCCTACCGGGTATCTTGAGCTCACTATTCTTTATGATTGAAGAAAGTTTAGAATTTACAGCGACGATGTCTTTCTTGATGAAATAACGTTCAACAAATAAAGAGAGGACTAGAACCAGTGAGACTGCCGCCACTCTTACTCCGATAAAGGAAAAAGAGTGCAGAGGGACCTCGGATGAGGACGCTTGGGCAAAGCGACCTATAAGTAGATTAACAAAACGGTTCTTTCTTCTAAAGCCAATTGCCATCATGTTAACTAAGGCAAACTTTGATTTACTTTTTGGATTAACATCAACTTTTTCAACTTCAATTTTATCGAAACTCTCTAAGAGTGAAGCTTTGACTTCCCACTTCTCTGTTAGGTAATTTGCAATGTTCTTAATATTGGAACTACCACCACAAATAAAGACATGTTGCAAGCTGAGTCCAAAATTAACTTTAAATCCAATCTTCCAGCGAGTGAAGTCAACCGTGAGGGTTGAAAAAACTTTATCCATGGCAGAGGCAAAATCTCTTTGAACTGGCTCAACTTCCGAGTACTGAGCAGATGTGAGGAAAAAAGCATTCTGATGCTTATAAATGATCGCTTCATCAACCTCAATCTTATAGGTCTCTGCGATCATCTCGTTCACATGATGTCCGCCAATATAACAAATGTGAGACATGAGAAGTCTTGAATTATAGAAAAAATAAGCCTTAGTGGTTTTATGCCCAATATCTAAAACACAAAATGGTCCCGCCATTGGATTTTGATTGAAAAAATTTTCAACAACTGAAGATTCCGTCGAAAGAATATTCGGTAGGATGTTTTTTTCTCTTAGTGCATTGTAATAGGTTTCAAAAATGGATTCTCTTGCTAACTCAATTAAAGCTGTGTGTTGAGTCTTTTGACCTTCCATCTTGTAGGCGTAGTGAATTTCATTTAATGAATAGGGAATATCCTCTTCAAGTTGAAAGGGGAGCATGAGTTCCGCTTTCTTTTTATTCTTTACTGGAAGAGTGAGGAATCTTGTCGTCATCATCCGAGGGTCGGACTGATAGATGATTTTTGTATCTGGCTTTGCAACGTTATCTAAAATATCTCGGATAATGTTGTTGATTGAATCTTCAATTGTGAGATCGCTATGATCAACCATGTAGTCGCGTAAAACAATCTCACTCATTTCAAGGTGAGTAATCTTACGACGATCCACGACAGAGGAAAGGTATTTTACACTATATGATCCAGCGTCAATTGCTAATACATGCATAGTATTATTGTAACCAGAGTCTATTGATTACGGGAAGATAATTAGTTAATTTGAATCTCAATGATTCTTGGTTCGAGAAGTTGAGTTTTTTGGTCTTGAGGTGCGGTCCCTGGAGTTGTCCCAGGGGGAGATCCGGCTTGTGCTCCGGGCTGGGCGCCACCTTGAGCTCCAGGTTGAGTTCCCGGATTCGTAGCAGCGGTAGGGGCATTTTTTGGGAGAACAACGTAGGCAACTAATGTGTAGTTGGCCCTATTATAGCTACCTTCTGAGACGATTTTAAAAAGATTGGGGTTCGAACCAAAAGTGAATCCCTTTTGTTCAAATTGCTTCATCCTCTCTTCAAAATCAGTATCGTTCATCAGCCTTTCTTGATCCACAATATATTTTTTGAAATCAGCCTTTGAGTTGATGTAGCGAGGTTGCTCAGGATCATCTCTCCAGATGAAAAATTCTTTAATGTCTTCCTCAGTCAGTGTAGGAATAAGAATCTTTAACATATTCGAGGTAATTTTATTAAAATCGATTTGTGTCGAAGGATAGACTGAAAATTCGTTTTGAATTAATTCAATGAGCTCATCATTCCATCCGGGAATAGAGAAGAGTTCACTTGAGGAGCTTAATGGGCCAAATTTGGGAGCAAGAGGAACTCTTTGATAAGTCGCTTCTGCTTCGCCTGCCAATGGATCTCGGAGCATACTTCCATAATCTGACATGTAATACTTTAGATTTGTAATCATTTCCTGATAATTTAAACGTGAGTAACGATCATCAAATGATTCATCCTTTTCTCTTTTTTTATCAACCAACTTCTTTAAAAGGAAGTAGAGGGACTGATCAATTGATACGTCAGACAAAATGGCCGTATCGGATAAATTCAATGAAGAGTAATCGTCTTGTCCATCATCAACTTGGGGGTCAGGGTTAACTTTTGTCATATCAATTCGAAGTAAGTTTAAATTCATACGATTCGAGAGATTTTGGATACTAACTTTAAATTCACCATCAAGAAGACTTTCTTTGGCAAATAAATCTACTGTTGCCTTAAACGAACTATTTGCATTTTTACCAACGGGAATAGGGTAAATAAAGGGAACTTCCCAAAGTTGATTAAGTAATTGAACGGGAACCATATTTTTTGCGTTGGGATTGTTTTGAACGGTATTAAATGCTTCCTTGTAAAGTCTTAATCTCGTCATCGCTAATTGAAGGCCAGATTCTGCTAGTAGTTTCGCTTGTGATTTATCCAGAATATTTGTTGCCTTTAGGCGAGCAATTTTGGATTCAAAAGTAAATTCTCCATAGATGGCCATGAGAAGTAACATGGCCGTCATCACCATCATTAGGGCAACGCCACTTTGATTTCCTAAAATGGTTTTAACTTCTTTTTTAGTAACCATTGGTGTTCCCTGAATTTATATTACCTTGTGCTCCAGATTGAACCCCAGCTTGAGCACCTGCTTGAACACCTGCTGCTAGGTTGTTTGGTTGAATTTGATCCTGCGGAGTAACCATAGGCCAGAGTGTACGAAATATCCTCGAAGAAGTTCTTTTGCTGCCTTGAGAATCGTACCAAGTGATAATTAATTTAACTCCTCGAATGAGACTCTCTCCGCTATCAATATTTCTAAGTGAATTTTCCCATTTCCTTCTTTGATAATCCCAAAATTGAAATTCAAGATACTCGACGTTCCTTAAAAGTACGGCGGCCTTAACGGTTTGGTTTTCTTGGACATTGATTCTTTGATCACCATAAGGATCATCAGCGCTAAAGTATCTTACAAAACTTTTTAGTGATTTCGGAATATTGATATTCCTTTCTTCGTCTTCAGTTTGCTCTTGATCAGCAAGAGAGTATCTGACCCATGCAAAATGAGATTGTTTTGTGTTCTCTACTTTCCTTCTGTTTGAAGTTGTAAAAAATTCGAAAACACTTTTTTCCGGAGCATAAAATCGTGGAATGGGGTGGCCATCTTTACTTACTGAAATAAAGTGTTCATTCCTTTCAAATCGACTAATGAGCTGTTCATAATATTGTTGAAGTTGAGGATTTGGTTGTCCCGCTCCAGCGCCAGATTGGGCTTGAGCGCCGCTTGTTTGTGCTCCCGGAATGGGTTGGCCATCATTTCCTAAATTTTGATTCATATTCATCACTGAAGAAAAATAGAGTGGAGAGTATATTTGAGAAAAGTCCCATTCAAAACGGCTCATAGCAGTTTCAATTTGCAGGTTATTTTCATTCACTTCTGTCGTTCTTTCTTTGGTTTGAGCGGCATTGTCAGTGATATTGACGACACCAATAGTGATGAATGCCAACAAAGTGATGGCAATTAAAATTTCAAGTAATGTGAAGCCGGATTGGTTAGAATCCAACGTTGATTTGTATCCGTTCATTATAATTTGTAATAAAAGTTGAAAGCGTAAAGTTATATTTTGTTTCTTTATTTGTAATAGTAACTCTTGCCTGCCAAATAATTTTTTCTATATTTTTCTTTAATTCTTCAAAAACTAATTTTTCTAGATCAGTATTACGCTGATTGTTGGCCGCACTAGGATTATAATAGTCACTAGAATATTCATCATTTGATTCGTTTGATGAGCCTTGCTGTGAAAATAATTGTCCAAAATCTGGAACAGTAAATTTCTTTATCTCAATTTTATATTCGTAGTTCTTGAATTCAGTTTCTTCAAACGTCTTTGTCTCAACCATATTTGCTGTCGCGTTGGAGAACTTTGGAGGGTTTAAAATAAGTTCACTGATTTTTCTTTCAGCGAGTTGCTGAAGTATGAGCTGTTCCTCAGAGAGTCTTGAGTCTTCTACATTATAGCCTTGGCTTGTAAGGTACGCCGTAACAAAAAACGCAAAGAGAGTGACAGCGATCATCACTTCCAATAAAGAAAAACCTTTTTGATTCGTTATTTTGTTAGCCACTCTTTATAAACCTCATCCATTCTAGTTTGAAGGATATCTTCCATTTTCGCAACGCTAGAAGTGTTGAGAGGTTTAAAAACAAGATTAGTTTCTGATAAGAATGGAGCAATTTCAATGTAGGCGATTTCTTCGACCGTAGAGAGGATAATGATTCCTCCGTCTTTCTCGCCGGTTGGGTAAAAATAGAGGTAAGCTTCACCTTCTTTAATCAAGTTTTTCGAGGTTGTTGTTGCCATTCCAAGAACTTCAACATTCTCCGAAAATTTATGCTTAATATCTTCAAATTCATCTACTTTATTAAACTGTTTATTAAGATTCGCCTTCTTTTCTTGTTCGACTTTTTCTTCCTGAAGACTCATTGAGCTCTTTGCGGTTAAATCTGGCAGGGGAAAGTTTCCAGTGGGACCGAACTCAACGGTATATTCAGTTGGTTTTTTATCTAGTGAAATTCTCAACCTGACAACTGAGTTTCTTAGCACAGCTTCATTACCTGCAAATCGAACAGAGCGATCGAGATCATCTAGTGCAGTTTGAAGATCACGATGTTTTTGTACGTTGTCACTTGAAGGAACAGCAAGGAAGATGAGGGCCGCTAGAACTAATGCGACCAGAATTTCTATAAGAGAGAAACCCTGATCGCATTTCGCTAAATTAAATGTCTTTTGAGCTGATATCGGCATCAGAACCTTCGCCACCTTCTGCATTGTCAGCACCTAAGGATTTTATTTCGAAGGTTTTGCCATCTGATTCGTAAATGAATTCACTGTCCCATGGATCAAGAGGCACTTTACCCCCTTCGATATATCCACCTGGTGCATATCTTTTACATTCACGTCCACCCTCAGGCTTATTTATGAGAGCATCTAGTCCCATATCTGAAGTTGGAAGAAAGTTACAGTCACGTCTGAATTCTTTAAGTCTGTCAGAGATAGATTTAATTTGAATTTTGGCCGAGGACACTTTGCCTTCCTGCAATTGCTCGAACACTTTACCACCTACAAATGTACCAGCGAGTGCAAGTAGAGTAAGGGCAATTAAGATCTCAATCAAGCTCATTCCAGCTTCAGATTTTAAGATCTTTTGAATATTAGAAAGCATATTTTCTCCTTAACGAAGCGAGTTCATGTTCATCATTGGGATAACAACTGCAAAAACAATAAAACCGATGGCGACACCTAGGCATATCATCATGATGGGTTCAAGTATTGAGGTTAATCCGCTGATTTTAGATTGTACTTGATCCTCATAATTTTCTGAAATGATTTTTAACATCGGTTCAAGTTCACCTGATCTTTCTCCTAGTTTAATCATGTGAGTCACAAGTGCTGGAAAGTAACCGCACTGAATCAGAGGTTGAGCTAAAGAGGCACCTTCAGAGACTGACTGACGTGCTTTTTCAACAGCATCTTTCATATGCACGTTTGGAATAAGATTTTTGACAATTGTCAGGGCGGTAAGGATAGGAACACCAGAGTTCATAAGGGTTCCCAATGTAGAGCAAAATCGACTGACATTAATCATCTTTACAAGGATCCCGAGAACAGGGAGTTTAAGCTGCATAGCATGCCATTGAGATTGGCCTTTGCTTGTATTGATGTACTTCATCGTGGCATAGATGGAAAAAATGATTCCGAGGATCACAAGCCACCAATAACCTACAAGGAAGTTTGATATTCCGATACAAATTTTTGTAATGAGAGGAAGTTCTTTTTTCATTGAGATAAAGATTTTTGCAATCTTGGGTATAACGAAAATAAAGATCACATTCATCATGACAAAACCAAAGACTGCCATGATAACCGGATAAGTCATCGCTCCTTTGATTTTATTCTTCAGTTTCACTTGAGATTCTGTGAAGTCAGCAAGTCTTAAAAGTACTATTTCTAGAGTCCCCGATGCTTCACCGGCCTCAACCATGTTCACGTAGATAGAGTTAAAAACTTTTGGGTGATCCTGTAGTGCTTTCGCTAAGCTCGCTCCTTCGTTCACTTTTTGACGAAGATCTGAAAGGACTAATCTTAGGTTTGGATTTTCTACTTGATCAGTGAGTGCCGCGAGGGCCTCTACGATTTGAATTTTTGCTTTAATGAGTGTTGCTAGCTGCCTTGTCATCATCGCGAGATCATCTACAGGTACAGAGCCACCAATTCTGAGTAGGCTAGTTCCACCGGATGTTCCCTGGGCTTTTTGCTCTCTGATATCGATCAGCATAATGCCCATGGATTTTACACGTTGCTTGGCAACGACAATGCTTTCTACATTGATTGTATTTTTGATTTCCTTTCCGGAGCGATCCATTCCCTTATAGGCATAAATTGGCATATTACTCTGTCTCTTCTTCGTTTACTGCACGTATAATTTCTTCGACGGAAGTAATGCCCTCATAAATTTTATCTAAGGCATCTCCGCGTAATGTTCTCATTCCGGCCTTTACAGCTGCCCTTTTAATAGTGGCAGCATCTGCTTTTTGAATGATAAGAGCTCTAATTTCATCGTTAATCAAAAGGAGTTCTGAAACAACTGTTCGACCTGAGTAGCCTGTCGTAGCACATCGCGGGCATCCAACAGGTTTAAAGATTGTAGCACTGTCCTCAACTTCCTGAACATCGAGCATAATTTTTTCGTGTTCAGATAAATTTGTTCTTACCTTACAAGCACTACAAAGAGTTCTTATAAGTCGCTGGGCAAGAACACCCACAAGAGAAGAAGAAATTAAAAAGGGTTGCACACCCATATCAATTAATCGAGTCGCAGCAGAGCTCGCATCGTTTGTATGTAAAGTTGATAGAACAAAGTGACCTGTAAGGGAGGCGTTAATCGCCATCTCGGCTGTCTCTCTATCCCTTGTTTCTCCTACCATCACAACATCTGGGTTCTGCCTTAGGATTGATCGAAGAGCTACAGCAAATGAAAGATCAATTTTGTGATTAACTTGGATTTGAGAGATACCAGCGATTTCATATTCAACAGGATCTTCGACTGTGATGATCATTTTATCTGGTGAATTTATTCTATCGAGGCAAGCAAAGAGTGTTGTCGTTTTCCCATGACCAGTTGGACCCGTTACGTAAAGTACGCCGTGCTTTCTGCCGGCAAGCTGAATGAGTCCTTCAAGAACTTTTCCTCTGAAACCTAAATTTTCTAATTTTAAAACAGTATTATTTTTTTCGAGAATACGCATAACTATGCGTTCTCCTGATTGAATCGGAATCGTTGAAAGACGGATATCAATATCTTTACCTGCAATTTTAATTTTAATACGTCCATCTTGTGGGAGACGTTTTTCTGCAATATCGAGTCTTGCCATTACTTTGATACGAGAAGAGACAGCGGCATGAGTCTTCTTAGGTTGACGAAGAATTTCTGTCATCACACCGTTAATTCGGAATCGATAAACGGTTTCGCGCTCGTAGGGTTCGATATGAATATCGGATGCTCTTTCTTTTACGGCCCTAAAGATGATGGAGTTCACGAACCGGATAACAGGGGCCTCGTCTGCTGTAGCATCAAGAATGTCGATTGGACCTTCAAGATCTAAATTCTCTTCAAATTCTTCGTCCTCAATTGAGTCGACAATATTCCTGTTTGCTTTTTCATAGACGCGATTGATGGCATCTTGAATGCGAGTAGGTGTCGTACAAACGATCTTGACTTCTTTTTTATAAATCATAGAAAGGTCATTAACGACATTGTAATTAAATGGGTCAGTCATTAATACCGTTACAGAAAAATCGGTCTCTAAACATGGAAGGACTTCATGATGTTTAGCATAATTTATTGAAAGGTCTTTAATGACGTTTGGATCAATTTCTTCTACTTTGATTTCTGTCTGGTAGGGAAGTCCAATTTGGAGACAAACGGCTTTAATAAGATCATGGGGTTGGATAAAATTTCTTTGTAAAAGAATATTTCCAATAAGGCCACCATCGCTACGCTGTTGTTCAAGTGCTTCTTCTAATTGAGCACGAGTAAGATTGGTGTTCTTAATTAAAAGCTCACCGATCTTTTCTTTCGTACTTTCTAAACTATCTAGGAGTTGATTCAAAACATCCATTTATTGCACCGATTTTTTTATTTCCTGGTAGTCCGGAGTTTCAGGGGTCTGGTATTCCGGAGCATTTTCATCCGGGCCTATCTCTTCATTATTAAGATTCTTATAATGATCAGCATCTGTGAGATCGTACAAAGGTCCTTCAATTTGCTTATCAAGTTTCGCTTCAAGGTCTTTGGAGACTTTAGCATTTGGATCAGTTTGGTCCTCATCAAACATTTTTTTCATACCGTCTGTTCTTTTATTAAGAACACCTTTGGTATTTACTGAAGCCGTTTTCGAGTAAGGAGCAAGAATTTTGGGAGTCATGAAGAAAAGAATATTTACCTTTTCTACAACTCGGCTTTTGTTTTTAAACAACCAACCTAAAACTGGGATATCACCAAGGATTGGGACTTTATTGTTAGTCACAACCTCTCTATCTCTCAGTAATCCGCCCATCGCAATCGTATCTCTGTCACGAACCATGACTTCTGTGATGGCCGTTCTTGTTGTCGTCGGAAGACCAATCCCTGAGTTAGGGTCCCCTTGACCAGCTTTAAAATCATCAATCTTTTGGTTAATTTTTAATTTCACAAAACGCGTCACTTTATTAATTTGTGGGGTGATTTTTAACGAAAGCTTGGCTTCTTGGGGTGTCGAACTAAAGTTTTGAATACCGCCAGTTGCAATAGTAGAGTTCCTCACTTGAACAGTATCACCAACTTCAAAAGTTGCTTCCGTATTATCTAGTGCCAAAATCTGTGGAGTTGCTAAAATATTAGTACTCGAATTAGATGCCACTGCCTTAATGAGAGCATTCACTGCATTCACTTTTACTTCTGAACTCGTATTTCCTGGTCCAGTGGTTCTAATTGTTCTAGTTGGACCTAAGCCCACACCTGCGACAAATCCTCCGAGAGATTGTGGAACTCCAGATGCAAGTAGGCCAAGGAGACCATTCGTAGAAGAAGTTTGCGTCGTGAATCCAGTACGCTCAACATTGCCTTGACCGTAAGCTCCTACATATTCAACACCAAAAGCTCTGTTCTTTGACACGTTAGCCTCTAAAATTAAGCCTTCAACGTAAACCTGATCTCTTGGAATATCAAGTCTGCTAACCACGTCTTTTAGAGTCAACCAATCTGTCGGAGAAGCAGTCACAACGAGAGCATTATTATTTTTATCAGATGTGATCTTTACTTCAGCAGAAAAAATAGGATTTTCTCCCGAACCACCACCAAATGAACTAAAGCGAGTTGCTCCACCGGCTGCACCGCCAGCACCAGCTTGAGTGGCACCACTGACGATTGATGAAAGTGTTTTAGACAACTCCTCAGAGTCACCATAATTTAAATAGTAAACGTGAACTCTGTTCGAACTCGAAGAGACAAGTTTTACATCGAGTTTATCGATAAGATCTCTTAATTGTTTCGCACCTTCTGCATTGGCCATAGCAATAATGGAGTTTGTTCTAGGCTCAGCGATAATTCTAGATATGACAGAAGTTGATTCTGTTCCACCGCCAGCTCCACTGAATCGAGGAGTCGATGTTCCCGATCTTCCACCAGCTGCTCCTGCTCCGCCTTTAAGAATATTGTCTAGAAGCTTTGCAATCTCTTGAGCTGAAGAATTTTTAACTTTTACAATTTGAAGAGATTCTTCATGCCCTGGAACATCAAGAAATTTAACCATTTTCGCTAGTCGATTAATGTTTGAGCCCGTGTCAGCGATGATAATTGTATTTGTTTGCTTGATGTCGATGATTCGTCCATAACGTGACATAAAGGGTCTGAAATTTCTTGCAATCTCCGCAGCAGAAACAGATTTTAGAGATATTACACGCATGACATAATTCTCAGTATCTGGTGTGTAATTCCCTGTATAGATTTTGGTTGGAGTATAGCGAATATCTCTAGCGTTTATAACTTTATAGAAGGCTCCAGTTTTAATTAGTGAATAACCGGCCATATTAAGAGCAGCTAGATAGGCCTTCCAAGCATCCCCGACAGTAATAGGAGTCGGAGCAATAATAGAAACTTTACCTTTTACATCTTTATCTAAGATAAGGTTAATTCCAGTGAGCTTCTGCATGTGTTTAGTGATTTCCATGATGTCTGTATCAGGAAAATCAAAGCTCTCTACAATTTCTGGACCAAAAGCTGTTTCAGGATTTAAATTTACATATTTACTAGTTTTAGCTGGGTCAACTTTAGCTGTAGAGGGGCGATCTCCGAACGTTGATTCGTTGGCCTCATCCTCAGAGTCTGGCTCAAAGGCAGAGTCTGATTCGTTTGCAGTCACTGGTTCAGATTCAGAAGCAGCTTCAACTTTTTCAGCTGCCTTTAAAGCAGCGGCTGCATCTTCAGCAGACATTGAATCGACATCAGAGCTTCCTGCACTAGATCCTGGAGTTCCGTCTCCAGGGGTCGTATTGAATCTTGTCTGTGAACGGTACTTATTGAATTGGGCTTTGGCCTCATAGCTCCCCAAAAGTAGTGAAACAAAAAGGAGAGAGCTCATCAATGGTTTTTTCTGACGTCTTGTCTTCATTACCGTTCGTCCTTATTTTTTTATATTATAATCTAAAACTGAATCTGATCCTTCTCGCTTAACACCCAGCTGAAGCTTATCTAAATTTTTAATTCTTCCGAATAATCCCATAACTTCATTCATGTCATAGATCGGTCTTCCATTAATACTTGTAATAATATCTTGATCCTGAAGGCCTAGGTAAGAGAAGAGACCTTCTGGGTCCATCTCAGTCAGTTTGAATGACATTGTTCCATCTGGGTTTTGAATTTTTATTGCTTTGGCCTGGGTAAGAATAGAGGAAATATCCTTTATCTTTTCATCCAGGAAATTTTTAGAGATGCTGAATTTGTTTCCATCATTCTCAATACCAGAAATCTTTTTATTCGCTTTAAATTCACGACTCTTTGAAGCAGACATCACTGAAATCGGTGAGCGAGATTCTCTTCCCTTGTCTGATTCGATGCCTTCGCAAATCCCATTCTCTAGGTTCTTAACTAAAATTTGAAGACGAGTGATTTTAAAAATTTTAGCTAAATTTGAGATTTGCTCACCTTCACGCACTTCTTGAAGACTTCTATCTCCTCGAACTTGCACAGAGGCAAGAGATTTTACTGAGTCCTGGAGAACAACTGTATTAATGAGTTTGATTGGGAGATTACTAGTTTGTTGGGCCTTCTCACATTTAGTGTCGGCAACATTTTTCTTCTGGCCCAGACCAGTATTTGTTCTAAAAATATTAATGCTCCTGACTTGAGAGAGTGTGGAGGGATTAAAATCTTTTTCAAGGTCAATTTGAACGCTGTAGGTTTTAGAAGAGTCTATTTGTGTAGTCCCCTTTAAAAAAAGTGCGGTCGTTTTTCCAAAAAAATAAGTCACAGCACTAATTAAGAGGACAAGTGACACTTGGTGAATTGTTTCTCTGCCTTGCCTGGAAAGGAGGTGTTCAAGATTTTTTGTCAAATTAGGAGAAAGAAGAGTCAAACCTTCGAAGCTTTTCTTTTTCTTGTGTCCATCTGGCAATTTCCAATTAGTTAAATTTGGTTTGAAAATTTTTGATCGTAATCCTGAAATAGAGCCAGAAATTTTATCTTTGAGGGATTCGTGCGAGTTGGCGAGAGAAGTCTCACCTGTTTTATCAGAGATTTCAAAATTGTTAGACGGATTAGTATTATCAGGAACCCCTTCTTGATCAGAAAGGTCCCGGTTTTTTTTGCCTAATCTTGTTTTTAGGAAGTCTTTGAATTTATTTATCATCAATTAATTGTCATAAAATTTAATGTGATGTGCAAGCGTTGAAATTGAAATAAACTGAAGTCGTTTGGTCAGGAAAAAGGTTGATTTTGCGGGTCGGGTATTAGAAATGAAAATGAATTTCATTTCTAACCTATAAGTTCTGTATTTTGTTTCATATGACCCTTATAATAATTTTGTTGTTCTACCAATATAAAGAGGCCATATGTCAGCTAATGAAGGTTCTAAAGAAATTCCATCTATTGTTAAACACATGTTTTATGGAGAAGTCCTAGAGGATGAGGTCTTTCCTTTTCCAAATTTTTCTGAAAATCAGATAGAGATGGCGAAGGCGATGGTTGATGCCGTTGATAAATTCGCACAGTCGAGTATAGATTCAGCAAAATTTGATAAGGAAGCTAAAATTCCGAAAGAAGTTCTTGATGGTTTAGCCGGATTGGGACTTTGTGGTTTGGGAGTGGAAGAGGAGTACGGTGGCCTCGGATTAGATACAACTCTATATGCGAGAGTCTTTTCTCAAGTCGCAGGAATTGATGGTGCTATTGCCACGACTCTTGGGGCCCACCAATCAATCGGCTATAAGGCGCTTATAAATGAGGGAAATGAAGAGCAAAAAAAATTCTGGCTTCCTAAACTCGCTTCTGGTGAAGTTTTTGCAGCTTTTTGTTTAACTGAACCAGGTTCAGGGTCGGATGCTTATTCAATCAAAACCAAAGCTGTAAAAAATAGTGATAATACTTATACCATTAATGGCCAGAAATTATGGATTACCAATGGTGGATTAGCTGGATTCTATTCTGTTTTTGCAAAAACAGAACATGAGGAAAACGGACAAAAAGTTGAAAAAATATCCTGCTTTATTGTAGAAAAAGAAAGAGAAGGTATTTCTTTCGGTGAAAAAGAAGACAAAATGGGAATTCGGGCGTCTGAAACCCGTGCTGTTTACTTTGATAACGTCAAAGTTCCTGCTTCTAATATAATAGGCGAGCCAGGTAAAGGTTTTAAGATTGCGATGAATGTTCTTAATACTGGACGCTTATCTTTAGGATCTGGATCTGTGGGCGGGATGAAAAGTATTTTGAAATTGGCGACTGCCCAGGCAAAAACAAGAAAACAATTTGGCAATACGATCGATAATTTTGGTCTCATCCAAGAGAAATTAGCGACAATGGCAGCAAGTACTTACGCTTGCGAGTCAATGGTTTACATGACGACTGGAAAAATTACTCAGGGGATGAGTGAGTTTTCTCATGAGTCAGCTATTTGCAAAGTTTATTGTTCTGAAAAACTTTGGGATACAATTGATAAGGCAACTCAAATAGCGGCCGGTAATGCTTACATGAGAGAGTATCCTTATGAAAGAATCATGAGAGATAGCCGTATCAACCTTATTTTTGAAGGAACTAACGAAATCCTTCGAATCTTTACTGCACTTTCTGGTATCAAAGGACCGTCAGATGATCTTAAGGAATTAGGAAAAATTGCTGACGTTTCTAAGGCATTCCAAGACCCGATTAAATCGGTGGGTATTCTTTCAGATTTTGCTAAGAAAAGAATGAGTAAAAGATTTGGGAACAAGACTCTTACAAAAGTTCATCCCACACTTGAGGGTCACGGCAACCATTTTGTAACTTCTCTTAAGGATTTTGCAATTGCTGTTGAAAATACCATTATTAAGTTTGGTAAAAATATCATTGGAAATGAATTACTCCAGATGAGAATCGCGAATATGTCGATTGAGCTTTATGTCCAGCTTTGTGTTCTCTCAAGAACGACATCTATTCTTAATAGAACTGATGTCTCTGATGGTGATAAAGAATATGTGACCCTATTAACAGAGCTTATTATGAGAGATAGTCGCCAAGCGTTTACGAAGAACTATAAGAGATTAAATTCTAGTTACGATAGACTTCTTCCTAAAATCTCCAAGGCAGTAAGTGAGCGAGATGGATTTGGGTTTGATATCATTGATTTTTAAATCATCAAAAAGGCCTGCGTTAGCGGGCCTTTTCTTTTTTATTCTATCAGCTTGTTCGTCTAGGCCAAATCTTAGTGTAGACGAAGAATCAATTCGATTATCTGAAGAATTAGATTCTCTTTCAAAGAAAGTTCACACCGTTAATTATGGGCCGACAGTTAAAGCTGCCAGCACATTTGTTGATAAAACTCTGGAATATGGTCTAGGCCATCTTTTTGCAGTAAGCATGAATGCTGTCGATTTAAACTTTGATGGCCACACTGATCTCATCTTACTTCCAACTTATTACTCCCGACCTAAATTCTATCTATGGTCTGCGATATTAAAAAAATTTGAACCTTGGTCCCATGATCCACTGCCAGTGGATTTTAAATCTAGTTTTATTCTTTTTTACGATATGAATAAAGACAGAGTTCCCGATATTATATCTGGTGTATTAAATCAAAGATCCGAAATTAGTCAAATACCACTAAAACTTTATGTAGGAAAAATTCTCGAAGGTAAAATTCAATTCTTCGAAGATAATACTGCTTTCAAGGTTCCGGTGGAGCCAACTTCAAGTATGACAGTTATTGATTATAATCTAGATGGTTGGCCTGATTTATTTGTCTCGAACTGGTTTGAAAATAAAAATAATCAGTACCTTCCTGTTGCAGACCGACTACTTAAAAATAATCGCGGTAAATTTGAAGACGTCTCCACTTTATTAAAGGGTGAAACAGATAAGTCTTCAGATCAATTGTTTCCACCAAACGCAAAACCTACTTATGGTGCGTCCACATGTGATATTGATCAAAATGGCTGGCCTGATATTTTAACTTCTTCTTCATCTGGGCACAAAAATAAATTATGGATGAATTTAAAGGAATCTAGAACCGGGGATATCTTTTTCGAAGATGTGGGGCCTATTTCTAATTATGCCTCTGATCCTGATGGAAGTCTTATTCCGACTGGTGGGGGAAGAACTTTTTTTAGTTCCTGCGCTGATTATAATAATGATTCCCTGATGGATGTTTTCGTTGGCGAATTGTCGCATGCTTATGATAACGAATCTGTAGATCGATCAAGTGTATTGTCTGGTTCCAAAGAAACTTATCCACCTTACTTTCTAAGAACAGAGTATTTGAGTGATGTGAATTCAGAATCATGGAATCAAGGAGATCGGCGAGGAATCTGGACAGACTATAATTTAGACGGAAGGGTCGACATTCTGGTGGATAATTCGGGATTTCCACCTTATTCAAGATTAGTCTTGTTTGAACAAGATGAGACCCATGCATTCTTTAACGTTGCTTCACAGATTGGCATTGATATCGTGAACCCAACCGGAACTATTCAGATAGATATCAATAAAGATGGACGGCCGGACTTTTTAACTTCTCAAAATAGTATAAGAAAAGCCGATATCCCTCAAAGGCTTTATTTCTTTGAAAATAACACAAAAGTTCAAGGACGAAAGAGTATTACTGTTCACCTGAACGGGATTAAATCCAACACTGATGGTGTTGGGGCGATGGTGATGCTTTATACTAAAAATAAAAAGAAGAAAATTATTCAAAGACGTTGGGCGGAATACTCTCAAGGCGGCTTACCCTCGCAAAATGAGTCTGGAGTGCGCTTTGGTGTCTCTGAAGGCATTGAGGTGTTGGGTCTAAAAGTCAGATGGCCTTATTTAAAAAATACAGGTATTTCTTCAGGGCAAGTTTTGGAAAAATTGTATTCTCTTAAGGATTTTATTTCCCAAGATAAAATTGAAATCACTGTCTGCGAAGATGGGAAAGTTCTTAATGGAAGAATGTCCTGCCAATTCTAGATTTTAAATTCATTTCTTCTTGATGACATCGACGAGCTGCTTAATATGAGAAGGCTGTTGTTTGAAGTTGAGGCTTGAGAGATGAATATGTTGTTTGTGAAGACCTCTGAGCTCATAGCATTTAAGCTGATTATCTTCTACTGTGTGATCTGGAACAATCGCAATACCGACACCTTTTTTAACTAACTTAAGGATGGTTGTAATAGAGTTTACAACAATAATTTTCTGAGAGCGTTTTTTGTTTAATTGGAAAAGGTGATCCTGATCAGAATAAACAATCCATGGATATTCTGACGCCTCTTTGGGATTAAGTTCTGTCTTACTCACAAGAACCATCTTCTCTTCAAATAATTTTAATGAACTTACTAATTCACTTTGAATGTTTTCAGTCGTAAAGATGAGATCGTATTTACCATTATGAAGTTTTTCCTTAAGCATATCGAGGCTATTAACTTCAACTGATAACTGATGCTGGCTCTCTTTTGAAAAATCTACCATGATTTCGTTAAACCATGTTTCAAGGAGACCATGAAGAATTCCAACTCTTATCATTTTGTTCAAGTGACCAAAAAAGATATTCTGAATCTTATTTTCAAAAAAATTTAATTCATCAAGTAGTGCCTGACCTTTTTCAGTTAATAAAACTTTCTTGGAAGATCTGATAATCAATTGGTTCCCGACCGATTCTTCGAGAAGCTTGATTTGTCGACTAACAGCAGATTGGGCAATATTAAGTTCCTGAGCAGCCTTTGAGAAATTTAAGAACTTAGCTGTCACCATAAAAGCTTTTAGATAACGGTAATCAGGGGAAATTTCTTTCATTTCTTTGCCCAAGGAGGAAGGCGGGTTTCATCTTTAAAAAATTTACCACGATGTTGTCCGTCAGCGGAATTTTTTACAATAAACCCCTCGTCGTTATTAAGAGTATCTAAGAGATAATCAAGGGTAAATTCTTGTGTGTAAAAAGCAGTAAAAGGATCAATAAGAAGATGAAGATCGAAATTAATGAGTGGATAATTCTTTGTCACCTGAAGGTCTCCTTCATGTACTGAGGAGAATCCTGTCTCGTAGGTGAAGCCCTCGCAGCCTTTTCCGCCAATTTTAATACGGAATGAGAGTCCCTTCAATGTGTAATCGTTTTCTTGCATCACTTGAATTTGGCGAACAGCGCTATCTGTCACAAAAATATTTAAATCTTCGGCCGAAATCGTTTTTTCCATAGATCATTAAATTAACATTTTTTTTGAATATTGTCTTTAGACCTTTCAAATCTTATTCTTAGTTAAATTCTGGAGTCATTATGAAAGCACACTATCTTGTTGAAATAGATAAACCTGAGAATCACCACGTCAAGGTGACTTTAAAAATTGAACGGCTGCTCAGTAATAAGTTTCGGGTTTTTCTTCCCTCTTGGAGTCCAGGTTCTTATTTAATGAGGGAATATGCTCGGCATATCCGTTGGTTTAATGCTACCCAGGCCAATGGTGAGGTGCTGTATTACCAGCAGGTCGGTAAAGGAATTTGGGAAATTGACCTCACAAGGTCTGAAGTTAAAAATAAGCAAAATGATTTTTCCATACAGTACGAAATTTACTGTAAAGAACTAACAGTTCGAACGTCTCATGTTGATTTATCTCACGCATTTTTGCATGGCCCTTCGTATTTGATGGGACTTGTGGATGAAAAAATCATTCAGCCTACAATTGAGTTTCGCTTTCCTCCGATCTGGTCAAAGATAAGCACGGCTTTAAATGATGTCTCAAAGAGTAGATCAGAATTCTTATATTCAGCGATAGACTACGATACTCTCATTGATTGTCCGGTGGAAATTGGGTGTCATGAAACAGATGGTATCATGGTACTTGGAAAACCGCATGATTTGGCTTTTTATGGCGAACAGTATCCTCATAAAAATAATTTAAAGTCAGATTATAAGAAGATTATTGAAATCGTTGCCAAGCATTTTGATAATGATCTTCCTTATGATCATTATCTTTTTCTTACCCATTTCGCGCCAAAACTCTACGGCGGACTTGAACATTTAAATTCGACGGCCCTCCATTTTGATGGAAGAAAACTTGGGAATAGGAAAGATTATTTAAATTATCTATCCCTTATCGCTCATGAATACTTCCACTTGTGGAACGTTAAAAGAATTAGGCCAAAGGAATTGGGGCCTTTTGATTATTTGAATGAGGGTTATACAACTCTTCTGTGGCTTGCCGAGGGGTTAACCAGTTATATGGACGACCTATTCATTTACCGAGCTTCACTCTCAACACTTGAAGAGTATCTAGACATTGTGAAAGGAAATCTTGATACCTATTTGGGAACTCCTGGAAGAAAATATCATTCGCTTGAGCAGAGTTCATTCAATGCCTGGATTAAACTTTATCGACCTGATGAGAACTTAAAAAATTCTTCCGTGAGTTATTATTTAAAGGGTGGGTTGGTCTTTACTGTGCTCCAGTCATTACTTTTTGAAAAAGGACGGTCGGTTGACGATTTACTAAGATCTCTTTGGAATGACTATAAACAGCGACCAGAGATTGGAGTCACGAAAGAAGATATTTATAAAATGGTTAAAGAAATTGGTGGGGATGATGTTCTAGATCAATTCTCTACAATGGTTGAGACAACTTTTGATATTGATTTTGATACGGCATTCAAGCGAATGGGCCTTGAGTTAAAGTGGGTTGAAAGTAATCAAACTTGGATTGGAGCGGACTTTGAGTTCTCTGGAGACAGGGCAATTGTAAAAACCGTTTTACTTGATTCACCTTCTTACAAAGGGGGATTAAATGCTGGGGATGAGGTTCTATTCTTGAACGGGCTAAGATTTCTGAGAGAGGATTCAGATAAAATATCATCTCTTCTCATGGTCGATAGATCTTACGAATTCATTGTCTCAAGACTTGGTAAAATGAATAAGATTGAAGTTCTTCCTGTCAAAGGACCAAGGCAGCTAAAAGAGATTACGATTTTAGATAGATCAAAAGCGGAAAAGGCTTTTAGCTTTCTAGAAAAGATCTCGCCACAACAAATGGCTTAAGATTATCCAGCTCCCACTTCCCAGAAATATTTGAGGGGGAGTGGGTCCAGCTATTTGTTTCGATACAGATAGTTGAAAAATCCACTGGTTTTTCAAAAACTCCAGTGTTCATGAGAGATTTAAACACAGCTTCTTTTAAACACCAAAGTTCAATATTTCTTAAGTTTAGATCACTCGAATGACTGATCCTTTCAATGACTGATTGATTGACGATCCGTTCCTCGTGCTCCACGTCTATTCCAACAGAGCGAAAAAATTTCCTCTCTGCAATTAAGGCTGCACCACAGTTAATCGTATGGGAGAGTGAAATAGTATACTGAGGCCACTCTTTAAGAAGAGTGTGATTTAAGAGGTGGAGGGAGAGAATAGGGCAATTAACTTTGAGAAGACCTAGACAGTCTCTCAAAGAACTCCTTGAGAGGAGGAATCCCTTTTTCCTTTGAGGATGAACGCCATCAGGAAAGAATGAAACAGCGAGTTTTTCCCAGTCTGGATCTTGAGGATCCCTTAAGGTTTCAGAAATTATCCACTTGGTCATAGTTGAGTTAGTTTATCTTGAAAGTGGTCTATTGGTAAGTTATAAAAAGTGTTAGATAGAAATCATGTTTTTTAAGATAATATCTACAGAGCACCCCTTATAAATTTTATACTTTTTAGAATAGTTAGTGAACTTTGAGGAGACATTTTTTTATGGCCAATTTATTACGTCAACAAACAAAACTCACCGTCTATGGAAGAAAGCCACGTAAGTGCACAGTTCCAGTAAATGATCAGGGTAAATTTTTAAAGATTTCTCAATACTATGGAGAGAATGTTTATAACTATCATCTATCTAAGTCACTTTCTCTTGAAGACAAAGATGCACTAAAACAAGTGATTGATGGAAAGAAAGCAATCGATAAGACCCTCGCAACGAAGGTTGCAAATTCAGTTCTAGAGTGGGCCATTTCAAAAGGTGCGACTCACTTTTGTCATTGGTTTCAACCCCTCACCGGATCAACTGCTGAAAAGCATGATGCTTTTTTAAATTTTGATAACGATCGTGCGATTGAAACACTTTCAGCCTCTCAGTTAATGCAAGGTGAGCCAGATGCATCGTCTTTTCCACATGGAGGATCGAGGGCCACATTTGAGGCCAGAGGTTATACAACTTGGGATTTAACTTCTCCATTATTTATTCAAGAGTCAGCAAATGGGAAAACTCTCGTTATTCCTACAGCGTTTGTTTCCTACCATGGTGATGCCCTAGACACTAAAACACCACTTCTTCGTTCAGATCTTAAAATTAATGAAGTCATGACGAAGTTTTGTCATCTTGTTGGGATGAAAGAGGTTAAAAAAGTTTATACAACTTGCGGAGCTGAACAGGAATATTTCCTGATCGATAAAGCATTTTATTTTAGCCGTCAGGATCTTGTCATGACGGGACGTGCGCTTATGGGATCACTTACATCTCGTAACCAACAACTTGAAGATCACTACTTTGGGATGATTGAAGATCGCGTTCTTGCTTTCATGCAAGAAGTTGAAATTGAACTTTATAAGATGGGGATTCCGGCAAAAACACGTCACAATGAGGTCGCTCCTGGGCAATTTGAACTTGCACCCATTTTTAAAGACGCAAACGTTGCTGCTGATAACAATCAAATTGTCATGACTGTCCTTAGAAATGTTGCTTTAAAGCATGATTTCGTGTGCCTTCTTCATGAAAAACCTTTCGCTGGAGTCAATGGTTCAGGAAAACACTTAAACTGGTCGATGTCGACAGACACAGGAGTAAATCTCCTTGAGCCCGGTCATAATCCTCATGAAAATTATCGTTTCCTGGCCGTTGTTGCGACAGTTACTGAAGCCGTTTATCGTCATGCAGACATCATCCGTATGGGAATTGCCTCTCACGGAAATGATCACCGCCTAGGCGCCAACGAAGCCCCACCTTCAATCATGTCAGTTTTCCTAGGCTCAACATTAACCAGTATTCTTGATTCAATGATTTCTGGTGGAAAATATGTGGCATCTAGTAAAACAGTTTTAGATTTGGGAGCTCGCCAGTTAGCGGATCTCTTTAAAGATAATACAGATAGAAATAGAACTTCACCATTTGCCTTCACTGGAAATAAATTTGAGTTCCGTGCATGCGGTTCATCTGCCTCTATTGGTTATCCACTTTCTATTTTAAACTCTGCGATTGTGGATATTTTTGAAGAAACAAATAAAATTCTTGAAGATGAGCTTTCAAAAGGTAAATCTCAGGACGATGCTCTCGCAGCTGTGATTTTGAAGTGGTATGGCAATGCTCAAAGAGTTGTTTTCAATGGAGATGGTTATTCTCAGGAGTGGGTAAAAGAGGCAGAAAAGAGAGGCCTTGGTAATATGAGAACAACTCCAGAGGCCATTTCAGTTTTAAAGGATTCTAAAAAAACCAATGTCCTCTTGAAGACAGGTGTGTTTAAGGAATCGGAAATCTCAACACGCCATAATGTGATGCTTGAGCGTTATATCAAATGCCGTGAAATTGAACTTCGGACATTATCTGGAATGGTTTTAAAACAAATTGTACCAGTTGCTGTCGATTATAAAGCTCAATTGGCCGAATCTGTTAAAAAGCAGAAAGAGCTTGGCGCTGACGCTTCATTAGAATTAGAGTTACTAAAAGATCTCGCGACTCTTTCAAAAACAGTTTATGAGCAGACGGTTAATCTAACAGGTTCTTTGGATGCACTTCATAAGCATGATGAAGAAACGATTGCTAAAAAAATCGCTTCTGAACTTATGCCACAGTCTTTTAAGATTGCTGAGCTTTGTAATAAAATTGAAGAAATCATTCCTGATGAAAATTGGCCTCTTCCTAAATTTTACGACATGTTATTTATTCGCTAATACTAATTTGAGGCCCGCTACTGCGGGCCTTTTTATTTGAGCTTTGAATGCCAGAAATTAATATTCGTCATCTCAGTCATAGTGTTCTCCAATTTTCAAATCTCATTGGTCAGACCAGATTAAAAAAACAATTTGATTGGAGTCTATTGCCTCATCAAGTTTATTCACAGAAAGAAGGGTCTGAAATTCATTGTGACGTTTATCTTCCAAAATCAGAAGGACCTAGGCCCGCCGTCCTTGTTGTTCACGGGGGTGGTTGGAGTTCAAGGACCAGAGTAGACACGCATTTCTATTCTGAGCAGCTTGCTGGTCAAGGCTTTATAGTTTTGAATTGCTCCTACCGATTAGCACCTCATCACCTATACCCTAAAGCAGTTGAAGATATAAGAGATGCCTATAGGTGGCTCATTCAAAATTCAGCTCGCTTTAATGTCGATGAAAAAAATATAGGTGCATTGGGTTATTCAGCTGGAGCACATCTCGTTAGTCTTATTTCATCGTGGGCCTCGGTTGGAAAAATAGGCTATGAGGACATCAAATTAAAAATGATCGCAGCTGGAGGAGGAGTCTATGACTTCATGGTTTACCCCCTTTCACCCTATATTAAGCGCTTTACTTCTTACTATAGAGATCAAAACCCCGAGCTTTATTTAGAGGCTTCGCCTCTTCATCAACTAGGGGAGAATCTTCCTCATTATTTCTTGTTTCACGCAAAAAAAGATGAACTCGTGGAACATGATCAGATGGTTCGCTTTGCCGAGGCTATCAAGAAGAGAGGTGGTTCAGTCGAGACCTTCACCGTGACAAAATTGAGTCATATTTATACTTTCGTTTTTAGTGTTAAGGCGATTGAGAAAACGATTCTTTCATTTAAAAAGCATCTGTCAAAAGATTAGACAGATTCCTCCTGGCCAACTCCTTGTAAATTGTCTCATTCCTGTGGCATTGAAATTGCTGCAACTATCCTGATTCATTTTTTTTCAGGAGACTTTTATGAATATGACAGCTTTGTTTTTTGTATTTTTATTGTGCTGGAACCTTAGTCATGTAGGCGCACAAGAAATAATCGAAGTTTCAGAAGTAGAAAAAGAAGTGATTGCTGAAGAACTACAAAAAGAAGCTCAATCAGGTAAGCATAGTGAATCCACCAAAGAATTTCTAAATAAAGTCGCGGAAACATTTAAAAATTCAAAGGAAGGCCATGAAATTGAAGTTGAATCTCACAAAGGTGATTGCGCTGAATGCTCCCAAAAGAAAAAGTCAAAAAACTTCTTTAGGGACTTTGGAAGGCAAATCGGTAAAGGAGCAGCTTGGTTAACGACAACTACCACAAAACCCTTTATGACAGCTTCTGCTTTTCTTAAAGGTGCAGTTGAAAAAAGTGATAAGAATAAAGATCTAGTCGCTTTATATCAATTCTTTCTTAATCATCGAAAAGAATTTGATAAGCTCTACCTTCAGGCGGGAACTCCAGAAGAAATGATCGAAGTTATGCTCTCGAAGATGGAAGAAATCATGAAGAGGAAATCTCAAAGACTAATGAGAGACTTTCTTGTGTCTCTTGAACTCAAAAGAGAAATACCTGAAGATTTAACGGGATTTGAATTAACTGCCGAAGAGATTGCTACAATTGATCCCGCTAAAATGAATCCAGACTTTATTAATAACCATCCTGAATTTAAGGAAATGAAAGGACTCGTTGGACTTGTAACAAAAGAAGATTTGAATGATATCGTGACTTCTGGTTATTTTGATAAGGCGATAAGTTTTGATAACTATAAAGCTGCTGTTCCAAATGTTTTTGAACTTGCTGGGACGATTGTCGGTCAGATCTTTGCACCCAAAATAGCTCTTAACATCATTTCAAGCACTCTTGCTGGACTATACTCGACACCTGTCTTGGCCGCCAACATTGGAACAGGCATTTCCTCGGCGATTTGTTTACAAAAAGAGACTCAAGAAAAATTTGCGGAAGACAAAGACCTCAAAATGTTTTGCAGTTATGTTACAAACCGTTCAGGCTATGAGCTCTTAAAAAGCCGAGCTATAGGTTATGTTGCTGGTAAGAAATTTCACAACCAGGTTTCACGTGAGATTGAAAAATTAAAGGGAAAAAGAAAGAAAAAAAATGAAGTCCCTGTTGAAGAAGAAAAGAAAGACATTGTTCCAAAAGTTTCATAAGAGATCGCCCCTCGAAAGAGGGGCATGTTGTTAACTTAATATAAATTCTAAAAGTTCCGGAGTTGAACTCACTTCGGGCAGAGAAAAAAAAGCTGATAAAGAAATTGTGATAACAGTGATTAAAGTGACTAGAATTATTAATTCTTTTATCCAAAAGTAGATATGATCCCAAATTGTCGGTTGATCCAGATTTTGATCCATATACTGGCCTCGCTTCTTTAAACTTTACCTTTTCTTAATACTCCAAAAGTATTTCAGGAAATTGTTAAGATTTTAAAACCATGTAAATTTTTCTTTTTTAGGGCCTGGTTTGAGAGGAAAAAGTTGCATTTCCCTTATCCAAAACGCAACTCTTGCTCAAGGTGTCGCAGATTTTAGTCCTTGACTCTTTTTCGGATGGCCCTTATCTCTATTAAGGATAGTCTCTTCTATATATAGGACAAAAATGGCGGACAAAAAGTATCTGGTTATTGTGGAGTCACCCACAAAGGCCAAGACCATAAGAAAATTTCTCCCAAGTAATTATATTGTTGAAGCGAGTATGGGTCACATACGAGATCTTCCGCAGTCAGCATCCGATATTCCTGCTGCCTTAAAAAAAGAAGAGTGGGCGAAACTTGGTGTAAATGTTGATGAGAACTTTGAGCCTCTTTACGTGGTTCCAAAAGATAAAAAGAAAATAATCAGTGACCTAAAAACGAAGATGAAGGGTGTTGACGCCATTTATCTTGCGACCGATGAAGACCGCGAAGGTGAGTCTATTTCCTGGCATTTACTTGAACTCTTAAAGCCTAAGGTTCCGGTTAAGCGAATGGTTTTCCATGAAATCACGAAGACCGCTATCCAGAAGGCGTTAAAAGATACGAGAGAAGTGGATGATAAACTTGTTCGAGCTCAAGAAACTCGTCGAATTCTCGATCGTCTATACGGTTACACGCTCTCTCCACTGATATGGAAGAAAATCGCTTACGGTTTATCAGCGGGTAGAGTTCAGTCGACTGGTTTAAAAATGATTGTTGAGCGTGAGCGTGAACGTATGCGCTTTAAGCGCTCTGTCTACTGGGACATTAAAGCTCAAGTTCATCCAGAAAAAGATAAGAAAGCGCTCTTTGACGCAAAACTCACTTCTGTGAAAGGAACGAGAGTCGCAGGTGGTAAGGATTTCGATGGTCTTACAGGTAAACTCGTTGATGAAAAGAAAGTGGTTCTTTTAGATGAAAAACAATCTAAGGATCTCGCTAAAAATATTGAGAAAGCTTCTTGGAAAGTGACTTCTGTTGAAGAAAAAACTTTTAATTCAAAGCCAGCTATTCCTTTTATTACTTCGACACTCCAAATGGAATCGAACAGAAAACTTGGTATGTCTTCAAAAGACACCATGAGAACGGCCCAGCGCTTGTATGAAGAAGGTCTCATTACATATATGAGAACAGATTCCCCGAATCTCTCTCAAGAGGCGATCAATGCGGCCCGTGAGATGGTTCAAAAGCTTTATGGAAAAGAGTATTTAAATCCAGAAGTTCGACAGTATTCGGCAAAACAAAAGGGTGCGCAAGAGGCCCACGAGGCCATCAGACCCGCAGGTGCCGAGTTTACTCACCCAGAAAAGACTGGACTCAGTGGTCGTGAACTTCAATTGTATGAGCTCATTTGGAAAAGAACGATGGCGACTCAGATGAAAGAAGCTGAGAAGGCATCTATGACAATAAAGATAGAAGCTGGTGACGCTGAATTCTCAGCTTCCGGAACTCGCATTTTATTTCCGGGATTTTTAAGAGTTTATGTTGAAGGCTCAGATGATCCAGAAGCAGCCCTAGAAGACAAGGAAGTTATTCTTCCTGTCCTTAAGAGGGGAGATCTTTTAAAAGCAGCTTCTATCACTCCTGATCTTCATGAAACAAAGCCACCTGCTCGATTTACGGAAGCATCAATTGTTCAAGCTTTAGAGAAAGAAGGCGTTGGTCGACCTTCAACTTACGCCTCTATTATTGGAACTATTCTCGATCGAGGATACGTGCGAAAAGAGGCATCGGCCCTGGTTCCTACTTTTACAGGAATGGCGGTGATACAACTTCTTGAAAATCATTTTGAAAATTTAGTGGATTATTCATTTACCTCAGAAATGGAAGAGTCCCTGGATAAAATTGCTTATGGTGAAGAAGATTGGCTTAAGTACCTTACAAAGTTTTATAAAGGTAAGACGGGACTTGCGAAGAAAGTTGAAGAGCAAGATAAAAAAATTAAACCAGAAGAATCTCGAACTATCCATATTACTAAAGACGGTAAGGATATGGATATTAAAGTCGGCCGATTTGGGCCATATGTTGTCGAGATGAAAGGTAAAGAAGAGGTTCACGCTTCAATTCCTGAAGATATTGCGCCTGCCGATCTGGATCCCGAGCAGATTAAGGATCTGATTAAATCGCAAGCAGACGGTCCAACACCGATGGGTAAAGATCCAAAAACGAAGCAGAACATTTACTGTCTTGTGGGTCGCTACGGAGCTTACTTTCAGCTTGGAGAAGTAACGGATTCTAACCAAAAACCAAAAAGAGCCTCACTTCCTAAAGGAAAAGACCCAAAAACGGTCACCATTGATGACGCTCTTCATGCGTTGTCTCTTCCAAGAGAGCTTGGAGTTCATCCTGAAACGAAAAAGCCGATCCTCGCTAACAATGGTCGATTTGGACCCTATGTAATGCATGACGGTACATTTCGTTCTTTAAAAAAAGAGGATGATCTTTATACGATTGGTCTAAAGCGCGCCATTGAGCTACTTTCTGAAGAGAAGGGGGCATCTAAGCGTGGTGGAAAGGTTCTTAAAGATTTTGGCGTCGTAGCGAAATTAAAGAAGAAGGCCTCAATTTTAGATGGTAAGTATGGCCCATACATCAAGGTTGGTACTAAGAATATCACCCTTCCTGAGGACAAGAGAGACCCGAAAACAATTGAAAAGATGACGGAAGCTGAGCTTGCCAGCATTGTTCTTGCTGCGGCGAAAAAATAATAGACCTATGGAAGTTGTCAATTCATCGTTGACATCGAGCCCCTCGGTCGGTAAATTGCCAGAACTTAATTTGTTAGAAATGTATTATTTATAAGGATAAGCGTATGAAAAAAGGTATTCACCCAGAGTATAGAGATGTAGTTTTTAAAGACGTTTCTTGTGATTTTGAAATTCTTACTAAATCAACTATCAAAACTTCGGATAAGACAACTTTCCAAGGTAAAGAATATCCTCTTTTCAAAGTTGATATTTCTTCTGGATCTCACCCATTCTACACAGGAACACAACGTGTAATGGATACTGAAGGTCGTGTTGATCGTTTCAAGAAAAAATACGGAAAAAAATAATTTCAAAATTTTTGAAAATATGAAAAAGCCCTCTTTTGAGGGCCTTTTTTTTACCTAACTTTTTTTCTTTCTTCGTGAAGAGTTTTACAGGTTTCTGAAAGATTTTTTTTAATCTTCTCTGTGCAGATTTTATCCTCAAGATCATTTTTTACGCAGCCTTTTTTTCGGGCCTCGTGATAGCATTTCTTCTCCGTTTCCTCATCAAATTCTTGCCTAAAGTCTGCAAATGATGATGCCGAACTCACTAACATTAATCCAAAAATGAATGTTTTCATCTGATTCTCCTTCTTATATTTTTGCCGCGAGATCTGACATGATTTTTCCAATTCCGTAGGGAACAGAATAATTGCGGCTTGTTGAATAGTAATAAGCGTGACCGAAGCCGAGTTTATGAAGCCACTCGTGCATCATGGTTTTCGCAGTTGCACTTAAAGAATAACTGTTAAGATATTTGGTGTTGAAATTTATGTAGTTAATATTTGAGGATGTGTATCCGACTGTCGAAGAAGATGAGTAGTAAGTTTTAATATTAAGATCTAATTCATTATCAATCACTGGAAGAAGTTTTTCAGCTGCCTTTAAAATTTTGTAATAGATTTGAGTGTTGGTTAAGCCATTATTATCTACAAATTTTTTAGTCCCATTGTAGGTGAAGTTGATGACTCGGTTTTTAAATTCTTCAGACTGAATGACCTCTCTTAGCTTCTGTTCAGCAAGATCAATTTTTGCTCTTTGTGAGCTTGTTCCGTTATACATAAATACATTTGTCGCAAAAGTTTCCGCCAGTGTCGGAACAGTTGCCATTGATGGTGTTAGCCAAGAGAGTGAAAGTGTCATGGCCAACAAGGGAACCCTTTTTTTCATAGAAACTCCTTTTCTAGTCTTAAGAAAACTTAAGGCGAATTGAACTTTTTACGATCGATGAGAAAATCGCAACAAAAAGGAGGATCTTTTTATATGGAAATCAAAGCCTATTTGAAATATCAAAAGCTTGGAGAGGCTGACAGAGGAAATGGTTCTGTCAGCGATTAGACTGAATTATTCTGTTTCGATTCTACTGAAGTCTAAAACTCCAAAAACGAGATGATTCTGTGAAGCGTTGGTATAGAATCCCTTTACTGTCATTTTACTTTTTCCAGATGGAAAATTTGGATAAGTGACTTGTTCAAAAAAACAACTTCCTGTATCGAGAAAATTTGCCCAAATAAGTCCCATTAAATTCGGGTTATCCTGACCTAGATTGGTTGGGACTATTTCATCTTCAAAACCAGTTATCTTTAGGGCCTTAGCATTTAGGATCGTATTTTTTGGATTAGATAAAGAGAACGAAAAATCTGAGGAGTTAAAAAAATGCAATTTTTTAATTTCTTTAATATCACCCTTCTCAAGAATTCTTTGAAATTCTTTTGATTGAGTAAGAGCAATGAATCCAGTTTTCTCGATCAAGTCATTTTTCATGAATTGATCGACCTCATTAGGATGATAAATTTTTAAACCAGGGATGATATGTTGAGGATTTTTTATTTCAAAAAGTTCCTTTAATTCAAACTTTAATATCCTCGATAGAAGATAAGTGACCTCAATTGAAGGAGAGGATTCACCTGATTCATAACGCTGGTAGGAGCGCAGTCCAATTCGAAGCATTTCTGATATGTCCGTCTGACTAAGTCCCGAGGCTTCTCGGTGGATTTTTAACAGTTCAGTGAATTTGTCGGTAAGAGCTTTTTGCAACATGTTTTAATAGTAGGTGAAGGTAAAAGAACTGTCAGTATCTTCAAACAATCATTTCAGTGATTACAGCCGCGGGAGTGTTGTAGATTTTTAATGTGGGAGAAAACTAAAATCAGGGAGCCAAAAATAGAGATACTATGACTCATCTGATCACTCATCTTTCCTTCGAGTACAATTCCAGAAAAGATCAAAATCAAACCTATTATGGCCGATTTAAATATCCAGGATAGGCCGTGTTTTTTAAAACCAGGCACAAAGGCGAGAGGCGAGGTGAATAGTATGATGATCCCGACGATCACATGTATCCAGGAGGAGTGAGTGTAAGCGGAAATGGCCGGAAAAAGGACCGGAACAAACGCCACGAGTATACAATGGGCCACACAGGCCGAAGAAAAGGCAATTCCTAGACGATCCCATACTTTTTTCATTGAGTGGGATATACCTGAAGTGAGAGAAGTCGTCTATAATACCGAATAAATTGTTCATATCCAAAAAGGGGATAACTCATGAAAATATCATCATTTATTTTAGGACTAATCATGTCTTTTTCAGCATTTGCCATCAAAGTTGAGGTTGACGTTAATGGAATGAGCTGCGGAATGTGTGTAGAGCACATCACAAGAGAATTAAAGGCGACTCAAAAAGCTGAAAACATAACCGTAAGTTTAGAGGAGAAAAAAGCTCGCTTTAGTGAAATAAAAGATAAAAAGATCACTGATGCTGAAATTAAGTCAGCAATTAAAAAGGCTGGATACGAGGCTTCAAAAATCAGACGCCTTCAATGATTGAGATCCACATAGCTTGGGGTTCCCAAAGTGGGAACTCAACTAATTTAGCGAATGTGATTGGCGACTCTTTAAGAGATTTCGGTGTGATTCATATCCATGATATGGGTGACGTTTCACCTGAAGAAATTCTTACTTTCAAGCATTTGATTCTTGTAACCAGCACTTACGGTGATGGAGAAGCTCCGGATAATGCTTCGGAATGGATGAGTTATTTAAAATTTTCTGATGCCATCGATTTATCTCACCTAAACTATGCCGTGATTGGTTTAGGTGACACTTACTATCCCCATTTTTGCCAGGCCGGTAAGGACTTTGACCAATATCTTTCAAAACATGGTGCAAACGCGCTGCTTCAAAGACTTGATTGTGATCTTTATTTTGAGGAGCAATATCCAGAATGGTTAGAAGAATTAAAATCAGTTCTTAAAACTACGGTAAGAGATTAAACTAATCTTATGAAAATTGGAATTTTGTCACGTAATCCGAAAATTTATTCAACCCACAGATTAGTCAAGGCCGCTATATCGAGAGGCCATCAAGTAAGGGTGATTAACCCTCTGCGATGCTATATGAACATCACCAGTTCAAGGCCCATGGTTTATTATCGGGATGGGATGCTAGATGATTTAAATGTCGTGATCCCAAGAATTGGTGCTTCTATCACTCACTACGGTTCAGCCGTGCTAAGACAATTTGAGATGATGGGAGTTTTCTCTTTGAATGAATCCACTTCGATTACCCGCTCTCGAGATAAACTCCGTTGTCTCCAAATCCTTTCAAGATCTGGAATTGGACTTCCGGTTACAAGCTACGCTCACTCCACAAAAATGACTGAGAAGCTCATTAAGATGGTCGGTGGTGCTCCCTGTGTGATTAAGCTTCTTGAAGGAACCCAGGGCAAGGGGGTCATTCTCGCTGATACAAATAAAGGGGCGGAGTCGATCATTGATGGCTTTAGGCAAATGAAGGCGCATTTCTTAGTCCAAGAATTTATTAAAGAGAGTAATGGATGTGATATTCGAGCATTTGTTATTGGAGATAAAGTCGTCGCAAGCATGATGAGAAAGGCCAAAGAGGGAGAGTTTCGTTCGAATCTTCATAGAGGAGGCTCGGCCGTTCCAGTGATTATTTCTGACGAGGAAGCGAGAGTCGCTGTCAATGCAGCAAAAGCCTTGGGACTCAATATTGCAGGTGTTGACCTTCTTCGATCATCTAGAGGGCCACTCGTTTTAGAGGTGAATTCTTCCCCAGGACTACAGGGAATCGAGACTTCAACAGGCCTAGATATTGCCAACATGATTATTGAATATATTGAACAAAATATCTCTCAAACCGAGTATTCAGGTTAACCTATAATCATTTAATCGGTATTTTCTTTCTGAAGTCGTGAGATTAAAAAAATCATCTAGACTCATTTTTTGTTCAATCACAAAATGATCAATAGCTTTTGCAAAATGATGAAGGACTTGTGGGCCCCCATAAATATATGAGGTGTAAATTTGAGCGACTTTACCACCCTCCTTCCAAAGGTCAAAGAGATCATTTGGCGAAGAGATTCCACCAACAGCAATTAATTCGAGATCATTTTTTTCTTTTAAGATGATTTGACGAATTTGTTTTGATTTCTTTTTTAATAATTCTCCTGACACTCCACCAATACCTCTCTCCGGCATCATCGTCGTATTGGTTGCAATAATTCCAGTAAGATTATGTTCCTGTGCCAAGTGAGTGAGATCAATCACCTTATCCTCTGGTAAGTCAGGTGAAATTTTTAGAAAGAGATCGACCCCATTTCGTTTGTCATTAAGTTCACTAAAGAGTTCAGCTAAATAGCCCCGTTCTTGGAGCTCCCTAAGACCTGGAGTATTTGGTGAAGAGACGTTGATAACAAAATAATGGCAATACTCATTGAGTGTTTCCATGATTAGACTAAGTTCTTCTATACTCTCATTTGCACTGGTATCTTTATTCTTCCCAATATTAATTCCGAGTGGTGCCCTTGAATGATATTCCTTGATTCTCGGAAGAATTTCTAAAAGTCCTTGATTGGGAAAGCCCATAGAATTTCTAAGGCTTTTTTCGTCTGGATAGCGAAACATTCTTGGTAATGGGTTACCTGGTTGCCCCTTCAAGGTGATCGTTCCACATTCGATGGCGCCAAAACCCTGAGCACTAAAAAATTCGAGGGCCTCAGCATTTTTATCAAGCCCCGCAGCAAGTCCGACAGGAAAACTCCAGCGAGTCTTTCCAACCTTCAATGAATGAGAAGAATCTTGATTAATTCCTGTTAATTTTCCCAGTGCCGGTGAGAGTGAGGCGATGTGTAAAACTAAATTGTGAGCAACCTCAGGCCCTAGCGAGAAAAGTAGTTTTTTTGCCAATGAATAAAGCATAAGAAATACTAATAAGCTTTTCTTTGAAAGTCATTAAAGCGTATGGGATAATGGCACTAATTAGGAAAAGTGACATGCATTACATTTTATTTATTCTCATGCTTGTTTCGACAAGTTTTGCCGAAAACTCTCAACCACAAAAGGAGAGTACGGCCGATTTAAGAAATGGAAGTGTTGTGTTTAGTGTCGAAGATCTTGCTGAAGAAACAACTATTTGGCTAGAGAGGACCCAAGGCCTAGATTATTTTCTTAAAATCAAAATTGAAGATGAAGAAAAGATTCAGAAAGTCACAACGAAAGAGGCCAAAAGTCTTGATGCCGATTTTGCCTCTCGGTTTTTAAAGTGTCAGTACGAGCACCCGGTCTCAAAACCAGGATGCAAGGTAACGCTTCGCCTCACTCTTAAAGGTGATTCTCAAGAAATTTGCAAAAAAGATGATAAAAAAACTCAGGAGATCGTGCCATTTTTTAAAGACCTAGAGAAACGATTCTAGGGAAAAATGATTGCAACTCAATCCTCGTAAGTAGAAAATATCTTAATTATCTGACTGAAAATCGAGGTTCCATGAAACTCAAGTTCTCTCTTATTTTATTGGCACTCCTATCTCAAGGAGCTATTGCGCAGCAAACGAGCACGCCGCTCTCTTCAAGTGATGATCCTTCATTGTTTAGAAGTATGATGGATCCGAAGCCTCGCTACACTCGTGAAATGGTTTTAGGAAATATTCTTAAAGGCGTTCTTGAAAACATGCATTTTACAGGCAAAGAAATTAATAATGAATTATCTAAAAATGCGTTCAAAGTTTTTTTAGAGCGACTTGATTATGGAAAACAATTTCTTCTTGCCTCAGATGTAAAGCAACTTGAAAGATACCGAGAAAATTTTGATGATATGATGAGTTCAGGGGATTTATCCATCCTTGACCTCAGTTCGGAGTTAATGAATAAGAGAATTGGTCAAATTGAAAAATTTGTAGAGACCTATTTATCTAAGCCTCTTGATTATAATAAAAAAGAATTTCTAGAAACAGATCCAAAAAAACGTCAATTTCCTAAAACAGAAAAAGAGCTTTTCTCATTCTGGGAAAAGTCGATGAAGTTTGAAGTTCTTAGCCGAATCGTTGATAAAAAAGAAGAACAAAATGGTCTTACGACTGACGAGAAAGGCAATAAGAAAAAACCCGTTTCTGATAAAAAATTAACAGACGCAGAGATCGAAAAAGATTCGCGTGAAAAAGTTCTGAAGTCTTACAAGAAAATCTTTTCAAGACTTGTGAATGAAAAAAGATCTGATAAATTAGATAAATTTTATAACGCTATTACAAAAGTTTTTGATCCTCACACAAACTACCTCGTCCCTGAAGAAAAAGAAGACTTTGATATTGATATGTCAGGAAAGCTTGAAGGAATTGGCGCTATTTTAAGAGAAGACAATTCTTTTATTAAAGTAGAAAAAATTGTTCCAGGATCAGCTTCATGGAAAACAAAAGAAGTTGAACCTGAGGATATTATTTTAAAAGTCGCGCAAGGAAGAGAAGAGCCCGTTGATGTCGTTGATATGTCTCTAAGGGATGCGGTGAAACTTATTAGAGGCAAGAAAGGCTCTGAAGTACGGTTGACGCTCAAAAAACCTAATGGTCTTGTGAAGGTTGTGCCTATTATCCGTGATGTTGTTGAAATTGATGAATCTTACGTTAAGGGAACTGTCCTTGAGTTAAATCCTAATAAAACTAAAGTTGGGTACATCGAAATACCCAAATTCTATAGAGACTTCAATGATCGTTCAGGAAGAAATGTGACAGACGACACAAGAAGAGAAATAGAGCGACTCAATAAAGAAGGTGTTGAGGGGCTGATTGTAGATCTTAGAAATAACGGGGGAGGAGCTCTCGAAGATGCTCGCATGATTTCAGGACTATTTATTGAAAAAGGGCCTATTGTTCAAGTCAAGGCGATCACTGGAAACCCGGACATTTTAACGGACACTGATCCCAAGGTTGATTTTAATAAGCCAACAGTCGTCCTTATAAATAGATTTGCAGCTTCTGCCTCAGAAATCGTTGCAGCTGCTCTTCAGGACTACAACCGTGCTGTGGTTGTGGGAGGAGAGTTCTCTCACGGTAAAGGCACTGTTCAGGCGGTCGTGGATCTTGATGGTTATGTCTCGCCAATGGCAAAATCTTACTCACCATTAGGCGCTCTAAAGATAACTATCCAAAAGTTTTATCGAGTTAATGGTAGCTCTACTCAGTATAAGGGAGTCACTCCGGACATTATTCTTCCTGATCAGTTTTCTCATCTTGAATCGGGAGAAAAGTTTTTAGACTACTCAATCCCATGGGGTGAAGTGAAATCGGTAAAATATGATAAGTGGAAGCAAAAATACGATATTAAGAAACTAAGGGCTTCTTCTCAAGAGAGAGTGAAGAATAATCAAAAGTTTAAGCAACTTCTTGATTCAATAAAGTGGTACAAAGAAAGAAAAGAAAAAACGAATCAATCACTTCTCGCGACTGATTTTGAAAAAGATCGTAAGCTAATTCGTGAAAAAGCCGATGCTTATAAAAAAGAAGAAGAAAATAAAGAACTCTTTGTGAAAGATCTATCAATGAATGCAAAGGATGAGGCACAAAAGGCCAAGTTCGAAGACTTCTCAAAAAGACTAAAAAAAGACGCCATCATTGAAGAGTCGATCTGGATAATCAGTGATATGCTGAAGGTCACAAAGTCCTAATTATTCGTGAACGAAGATGAAAAAAATATCAAAATAGAAGAGCTCCCTGATGAAGGGAGCTCTTCTATTCCTGAGATAAAAATTTTTTAAAATATTTTCTATAGATGGTCACATTGGTGACATTATTTGGTACATGTCCTTAAGCTCTTAAAAAGAATGCTAATGAAGAGACACCCAAGAAAATGAAAAGGAATTGAAGTGAAATCCCAGTTAACTCTTGAGCAGAAGTACGACTATTATGAAAGATCGGTTCAAAATCCAGAATCCGAAGTTTCATTTATGCATGATGAATTTAAGCGTTTATATGGTCGCTCACCTCTTAGTCTAAGAGAAGACTTTTGTGGAACAGGTGCTATCTCATGCAAGTGGGTCGAGCAGCACCGAGAGTCTGAAGCCTGGGGGGTAGATTTAGATCCTGAACCAATTAAGATGGGAAAGATTCGTCACTTATCGAAATTAAAAAAGAGCGAACAGGCACGGATGCATTATCTTCAGGAAAATGTTTTGAAGACAAGTGCTCCGAAGGTTGATGTGGCCTGTGCTTTTAATTTTTCTTACTGGATTTTTAAAAGCCGAAAAGATCTATTAAAGTATTTTAAGGCCGTCCGTAAAACGATGAACAAGCAGGGTGTCTTTTTTCTTGATATCTTTGCAGGGCCTGAAAGTCAGAGGCTCGTTACTGATAGTAAAAAAATCGACGGATTAACTTATTTCTGGGAATGCCAGCACTTCAATCCCTTCACACATGACTGTACTTTTGCCATTCATTTCAAAGATTCTAAGGGAAAAAAACATGAGAATGTTTTCACCTACCACTGGCGCATGTGGATGATGCCTGAATTAAGGGATCTTCTTCTTGAGGCGGGATTTTCTAAAACCGTCGTTTACTGGGAAGGAGATGATGAAGATGGTAACGGGAATGGAGAGTTTTCTCCGGCCGAAGATGCTGAAAATTGTGATGCATGGGTCTCTTATATTGCAGCGTTAACTTAATGAGATAAACTTTGGAGTCTTTGTGAATTCCGTACAATCTTTTTTTGAAAATAAATTTAAAGAGAATATGTCAGAATGGGAAAGTACACTTCTTAAAGAATTAAAAATTACTGATCTTGGTAATAAGACAAAAAAAGAAATGATCAATGGCCAACTCTGGCCGACATTATCCACTAGTCGTTTGTCTCAAATTCACGTTACTCCTGAGCTCAATTGGAAGAAAGCTTCAACGACTTATATAAAGCTTCTAGCTGATTTGGAATCTTCTTTGGCCGAAGACTTAAATGCAGGTGTTAAAAATTTCTTTTTTTTGAGTCACGAACTTGATAAAACTAAATGGCAGATGATTGAATCAATTTTATCGACCTACCATACACCCTCTGAAATAGAGGTTTTTATTTTGGGGCAGCATAAATTTTCAAGTCAATCTTTTAAGGTGATCAATTCTATTATTACTGGTTACGAATCTCATGCTGCCGGAGGGGATGCTATTCATGAATTAGCTTTAATTGCTAAAAAAGTTATTGAATCAGATGAAAATGAATTATTCGTCGGAGTGTATGTTGATTGCGCTTTTTTTCAGAATATTGCTAAAATTAGAGCGATTAGATTAATCACTTCTAAGATCCTCGAGGATTCGGGAAGAGAAGGTCGTGTTAGAGTCGTGGCCTTGACTAGTTTTGAGGGGTGGACCCTTTTTGAGAGATACTCCAATATGCTTAGGAACGAGACTGGTGTTGCTTCTGCTTATATTGCGGGGGCCGATCATATTCAATCCACTGGTTATAATGCTCTCTTTGAATTAGAGTCGGAAGTCGATTCGAGTGATGAGCATTTCCTACGCTCTAGAAGAATGGCAAGAAACACAACTCACATACTGGCGCTCGAAAGCATGCTTGGAATTGTTCAAGATGCTGCCTTCGGTAGCTATCATCTCGAAAACTTAACAAACTATCTTTGTGAAGAATCTTGGAAAGTCATGCAGAGGTTGCTCTCTGGTGAAGATGTTTCTCCTGAAATCAATAAGGCGAAAGAAAAAAAACTACAAATGATTAAAACCAGGAAAAGAATCCTGTCTGGAATTAATGATTATCCTGATACTAAAGAAGTTCTTGGGATTGAATTAAAAAAAACAAATTTCTTCCGTCCCTCGCGTGTTTTTGAGGAACTTCGCTTACAAATGGAAAAAAGTAAAAAGCCAAAAGTTTTTATCGCTCTTTTTGGTGACTACGCTGGATTAAATGCGCGGCTAAATTTTGTGAAGAACTACTTTGAATTATTAGGCTTGGAGGTCATAGATCGTGGAACTTCTGAGTTTGATTTTGAAAAATTTAAAAAGGACCTAACTCTTCGTCATGAAGAGATTATGGTTCTGTGTGCCTCTGATGAACATTACCCCATGATCCAAGAGGCAGTTCCTCTCATAAAGACAAAAAATCGATTTCTTGCGGGTAAATATGAAATGAACTCATGCAGAAATCTTTTTGTAGGCCAAAATATTTTTGAGAATCTTCAAGAAATTGTTAAAACATTCGGAGGGTTAAAGTGATGAAAGACTTTACTAAAATCCCTTGGTCTCTACCGAAACTAAAAGAACCTTTGGTGACTCATGTCCTTACTTTCCCTGAAGGAATTGATTTAAAATCTTCTTACGATCTAGGTGATATTAAGTTTCAAAAGCTAACAAAAACTCTTCCCGGAAATCCTCCATTTATTAGAGGTCCCTACGCTTCCATGTATTCCGTGCGGCCTTGGACCATCCGTCAGTATGCTGGTTTTTCAACTGCTGAGGAATCAAATCGCTTTTATAGAGATAATCTTTCAAAGGGACAAAAAGGTCTTTCCATCGCTTTTGATCTCGCTACTCATCGTGGTTATGATTCTGATCACCCAAGAGTCAAAGGTGATGTCGGTATGGCGGGAGTTGCTATCGATTCTATCTTAGACATGCGAATTCTTTTTCAGGGAATTCCACTCGATCAAATGTCTGTGTCAATGACGATGAACGGAGCAGTCATACCTATCCTTGCACTTTTTATTGTTGCTGGAGAAGAGCAGGGAGTGAGTCCAGATAAACTTACTGGGACAATTCAAAATGATATTTTAAAAGAGTTCATGGTGAGGAATACCTACATCTATCCACCAGAACCTTCGATGAGAATCATCGCTGATATTTTTAGTTTTACCTCGAAACATATGCCTAAATTTAATTCAATTTCAATTTCTGGCTATCATATGCAGGAAGCGGGTGCCACAGCGGACCTGGAGCTTGCTTACACCCTTGCGGATGGACTTGAGTATCTTCGAACGGGGATAAAATCTGGACTTGATGTCGATAACTTCGCTCCAAGGCTATCTTTCTTTTGGGCGATTGGAATGAATTACTTTATGGAAGTCGCGAAGATGCGAGCGGCGAGATTACTTTGGAGTAAAATTGTTTCTGATTTTAACCCAAAAAATCAAAAATCCCTTGCGCTCAGGACCCACTCCCAAACTTCGGGCTGGAGTTTAACTGCGCAGGATGTTTTTAATAATGTAACGAGAACAGGTATTGAAGCTTTAGCAGCAGCACACGGACATACGCAAAGCCTTCACACCAATTCTTTGGATGAGGCCTTGGCCCTCCCGTCAGAGTTTTCAGCGAGAATAGCTAGGAATACTCAGATTTTTATTCAAACTGAGACCGATACCTGCGATGTTATTGATCCTTGGGGAGGAAGCTATTTTGTAGAATCACTCACTCAAGACCTCGCGCTAAAAGCATGGGCGCACATAGAAGAAGTCGAGTCTCTCGGTGGTATGTCAAAAGCGATTGCGAAAGGTATTCCTAAAATGAGAATTGAAGAGGCCGCCGCGAGAGCGCAGGGGCGAATTGATTCTGGCGTACAACCCATTGTCGGAGTGAATTTATATAAGCGTGAAAAAGATGATGTTCCAAAGATCCTTCAGGTTGAAAATTCTGAGGTTCGGGAGACACAAATTAATCGGCTAAAGCAATTAAGGTCTGACAGAGATGACGGCCTCGTTCAAATCAGATTGGACGCAATGACTGAAGCAGCTAAAAATGGCACAGGAAATCTTCTTGCCCTGGCCGTTGAGGCCGCCCGAGCTCATGCGACTGTGGGAGAGATGAGTTATGCTATGGAAAAGGTCTATGGACGGCATAAAGCTGAAATCAGGACCATTCAGGGTGTATACTTAAAAGAAGTTCAACAGGGAAAGGTTGATGTGACTGAATTAAAAGCTCTCATAGATAAGTTTCAAAAAGATGAAGGACGTCGTCCTAGAATCCTCATTGCGAAGATGGGCCAAGATGGTCACGATCGAGGTCAAAAAGTGATTTCAACCGCCTTTGCAGACTTAGGCTTTGATGTGGATGTTGGGCCTTTGTTTCAGACTCCTGAAGAAACGGCAAAGCAGGCAGCTGAAAATGATGTCCATATTATAGGCGTCTCCTCGTTGGCCGCCGGGCATTTAACTCTTGTTCCAGAACTCAAAGAGGAATTAAGAAAACTAAATCGCGAAGATATTCTTGTGACAATTGGGGGAGTGATACCACCACAAGATTATGAAAAACTTTATCAAATGGGAGTTGCTGGAATTTTTGGGCCTGGGACCGTTATTTCTGAAGCAGCTAAAGATTTAATTAAAAAATTAAGTGCTAATGTAGGAAAAAAATGAGCAAGACCTTAGGATTAGATGACTATCTTAAAGGTATAAAAAATAAGGATCGAACGATCCTTTCCCGGGCGATCACTCTTGTTGAATCTACTAACCCTGATCATCAGAAACTCTCACAGGAGCTTATAAAGGCCATTCTTCCTCAAACTGGAACATCGAAACGAATCGGAGTCTCTGGAACTCCTGGAGTTGGAAAATCCACTTTTATCGAAGCTTTTGGGAAAATACTAACCTCCCAAAATAAATCTGTTGCAGTTCTTGCTGTTGATCCCACTTCAAAAGTAAGTGGTGGGTCAATCCTAGGGGATAAAACTCGCATGAACGAACTTGCTATCGATCCAATGGCCTATATAAGACCTAGTCCCTCTGGGGAAAATCTTGGAGGGGTGGCCAAGAGAACACGGGAGGCGCTTTTACTTTGTGAGGCGTTTGGTTTTGACTATGTTTTGGTTGAAACTGTGGGTGTAGGTCAGTCAGAGACAACTGTCTCACAAATGGTAGATCTTTTCGTGATGCTTCTTCAGCCAGGGGCGGGAGATGATCTTCAGGGTATTAAGCGAGGTATTTTAGAAGTTGTCGATATGGTCGTTGTGACTAAAGATGATGGAGATCAGCAAAAAATAATCCAAAAAGCAAAGCATGATTATCAGCAGGCGCTACAAATCCTTCGTCACGATGGACGGATACCTCCCGTTTTAACTTGCTCATCAATAACGAAGAGTGGTCTGCCAGAAATTTATAATCTTATAGAGACATATTTTATTGATCAAAAAGATTTTATTCTAGAAAAAAGAAATAAACAGGGCCTTGATTGGATGTGGCAGCTCATACAAGATGGTTTGAAAGATCTTTTTAAAGAAGAAATTGGACAAGTTGAAATTCATGAATTTGAATCTAGGATTCTTTCGAATAAGATGACAGCTCATGAAGTTGCAACAACTTTATTGAAGCGTTTAAAAAAATAAGCTTCCTTTATCCTCTCATCTTCCAGAGTAATTGAGAAAGATAAGGCCTTCTTGATTCACCTGTCGCGACCATTAAGAGTTTTGTAATTTTTAAATTGTCTGCATCAGTGAATAACAAGATCAGAAGTTCTTGAATGTAGTTCGTATTAAGAGTGATATAATTATCTGTTCCTACGCCGAGTTTTAGTCCCTTTTTTTCCCACCATGAGAAGGGATGATCTTTATAATCCTCGAAGCTTTCGGTAAGTTTGTTGTTTGAAGAGGGAAGAGCAATAAGACTCACACCTTTATTAATCATTCGATTAAGAACGTCATGCTGGTAATGTTCAACTTCTCTTGCTGTATGAAATTTTATCTTAACAAAGTATCTTCTCTCGTCTTCAGTGAGAGCAACTCCATTAATGAGTTTTTCTTTCACATCTTCATGTTCACGCCAATCCATGTCCATGAGCTCTTTCCAGTCTGGAGAGCCCACTTTGATGACTTCTCCACGCTCATTATCAATAACAAGGCGTCGGTAAAGAGAGTGAAAATAAAAGTTTGGATTTATACCAAGAGAAAGACCGTGCTCAAGTGTGTCGATGTGCCAAATATTAAGAGCGTTATCAACCGCTTGAACGCCCTTTTTTAGAGTGTGCCAGGTTTCACCGTGGTGAGAGCGAATGGAGAAGCCCTTGAAGTGAAGTTTTCTGAATCCTTGCTGCATTTCTGCAAAATGCCCTTTCCGATATAAATCTTTTTCTGAACCTACAGTGTCAACTTCACACAAATAAGGATTTAAGAATGGAAACTTTTCTAGGATTTCAAGGATGGCATCGACCTGCTGAAGGAAGTGATCTTTTTTGGTTGGATACTTTGAAGCATCAAAGAAATTTGCTTCTTTTCTAAAACAAGGAGAGAGTACGAAATCAAACTCAGGAACTCTCTTTTTAAAGGCCATAAATCCATCATAAAGTCCAAGTACGACATCTTCTTCTGTTAAGTTTTCTAGACCAGGGATTTGTTCATCAGATGATTGAGTGGCCCTCGAGAGAGTAAACTTCAGACGGATCATACCGACGTTATATTTGTTATAAAGTTCACTTGCCATGTGATATGCAGCAGCAGCATGCATCTCCTTGGAAGTGAGAATAAGCTTTGGAAGAAGAAGAATTTTTAAATATCTATCAAAAAATTCATCTTCCTTAAGCCTAATAAGATTATCGACATCACTCACGGTTTCAATTTTTTCTCCCGTCCCTTCACCGTAAACTTTGTTTATAATTTGTACATAAAGTTCCCGCTTTGGACCTTTTAATAGTTTCATCAGATGAGGATGAATAAAATCTGCAGTTAAAGAACCAGTCAGATGGATGTGTTCCTCAATGTAGGGCTTAGGAAATCGTTTAAAAAATTGAAATAAAGCGTGGGCGACTGGGTGACTTAGAAGTGTCTTAATATCGACATCATCCGTATGAAAATCATTAATCAGTCTTCGAAATTCTTGCAGGGACTTTTTTACGAGGAGACTATCATCTTTGGCGTCCCCCATGACAGCTAGTTCAAGTGTGTCTGAAAGAGAAATTCCGTTTGTTTCGGAAATAATTTTAGTGAGGTGCTCGGTTAAGAGCTCAATTTTACTTCTGTTGACCATGAAATACCTTTAAGTCCTTATCGGTCAAACAGCAAGAAGAAATTAGCCTAATGACTAGAAGGAGCAGGTATTAGTCTTCACAGAGGAATTTGGGTTTTATCGTATAAGCGGGGGTACATTGTGTGACCCACTGGCCTTTATAATACCTAGCGAACCCATAATGCCAAACGATCGATTTCGTGTGGGAGTAAACTGGAACTTGGTGGGGGTAGAGTTCAGGGGAGAATCCATCTACGGAGTAACACCATCCATAGGCCCTCATTTCAATATCCGAAACCACCTCCAGAGCTCTATCTCCTATGGGTGTTTCAAAGATTGAACTGATCCCTTCAGGAGTACCAATAAAGGGAATATTAAATTTTTTTAAAGTCCCAATCGTGAGTTCACCAACATTGCGGTAGGCCTCTGATACATTTTCTTTCATGATGAAATCTTCATCACATGGGCCAATAAATGTGATCTCTACCGCCTTGAGATTCATGGAAATAAGAATGAGTAAGATAAATATTTTCATAATGACTGAGCTGCTGCTCTTGGAGTTGAAGAGAGGAGAAGTTCAAGTTTCGCCCGATCAAGAGAATCTTGACCTGAGATGAAATCCCTTAAATGATCCATAGAATCTGATCCCCAAAATAGCTCATGATCTACAACAAAACTTGGGACACCAAAGGCCCCAAAGTCTATAGCTTCTTGTATATTCGCTTTGAGGGCAACTTTCGCTTCCCTAGAAAAGCTTTTTTCATAGAGTTCATCCGCTGGAAGATTATTCATTTTTAGGATTTCAATTAATTCTTCGGGTGAGCCCATATCTATTCTTCTCTGCCAGCCTGCCTTCCAGAGACTATCGATCACTTTCTCTTGATGAGGACCTGCAACTTCAAGGAGTGAGAGCCTTAAGGCATATAAAGAGTTAAAGGGGTGGGTTTTGGGAGTTGTGAATTCAATTTTATTCTTACTCGCGTAGCGAAGCATTTCTTTCAATAGGAATTCACGCTTTGGTTGAACCTCACCTGGACCCTTAATCCCCCAATGGTTTAAAAGGGGACCCAGTGCTACTGGTCTAAAATTCACACGAAGGTTTAATTCAGATCTTAAAGACGCCAGTTTTAACCAGGCAAAATAAGAAAATGGTGAAAGATAATCGAAGTAAAAATTTAACTCTTTCATAGAGTTAGCATCCTATGAAAGGAAAGTGCTGTCTGTCCACTGAACAAAGTTGTTGCAATTTATTTAAATTATGATTAAAATAACGCAGCGAATTATTTTGGATTATAATCCTCCTGCTGCACGTATACTGATTGTTGGACGTTTGTTGAAAAGCTGGGTTGTGATCATCTAAGAGACAAATGTCTCGTCGGGTAATATCAATGAAAAATTTCTTTGTCCGTTCCATCACTCTTGTGGTTCTAGCTCTATTTGCCATTTCCTGCGGAAATGCACCATCAAATGTTTTGACCGGTGTAAAAGTTGAAACTCAAACCATTAATGACGATATCTGGATGTCTTTTGCAGCAGATTTAAATTTAGGAGCGATGCAGTTTGCCTCAATTTCCGTCCCAGTTCTTCATCCTCGCGGACAAACGCCAATTGGGCAACTTGATCTCACAAGTGGATTAGGTGGAGTGAACCAACTTAAAATTTCAGTCAATGTTTCAGAACTTGCTGACGTTCAGACTGCTTCGGCCAGTTTACCGAATGGGAATATGGTTCCACTCATTGCAAGTAATCAAGTTATTGCCGTAAACGTTGGTAAGGGTGCAAGAATCTATTTAGCACTCTCTGAAAAAGTCACTGCGATTGGTGTGGCCATTCCGATCTCAGCTTTTGATAACATTGGACGATCACTACCAGGACTTAACTTCTTTCCAATAGTTAATACTGGAGATGTTATCGGCACTGCTGGTATCTTCACAGGAATGAATCCTGGTCAAAATGGGATTGCAGTCGTCGCTGATGTTTCAAAAATTGTTAACCTTGGAAAGCTTTTAAATTCTTCCGCTCCGGCAATGATGGCGGTTCAAGCTCAACAAGCGCAAGATTATCTTAAACTTGATTATCGTTCGCAATCAGGTTCAAGTGCTCAAAAAGCTAAACTTGATCAAATGATTTTTGATCTACATAAAAAGAGAGCGGTTTTAAAAATGAGATAAGTATAAAAGGTTCAAGGATGAACCAAAGATATCGCCCTCTAAAAAAGGATTTTTAGAGGGCTTTTTTGTTAGATCTTTTTAGAACCTTTGCTACCAAACTTCGCAGTTTTCTTTCTACGTTTTTCAGCAGCTTCAAGTTTTTCCATCTTTTTCACAGAAGGTTTTTGGTAGTACTCACGAGCGCGATATTCTTTCACGACCCCAAATGCATCACAAAGGCGTTTAAATTTTTTAAGTGCACGCTCAACAGCGAAACCATCAGTAATATCAATTCTAATGTTTTCTCCAGAATCTTTTTTCTCGTAGGCCATGAGTCCTCTCACTAGGTTTAAAGTTTTTTCTCATGGTAAAATAGCATAACACCCTAAAAAGGCCATAGGGGCCGAACATTCTTCATGTTTTTAATGGTTTATAGGTTTAAAGTACCCAAAAACGGGTAGTGATCGGAAGGAAGAGTGTTTTTTTGCTCCATTCTCTTGGGGATAGGGAGTGGGGAACCTAGTAAATTCTTATACCTTGGGAAGTAGCAGTCCTCAGTGCAGATAAGGTTTTTAAATTGTTCTGAGATGAAGAGATAGTCAATTTGTTGTTCAAAACGATTACCCCCTCGATTGAAATAGACATAACTGAATCGGTCTTCGTCAGGTATTTTTGCAAGATAAGCGATGTCTTTTAAATCGGTCTCATTATAGATGGGTTTAAATTCTTCCTCGGTATCTTTTTCACCAGCATGACCATTCATATCTCCACCAATTAAAATGGGAATAGTGGAAAATTTTTTCGTTATATCTTTATATATTTCGATGAGACCCTTCACTTCCTGAAGCCTACGAGTTCTTCCTTCAAAATCAGATCTTCTTAAATCAAGTTTAGACTTGATGTGGGCCACAAGAAGAATAATTTTAATCTCACCATCTTTTATCAGATCGAGTCTAAGGACATCCCTAGAAAATCTTTTAGCGGGCTCGGGTAATTGATAATCTATGTGAGAAGTTAAATGCGTTTCAAAACCTAGGGATTTCTTAACGAGATATCCTAAATCAATTCCTCGATCTGAATTTGAAGGAAGGCTATGGGCTTGGTATTTGTCATTGAGCACATATTTGGCAAAATTAGATAACGATTCGGGGCCACCGACTTCTGTCATCATTACGATATCCGCTTCATTATCTAAAATCGTATTCGCTAAAATCTGACATTTTTCTTTAGATTTATTTGAAAAAAGAGATGAACTCATAAGCTGCCATTTAATCTCTGATAATTCATTCACAGGAATTGAGGCGTGATTGTGCTTATCCATAAATAGGAATAGGTCTTGGGCATTTAAAACCATCACTCTGAGTTTTTTTAGCATATTAAAAAGTATCACTTCTTAGACAAGGACCTCAACAGACTGAATTGGTCGGTCAAGATGAGCTTGGCAGTCCATCTAAATTTTTTTTAATATTTAAGGAAATATTCCGGAGGTCCTATATATGAAATCTTTGTTTTACATATTTACTATCCTTGTCGCCGTCTCCTGTGCCTCAAGGCAAGCTGGGTGGGAGAGTCAAACTAAAGCAGTTGAGATAACTTCAGCAGAAAAAGCTACTCTCACAAAGAAGGCCAAAGAACTTTGGGCAAAAAGAGCTGAGACAGAGAAGCTAAAAGAGTCGCTAGAAACGTTTGAACAAATCCATCGCTCCCAACCAAATGATCTTGAGACCCTTACTTATCTCACACGGGGCTATTATTTTTTAGCTGATTCTCATATTGAAGATATCGAAAAGAAAAAATCAACTTACGAGAAAGCTGCAGCCTTTGGAGAAAAGGCGATGGCAACGAATGAGGCTTTTAAAAAGAAAGTAGATTCAGGAAAAACAGTTGAAGAGTCACTTGATACGTTAACAGAGAGAGAAGTTCCTGCCATTTACTGGTCTGCGGCTTCTCTTGGAAAGTGGGCCAAGGCATCCGGTATTGCCGCAGCTTTAAAATACAAGACTCGCATTAAGGCGATGATTGATAGAGTTGAGAAATTAAAGGGTGATTACTTTTATGGAGCTGCCCAGAGATACTGGGGTGGATTTTACGCTGTAGCTCCTTCATTTGCTGGAGGGGATCTTAAGAAAAGTAAAATCAATTTTGATAAATCGATCTCAATTGCTCCTGAGTATATTGGGACTAAGGTTCTCATGGCCGAGGTATACTGGACAAAAGCTGGGGACAAAAAACAATTTGAGCTAACATTAAAAGATGCTCTTAATTCAAGTTTTGATAATCATCCAGAGCTTGGCCCAGAAAATATTTGGGAAAAGAAAAAAGCTAAAAAATTGTTAGATAAAATGGATGATCTTTTTTAAGGAATGCCCATGAAATTAATGACTGTTATTTGTTTTTTTATCTCTTTTAGTGCTTTTGCCAATATTTCCATAAAATTTGGAACGATTGCACCTGCAGGTACACCTTGGGCCGATTCTCTAGAGCAAATTAAAAATCGTGTCGCTCAAGAGTCGGGAAATAAAATTAAGATTAAAACATTCCTTGGTGGACAACTTGGGGGCGAACTCGAAATTATGCAAAAAATTCGCCGTGGAAATATTGAGGGGGGTGGACTCACTTGTGCTGCCATGGCAAGTATTGTTCCCGAACTTGATATCCTGGAAGTGCCTTATTTATTTGATAGTTCAGACGAAGCTGACTTTATTTTAGATAATTATCTATTGGCCCCTTTTACGAAACTCCTTGAGGCCAAAGGATTTGTTCTTGTGACTTGGGCTGAAAATGGATGGAGAAGTATTGGGCATAAGTCAAAACTTATTAAATCTCCCTCGGACTTAAAGGCGGTAAAAATTCGCTCTCAAGAGTCTAAGGTACACTTAGGGTTTTGGAATAAGCTTCAGGCCTCTCCTGTCGCTATTGCTATTCCAGAAGTTCTTCCAGCACTTCAAACTGGAGTGGTTGAAGCTTTTGATAATACCCCCTTATTCACCCTAGCTGCTGAGTGGCAGACGGCGATTAAGTTCTATTCTGTTACAAATCACATTTATCAGCCTGGTGCTGTGATCTACTCAAAAAAGTTTTGGGATAAGTTAAGTGCCAATGATAAAAAAATTCTTATGGGGCCAGGGAATGGTCAGGCCAAAGAATTTAGGGTTAGTGTGAGAAAATTAGGTGAGAGTCTTTTAGATGTTTTAAAAGAGTCTGGTGTGACGACTTACAACCTGTCTCCTTCTGAAAAAGAAGCATTTAAAAAAGCATCAGCGGGTCTTGCGGAGCAAGCTGTAAAGGACATTGGGGGAGAATCTTCAAGGATTTATGCTCTCATTCAAGAGGGTAAAAAAGCATTTAAGGCTAAAAAATGATTGATAAATTTTTTCTCATTTTAACTAAAATTGAAAAAATCATTGCTTCACTCTTAGTTTTATTTCTTACTGTCTTTGTCGTGATGGATGTTGGGGCAAGAGAAATTTTTAAAACAGGTATTCCTTGGGCACAAAAAGGTGCCGTCTACATGATGATTTGGGCGGGGTTTCTTGGAGCTGTTTTGATTACACAGAAAGTTGAACATCTTCGACCTGAAGTGGCGGATAAACTGTGGAAAGGTAAGTGGAGAGGTTTTTATTTACGTTTTCATAACCTACTTGTTTTAATCTTCACTTCTTCTATGGCCTACTATTCTTTATTGTATGTTGTTGAGTCGAAGGAATTTGGTGATAAGAATGTCATCATTGATATGCCTATGTGGTTACTCCAGGCGATCATTCCTTATACTTTTATTTCTATGAGTCTAAGGTACTTCTATTTTATTTTTTCTCCTAAAGAGAAAGATCCCCAGGCGGTTCACTAATGTCGACGGGCATTTTAATTTTAATTGCAATCATATTATCTTTATTATTTGGTCTCCCACTTTTTGTTATCATGGGGGCATTAGCAGCTATTTGTTATCTTAATGTCTCAGGCGAAACACTATCGGTTGTCGTCGGGGATATCTTTTATGCTGCTGATAAAGAAATTCTCTTAGCGATACCACTCTTCATTTTGGCCGGACAGATCATGACCAAGGGAAGTATCTCTAGCCGGTTAATTAACGTCGCTAAAGCTTTAACAGCAGGAATTCCGGGTGGTATTGGTATTGCTGCGATCTTATCTTGTGCCGTTTTCGCTGCCATTTCAGGATCATCTCCGGTGACTTTAATTGCGATTGGAACTCTTATGTATCCAGCGTTAATACAAGCGGGGTATTCAAAAAAATTAGCGGCTGGAGTTTTATCAACGGGGGGAACTTTAGGAATCATTATTCCACCAAGTATTCCGATGATCATCTTTGCCATTATGGCCGGAGTGAGTGTCGTTGATCTTTTCAAAGCGGGAATTGGGCCTGGGATTGTGTTAGTTATTTTACTTTGTGGCTATATGTTTTATGCTCGACCAAAAAATCACACCACCCACTTTAGTTTTGAAGAATTTTTATTAAGCCTTAAAAAAGGCTTCTTATCCATTCTTATGCCCCTCATTATTTTAGGTGGTATCTATAGTGGATTCTTTACTGCGACGGAATCAGCTGCTGTTGCGGTTGTCTATGCCATTATTGTGGAGTTTTTCATTCATAGAGAACTCAGTTTCGATAAATTTATAAATGTCTTTGCAGAAACAGCTGAGATGCTTGGGATGCTTTTTTTAATTTTAATCCTGGCCGTTAGTTTAAATAAATTTATGACCTTTGAAGAGCTTCCTCAACAGATGGTTGATTGGATGGCAGGAATGATCTCTAGTAAATTAGGGTTTCTTATTGCCGTAAATATTCTTCTACTGATTGTTGGATGCTTTATGGATGTGATGAGTGCTATTTTAGTGCTTGCACCAATTCTCACTCCGATGGCGATTCATTACGGAATTGATCCCATTCACTTTGGGATCATTATGATTGTGAATCTTGAAATTGGTTATCTCACTCCACCAATTGGAATCAATCTTTTTGTTGCTTCGGGGATTTTTAAGGAGCCTCTTATTGAAGTCATAAAGGCCGTTGTGCCTTTTCTTTTTGTGATGATCTTTGGTCTTGCCCTGATTTCGGCATTTCCAGGAATTAGCCTTTACTTTGTTAAGTAAGGTTACATGAAGAAATTAAATGGTATTCCGAGAGCAAATCCGGCAGCGAGGATGATCGCGGTTCCAACAAGAATAGTTCCAACTGTTTTATTTAAAATATTACTCATAATGTTCTCCTGTTATTAGTTTAATAGCGGGGGACATTTGGGTCAATCTCAATAGACCATGCATCGATACCGCCCCTTAAAGAAAGAGCGTCATATCCGTGAAATTTAAGGAACTGGGCGGCATGGAGGCTTCTAACACCATGGTGGCAGTAAATGATTATTGGGTTCTTATCATGGGGAAGCTCCTGAAATCGTACTTCTAGTTCATGAAGAGGGATGTGAACTCCTCCAAGATGGCAAATTTCTCTTTCGTCGTCTCTTCTTACATCAAGAAAGTGAAACGCTTTTTTTTCTTGGATCCATTTATGAATCTTATTGTTTCCAATTTCCATTTTAGTGTCCTGTGATTGTAATAACTGTTCCTGGTTTAACACTTTCAACGATCCACGTATTACCACCAACAATTGACCCTTTTCCTATGATGGTCTCTCCACCAAGGATCGTGGCGTTGGCATAGATAACGACGTCATCTTCTATCGTCGGGTGCCTTTTGATTGATTGAAGCTTCTTTTTTACTGACAATGCACCCAAGGTTACACCTTGGTAGATCTTAACATTTTTTCCAATTGTTGCGGTCTCACCGATGACAACACCGGTTCCGTGATCAATGAAAAAACTCTCAGCGATCTTTGCCCCAGGGTGAATATCAATTCCCGTTTTTTCGTGGGCGTATTCAGTCATGAGTCTTGGGATTAGGGGGATTTGAAGTTCGTAAAGTGCGTGGGCCAGGCGATAAATACATACGGCATAAAATCCTGGATAACTAATGATGACTTCTTCTCGACTATACGCCGCGGGGTCACCTTGAAGTGCGGCCTGAGCATCTAGGTCTAAAGTTTCGGCCAATTGAGGGATTTTATTAAAAAAAAGTTCAGCGTTAGCAGCAGCTTTTTCTTTCACCTCTGGTTTTAGGGGGGCCACAGACTCAATATATTTTGTGAATTTAATCTTTAAGTCTTTAATTGTTTGCTCGATTTCTTTACTTTCTCTCAATCCTAGGCAGCCTCTCTCGGGGAAAATAAGCAGAACCAAGTCATCAACTGATTTTCTTACTTCGGCAATATTAAGCTGGAGGGTAGCTGTTTGAAGTCTTTCTTGGTGCAAAAACTGAGCGAGTTTTGAAGACATGAGGGCCCTTTTGGAGTATATACAAAGACACTTACAAGTATAATAACACGCAGGGAAAATTCAATGGATCTTCGCACGAAACTTAAATCAACTGGTCTGCTCCAAGTGATTGGAAATACCCCAATGCTAAAAGTTCAAAGTCTAAGTGCTCTCACCGGCTGCGAAATCCTCATGAAGTGTGAAAATTTGAATCCAGGTGGAACAATTAAGGATCGTCCGGCGCTCAATATGGTGGTTGAGGCGATCGTAAGAGGGGATCTTAGACCTGGAATGACTATTGTCGAAGGGACTGCAGGAAACACTGGAATTGGTCTTGCCATGGTGGGACAGGCCTTAGGTTATAAAGTTAAAGTTGTGATGCCGATGGGAATGGCGCCTGAAAAACATAAAGTTCTCAAGCTTTATGGGGCCGAAGTCGTTGAGACTGAAGCTGTCCCGTTTTCAGATGAACGACATTTTTTCAAAGTTGGAAAAAAAATAGGGCAAAGTTCTCCAGATTATTGGTGGGCCAATCAGTTTGATAACCCAGATAACTATCTATCTCATTACCAGTCTACCGCCCCAGAATTGTATGAACAGCTCGAGGGAAAGGTTGACGCTGTCGCTGTTGCTGCTGGTTCTGGTGGAACTGCTGCTGGAGTTTCAAAATATTTTAAGGAAAAAAATTCGAATATCAAAATAGTGATGCCTGATCCTATGGGATCTGGGATTTCAAATTTTTTTAATAAAGGTGCATTCGAGTCTGACGGTTCCTACACGATGACCGAGGGTGTTGGTATCACGCGGATGGTAGATAATTTTAAACATATCTATCAAGATCGCTGTTTTACTATTGATGATCAGTCCCTTACAACTCTTGCGATGTATCTAAGAGAGAAAGAAGGGTTAGTTATGGGAATGAGTTCTATGCTAAATCTTGCTGGGGCCTTCACAACTGCGCTTAAAGTTGGCCCAGGAAAAAGAGTTGCAACTTTTATGTGTGACGGTGGAGAAAGAGCGATTTCTAAAATGTACAATCCTGATTTTTTAAAAGAAAAAGGGATCGACGGATCCCTTCTTCCTGAGAAAGAAATTTTAGAAATTTTTAAAAATCTTTAGACTTCTGGAGAAGTTTCCGTTTTCACTTCTTCATTGAGTAAAATTCAATTGGGTCAGTTAATAAAAGAGGATGAATACCATTTCATAGAGTTAGCACTCATTAAAGGGGTGTGAACTTGTAAATGGTAGAGGCTTCCTCATTTGGTACCGCCTGTTTTGTCGAAAAATCTCCAGGATCAAAGTGGGGAATGGGTAAACCTTCTTTGAGGCAGTAGTCCGTATAATATTTCTCTCTTGTAGGATGTTCATCACAAATCACCTGAAAAGTTTTTGAATACAGGCCCTGGTTGATGACAGCTTTTGTAAAGCCAACGGCATCTTTAAGGTGAACGAGGTTCACAGGCCATAACCTTCCTGGAAGATTATGTTTACCGCTTAAATATCTTCCGGGATGGAATGAGTCACTGTAAAGTCCGCCGAACCTCAAAATGGAAAATGCGGAGAAGGTGGATTTGATCCACTCCTCTTCATTTTTAATAATTTCAGCAGATGGTGAATTCGGGCTTGGGTAAACTGAGGTTGAGCTGATAAAAATAATTTTGGAATGTTCACTCCATTTCCAAGATTGAAACCATTCTAGCTGCTGATCAAAAGGTGGAATATTTAGGATGGTAATATCATTATCCAAATTGAAACTTGGAGAGTTCGGATAAGTGAGGAGGGATGGGTTAAGATTCTTTATCTTCAGGAGGTTTATTTTATTCTCAGTTCTCGTTGTACCATTAACGAAGTGTCCATCCTTTGTGAGGACTTCCCCAAGAGATTCACCAAAACGACCTAAACCAATAATACTAATTTTCATTTGATACCAAACGCCCGGTTGACCATAAAATATAAATTAATGAGATAGGGATAATAGATGTTTTTTTTCATTTGGGGAATGGAGTGGGACAGATCAATGGTCTCATTTAAAATATGTTGAGAGGCAATTAAATCACCGTTAATGGCACGAGCAAAAGCAAGATTGTAGGCGATAGGAACATTCGTTGGATTATATTCCAGACATTTTTCATAGAAGGTAAATTGATTTTTATAAAATGAAGTCGCCTCAAAGGTTTTGATCGAATAGAAAACGATAAAACAGATAGGTAGTGCAGCAATATATTTAAAATTAATTTTATCCACCACCCTCATCCAGAAAGCGATAAGTCCAGGTAAAACCAAATACAAGTGTTGATCACTAACCCAAGTGATGCTCATAAAAGGTGCCGGAATAATGCCAATAAACGGGAGTAACATAACATGCGCGGCTAGAAGGTAAATGAGAGCAGAGTCTTTTAAAAAGATAAAAATTAAGCAAAGAAGAAAGAAAATATGAATCAACTCATTTGGGCCAGCTTTATCAAAGTTGAGTCCTTTAACAGGCTCATTTCTGACTGGAATGAGTGATTGCCAAAAATAATAGTGAAAGTATTGAGACATTTTTTTGAAATCCACCTTTAAAAGCGTATTCACATCCTCTTTTTCATTTTCTTTTTCAAACGCCACAGGAAATTGCGTGATGAGAGCAGCTTGGACCTTACTTGCGTCAGAATTTTCTTCTAATGGCTTTTGATTTAACTTTTTTTCCTTCTTAGTCTTTTGTTTTTTCTTTGTAACTTTAACTTTTTTAGTTGGTTCTGTTTTCGACAAGACTTTCGGTGCTTCTTCAATCGTTTTTGACACGACCTCAGCACGTTTTGAACCTTCCTTCGTTACAGGACTTTTTAAGATATTAAAAGCGCCCCATGATGAAATTAAAAAAAATGGCATAATGAGATAGATCTTTTTAAATTTATATAATCTGTAATGAGTGATTAAAAGGATAAAGGGTAGGGTTAATGATGCAGATTTTGAACCAACAGAGAGGAAGAACAAAAGCCATGAAAGAAGCATCCATTTGAGATGCTTCTCACCCTTTAAGAAAAAAATCATGGAGGATAGTCCAAAGAAAAAGCAAAGGAGAGTTTTAATTTGAATCATCCAAGCAGTCGTAATGACCCCAATAGGATGTAAAAGGAACAAAAGGAAATAAATGAACGGATACTTTAACTTCATGATCCGCGCTAGTCGGTAAAGAAGAAGAGAGTTGATGAAATGAAGACTCAGACTAATAAGATGATAAATAATATAATTTTTATTAATTATTCCAAAAAGAAATTTTTGGATGCTGACTGAAATAGGCCAGCCAAAATTCGTCAGGATGGATAAATAAGACTTGTGGTTCTGCATGTTGGTGTCTTGAAACCAATAGGCATAGTCATCCCAGATAGGAGTTCCATTGATTGCTGGCCAGTATAGAATTAGGCAAAAAATAAAGGCTAATAAAAATTGAATTGGCCTAGGAATTTTTATGATCATGCATTAATTCCAAAATAAGCTGAGAATTTTGTTGTAGGTCCTGACCCATATAAAAATGATAGCAATCCGATCGCCTAATGAGGTTAAACGCACAAATGGACCTCAGCAAAGCATGATGGATAAGTTTAAAGAAATCCCGCCAATCAAATCTTAAAAAAATCTCCACAATTTGAGGAAGACCCATGCCAACAATCATATGCTCTAGTATCGGCTTAATCATGTGGATTTTACTGACGGGGGATAAGATGGAGTCACCGCGAGAAAGCCTAAAACCGGCGATCAAAATATTTTTATTTTCCATGGGGTACTTGTCCAACTTGTCTTTAAGCTGGGCAAGACTGGCCGTCCATTTAATTGGGTGCCGGTGTCTTCGAAATTCACTCCAGATTAATTGAGAAAGGGGCCCATTTTTTGGTATCTCATCAAAACTTAATTTTGAGGGAAATGGAAAAATTTTTCCTGAGAAGCTACACAAAGGCATGTCGTCAGAAATGATTCTTACCTCCTCATTTGAGAGAAGTTGTTTTACCAGGGTGCTTTTTCCCCCTTTTGAGGGGAGCATGATAATGGCATTTTTATTATTTACAGAAACAGCAGCTGCATGAATTCTACAGAGCCCGTGCTTTTCAAGATTTTGTCCAAGAATTGAGTGAATGGTAAGGAAGGCAAGCTCATAAAGTCGGTCGTAGTTTTGGGAGTAGATTTTAAAAGTCTGATCGGATTCAGTTCTCAGAGTTAATGCCTCACCAAAGTAGTCTAGATATTGGATTTCTCCTAATTGATAAACGATAGCATTTTCCAAAATCCGATGGGCCACCATGGAGGGCAATTCTGGAGAAGGTCCAAGCTCTAAATCAATGATCGTATGCGGAGTTAAATCTTCACTCACTTGAAAAAAATGAAATTCTTCGTGAAGTTTTTGAATTAAGGAGCTTTCTTTGCATTTCACAAGAATGATATGATGATGGAAACTTAGGTATAACAAAGGATCCTCGTGGTTTCATTTAGTGTCATTATTGTAACTCATGGTAGGGAGGAACTTCTATCTAAATGTCTCGATTCGTTGAGACCAGGGTTTGATGATTGGCAGCTGGTCCTAGTGGCCAACGGTAAGGAATTGTCAAAAAACATTCTTGATAAAACTTCATTGATTTCAAAAAATGTAGTGATCCTAAAAAATGACACCCAATTAAGTCCCGGAAAGGCCAGGAATCTGGCGATTGAGTCTTGTTCTTCTGAATGGATATTTTTTCTGGATGATGATGCCTACGTTCTTCGAACTTATTGGGAAGTTCTTTTTCCACTTTTGGAAGAGAGCAAAATTGAAGTTCTAGGTGGCCCAGATAAGGCGCCTGAGGGAATGAATTTCGTAGGGCAGGGGCTAGCGATAGCTCTATCCTCTCCTCTTTGCTCTGGAAGTACCTTTGCTCGTCACAAGCCTTTGGGTAAAAAACTCATTGAGGTAAATGAAGAAAAATTAACTAGCTGCAATCTCTGGGTCAGAAGATCACTTTTAGATTCGATAAAGTTTCCTGAACATTTTAAAAGAGCAGAGGAAACAGTTCTTTTACAACGTTTATATTTCAGTGGAAAAAAAATGTTTTATCACCCTAAACTGTTGGTTGCCCACCATCGAAGAGAAAAGGTTTTTGAAATCATAAAGCCGAGTTTCTTCGCCGGTATTTATCGTTCAAAATCCATGAAAATGAATGATCAGAAGTCTAACTTTCTGTTTTGGTTACCCGCGATTTTTGTTTTATTACATGGTGTTTATTTCATTGATTCATTTATCTTTTGGCATTTCGCCCGGATGTACATAGGTCTAATCTTATTTATGTCTTTAGCGATTACATCCAAGGAGAAGAAGATAAACCTAGTTCCCACTGTTATGTTTTTTCACTACTTCATTGTTTTTCTATACGGACTAGGATTTCTATATGAAAAAATAGGTTTAAGAAATGGCAACAACTAGAGAGGAGTTTGAGAATTTAAAAAAATTGCCATATCTCAAAAGTCAGGTCGTTTCGGACTCAATGGTTCCCGTACTCAAAGTTGGGGATAGGGTCGTTATCGAAATTGGAGACCTTAACCTTAAGCGTTTTGATATCATCGTTATCTTTGTTGATGGTAAATTGATTTGCCATTACATATGGAAAATCAATAGTTTTGTGAAGCCAGTCATTATTCAAACGAGAAATATGCGCAAACAAATGGACATTCCAATTTTGCTAGAAGACTACTTAGGTAAAGTCGTCTCCCATCAGTTAAGTTCATGGCAAAAATTTAAACTTATGTTCTAAGTAGGCTCATCACTAGTGACTGGAAGTGTAAATCATTGTGTAGATTTTTCTCTTGGTTCTTCATCTTTTTATAAAAAAATAATTCTGAAAATATACTTTCTACCTGAGGTAGAGGTGTTACATGAAATTCATGATAAAGGCTAAGATCGAAACTAAATAATGAGCCTGTGGGTGGTGACAAAAGAGAATTGTTGTTAACGGTAGCACCTCTCGCCTGCATAAAGTAGTGCATGTAATTATCTGAGACAAGAAATTTATCGATTCCTAAATCAAAGAAGTAGTGGTCCCTGAAGTTCATTTCTTCCAAGATTTGGGTTTTAGTAAACTCAAATGTTCTACCAGGTAATATGTCTTTAATTAAGCCCATGAGTAAATAAACATTAACCTGTTCCGTTTGATGAACTTTGAATATTTCTTTTCTTAGAGGTAAAAAGAGTTCAATCTTTGTGGTGAGAGGAATCTCTTTAAGTGGCGCAAGCTTTAACTTGATTTTTTCTAAGAAATCATCTTTGGACAAATCTCCAAGGTACTCATTTGAAACGAGACCAAAAATAATGATTTTTTTAGCATCCTTAAGTGCAATTTGATTTTTTTGAACTATCTGCCAGGTTGCAAATAGATCAGATATAAAAGGAGGCACGAGGGGTGCCAGGTCAGGATGAATTAAGAGTGGTGCAGAAGTGAAATTTTTTATCGTCTTAGCATGATCGACTAAAAAAGAAGCAAAATTAAGGTATCCATCTCTCACGGTAATGACTTTTGAGAACTCAAATAAATCCGGATGATAAAGATTAAATAGGAAATAGGGGTTTAGTTCGTGATAGTATTCTTGTGCTAAAGGATAAAGATCCCAGTAAAATTTTGGCCAATGATCTCTTCTTACCAAAGTATAATATTTACTCTGAGTCAGAGTTCTAGGTTTTTCAAATTGTGCTTTAATGTTCTCTAACATAAGAAGAATAAATCTCGCGGTAAGTAGTATTAATATGTTTTCTTGTTGTAATGTATGGGTTTTGAAAAAATGTTACATTTTGCATAATCTTCTCAAAAAACTGATTAAAGCCTGAAAATGGTTTTGGATTTGTTCCCAAAAGATCTTGAATAATTTTTGAAGCCGGAACGATACTAAATTGGTCACTTGTAACTTCCGAAATGTCGTTTCTTTTATCAAATTGAGAATTCTTCAAACTTATTTTAAGGAAATCGAGAAAAGCATCATAGTTAATGAGTTTAGATTTTTCACCGATTTTGGTTGGAACGAGAAATGTAGCATTCTTGATACTTGTTATCTCAAAGCTTGCAAGTCCTCCCCAATCAGTAATGATTGCAGGCAATCCAGAGCATAGGGCCTCTGCGACACTCATTCCGTAATCCTCATCATTATGTACAGAAAGATTGATCAGCCAATCGGCTCCTTGATAAACAGCTTTTAATTCAGCGTTAGGGACTCCCCCCATGAAATGAATTCTTTCTTGAACTGACAGGGGAAGTGACTTGTAGATCCTATTTATTTTCCTAAAATACTCACCCTCAACTTCCCAGATTCCTAAAAACTGATCCCCAACATTGTCAGGGTTACCATAAATAAAAAGATGGGCTTTGGGAGATTGTGTCGATTCAAGAAGTTCAGAAAAAGCTTTTAAAAGTGTATGTATTCTTTTTTGTCTTGATAGTCTTCCACAAAAAACATAAGCAATATCATCTTTTTTTAATCCCCAAAGCTCACGTTGCTTTTCTCGAAGTTCCGGAGCATAGAAGAATTCTTTTTTGTCGACTGGAAAAGGACAAACAACGGATTCATGCTCCGGTTGTAAAAATTTATCAATCAAATGTTTTTGTCTTTTTGAAGCGACAACAAAGTCCACCTCAAAACCTTCTAGTTGCTTACCGAGTTCGCCCCAATGGTTATAATTCAGAGTAAAATCACCAAAAATGTGAAAGATGAAGCGAGGTTTGCGCCCGAGCCTTTTCAATTCGATGATTAGGGGAATTAATAATCTTGCCGGGTGGGGTTTATGGTCCAGTATCGATATAACATCTGGTTTTGATTGAGCAATTTTTTGAGCTAACTGGTAAATTTCTTGGTCATATTGGTCGATAGAGTAATTGAAGTTTAAAAGTTCCAAATCTGGGTTTAATTGATAAGCTTTAAGTAAATTGAAGACAATCTTTTGACAACTTACCCAGCTGGACATTTTAAACGAGAAAATACAGGCGATTTTTTGCATACTTAATTTAATCAAAGAAGAGAAGCCTTGGGCAAACACTAAATTATTTGACCGTTTCAGTTTGCAACAAAAGGATTTTATGAAGTTTCTATTATTTTTGACCTTAACTTTCTCCCTCTCTTCTTTTGCTCAAAGTGGTAACAGTTATTATCTTTCAGATAAGGACCAGCCTTATTTTAAGAATGGGGCCAATGATGGAAGTAATCAGTTTGAGAGAATAGAAAAAAATGTTGCTGAAATTAATAAGCTTCATGGTGAAATTAAATCCCTAAAAGATCAGATTGAGTTAATGAAAAAAGAGATTCAGGAGTTAAAGAATAGAAGATGAAATTATATTTTGAAACGAATATTTCCCTCCCTTATAAAGCCGTAAAAGATAAATTTAACAAGGAGTTATTTCTCTACCTCGCTCCACCAATTATTCCTTTCAACTTAAAGAAATTTGATGGTTGTAAAAAAGGTGATGTGGTCCAAATTGATTTGGGTGTTGGGCCATTTGTTCAGAAGTGGGTGAGTCTGATCACAGCAGATGAAGAATCAGAAAAGGGATGGTCTTTTATCGATGAAGGTGAAAAGCTACCTTGGCCTTTAAAGGAATGGAAGCATCACCACCGTGTAGATAAAATTTCAGATAAAGAATGCCGAATTGTCGACGATATCTTTTTTACATGTCGTCCTTCGTTTTTGAACCCGATCTTTAAACCATTCCTTTTTCTTATGTTTTCTATTCGTCCAAAACGTTACCAAAGGTTTTTTCAAGGTTCTCTATGAATTATATAATTTTGTTTTTGATCTCTTTCACTCTGCAAGTTAGAGCGGAGACGATACTTTTTCTCGGAGATTCTTTAACGGAAGGCTATCAGCTTTCAAAAGAAGAAGCTTATCCTGCTCTCATTGAAAAAATTCTTAGAAAAGAGAAAAAAGAGATCAAGGTGATTAATGGTGGAGTCAGTGGTGCAACTTCGGCCAGTGGGGTAAAACGTTTGGATTGGTACCTCAGGGCAAAACCTGACATTATGGTTCTCGCTCTTGGAGCAAATGATGGACTGAGGGGACTAAAGTTGAATGAAACGGAAAAGAATCTCTCCCTTGTCATCATGAAAGCACAGGAGAGGGGAATGGTTGTCATTTTAGCAGGGATGAAAATGCCGACCAATATGGGGGAAACCTACAGAAACGAATTTGAGAAGATATTCCCTACTTTATCAAAAAAGTATTCAATTAAATTAATCCCTTTTCTTTTAGAAGGCGTGGGGGGGAGGACAGAATTGAATCTTCCGGATGGGATACATCCAAACCCAAAAGGTCATAAAAAGATGGCCGATAACGTTCTGAAGGTTTTAAGGACTGAACTATGAGTCATTTAAAAGTTAAAATTAGAAACCTCAAAAAAAGTTTTGGTCAGGGTGAATCGAAGATAGAAGTTTTAAAAGGAATTAATTTAGATATTGAGACTGGAGAAATTTTAGCACTCACGGGAAAATCCGGTTCAGGAAAATCGACCATGTTATCACTTCTGGCCGGTCTTGACTCAGTTGACAGTGGCGATATTGTTATTGATGGAAATAATATTTCTCAAATGAGTGAGAAGGAATTGGCAAACTTTAGAGCAACAAATCTTGGGATTGTCTTTCAGCAGTTTCATCTTATTTCAACACTTACAGCAATCGAAAACATATTACTGCCACTAGAATTATTAAATATACCTCATTCGATGGAATTATCTAAAAGTCTTTTGGACTCTGTTGGGTTATCTCACCGTGCTCATCATTTGCCCTCAGAACTCAGTGGAGGGGAGTGTCAGCGAGTTGCACTGGCCCGGGCACTTGCTATTAGACCAAGTTTGTTACTGGCCGATGAGCCGAGCGGAAATTTAGACGAAGAAACTGGTGAGAAAGTGATGGACCTATTATTTAAGATGGTTCGTGAAACCAAAACAACTCTCATCTTGGTGACCCATGACCCAGATCTTGCTAAAAGATGTTCGCGAGTTGTAAATCTCGAGTACGGGAGTCTGGCTTGATTTTTAAATTTTTTATCATAAAAGAGATTAAAAAATTTCCTTTTTTCTTTTTTCTTCTCTCTTCAACTCTCTTTTTGGGTACCCTCGCCTTAATCGGGATTAGTGTTGTATCAACCCAGGTTCAAGAAAAACTTAAGGCAAATGCCAATCAATTATTAACTTCTGATGTAGCTATTTCCGCTAGGCGCGAGCTTTTTCCGCAGGAAAAAATAATTTTAGATAAAATTTTTCAAACGACTGATCATCGAAGTTATGAGGTCATTGACATTTATTCAATGGTGACTCGGACTAAAAATGGAAATTCACGTTTAGTAGAAATAAGATCAACCGAGGACGGTTTTCCCTTCTATGGTGCAATAAAAACAGCTGAAGGCGCTTTTACTCGCGGGCATTTATTTATTTCAAGTGACCTCGCTGATTTATGGGATATGAAGCCCGGAGAAGAATTAAAAATTGGTGACGTTGTCATGAAAATTTCTGGCGTCGTTGTTGAAGATTCTTCAATGGGGCTAAGAGGTTTTTCGCTCGCTCCACGTCTTTATTTTCCTCTTGATAAGTTGAAAGAGACTGGACTCATAAGACCAGGTGCTACGGGAAGTTTTGTTCATCACTACAAACTTCAAACTTTTTCGCTTGAAAAGATTAAAAATCTAAAATCAATTCTGAGTAAAAGTTTAACCGATACGGCGATCAAAATTTCTCTACCTGAAGATAGCTCTGAGCAAACAGGGCGCGCTATAAGTGCTATAACAAATTTTATGTCTTTATCCGGTCTTGTTGGGCTTATTCTCGCTTTAGTAGGAGTCTTCTATCTTTATCAGTCTCACCTCGTTTCAAGGCTTAAGGACCTTTGTCTCGTTAATTTATTTGGTTTGACTAAGGTGAAGATACTTCTAGGTATCCTGATTCAATTTAGTTTTATCTTTTCTCTTGTCATGATTCTTGAAATTCTTGTTCTCGTTCCAATTTATAAATTGTTGTCTCCAAAAATTTCAAATTACTTGGGACTACTTTTAAGTTCAGAAATAAATTTTTCACAAATCCTGATTGAAATACCTCTTCTTTATGTTTTATCGCTTACAATACTTTCTCCACTCCTCTTGGGGCTATTAAGGACCTCCATGGGAGCTCAACTTAAGTCACAGAAAATATCACTTGGAAAGTTTAAGGCCTACGATTTTATTCCCTTTCTTGTAAGTCTGTGGCTATTTTCTTCTTATCTAGGCCACTCCTTTAAAATTGGAAATATCTTTTTCTTTTCCCTCATGGTGATTTTTTTGATTTCAACAACAATGATTAAATGTGTTCAGTGGTTGATTCGAAAAATTATTTTAGGCAAAGGTCTCCTTCTTCCTAATATTGAGGCCGGCATTGCTCTTAGAGGTCTTGTGCGATCGGGCCATAAGTTGACCCTTAGTTTTTTATCTCTTGTGATTGGTGCAACTCTCTTCTCTCTAATTCTTCAATTAGACAAAATGATTGTGAACGAATTTAGTAATAATTCTAAAAGACCCTCTCTTTTTCTTTTTGATATCCAAGAAGAGCAAATTGATTCTCTTGTAGAACTTGCCAAAGAGAATGGTTCTCCCTTGGCCTTTATCACTCCTATGATCAGGGCAAGATTAGAAAAAGTGAACGATATTAAATTTGTTCGGAAGAAGAAGGATTTTGATTTTAGAGCTAATGAGGAAGATGAAGACACTAGGTTTCGAAATAATGGCATGAATCTTACCTACCGAGATTACCTTACTGATGCTGAGAAAATAATTGATGGAAGACCCTTTCCACCAGGTGGAGCGACTCCGGATAGACTTCCTTTCATCTCAATTGAAAAAAGATGGTCTCAAAGGATGGGAGTCAAAATAGGGGATAAACTTACTTTTGATGTTCAGGGTGTGGAATTTGATGGGGAAGTCATCAACATCAAGGAAATTAAATGGACTTCGTTTTATCCAAATTTTTTTGTCACGATTGAACCGAGTTTAATCGAAGCCGCACCAAAGACATTTTTATCAATCTTACCTGAGGGGCCTAAAGAAATAAAACGCTCCCTCCAGTACAGAGTGGTTGAAAAGTTTCCTAATATTTCCTTTATTGATGTTGAGGAGATGGTAAAGAAAATGTCCCTACTCTTTGATAAGTCACGTTTAGCGATTGAACTCATTTCCTGGCTCTCACTAGGTGTTGGTCTTGTCATCCTCTATGGACTTTCCCATGACCAGGTTTATCGTAGGTCTTATGACCTTGCTTTAATGAAGGTCTTGGGGATTCGAGCTGGTCAAATTAGGCTTCATCTTATCTTTGAGTTTGGAGCGATCTTCTTCTCGGCCACTGGCCTGGGACTCGTGCTAGGTTGGCTCCTTGCACAACTTATCGCGAGAGAGGTCTTTAAGCTATCTTTCAGTGTCGATTGGTTGAGATTGACTGGGACCTGGATGCTTTTATCACTCCTTTGTTTAGGAACCATTTTTTTGGCTTCTTGGCGCGCCGTACAAACGAAACCTAGAGTATTATTGTCTGACAGTTAGAGGGTAATTTTACTTTCCTATTGAGAAAACACTCATTAGAATTTCAGTCATGCCAGATATTGAATTTAGTCACCAGGCCCTCATGACCTTTTTCTCCCAGTATGCGTACCAACCTATGTATGTTTACTGGTTCGTTTCTTTGTTTATGTTGGCAAGCTCATTTGGTTTTCCTGTACCTGAGGAATTAGTTCTTATTAGTTCAGGTTTAGTTGCTTATATGGCGAACCATCCAGAGAAGTTTCCACCTCCTTATCCAGGTGCAGTGGGGGTTGATGTTTTTACTCTTGCCCTCGTCTGCTTTTTAGCAGTTCTCATAAGTGACCTAGTCGTCTTTCTCATTGGAAAGTTTTTTGGTGCGAAGATTGTAAAATCGTCATTCTTTCAAAAGAGATTTGCCGGTAAAGGATTTGATAGAATTAATTCTTGGTTTCAAAAGTATGGCGGTTGGGCCTGTGGGATCTTCCGCTTCACTCCTGGTCTAAGATTTCCAGGGCATTTAAGTTGTGGGCTTCTCGGAATAACTCTCGTGAAGTTTTTATTGATTGATGGCTTTGCTGCACTTATTTCAGTTCCAACTCAAGTGTACATTGTCTCAAAATACGGTGAAGTCATTTTAGACAAATTAGCTGAATTTAAGATGATCGTTCTCTCAATTGCAGGTGTTCTTTTCGTGGCCTGGCTTGTAAAGAAAGTTTACCAAAAAAACGTAAGAATTAATTCCTAGTTAAAGAAAAGCCTCGCAAACTTCCTCAAGCTTCAACGCAAGCTCTTTCCTGAACTGACTTAGTTCCGAGTATCTAAATTGAACTGTCTTTTTAAATCTTTTGGATTCGTCATTATATTCGGGGAATCCCCAGTCAATGATACCTGAAAGATGAATTTCACCCTTTTGGGACTTGAGATCTTTAACATTGGCACTTAGCTCATATTTTACAGAAGGATTCATTGATTTAGGTGTGGACTTAGCTAGTTCAATAATTCCTTTTTTAGCAATCGGATTAGTTAGCCGTAAAGCATCTACCATGGAATTTTCAGTAGATCGTGCCCCCCATGTTTGATCACCTATTTCACTGGTTTTAAGGTTCTTATCTTGAGTCGTTTCTATATAGCGATAATAAAAATTATCCATTGTTGAAAAAAGATACTCATAGAGGTTTGATTCTTCCCCGTAGCGACTTTGAATTTTTTCTTTCCACTCTTGTATCTGTTTGTCACTCATATCAAACTACCTTTAAAATAGTAAAATGAAGGTCATCCATCCCCGAAAGGATTTTATAATAGTAGAAGACTTCTTTTCACCTGTCCAAGTGTCAGATTGGTTAGATTTCATTTCTTTACTAGGTCAAGATGAGCAACGTGGTTTTCATCATCCGGACTTAAAACCCAATCGATTTCATAAGTCTCCTAAGTATCCAGTAAAAAAATTTATGTGCCTGGGTCTTTACTGGAACCCGCTTGATTACCTTTATTATGACAAAATTCCGGGGCGAGGTGTTCGTAGTCACGAGATACCGAAAGAACTCATCAAGCTTTCACATCTCATTTTGGAAAAGTTCTATCCCACACCTGAGTTTATTCCTCAGAGTGTGATGGTAAATTTTTATACGGAGAAGTCCTCAATGGGACTTCATGTGGACAAGGATGAGCCCAATAAAGATGCGCCGATCATTGGTCTCAATTTCGGTTCTACATGCCGATTCTTTTATGAAGACGAAAGTGGACAGCTTAGGGATATAAGAATACCCGGAAATAGTGTTTATATTTTTGGAGGAGAAGCGAGGCTCATGAGGCATGGAGTAGGTTCTATTTATTCAAAAACTTTGTCACCAGGTTCAGAAGGCCACTTAAAAAATAAAGAAAGATTAAACCTAACAATCAGGCAGGTTTTAAAGAGATAATTGAATCGCGTAATTACTTTGAATCTTATTTAGGCTCATTTCAAAGAGGTCTACTAAGTGAGTTTGATTTTTTTCTTTGCAGAGATTTGTGAAAATGGAAATGAGTTTTTCTTTTTCACTGTTGATAGATAAATGCACTTCCATTACTGCATGATTGTATTGAGATTCAGTCCATGGCAGAGATTTAGATTGACCATTTTTTACATTGTATAAACCACTCTCAAGCTCTGGATAGAGTTCCATTAACTTTAGTGTCACATAGTTAAATTGACCGTTAATGATGTCTTGAAAGGCAGGTCGACCACTTTGATTAAAACCATCTACAATATCATCGGCCATTTGAAAAATAAGTCCAACTCTTTCACCAAGCGTCGCTAGAGATTTGATGTCATGGTAACCAGAGAGTTTGGCCGGAGTTGTGCAGCAGAAGCGAATAAGACTTCCGGTTTTCTTTATGCAAACGAGCTCGAGGTCTTCAAATTTTACATTTTCTTTTGACTTCAAATCATACTGAAGCCACTCACCATCGGCGAGGTCTTGAATACACTTTGTAAGATCTTTCAATAATTCATTATTATTAGCAGAGGCAAGCTCACCCATGACAGTAGCGAGTACAAAATCACCTGCTAAAATTGCAGTGGTATTGTTACGTAGTGAATTGAGAGTCGGATGGTTTCTTCGTTTATCAGAATCATCAATGACGTCGTCATGAATTAAACTAGCAAGGTGAGTTAATTCAACTGCTCTGGCATAAATCCTAAGCCTTTCAGGGGCCACCTTAAATACTTCACCCATGAGAAACATGAGTCCGGGTCTAAACTTTTTTCCCCCCGCCAAAACTAGTTCATTGATTTCGTTAGTGAGTGCACTAATAGAACGCTCAGTCATTTCTAACTTTAATTCATCAATGTTGTTTTTAAGCTGTTGGATGTTGGTCACAGGATCTTTTCCTTAAGTTCTCGAAGTTTATTGGAATATTAGGGCTTAGGCAAGAAAAGAGGTCTAAGTCTTGTACAAAAGAGGATGGGAATGTTGGACTTTTATTTAACCAGAATTAAAAGCATAATAGGCCAATGGAATTTTCTTAGGGGAGAAAAGATGCGTTTTGTTGTTTTATTAATAGTCTTCATGAGTTCGGCCTTCGGGGTTGATTTTTATTCAATAACAGAAAAAAGCATTAAAGGTGAAGAATTCAAATTATCTACACTAAAAGGAAAAACTGTTCTGGTGGTCAATATCGCATCACAGTGCGGATTTACCGGTCAACTTGATGATCTTGAGGCCCTCTATAAAAAGTATAAAGACAAAAACTTTGTCGTTTTAGGAGTGCCTACAAATGATTTCGGTGGGCAAACGCCAGAAGATGATAAGGCGATGCTTGAATTTTGCCAAAAGAACTATCAAGTCACATTTCCCATCTTAACTAAGAAATCGATCAAGGGAAAAGAGAAGCGTGAGCTTTATAAGTTTTTAACTGAAAAGTCTCCGAAGGAATTTCAAGGAGAGGTGGGGTGGAACTTTGTTAAGTTTTTAGTGAATAAGGAAGGCAAAGTTGTTGCTCGCTTTACTTCATACATTGGCCCAGAGGATAAAGATTTGTTGATGAAAATAGAGTCATCTCTTAAATAATGAAAACAATCATTGTTGGAGCAGGTGGTGGAGGAATTGCATCGGCCCTTCTTTCGGCTAAAAGAGGCGATGAGGTTCACCTCTATGAATCTCATTCTGCATTGGGTGGATGTGCTTCTTGGTTTAAGCGCTCCTCGTACGTCTTTGATGCCGGTGCCACAACACTGTCTGGAGTTGGAGTCGGTGAGCCTCTAGGAGAGCTTTTTGAAATTCTTGGGCATTCGCCAAGCCTTTACCCATCTGATCCTGGTATTGTTTTTCATTTAAATTCTGGAAAAGTAGTTCATTATTACCGAGATTTTGAAAAATGGATGAAAGAGCTTCATATGCATTTTCCCCATTTAAATCATCGACCTTTTTGGAATGACATCTATTCAATTAATAAAAAAAGCTGGTCACTCTTAAGGAATGTGAGAACTTTTCCTTTTACAAAACTAAGTGACGTTTTACCCGTATTAAAGAATCCTCAATTCTCATCTCTCATTCCATTTCTTGGGCTCTCAACTGAGCATATGCTGAAAAAATATGGTCTATTTGATCAAGACTTCGTTGAATTGGTAAACGGGATTCTCCTCATCTCTGCTCAGGCCCCATCAGATAAAATTCCTTTCATCGTTGGAGCGATGGCCCTTTCTTATCCTCGAGAAACCTATGCCATTTATGGGGGTATGAAGGGCTTGATGGATTTTTTTCAGCTAGAACTAAATAAACTGGGAGTCCATCTTCACCTTAAATCAAAAGTAAAAACTATTTTAAATAAAGGGATTGAACTTTCTGATCACGAAAGAATTTCAGCTGATCGATTAATTGTTAATTTGCCCGTATGGAATTTATCGGAGCTATCCGAGGGGTCATTAAAAAAAGTCTTCTCTAAAGAAAGTCAAAAAAGACCTGGTTCGTGGGGGGCTTTTACGATTTATTTTGGAGCAAAATCAAATGTTAATAATCTTTATCACCAAATTCATTTAAATCATCCCGTTATAAAAAATTATTTCGTTTCTTTTTCAATTCCTGGTGATGAGCTGAGGGCCCCGCGTGGTTATCAAGCGGTTTCGATTTCAACTCATGTCTATGCTGAGGAAGAAATAAGCCGGGAGATGATTTCAAAAATCATTATGGATGACTTTATCAAAAGATTTCAAGTTGAGGATATTAAATTCTTAACGACTGGAACGCCTAAAACATTTGAAAGATATACTGGCAGGAAAAATGGATTTGTTGGGGGGCTTCCTTTTCTGTATGGAACAAATCCTCAGTCACTCCTTAGCCCTGTCACCAAATTTAAAGATATTTATAGAGTCGGAGACACCGTTTTCCCTGGACAAGGACTCTGCGGTGTTGTGGCCGGCGCTCTCCAGCTTCATTACCGATTAATCTAAGACTTTAACACTGAGAGGCTTTGTTACCTTGAGGTTAAGGTCCCTTTGTGGGTAGGCCATTTCGATTTTATGTAATTTGAATTTCTCGTCGATTTTAAATCTGATGTCACTTCTCACTTCTCCTAGTGAAGGGACCTCGTCCAAGTTACACCAGAATAAAAGTTGGAAATCTAAATTACTCTCGGAGAAATTATCAAAAATAACCAAAGGAATGGGAGTTTGCAGAACTAATTCAGAATTAAGAAGAATATCCATACAGATATTTTCTACCATCTTTACGTCACTACCATAGGCTACGCCAAAATTGATATTTGTTCTAACGATTGGGTTTTCGTAAGACCAATTAAGAACACTCTTCTCTAAAAAAAAACTATTGGGTACAACAAAAATTTTTCCTTCAGCATTTTTTAATTGAGTGCTTCTGGTTCCGATAGTTAAAACGGAGCCAGAAATATTATCTAGTTCAACAACGTCCCCAACTTTGATCGGTTTTTCAACCAGTAGTATAATGCCCGAAATGAAGTTATTAACGATATTCTGGGACCCAAACCCAACTCCAATCGCTAATGCTCCACCAAAGACTGTAAAAACAGTGAGAGGAATCCCGGCAATCGCCAGGGAGAGGGTCACAAATCCTGCGAGGCACCCATAAAAAACGAAAGTTTGGTAGGTATTTTGAGAGCTTTTGTCATCCACGAAAGGTCTAATTAATCTCTGGTCAATTGCTCTTGAAACCATACGAGAAAGTCTCGTTGCGAAAAGAAGCATGGTGAGGGCCATAATGAGGTTACCAAGACTTAACTTGATTCCCGCAACTGTCAGTAATTTTTGATGCCAGACTAAAGCAATTGGAGCAAGAAATTCATTGATCTGTTCTAGCATGTAATTCCTTTAAGCATTTCGAGAGTTTAAACCCCTATAAATTTGTCACGGGGCATGGACTTCGTCCAGAGTTTGATATATAAAACTCCCTATGACCAGGAGCTATCTTTCTTATTTTTCAACTATCCTTTTGGGCCATTTTGTCGCACTGACTATGACCATTCAATTGTCGCGTCCAGAAATGAAAGAGAGGCTTGCTGGCCTTAAGCTAAATCTTTCTTCTACCTTCGAAAAAGAAATGCGACCCAAGCTAAAATCCATTCCTTTGAAGCCTCGCAAAATGCTTCATAATAGTGCTACTACATCGGTGGCCAAAGAGAACCCTTCACCTAATCTGAGCCAAAATCAGGATCATGCGGACTCTTCTCAAGGCCAAAGTAAGGCAAACGCATTAGAAATCTACAAATCAGAACTGCGCGCCATGATTGATAGAAATAAGTATTACCCAGTTATCAGTAAACGTCTCGGTCAGACCGGAACAGTAGTTGTTGCCTTTACGTTGCTTGAAGATGGGAATATCATTGATGTCAGAATTGACATGCCATCTCGTTTTGATCGACTTAATTCTTCGGCCCTAGATGCTGTGATGAAAGTCGAGCGGTTTAAGCCCCTGCCGAAAGAATTAGGTGAGGCAAGAATGAATGTCAAAGTTCCCGTTACGTTTGTTACCATTTAGTATTTTATAAAAAAGGAATTTTATGCGTTTGATTGATTTCATCAATGCAGGTGGATCGATTACATGGATTTTAGTTGCAATGAATGTAGTGGGGCTCTCCCTTATCGCTTGGCGGCTTTTTGTCCTCCGTGGTTTCAAAAAAACAATTGATACAGAATCTAAAGCATTAGCAAGTGAGCTTTGTGATCGTTACAAAACCACTAAATTACTTTCACAAATGGATTTAGTTAAGGATGGTATTTCTCAAAGAGTTCATGAGCTAGAGTTAGGGATGACGAGTATTAAAGTGGTTGCTACAACGGCACCACTTTTGGGTCTCCTTGGAACAGTTATCGGGATCTATGAGGCCTTCCAAGTGATCTCTGCCAAAGGCTTAACTGATCCTGGTCAGTTCGCCTCTGGAATTTCTTACGCTCTAATCACAACCATCGTAGGTTTGATTGTTGCGATCCCGCATTATATTGCTCATAACTATTTGTCTGGTGAGCTTGATTCGCTTGAAATTAACATGGAAAAGCACATCGCTCCGATGTTAAAAGCAGAGTAAGTAATGGGACGTCGTCAACGAAGAGAATCTTTATCGATGGATCTGACACCACTGATTGATATGGTGTTTTTGTTACTCGTATTCTTCCTAGTGACTTCAACTTTTAAAAAAGATGAACTAGCACTTTTGTTGAAACTCCCAAAGACTGAAGAAGGGGCCGGTAGTCAGAAAAAAATAGACCAACTGACAATTGAGCTTACGGATAATGAAGTCGCGGTTAATGGAAAGAAATCATCGATAGAAGAACTACCTGGAATTTTTGAGAAAACTGAAAAAGAGTCTTTAGTAAATTTAAGAGTCGACGGAGACGTTAAGTACACCAGACTAGTTAAAGTTTTAGATCTTCTTCAAGCGAACAAATTAGAGAACATTTCACTTATTACAGATAAAGAAAATTAGTCATAACGAGGAGTCCATTGATGGAGTCTGTGTCTTTTCCTAAAACGGGCCTCTCGGCCGATTCAGTCTTAAAAGAGCTAACTGATGCCAAGGCCAATGATGTGAAATGGCTTGAGGGAAAATCGTTCAGTTTAGTTTATCCCGTAAATGATGAGCACCATGATTTTGTGAAAAAAGCCCATAATATGTTTTTTTCTGAGAATGGTCTAAATCCTATGGCGTTTCAATCACTTCGAAAATTTGAACATGAAACAGTCAGAATGTGTGCTGATCTCTTTCATGGGGATAGAAATACCGTTGGAGTCGTGACAAGTGGTGGGACCGAATCACTTCTCATGATGATTAAAACTTACCGTGACAAGGCCCGTAAAACCAAACCATGGATTCTTCGTCCTGAAATCATTGTTCCTGAGAGTATTCATTCTGCGGTTGATAAAGGAGCACATTATTTTGATGTGAAGGTTCGGCATGCCCCAGTGGGATCGGACTATAGAGTTGATCTCAAGGCAGTAAAAAAGCTGATAAATCGCAATACCATTTTAATTGTTGGTTCTGCACCTCAATACCCTCAAGGAGTGGTTGATCCCATTTCACAATTAGGAGAACTTGCGGCTTCACATGGGATTCCACTCCACGTCGACGCTTGTATCGGTGGATTTGTTCTTCCTTTTATGGAAAAGCTTGGTCATGCGGTTCCCGTTTTTGATTTTAGAATTCCTGGAGTGACTTCACTCTCTGCAGATATTCATAAGTATGGTTACTCAGCTAAGGGTGCTTCGATTTTACTTTATCGTTCGATGAATATTATGAAGTACCAATTTTTTGTCTTCACAGAATGGAAAGGCGGAGGAATTTATGCCTCTCCTTCTTTTCCAGGAACAAGACCTGGAGGCCCCATTGCTGCAGCTTGGGCCACCATGAAAAAATTAGGTGAAGAGGGGTACCTTGAGCTCACGAAGAAACTTATTGAGACACGTGACTACCTCATAAAAGAAGTGGAAAAGATACCTGAGTTAGAGCTCCTTGCTCTTCCTGATTCAACTCTTCTGGCCTTTGGAAGTAAGGACAAATCGATTGGTATTTATGCAGTGGCCGATCAACTACAAAAGAAAGGCTGGTACATGGATCGTCAACAAACTCCAGAATCCATCCACATGACCCTTTCACCACTTCATTCAGAGTATATTAAGAATTTTGTTTCTGATCTCAACCTTGCTGTTCAAACGGTTAAAGATCATCCTGAACTCAATACATCTGGCCAGGCGGCCATGTATGGCATGATGGCAAAAATTCCATTTAGAGGAATGATTAAAAGCTCAGTGCTTGCGATCATGGAGAAGATGTATGGGCCAGATGCAAAAATTCCTGATGGTGATAAATCAGAAAACGTTGAGAGCTGGGGAGATTTCGTTGAAAAAGTGGGGACCAATCTTCTCGAAGTGAAACGTCATGTTGATGGTGTCGTAGAAAAGGTTAAAGATACAATAAAGCGCTAAATTGATTCTTCGTTATCAGAAGGCCCAAAAGAGAAGACTTCTTTTATTGGGCCATTCTCATCTTTAAATAGGTATTTTAGTTCATTGATCTCTGAGTCTTTTTCAAGAAGACCGAAAAAATGATTTTCCTTGGTTTTCAATGCGAGCTCTCTACACTCTGTAATGTTTTTTGTTTGAAAAGCTGTCTCTACCTTTTCATTTTTTTGAGTTGTCACTGTGAGAGCGCACTCTTCGGCCTGGGCATTTATTGAAATGAGAAATAAAGCGATCAAGATGTATTTCATGCCCCCAATGTTAGTCTTAATTTGCGTCTACATGACGGCCATTGAATAATTTACAGAGTCTACCTTGGAAAGACACAAGTTATGTTAGGGTTTAGACATGAAAAAAATTATTGCAGCTTTAATCTTCTCTATTAGCACTCAATCAATGGCAGGAGTCGAATTCTTCTGTAGTTTGAAGTATTTAAAACCAGTTGTTGCAGTGGCGAAAAGCCACTCTTCCTATGATAAAAATCTCCATTGTGCGGTCTCTTGCATGCTGACCTTGAGGTGTCATTCAAAAGAAGTTCTTCTTGTTGGGTACCTAAAAGAATTTAAAGATCTCTTGGGCCCTGGAAACGCTGAAAGGGCCGACATGGAAGCCAATAGATATGGCATTAGTTTGGTAAAACATAAGCGGGCCATGGATGACAAAGAATGCCAAACACAATGTGACCTTCGCTACTAAAGATCAAACCAACAATAGTTATTTATGAACTGAAGCACCCTCAACATAGTGCCAGTAATCCTTAAGTTTAATTTTAACGTCTAATTTTTTGAGAAAGATAAAAATTCCCGCAAGCTTTCGATGAAGAAAAATCAGGTCCTTTGGAGGAGGGGAATAGCGGCACTTCATACTCATCTGAATCGATAAATCTCTAGACCGGTTAAAAAATTCCTTGTCACTAAAATCAAAAAAGGAGTCTTCCCGAAAGGGGCTTGAAAGATAATCCATCATCTCGAGATAAATATTTTTAACTTCATCTGATTCTCTTTCATCAATGAATTGAACTTTATAGCTTTCAGTTAAAATGAGGTCAGCATCTTTGTTATATGAAGCGATAAGGATTTTTCGATAGCCTTCTACAAAAGTCGGTTCGTACTCTTTTACTGCACCAAAATCAATTAATACAATATTGTCTTCTGGAGTCATGAGGAAATTTCCAGGATTAGGGTCAGTTTGAACGAGTCGATAAAGAAAAATTTCATCAAGATAGAGCTTCATTAAAAGGTCAGCGACCTTGTGTCTTTTATCGGCTGAGGGATCTTCTTTGATCCAGTCAGTAATACTGATGCCGGAAATAAATTCTTGCACGAGGATTTTAGAAGTCGAATATTCTTCAAAGGGCTCGGGAATAACAAATTCTTTGCCAGAAAATGCATCTCTATATTTTTTGTGCATTTGTAATTCATTTTTATAATCAACTTCTTTTAAAAGGACTTCTTTAATCTCTTTGAGAAGTGGAGAAATATCAATTCTAGATTTTCCCGAGATAACTATAAGTTGCTTAAGGATCAGTTCTAGAATTTTAATATCTGAAGGGATGGAATCGGCAATGCCAGGGTATTGAATTTTTATAACGACATCTTTATTGTCAATTTTTGCTTTATGCACTTGCCCTATGCTAGCAGCGGCTATGGGTCGTTGTGAAATCTCACTGAATTTTTGAAAATTCGTTGAGAGTTCTTTTTTTAAGATATCTTCAATCACTCCATATGACAGGAAGGTTGATTTCTGGTGGAGTTCTCCTAAAATTTTCACCATTTCTGGTGGAAGGTAATCACCTAGGTCTAAACTTAAAAGTTGCCCAAGTTTCATACTTGCACCCTTTAATTCTGAAAGGGTTTTTACGATGTCCTGGGTGAGTTGAATTTTAGAGATGAGCTTTTCTTTCTCAGATTCCCAGGTCTTTAGTTTTGAAGAAACCTCTTCTAAGGCCACTTTTGAAGCGAGTCCCATCAGTTTTGCCCCCCTGCTGAAGAGGGATGTAGGTATCTTACTCAAGCTAAACTCCTGTTTTTCCATTATCTCTCTAATCACTTGAAAAAACATCATAAACATAACACTTTCTTTTTTACCTGCTGTCTAGGTTTGGATTTAGCTAAGTGCTAGATTCGGCATAACTCAATAAGGACCTAGCATGCGTTTGGCCTTCGCTTCATTATTCCTATTCGCTTATTCCGCTTTAGCAGCAGGACCAGTTGATTTATCCAACGATCGAGAAGGAAGCTCTCTTTATTCGGGTCATGGAGAAAATAAGGCTGTTTCAAAAGCATTAAATCAAATTGAATCTTCTCAGATCTTAGACGCATTCAATGATACGGAGAAAGAACTTGTTCCTAGTAAATTATGTTCTTTCAGAGTTTATGAAGAGTTTGCTGAAAAATTACAACGAATCAACCCTAAGTTTAATCAATTTGAGGGGGCCATTTTTCACTTAAGGCAAACTAATGAAATAGATGATGTTGTAACGAAGATTCTATTATCCTCCCATAATGTTTCAAATACCAAACTCTATCTACCAAAAAAACGTGAAGATCTTTTTTTGCCCAAAGCAAGAGTTGTTGATGGTGCGCTAAAGATCTTGGAGGGTTTTGATAAAAAATTAGAGAACAATTGCTTAGATGAAGCCTACCCGATGATCTATTCAGAAATCATGAGGCTTGATCCTAAAATAAAAAGTTACCATCTCGAGGCTTTGTTTGTAGAGGCTTACGAGAAGAAAGTTCTTAACTATGAGAATTATTTAAATTTAGAAAAAGCAAGAAAGAATGATCTGGAAAAAAATCAATTAACTTTAAACTCCTACTTTAGAAAAATCCGTACAATAAGAACTCAATTCCCGTTAAGAGATCCAACAGAAAAATCAAATTTTGTAACCTTGAAGGCAGATAAACTAAAAGTTACTAGACGTCAGCGGTTGTTGGAAGAATATTCGCATCTTCAGATCATGATGATGGCCAATGTGATTAAAAAACTCCGAGAAAGATTAGAATCACCTAAAGCAGAAATCCTGATCTATGACAGACAAAATGGCGTTGAAACGATAACTCTCGAACCGATGGAAAGATTTCGCTTGGCAATTAAACTACTAAGAAAAGAAATGGCATTGTTATCTTTAAATACTTACTTTTCTGGCAGGACTCCTAGCTATATGGACCTCATGGTTTCATCCTATGAAGTGGGAATTATACCTGCTTCAGAGTTGGAGGAAGTTTCTGGATTAGAAGAAATTTGGAACCCGAAGAAGACTTTTTGGCAAAAAGCGCAAATTTGGGTCAGAACTCTTAGTTCAGTCGCAACCATTGCAATACCACCTCCCTACGGATTTATTCCAGCACTTGCCCTTGTTGTCATTGAAATGACTGCAGGAACAAAAGATGACAATACTAACGACCCAACGGTGCTTTTTTAATATGAAAAATTTAATTTTATTCGTTTTTATTTTTTCAACTCAAGTCTTTTCGCAAGTAACGGAGAGATCTTTTGAAGCACTTGTTAGAAACGATAACAAAAAACCTGTCATCCAAGAAGTTACTTTAACTGATCTTATTTCTAATGATAGTTTTGATGGAGAATATTTTAAAATCGTTAAAGGTAAATCAGATGAAGCGATTCGTTTTGATGCCGAGAGTGAGTTAACATTTAGAGCAGCGACTGCGTACTATCATCTTACCGTCGCTCGAAATTATTTTATCCACAAAGTTAAATCCGATTATGTTAAGAATTTGAAGAAAATAGTTGTAAGAATTGAACTTACCAATCAATTCTCTGAACTAGGTCACTTTGCTAACGATAAACTTGATCCTCAGTATAATAACGCCCTCACTATTCCTGCCGGGGAGGGACTGAGCTCTCGAGGGGTTAAACCCTGGGGAAATGAGATCTGGTTTAGACCGTCTAAAAAGATTCACATCAGAGATCTTAAAACAAACAATTTAGCGAATCGTGAATTCTCTGTTCTTATGGGTAGTTTTAGAAACCAAATCCATATGCAATCACTTCAGAGATTTCTTGCTGGGGCGGTTATCGCTTTAACCCAAGACGGAGCTCCAAGTCCTCTTTCTACAGAAAACCTCATTAGGACTGTTGGTTCAAGTATCATCATGGAAGTGGGTTATCAGTTTTTAGATCCCATTACAAAATTGTTTTCAAGAAAATGGTATTGGCTTGATACCGCCGTTGTTCCAGAGATCATTTATCACGAATACTCACACGTGGCACTTTCGGATCACCTTGTCCTAAGTCATTCTACAGCGATCATTGAGGGGATGGCCGATGTTTTTGCTGGTCAAATTGCTAATTCTCCTAAACTTGCGATGCATATTAAAAGATATAATACCTACAATGGTAAAAATGCTGAACGTAAACAAGACTATATGATTCAGTTCGAGATGGGAGAATACGCCAATACAGACTTTGTTTTTGGGATGCTTTGGGAAATTAAGAAGATTTTAGGCGAAGAAAAAGGTGAACAATTCATGTTTGAGTTACGGAAAAAACTTACGACCAGTTCAAATATCCGGGTTCAACTTATCGAGGGCATTCTTCAGACTTGTGACGAGGTCTGCACTGTTCCTTTCTTGGATAAACTTAAAATTTTAAAGTCTCTTAACCTTAAGGGTCTCTAAAGTGCCAATGTGACACCGATATTTAACGGACTGAGATTAATTAATCTTTACGATATTTTTTTAATTCGATATTTACAAATTAGCACAAACCCAAACTATCCACCCGGAGGTCTATAGTGTTTAGAAAATTTTTTACTTTTTTAATGGTGTTCGCCATCTTTACTGTTCAAGCGAGTGCATCTACTCAAAACGGTTTAAAGGCTGCTTTTGATGAGATGAACTATTCTTTGACTGTAGAGTGGGATCAAGAAGATAGAAATTTTTATGAAGGTCAGTTAAAAAAGTTTACTTCGACCGTTCGTGAATTACAAAAATCTGGTCTTACAAATGCTCAAATGATTGAGTTCGCTAAAACTCAGGTTAAAAATGCGAAAGTTGCTAAAGATCTTGAAACAGCTTTTTCGATGATCACTATTAACAAAATGAGCTCTGAAGAAGCCTCTAGGTATATGATGGATTCAATGAAGCGTGCTTATTCTCATGGTGCTTCTTGGAATGGTGAGGTTCTTGTTTATCTTGCAGTAGGGCTTCTCATTGTTGCTCTTGCAGTTGGACTTGCTAGCGGTGGTGGGAATGGTGGATCATCTAACAATAGTGGTGGAACTCGTACATGTTATGATGATTGCTATTATTACGACTACCAGTGTGGATATGACTGGGCCGGCTGGCCAGTTTATTGCGAAGGTTATACCTGCGATACTGTTTGTTACTAGATTTTGACTCAAAAGGGAGACTAAGGTCTCCCTTTTTTATTTCTCATCTCTGTTGAGCTTAAGTGCTCATATTCATGGTTGCCTAAAAATATAATCTTTAAATTCGATGCAACTGATTTGATTTTATCTAGTTCTTGTTCCCTCTCTTGATGACTATCAAGTCTAGAAACAACATAGATGGTATCCAATAAAACCAATAGTTCTTTGTATCGAATCCAAGATCTAATGTCCTTGAAGCAATCAAATCCCATCATGAGAGACATTTTTGTATCAGGAAATCTCTCTTTCATCCTTTCAACCCATTCTATAGTCGGGTTTTTTTTATGTTGCATAAGAAAAGAGGGGACAAGATATTGTCTATTTTTAAATTTCGCTTTTGTACTAATCTCTAGGACTGTTGTTACTGGATGGATTTCTCGCAGTTCTTTTAATGGGTTCCGGTCTGGAATGAGAAGACAAACTTTTTCTTCTGGTAATAAGTTCAAGCAGGCCTGGTGGCCTTGGTGCCAGGGATTAAAGGTTCCACCGTAGAACACCCATTCATCTGTTGAATTCTTAAAGACGAGATCTGGGCAGAGTTTAAAGAGAGAATCATAATTTTCTGAGACAGGATAACGGGTACCCATGAGGTCTACAAACGGTTCCGCATAAAATGGGTCAAGGTCTGGTAATAGAGAGGTCCAGGCCATCATAAAATCACCATTATCTGAAATGATAAATTCCAATTTTTCCTTCCAGATATAGCTCTTAGTAAAATCATCATCGGGATGAGAAAGTCTTACTTTAAGGCGAATGTCTTTTGTGTAAAATACTAATTTTAGCAATGTCACTCCAGATCTAAAGGAATTCTTCTTTTTAGTTTTATTTCCTCGGTTCCCATTTTGCATTGGTAAACAAGCACTTCAACTCCGGAATGGAATGCTTCTTTTAGAAGTTTTCCATAATTGACATCTATAGAATGTGCTGGCCTCATTCGATCCACATCTTCCCTTTGAACAATATAGAGCATTACGGTTCTAAAGCCTTTTTTCTTTAGTTCCATGAGCTCCATTAAGTGTTTTTGGCCTCGCTCTGTTACTGCATCGGGAAATTGAGCAAGCTCATCTAGTTTTAGGGTGACACTTTTCACTTCCACATAGCAGGGTGGTTGATCTGGATCACCTTCTAAATAAAAATCGATTCTCGAATCGCCAATTTTTTTTTCGGGCCTAATGATGGGGTAGTTTTTTAATTCTGGTATTTTTTGTTCATTCAGCCACTCTTTGACGAGCTTGTTGGCGTTAGCGGTATTGACACCGATCCAAGATTCCCCATTATGAGTTAGTTCTAGAGTGTATGGCATTTTTCTATTCGGATTATCTGATAAAGAGACAGCACATTTCCCATTTGCCTCCCAACAGCTGGTCATACTACCAGTATTGGGAACATGAACCGTATGCTGCTCTTCATGAATAATAACATCAGCGAGAAATCTCTTATATCTTTTAAGTATTGTTCCCTCAATTAAGGGTTTTTCCCATTTCAAATGACAGCTCCCATTAAGTAATTAAACCTTAATGGGAGCGATAATTAATGTAAATGGATTTGAGATTAAAAGCGTGAGTTCGAATCAAACACGACTTCTAATGCTTCAACTAGAATTGAAGATGAGGTCTCAAGTCTAAGTTCTTCAGCAAGCATTGGTCTTCTCAGCTGCAGAGTGGCCTTCATTTGATTTTGGCCAATAAATAGTACCCCTTGAGATTCACCGTACTTTGCTAGTAAAGAGAGTTGAGCTTGCAATTGGCCTCTAGAGCGAGCTTCGATCGTGATAGCGCGGATGAATCGTCTCTCATATCCCAATGCTCTAGAAAGCTCATAAGGAATCATGGGAGAGATCTCGTGACGGATTTGAAATCTTTGAACTGATGGAAAACTTGGTCCTGGAATAGGTGGTCTTTGAGAGCGAACTTGGCCAACACGGATAATGACATCTATGATTTGAGCATCTCCATTCACGATGAGATTTAGGTCTTGAACTTCTTCAAAGGAATAGATTGAAAGCTCTACCTGTCTATTCAATCTAGAAAAATACTGGGGGATTCCGACGGGCCTTCTATTGAGTTCTAATTGTACACTGGCCTCTCTAGCATAACGAGAAGCTTCACCAAAAACTGTCACTCCTTGGATTTCTGCCCCTCTAAGGTCTAATCTAAGTTGCTGTTTAACTAAATCCACTAGAGAAATAGAGCCATATCCTAAGGTCGATTGATTAACTCTAAGGGTGTGAGTTGAATTTGGCTGAACTTGTCCAGAGTGATAAGGGCCTTCGCCTCTGTTCATGATGACTTCGGCAACTATGGAACCCAGATAAACTTCCTGTCCAGAAGTGAGTTCAAGGCCATCGACCATCGTTCTTGCTGGAAGATAAAAGTTAACAGTGTTTAGTTGTCTCGAAACGATTTGAGTTCCGATGAGACGTCCAAATTGGCTTAATTCAATTTGAGCTGAACTATAGGAATAGGACTGGGCCGTTAAACTGAGAGAGATGATTTCAATATTTCTTTGCTCTTGGTAGGAGAGTCTAAAAAGATCTGAGAGCCTAAGCCTTTCATATGAGCGGATATTTTGGTTAACTTGCTCTCTTAAAATCTCACGACCAGTATTGTAGTTCCCCTGGTTATAGTCCGGCCTCTCGGGTCTGTAACGACCATGGCCTCGGCCTTGATGGTGCTGGGCAAACGAATGGAAGGAAACCAAGATGGCAGAGAAAAATAAAACTAAAAACGATGCAGAAGCTTTTTTCATGCTCTCTCCTATAAGTAACCAAACGTCATGTTTGAATTATTTGATTGGGTGAGCAATTTGATTGCCAAATTCTTAAAATGATTGATTTATTTAACTTTTTAGATAAATTTCAACTACAAGATGCACCGCTAAATCAAAAATGACCTATCATGCACAGTGCATTACTGGAGCGGTTTTGTCACCAGTGCCTGTGAAGTTTTGTCACCACTTTTGATAGAAGAATTTAACTTTTGACCCTACTTTTCCGATCAGATGGCCATAAGAGTATTTAGACATAGAGTTGGAAATTCGCTAAAATGCGATCGTTTAACTTCAAAAATATTCTCAAGATCATATTCTTTTTAAGGAGCATCCATGTCTGACAAGGCAAAACTCGTTCTAGGTGACAAGACCATAGAGCTTCCCGTTTTCACTGGTACTGAGGGCGAAAAATCAATTGATATTACTAAACTCCGTGCCGAAACAGGTTATGTAACACTTGATTCAGGTTACATGAACACTGGGGCCTGTACGAGCTCGATTACTTTCCTAGATGGTGAACTAGGAATTTTAAAGTATCGCGGTTACTCCATTGAGGAGCTTGCTGAAAAATCTTCTTTTTTAGAAACTTCATATTTAGTTTTTTATGGAAAACTTCCTTCAGCCGCTGAACTCAAGGCCTTTGAAGAGGCGATAGCTTCTTATAACGATGTCCCTGAAGGAATTAAGACCATGATTAAGGCATTCCCTAAGGATGCCCATCCGATGGCAGTTCTTTCTTCAAATATGGTTTCTCTTTCTGCTTATTACCATGATCTTTGTGCTCAAGATCTAACTCCAGCACAAAAAGATCAAGCGATTGCTCAGCTTATGGGACAACTTAAAGTTGTTGCGGCCTATGCCTATCGCCAATCTCAAGGTAAGGAATTTATCAAGTCTGATAAGTCCCTAGATTACTGCTCAGATTTTATCTACATGATGACTGGTGATAAAAACGTTAAAAAAGAAGTCGCTAAAGCTCTTGATGTCCTTTTGATTCTTCACGTGGATCATGAGCAAAACTGCTCAACATCATCTGTAAGACTTGTTGGATCCTCGAAGGCCAATATTTTTGCCACAATCTCTGCTGGAATTGATGCTCTTTGGGGCCCACTCCACGGAGGAGCGAACCAAGCTGTTCTAGAGATGCTTGAAGAGATTAAAAACTCAGGTAAAGACTACAATACTTTTTTAGCTGAAGTTAAAGATAAAAACTCTTCATCGCGTTTGATGGGATTTGGTCACCGTGTATATAAGAATTTTGATCCTCGGGCCAAAATTATTAAGGTGGCCTGTGATTCAGTTCTCAACACTCTTGGAGTTAAAGATCCACTTCTTGATATTGCAAAAGGGCTAGAAGCCGTTGCTCTTAAAGATGAGTACTTCGTGTCTAGAAAACTTTACCCGAATGTGGATTTCTATTCAGGAATTATTTATCGAGCTCTTGGAATTCCTACGAATATGTTTACAGTGATGTTTGCCATGGGAAGACTTCCAGGCTGGATGGCGCAGTGGAAAGAAATGGTAGAGCAACCAGGATTTAAGATTTGTCGACCGAGACAAATTTTTACAGGTGATACAAAGAATTCCTACAAAGATATTAAATCTCGTTAACAACGACTCCCTTATAGTGGTGTTACACTATAAGGGAGTATTCCTCCAAAATTACCTTTATTTTGCTTTTTATAGATCAATTCAGTTCAGAGCATTGCTATTAACAGTCTCATTTAGGTGCAGCGGCCACTATCAGAGTAGGGAGCCGCTTAATTGGATTATTGGCCAATCACGATACCATTAGGATTTTTGCGTTGATTAGCGGCTTTCCTAACATTCTTTCGACCATATTCATCATTAAGTTTTCTTCTTTCTTCGCGGCAATCTTTTTTAAGGCGCCTAAAGAAACCAGGTTTCGTCACCTTTAAGTAATCCGTAATTTTTGTTTCTGATCCAGGAATGACTTCGGTTCCAAGTTCTGCGCTACAGTCAACTTCGATCGTACCAATTTCTCCGTAAACAGGCCGTGACTTTTCCGAGCTTAAACTTACTCCGACTTGGAACATTTTAAATCCTTCAAGGAAGGATGAATCTTTTTGCGCCATTAGTTGCTCTTTTGTTTGACTACAGAACTGGCGTTTCAAATCCTCAGATAATTTGGGACATTCTGTATCGATAAAATAATTCACGGAGCAGTCGTATGTCTTTTTGGGATTATTCTGACCTTCGGTATGGCATTTTTTTAAATCAACTGGAGTTTCGGGCTCCATAAGGACTGAATGCATAGATTTAATTGAACTACTTGGATTAAGAGGCCCAATGGCCTGAGCGAAACCAGCTTTTTTAAAGATATTTTCAGAATTAGGAACAGTGTAATTTGGGTCAGTGACATACTCTTTCAATTTTTTAGTGACTTCTTCTTTCATCACTCTTTCTGCTTCTTCTTGTCTTTTTTTAGCAAGATCTTGAAGAGTAATACCAGTGCCGTTATTGGATCTATTGGCCGTTCCTATAACGTTCATCGTAATTTTTGATTTTGATAATAAATCATTCATTTCTTGAGATGAGATTTTACCAGTGATTCCAAGATCATTGAGAAACTTCACAGTTGTATCGTTTGCAATTTTTAAAATTTCTTTATTTGCTTCCTGAATTGAGTCCCACTGCGCGCAACTAATCTTACCGTAGTTACGATATTGTTTTAAATCACCGTCTTTAAGTCCCATTCCTTTTGAGCAGTCGCCCTCAAATTTTGACAAGTCTGTTGTTGGTACGTTTGCAGGTAGTGGGTGCTCTAGTTGGTCTAAATGATTAACTGAGACGGTATTCTCACTACAAAGAATTTGCTCATTCGAACTGTACTTAATTTTTATAGCAAATTTTTGGGTTGGAGTATTATCAATGGATGATTTCTGGAGGGCCTCAATTTCTTTTTGGCATTGTTCTTTAATTCTTTTTTGATCTGCTTCAGGAATTGCTTTTTCACAGACTTTCGCTTGAAGGTCGCCTACGGATACATCACCCAATTTAGGTAGTACATCTTCGCAAGGTGTCTCTTCGACTTCTTGTCGTGTTTCAACTTCATAACAAGGATCTTCACATGAGCAATCCTCAGCATTCCATTTTCCATCTATACTATCGCAATGATTCTTCTTACGATCAATTTTATTTTGTGACCACCCTTTGCCACCACAACTGTTTTTATCTTTAACTTTTTTCTTTTTTAGACAATCACAAGTATCATCATCCCAAGAGAACCTGTCATCGTGCTCCATTTTTTCAAGACATCTGTTCTTTTGACGCTCAAACTTTTTAACTGAAATGGATTCTCCATTCCCACACATATGTCCTATTTTTTCTTTTTCACAGGTACACTTCTCTTCGTCCCATTCAAAATGTTTATCAGGGGTGCTTTGATTGTTTCTCGATTCACATGCGTTTTTCTCAGAATTGTATTTTGATAAGTCGTAGGGTTTTCCATTACACATATGCGTTGTTTTTGCGTCTATTTCGCAATTACAGCTAATAGGATCCCATGTGTATTTTGGATCTTTCTCACAATTTCTTGATTCTTTTTCATATTTAGAGAAACTCCAGTCTTTTTCTCCACAATAGCGTTTTTCTGTACATGAACAGCTTTCTTCATTCCAGGAATGGCCTTCTTTGTCTGAGCACTTTTCAGCTTCACGTTCTTTTTTATTTTTGCTCCAATTCTTCTCACCACAGTATTTTACATTACTACATTCACAAGCTTGATCATCCCAGGTCTTTTCCTCATCTTTGTTACACTCTTCTTTTTTTGAATTATATTTTTCAAAACGCCATTTTTTTTCTCCACAATAAAGTTTTTCTTTCTCTTCACACTGGCAATAGTCTTGATTAAAATTTTTGTTTTGGGATTCGCATTGACTAGAAGTTAACTCACAGGATTTCGCTTCAAATTTTGCAACAGTGCTTGTTCTAATACCTTTTCGATTTCTATCCTTATATTTGAATCCACCAACAAGGGTATTGGATAGGAAGAAGTCATTTTTATTTTGTTTTAGATACCTGACGTAGGGTTCTCCATCCAAAGAAGCACCTTCTACTTCAAATTTATGATATCCATCATTTTCTTTTTTTACTGTAATACCAGATACTTTTCCCTCTTTTGCAAGAACTAGACAATCGTTCGCCTGCTTTCGGCTATAGAATTGAGATTTTCCCTCTCCATCATTGGACAACAAGAAATAGAGGTTTTTTTTGTTACAAGGATTTGCTTCCCCTTTCGGGATAAGAAAGAGAAAGAAGGACAAAAATAAAAAGATTTTCTGCATAGTAAATTCCTTAGTAATATCGTTTACTTATCGGCTTTTCTTGGACTTAAGTTTACACTTGTTAAAAAAGATCTAATGGCTTGGAATCTTTATGTTTTTTTTCTTGATCAAAATCAATTTCTTGGATGACGGCCATCATTGGTTAAGGGCTATTCAGGATCGTAGAATAACATTAATAGGGGGCCACTATGTCATTTTCTTCGAAAGTCGCAGTTGCTATTAATTTAAATGATCCTCATGCTGAAATATTTAAGGCAATGAACCAATTAGAATTTTTAAATAACTCTGAAATCCATTTCGTTACAGTCAATATGACAACTACATATGCTATCGGCTTAGGCGAAAGTTCAATTGTTTACCCTTTGATCGATGATCAAAAAAAGATTCAGGAGTCATCAGTCGCAGGATTAGGAAAACTGTCAGAAGCATTTGTAGGTCTTGATTTTAAGGGAATAATTTTCATGGATTGTCTTTTTAGTGATGATCCCAAAAGAAAGTTTTGTGAATTCGTTGCAGAAAAAAACATTGACACGATTATTCTTGCGGCAAGAGAAAAACGGGGCATCTTTGAGAGCTCGTTCACTCAGTACGTGAATAAACACTCTCATGCAAATATGATTATTTTAAAACATAAAGTTTAGGATAAAATAAAAACCTTCATTTATCGTTTTATTGTACTTCATTTGAGATTAAATATTTCCGACTTAGATGGGATGTGAACGAATGAAAATTTTGAAGATAAATCATTTTTTAAATTCATTTTCGCATCTTTTTCTCCATGAATAAGAAAGATTTTGGATTCGCAATTAAGTTCATTCGTCCATTCAATCAACTCGTCATGGTCAGCATGTGATGAAAAAGCATCTGAAGATAAAACTTCTCCTTCCCAATGAATCATTTTTCCTGAGGTGCTTTTTATCGTACGATGTCCATTTAGGAGTTCTCTTCCTGGTGTTCCTTCACTTTGATAACCAGTTAAAAAAAGTATTGCCGTTTTGTCATCTTGCCAATTCTCTAAATGTCTTCCAATTCGCCCTCCTGTCAGCATCCCACTTGAGCTTATGATGATGAGGGGCCCCTTTTTTTTCTTTAGGCCATCCCATTGTCCTTGGTGTTCAATACCTTCTTGTCCAAGAAGGGCATTTTTTATTGTTCCTGGTATTTTTGTGAGATAAGAATATTTTTCATAGACCTCATTCGCAAGCCCCATCATAGGACTGTCAAAAACAACACGAACTTTCTCATCGGGATGTCGAATAAAAAAATCATTAATGAGAGTTATGAGTAATTGCCCTCTGGCGACGGCAAAACTAGCAATAATTCCAATTCGAGACTCTCTAGATATTTTCATTAAAAAAGAGTTTAGTTCTTTTTCTATATCCCCAGTTCTTTTTCGATGACCATAAGTGGACTCCATAATAACGGCATCACAAGGTGGACACGGAAGAGGTGCCTTTATCATTGGATCATCTTTCCTTCCAAGGTCTCCAGAAAAAACAATTGTTTTGCCTTCTGATTCAAGGCTTAATGAGGATGCTCCTAAAATATGGCCAGCTGGGATGAGTTTAAAGCTTCCACCAAAGAGAGATTTTGATTCATTCCACTCGATAATAGAGAGATGTTTCAGTGTTTCTTTGACATGCTCTTCATCATAGTAATGTTGTTCAGGAATTTTGGCGCTATCCTCAAGAATAATTTTAATCAGAGCTGCTGTGGGCCTTGTACAAAAGATTTTCCCCTTAAATCCATTTTTAATTAAAAGAGGTAAATAGCCGGAATGATCCAGATGGGCGTGAGTAAGGATGACCGCATTAATTTCGTTAGGATTAAAGGGAAGTGGTTTTTCATTTAGAGCTTCTGTTTCTTCTGTTCCTTGGTATAGGCCAGCGTCGACACAAATAAGACCTTCTGGAAGACGAACAAAGGTCATTGATCCTGTAACCCCTTCTGTTGATCCCCAGAAAATTATTTCCATGATTTCCTTAATGTAAGTATTTCTATTTCTTTAATTACTATATTGATGTCATTTTGATTCATCCCATAATCTAGTAATCTATGTGCATTTGAAGTGACATCTCTTGCAAGAATAATATTATTGTTTAGGAAAATTTTTTTGTATGTTTTTGGTAAATATCTTAAGGAAGTGATCGGATAGAGTTTTAGCTTTTTTATTTTATCCAAAAATGAATCACCCTCTGGCATATTGATGCCCAATAGATGTAGGCCAGTACCGTTTGCATATGTGATGGCATCATCTGTAAAAGCAGTATTGCTTGCGATGGAGAAATTTTTCAATTTCTTTCCTTGAGGCCCATCTTTTAAATCATCCCATCTAGCTTTAACGTAGAGGCTAATTTTGACATCATTTTTTAAGCCAGCATGGTTATGAAATTTGCATTCTGTAAAATGCTCCTTACCATTTAATTCTGCAAGAACATCAATTTCATGAGAGACAAATTTTCCTCTGATAATCTTTCTCGTTTCAGTTTTATACCCAATCTCTTCAAAGTATTTTGATACAAATGTTTCAAAATGATGCCCTTCCGGGCCTAATTCAAAGAGTGATTTTTTTAATGAGTAGTGAACAGTTGCAATAGGAGAAGATTGCTTAACGAGCTTTAGCGCTTTGTTGTAAATATCTCTTGTTTTTGACCCCTCAGAGATCTCTTTTGAAACTTTTTCGCAAATGTGTTCACATTCTTTTCTGGGGAGTCCGGTTCTTTCAAGGGATAGAGTGAGCTTATCTTTTGAAAAGGGCTCTGGGTATCCACTTGCTTTTAGAATTTTGAATTGTTTTTTGCCGTTTTGTTTCATGTGATTTTTTTGGTTTGTATGTCTCTACAGATTCCTTGTAGATTTTACAGCTGGATGATCTCTTAGTTTTTTATTTTGCCTTAAATTTAGAACACATGACTTCCCAAGTAGATAACCCTTTGTGGACTGTTTCATGAACTTTTTTGTACTTTATGAGTTCAATCCTAAGAAGGATTCTGTGTTCCAGAAAATTTTCTGACCTTCATTTAATTATGTTAACTTTCTTTCATTTCTTTTTTTCCTCAAGTAAGTCACTTAAATCCTTTAGTTCTTTTTTTATTTCACTTGGAATCGCCATTCCTCCAGAGCCTGAGAAGTCAAACTCAACACTCTCTGTGTATTCCTTTAAGCATTCCTTAGCGATTGGAGTTTGAGGGTATTTTTTGATACATTGCTTGAAATAGAGATTTCCGGTACTTAAAAAGTTTTCTTTTTTAAGTCTTTTTTCCATCCAACCCATCCAATAGCTTATTTCTGGAGCTGAGGGAGAATTTTGATTTTCAAAAAAGTATTGAGAAATGATTCCGGTGCCAAACAATAGATCAACTTTTAGAGAATCATTAAATGAATCTTCTTCTTTTAATGGTTCAAGTCTTCTTTTTATAAATTTCTTTAGCTCTTGTTCATTTTCAATTTGATTTGTAATTGCCTTTTCTTTCTGCCAAATTTCAAGCCTCGTTTTCCAAAGTTTTAATTCGTTTTCCACTGTTGGTGGCAGATGTTTTTTTGAAAGATAATCATTTATAATTGAAATCATCGAAGTTGGATCTTTTTTGACTTTTACTTCAATCATTAGGATTTGTTGAAATGGTAAGAGGAGTCTTCCTGTTTCTTTTTTTATAATCCGGTCCTGAATACTCCTCGTGAAGTTATCTTTTGCATCGATAAATCTTCTTACTATGAGGTAGGCAACACCTAGATCATAGGGATCTTTAATTTTATTAGGATCAATCGTTAATTCTCCGTTTTGGAAGCTAGATGTGACGCTCATTGGAAGTCTTGTGTGGCAGTCCATACAAAGTGTTAGTGTTTCTTTTAATATCCAGAATGAATAATCTTTTTTGTCTTTTTCAAATGAGAGAGAACTTTCTTTTATGTTGGAAGAGAGGAGTTCATAAGAAGGGGCAAAGAGATCATGCTTGATTAAATGATCGTGCCCAGCAACTTGAAATGCTGAATCAAGTTCTTTTAAATTTTTTTGAATTATTTTTCGATTCTTTTTGTTTTGAAATTCTTCTTCATTTCTCAGATATGGACCTAGTTCAGTTATAGAATGAAAAGCCTTATTCATTTGAAGTAGGGGAGTTGCAAAAGCATTTATCGAGGAGAATATTGCCCAAATTAAAAAGTATTTCATGGTTTATTTTTCCCTTGAATTTGGTCGTATATTAAAACGATGGTTGCCACTAACCCAGTTGAAAGAAAAAGTGTCGTTCTCAAATCCTTATCTAGGCTATACGAAGTATTCGCGGAAGTTAGTTCGTTCATGAGAAGTAGACTCGTTGTAAGAGTCATTGCCGAGGCGACCTCTGTTGTAATTGGTATTGATGGAGGAATATATTCATTTTTTGTGGATCTAAGCGGTAGCTGATCTGCAATCATTGATTCAGGGCCAACACCAAGTTCTTTTAAAGAAACTGGATGTATATCTTGGATCATAATGATTGGTTGTGAATGGTGAGTTCCTTCCGTTTTAAGATAAGTGTATCGAATAAAACCTTCTATTACGGCTTCTGATCCATCCTCAAGTTTTGATATTTTTTTTGAAACTTCTTTAGTATATCCAACAGCAGGAATTGATGAACCTTCTCCATTGGGTCTAATTTTTAATGAATGTGCCGTTTTTTCAATTCGTATGAAGGCGCTAAATCGTTCATCAAATCCGTAGCTATTTGTGATGATAATAAGAAGATAAAAGCATAAAAGAATAAGCTTTTTCATGTACTTAGAGTATTCTTTGGGAAGTGGCTTTGGTATTTAAATCCTCATTAAGACTCATGATATGTATCATCTTATTAGGCATTGTTTGTCATAAAGGGAATAAAATGCCCACGAAATTAAATTAGTCAGGATCCTTCTCCACTAAACTCTTCTCTCTCCGATAAGTCACTTAATCGGAGAACATATGAAATCACTTTTAGTACTACTCGTCTTGACTGCCTTTACTGCAACGGCAGATGAAATCCGGGTCAGCAGGATGACTAAAGATGGTCCTCTAGAAAGAAGCTTTGTGCTTAAAACCAATATTCCAAACAAAGTAGTGATTGATTGCCAGAGTTTTATTCAAGGACTAAGAATTGGTGAGTTTGAGCAGGCTATCAACTATCTCCTAGACCCAGAGGAATGCGAAGGTTTGCAGGTGAGAATAAGGTCTAGTCTACGGAAGGGGCATTTTCACTGTATAGATGTAGATCAAGATATCAGGTCTGATAGAAGCTGCATTTAATAACTTTCTTTTATAGTGCCTGAAAATAAACGACTATCGATATGAAACTGATGGTATTCATACCAGACATTCCATTTTTTTATTTCTGCATCAGCAGTATCTTGCTCTCTTAAGTTCACAATATATAAATCTGATGCTCCTTGCTCCCATTTAGTCTTTTCGGCCTGAGAAAGTTTTAGTGTTTCTTGATATTCATTTGAAACGACTTGCCATCTTATTTGACTGAGTTTTGTTCCCTCATGGGAGAAAGTGTATTGTTGAAATAAGTTTTGTTCTAGATAGTCTCTTTGTTTTTTTAGCGCCAAAAATTTGTACTCGCTTGAAAGAGAAGCTCCTTTTGCCTTTCTGTTTTCAAAAGGAATATCAAATTTAAGACCAACTTGTAGGGCTTCTTGGTCATAAGGTCGATTGCCAGAGAGTTCTCTTGAGCCAAGTACTTCAACTTTTAAACCTGGTAGTTTTGATTGTTCATAAAGTTCTTTCTTTGCATTGATGACTTTAATTTCCTGATCGATGAGTGAAACTTGAGGCAAATTATTGAGATTTATAATTTCTTTATTCACAGGTTTTATATCATCAACCGGAAGAAGATCCTTCGTTAATGAAATTTGGTTCCCCGTAGAGTCTTTAAGATAAAGATCTAATTGTGTTTTTGAATCGATCCATTCAATTTCGGCCTTAAGAAGTTCATCTTTTCTTTTATCGACTGATCTTTGGTTATCAATGATTTTAAGTTTTTCTATATCTCCAGCCTTAAATTTTTTCTCAAGCATCTCCTGTCTTTTTTCAGCGATTTCTAGAATATCTTTTCTAATTTTAATTTTTTGATTATTAAAGAGATATTTATAATAAAGAGATAATGCTTTATGAATATAGACATTTAATTTTATGTCTAATTCTGCTTTTTGCGCCTTCGATTTAAAGTTTGAAATTTGTAATTCCGTTCTAAATTCATCAGTTTTAAAATCCCTCAAAAGAGGCATTGTTAGTCCCGCAAATATTTCACCGGCACCCGAAGTAACATATTTACCATCATAGTAGGGGAATTTTCCTCTACCTTGCCTATGTCCAGCGATGAGTCCCAACCCACCTAATGAGGTTTGTCTCTCTATACTTGTTTCAAAATATTGATTGTCATACTTATCTTCAATTCGGTTTCTAGACTTAAAGGTGAACTTGTGATCGAAGGCGCCTTCGCTCGTAATTACATCCTCTTGAGCTGACTTGTATTTTAGTTCAGCTTCCTCGATGAGTGGAAAATGATCAATGACTGATTTAATAACTTCATGCTCAGAAATAGCTTGGGCGCTGAAATGAAAAATGGCTACGAGGATGATGTGTATCATTTTGAATTTTCACCTTCGCTATCATTATTATATTTTTGTTTCATTAATTTGTTTAACTCATCCTCGATGGGCTCAAGTATTGCTGGAAATCCAGTGAGCTGCCTCCAAACTTCCTTCATAATGAATGATTTCGTCATGATAATGTTTCCTTTGGCATGGGCACCAGGTCTTAAAAATTTCTTTGATGGCCATTCTCCCAAAGGCTTTAGAAGAACTCTAAATTTTCCTTTATATGAACTTGCTGCATCAACGAGGTGAACCTTCGCCTTAAAGGTTCCAATTGCTATTGAAGGCCATCCTGGCACTTGGATTGAAGGCCATCCTTCAAATTGAATGATCGCCTCTTGACCATTTGAAATTAAAGCCGTGTCATTACCATCAACCCAAAGTTCTACAGCATGTGTTGTAATTTCAGGTGTCAGTACTGCAATCGCAGCACCTGCCTTAATGATCTGCCCTTTTTCACCTGGCAAAATTCTTGATATCACTCCATCACGGGGAGATGTTATAATTTGTAATTGTCTAGAAAACTGTGTTTCTGCCTTCGTTAGTGTTGCAAGTGACTTAGAATACTCCATTTCCATCTTAGAACTTTCAATTTTAGCTTTTTCATATTCCTTTCTTGCGGATAAACCTTGTTCAAAAAGACTTCTTTGTCTTTGAAGATTAAGTTTTGATGTTTCAAACATAAGTGCCGCTGACTGAGTCGCTGCCTTCGCTGCCTCTAATTCACGTTGATATCTTTGAACCAGTTCTGGATCATTATCCTGGAGTTTTGCAATAGTTTGACCTTTCTTGACGAGATCACCTTCACTCACAAGCCACTGGGAGATAAAACCATTAACAGGAATAGTGATTGATTGAACTCTTTCATTAGGATCAACGGCAGAAACATGCCCCTCACCTGAAGTGAATGCGATCCATGGTAAAAACGGAATGATAATAAAAAGTGTTATGATAAAAATAACACCCATTTTATTATTTGTCTCCAAGGGGAGGGTGCTTTCATAAATGGGCTTGTTCATTTTCATCCCCCTTAGCTTTTAGTAATTTATACATGTTTGTTTCAAACTCATAAAGAGCCTCTAGAGCAGAGGGTAGCTTATTTAGTGATACAGTAATTCCTGAAAAAATAATTTCTGCAGATACAAGTTGTCCGATGGAGAGCTGATGTATTTGGATAAGCCATGAGCCTCCTCCTAACAAAAGAAGTTGACCTACAACAAAAAGAATAAAAATTTTAATAGTATTAGAACTAATGAATCTAAACTTCTCATGGCGATTCGCTAGATAATTATCTATCTCAGTTGCGCCAATATTTGTACCTGTGTTAGCGAGTCTGAAAAGTTCATATTTTTGATTCGACTCTTCAATTGAGGATTCAATCGCAGGTTTGGTGGATTCTCTTATTTGATAAAGTGTTGCGCCTGTAATAATTGCGAGGATTAAAAATGCTGGATGAAAGGCCATCATGACAATAATGCCAAAGAAAGTAACAAGAAAAATTTCTATTAAAGAAGTAAAGGATTTTGAAAATGACTTAATGGCAAAAAAGATTTCCATGAAAAGAGTTCTGTTTTTTTCTTCGATTTCAGATTTCCATTTTGAAATTTCACTTAAAAACAACTCACGTTGCAAATTTTCATTTAAAACAATTTGAGAATATCTTAAAAGTAATGAGATCGTGAGTCCTGCCCCGATGATAATAATAAACCCAAAAATATTGATCCATATTCCTGAGAGAGCAAGGTTATTCACTAGAAACTGGACTGAGAGCGGTACGATTAATGTCGTGATGCCATAAAGTACGGAATACAAAATGTACTTTTTTGGCATTCTAAGTTCTTTAATTGTTGAAACGTAGGATTTTGTTATCAAAGTATTACCTTTTATTAACGAATGGTCGTAGGACGGGGCTCATTTGGGCGTTCCAAATTGATTTTCCCAAAAGAATCATGACAAAATATTACCATTGTCATCATCAATGTTAATATTAATATAGCCTTCATTTATAACTCCTGTAATTAGAATATGTCTCGATATTGCTAATCTAGCACTCTATGATGTATAATAAAAATCGATAAAAGTTATACAATTATTCATTTTAATCGAAGGTAGCCGTGGCTTGGATTAATTTACATCACCTAAAGTATTTTCTCATTATTGCTGAAGAGGGATCTATTTCTGGGGCATCAAAGAAACTCCTTGTCGGTCAGCCTGCGCTTAGTGCGCAACTGAAGCAATTTGAAGAAAATCTTAATCTGAAGCTTTTTGAACGTGTTGGAAAAAAGATGGTCATAACCTCAGAGGGAGAATATGTCCTTAAGTATGCCCGTGCAATCAAGCAACTTGAAGATGAGCTCGTCTCAAATTTAGGCCACGCTAAAGATGCCGGCGTTAAGGAAATTTCGCTCGGGGCCCAGGAGTCTGTACCAAAATCGATAATGGCCTTCGCGATATCAGCTGTTATGAGTGTTCCTTCAGTTAAGGTAAAAGTAATTGAAGGAACTGGTGAGGAACTTTTTGAATTACTTCTTTCTGGGAAAATTGATCTTTTTTTAGGTAACTTTAAGCCTTTAGAGGAAGGGAAAGAGATGATTTACTCCCTCATCTCTAAAGAGAAAGTCTCTGTTTGTGGGGCGAAGGAGTTTGTTGGATTAAAAAGAAATTTTCCTTCATCCTTGGGCGGAGGGAAGTTTGTGCTTCCAGGTTTTCAAAATCCAATTAGGCATGACTTTGAGAAATTTATGTTAGAGCAGGGGCTCCATTTTGATGTTACAATTGAAGCTCAGGATACAGCTTTATTAAAAGAACTTGCGGTTCGAGGTCAGGGATTAGTGATCCTTGGTGACGAGAGTGCCAGTTCCTGGATTAAGTCTGGTCGACTTTTTAAAATTGGAACGATCCCAAAGCTATCCGAAGAGTATTGGCTCGGGATGGTAAAAAAGAAGATCGATACGGACCATCAGAAGAAGATATTAAAGGCGATTGGTAATTAAATGAAATTGACACTCACTGAACTCTTGCCTCATTTGATTTATGATTTTAAAAGTGAACAAGATCTCATCCGAGCAATTGATGAAGTTTCAACGAATTTCACCAAGAATAGAAAAGATATAAATGAGTACTTAAAAGACCCGAGACTCGTTTCAGCTTATACTGTTTTTTATCTTTTAACCAACATCCCTAAACTTCAATCAGTTTTTCATTGGCTACCAACTGAATGGATTGATTTGATTAAAAAATCCGACTTCATTGATCTAGGAGCTGGGCCGGGAACGTTCACTTTTGCCATGAAAGGATTGGGAGGAAGCGGTTCTTTTTATCAGATTGAAAAGTCAATTCTTATGAAAAGTCAGTCCCGTAAAATCTGGGAGGCTTTTTATCAAGATGAACTTAAGCAAAGCGAAAGATGGAGTTGGAAGACAGAAAATTCAAAGTTCTTATTGTTTGGACATTCTGCTAATGAGATGGGGGCGAAGGTTGCAATTGACTATATTGAGAAAATTTCTCCAGATCACATCTTATTTATCGAACCAGGTACCAAGGAATTTTTTTCTGAAATGTTAATCCTTAGAGATTATCTTTTGTCAAAAGAATATAATGTGCTTTTCCCATGCTCTAAAGAAACGACCTGTCCCATGAATGGGACTCAAGACTGGTGTCATCAATTTATACATGTAAAGCAAGATGATGAAATTGAACGAATTTCACAAATGGCAAAAAAAGATCGAAAGCTTCTACCTCTAACCGTTCAAGCATTTTCTAAGACTTTTAGTTATAGAAATCCTGAGGAAAGACTCGTCAGAGTTTTGCCAGAAACAAAATTTAGTCATGAGTGGGTTGTTTGCCACAATAACTCGCTTATAAACTACCAGTTAATGAAAAGAGATATGGATAAAAAAGAATCTAAGGCCCTAGGCGACATTCTCTCTGGTGAAGCGATACTGACAAATGTCATAAAAATAGTTGATCGAACGAAGAGAGTAAAACTTAAAGAAATCATTAAACTTTAAATCCAGAAGTCTTGACGTCAAAGAATCTGGTATCATCTTGTGATTAAGGTGAAGGAGTTGAATATGAATAAATTTGATCAAGTGGTTTTGGGCTCTCTTGATATTGCTCAATCTGAGGCCCTTAAGAGAAAAAATACGGAACTCTCTCCAGAGCATTTACTGATGGGTCTCATCCTAAATAAATCCTCTTATTCATCAAAAGCAATGAAAGATAATTTAAAAGAAGTGGAGTTACTTCTTAATGCCTTGCCTAGGACTACCGGGCAAGTATCTATTGATAGTTTAAAGACCTCTCCGAAGCTTCAAGAATGGATCACTCTAGCGAGTGGGGACTCTGTTCAGCATGGGAAGCAAGAAGTTTCTGAAAAACATTTATTAAAATTTTTAGTTCAAATTTTTCCAAGTCTTAAAGTTGATTACTCGAAATTTTCAGATACAGCTGAAGAAGTAGAGGTCCCACAGTTTTTAATTAATCTTAATGAATTGGCGTCCAATGGAAAACTTGATCCAGTTATTGGAAGAACTAAAGAAATTCGTTCAGTGATTGAAATTTTGGGCCGTAGGGCAAAAAATAATCCTGTTCTCGTTGGACCGGCCGGTGTTGGTAAAACGGCAATTGTCGAAGGTCTCGCCGAGCAAATTGTTAAAGGCGATGTTCCCGATGTCCTCAAGGGGAAAACTGTTTACTCACTAGAAATGGGCTCCCTCATGGCGGGAACTAAGTACCGCGGGGACTTTGAAGAGAGAATTCAAAATCTTCTAAAATTTGTAAAATCAAAATCCGGTGAAGTCGTTCTTTTCATTGATGAAATACACCAACTTGTTGGTGCTGGTCGAACTGATGGAGCAATGGATGCTGCAAATCTATTAAAACCAGCTCTTGCCCGAGGTGAACTTCACTGTATCGGCGCCACGACTTTTGATGAATATCAAAAGTATATTTTAAATGATCCTGCCCTTGAGCGTCGTTTCAGGTCGGTTCCTGTGCATGAGCCAAGTAAGGAAGACTCGGTTGAAATTTTAATGGGAGTGAGATCAAAAATGGAAGCTCACCATGGGATTAAAATCTCTGATGATGCTATTTATAATGCTGTCTTTCTTTCAGATCAATACATCACTGATAAAAATTTACCAGATAAGGCGATTGATCTTTTGGATGAATCATCTTCCGCCTTAAAGTTATCCGCCGAGGCCATGCCGGCGAAACTTGTGGAACTTGAAGCTGAGCTTAGATCTAAAAAGATTTATGCACAAATGGACAAGGAGAATTTTGATCTTCAAAAAGAAATTGATTTTCTTGAGGTCAAAGTTAAAGAAGGAAAAATTTCATGGGAAAAAGAGATTTCTTCCCTTAAGAAAGTTTCTGAAATTAAAAATCGCCTGGATAGGTTAAATTTCGAATTAGAGAACGCTCAGCGGACAGGTCATTATGAGGAAGCTTCAAAAATAAAATATATGCTTATTCCTCAAACTGAAAAGGAAATGGAATCCCTTCAACATGAGTGGGTACTTGGTAAAAAACATATTGCTCAGGTTATTTCTCGTCAAACAGGTATTCCAGTTGAGAAGATTTTAAAATCTAAACAAGATTCTATTCTTCAGCTTGAGGATATTTTGAATAAAAGAGTCTTTGGGCAGGAAGAATCAATCCATGAAATATGTGAGACCCTGATCGCGAGTTACGCTGGACTCTCTGATGAAACAAGGCCACTGGGGTCATTTCTGTTACTAGGACCTACAGGTGTAGGTAAAACAGAAACGGCCAAGGCGATCACACAGTACTTATTTGATAATGAGGAGAATATCGTTCGATTTGACTTGTCTGAATTCTCTGAAAAGCACTCTGTTGCAAAATTAATCGGGGCACCTGCAGGGTACGTAGGTTACGAAGAGGGTGGAGTACTAACTGAAGCTATCAGAAGAAAACCTTATAGCGTTGTTCTGTTTGATGAGATTGAAAAAGCTCATCCCGATTTTTCTGATATCTTACTTCAAATTTTGGATGATGGTCGTCTAACTGATAATAAAGGAAGAACAGTTAATTTTAAAAACACGATTATTATGATGACTTCAAACTCCAAGCAACCGAAGGAAGATTTTAAGCCCGAGGTTCTGGGAAGAATTGATGCTGTTTTAACCTATCATGGGCTTGATAAACGCATTATGAGGCAACTCGTTGATAAACAGCTTCGTTTTTTAAACGAAAGACTAAAGTCTAAAAAAGTGACTCTTAAATTAGATAAAAAGGCCTATGAAACATTAGAAGAGCAGGGATTTGATTTTCAGTATGGAGCTAGACCTCTTAATAGTGTGTTTCAGCGGTTGGTAACGAGACCACTCTCAAAGAAAATTCTTCAAGGAGATCTTCAGGGTGGAGAGCTTCTCATGAGTTGGGATGGGCATGAAATGGTGATCCATGAGATGACTGATACAAAAGAAGAGCTACATTAGTTAAACGGCCCTCTTCGGAGGGCCTTTTCATTTAGACCAAAAGTTATTTATGATTTAAAATAAAGGTCATGCTTAAATTTATCATTCTTTTTTTTCCTTTGGTTTGTTTTTCCTATCCTAAATCAGATCACTTTGATGGTGATCATTTTTTTAATCCTGTTTCGAATCACCTAAAATCCCTTTGGGATGTATTGAAATGGAAAATGACCTCAACTCCGGAAAAGTGGCCTGAGAAAGTATTAAATAAAAATCACTCCATGAGACAAATCATGAAGGGAGAAAAATCAAATATTACTTTTATTAATCATGCGACTTTTCTTATTCAATATAATGATCTTAATGTTCTAACTGATCCCATTTACTCAGAGCGAGCAAGCCCCGTTAGTTTTGCTGGCCCAAAAAGAGTGAGGGACGCTGGTCTTTCATTTGAATCTCTTCCCAAAATTGATGTCGTCATCATCTCGCATAATCACTACGATCATTTAGATCTAGAAACGTTAAAAAAATTGGATGAAAAATTTAACCCTTTGATTCTTGTTCCACTTGGAGACGAGAAACTTCTTCTCCACGAAGGTCTAAAAAATGTTAAAGCACTTGATTGGTGGGAAGAAGAAAGAATAAAGGATATTAAATTCACCTTCACTCCATCGCAGCATTGGTCGGCCCGTGGGTTATGGGACAAAAACGAGTGTCTTTGGGGTAGTTTTATGATTGATAGTGGAGTTCAAAAAATTTACTTTGGTGGTGACACTGGTTATGGAAAGCACTTTCTTGATATAAAAAAACGTTTAGGTCCTCCAGATATTGCCTTACTCCCCATTGGGGCCTACAAGCCTCGATGGTTTATGAAATTTCATCACATGGATTCACATGAAGCGGTTTTGGCCCATATCGATTTGTCCGCCAAGCAGTCGATTGCGATGCATTTTGGAACTTTTCAAATGGCAGATGAGGGAATAGATGATCCCATAACGGATCTCAATCTTGCTCTCAAGAAATTCACCATTTCCCCGGATGAATTTCTGTTATTAGATGAAGGAGAGACTGTTGCCTATTAGGTATTAGGCCGGGTCTTTTTTGGATTTTGAGTCTGCTATTGCTTCAGAGTTCATTTTTTCACTGAGATTATTAAGGGTTTCTTCAATATCTTTAAATTCATCATTTTCTCGTAGTTTGAATTTGATATTTTCACCGGCCATCGTCTGAAGAATGTGTCTTTTTATCGCATAAATGGGACCAGCTACTCGATGAGTGACAATAATGGACATGAGAAAAGAAAGGCTCGAGAGAATCATTGAAACGAATAGACCTAGTACAAAATAGGGGACATGAAGATTATCTGGAATAAAACTTTTAAAAAATGAAAATGAGAAAGTGAGAATTATTAATCCACTAAAAAATGTTATAGAAGCATTGAGGCACGATGCCCTTAATTGAAATTTTGGATTAATCAGAAACTTAAGTCTCCAATCATTTGTTGGCCAGTAATATTGGGAATCTTTATGAAGACCGTAGAAAAGAATGACGTAGGCAAATATTTGACTTAGGTCTGCGATGTTTAAGTATGGGTAAGTGCCTTCGGCATTAATTGTGATAAAATCAATCACTGAAAAATCATTGATCCTGTCGATAACGTTACCCATGATCCCGCCGACGAGTAGAGAAAGGCCAATATATATGACCCGTGATTTAATTGGAATGAGCCATAGACCAATAAAGTAAGAGGCTAAAATAATAGATCCAAGAGTCAGAAGACCCACTTCTTTTACATTTAAGGGAAGATCAGAGAATGTACCTAGAATAATTCCGTGATTATGGATGAGTTTAAATTTAATAAAACCTATGGTTTTGATTTCTTCAAGTTGGTCAGCCCAATTTTTACTAATAACATCGGCACCTATAACTAAAAACATAGGAAATAAGGTTACTAAAAATGTCTTTATCAATCGGCTCATCTTTCCACATTATCGGATCGTTCATTAAGTTTATTGATAGAGGATTCGCTGGCAATCTAAAAGGTTGGCAAAGTCTTGAGTGATTTTGTCGGTTGCTGGCGGTACTAGTGAACGGTGATATTAAATTCTCTTTCTATTCGTTCTTTTTCTTCTTCAGAGAATTGATTCTGATCTATGGAGAGATGAGAGAGCGAGGTATTTTTTGTAATATGATCTGGAAATTGTGAAAAATGATTTTGATCCAAGTTCATGCGTTTTAATTTCTTTAATTCAACAATGGAGAAGGGAAGAGATCTGAGTCCATTACCTGAAAGATAAATCTCAGTTAATTCGCTTAAAACCGAAATTTCCTCTGGAAGAGTTAAAAGGCCACAATCTTTTATCGTGAGTGACTTAACCGGTGCCACACTATGGCCCAAGGGAAGAAAAAGTGACTTCAAAGGGGTCTCAATGATTTTAATATTTTCTAGTTTTGGTAATTGAAAGATAGAGGATAGATCTCCTGTGAATTGATTCCATTTAAGAGATAATATTTTTAATTCTTTTAGACCATCAATTTTTGCAGGAAATTGTTTGCAGTGACCGTCGAGGTAAAGCTCCTTTAAATGGGGGAAGTTAAAAATGTCATCAGGAAGTTCATCACCAGAGATCTTGATCTTTAATAGAGATACATCTTCTCGCTCTTTTAAAGCTGAGGTGAGGTTTTTATAAAGTTTCATCCAGATGATTCCCTGGGATTCCCAAAAAGTAGAGGAGAGTTGTCATTGGGCCGAAATTCAGTCTGTGTTTTGCTTCTTTTTTAACCTTATCTTTTGCGTGAAAAGCAATTCCGAATCCAGCTTTAGCGAGCATCAATAAATCATTAGCGCCATCACCCACGGCGACCACTTGATCAAGAGTCATATTTTCTTTCTTGGCAATTTCTTCAAGAATTCGAGCTTTCTCTTGAGCATTAATAATACTTCCTAGAACTTTTCCTGAAAGTTCATCGCCGTTAAATTCGAGTTCATTGGCAAAAGCATAATCCATTTGAAGTTTATGTTTAAAATATTCAGCAAAATATTTAAACCCACCACTTACAATAGCTGTCTTATATCCTTTCTTTTTGACTTCTTTGATGAGTCGCTCAACTCCGGGAGTGACTTTTAGATTTTCGACAATCTTTTCCATGTCCCTTTTTTTGAGACCCTTTAAAAGAGCAACTCTCTCCCGTAGGGCGTCGTCAAAATTAAGTTCTCCGTTCATGGCCCTCTCAGTGATTAATTTAACTTTTTCACCAATCCCATAAACGAAGGCCATCTCGTCGATGACTTCATGTTGAATAAGAGTCGAGTCCATGTCAAAAACGATGAGTTTTGTATTTAGGCGCTTTCCATCATGCGGAATAAGTGCCAAATCCACTTGAAATTGATTTGATATTTCCATGAGTTCAAATTTTATTTTCTCTACGTCATGAGGAAAAGAAAGATGTATGTCGATGGCCTTTAAGCCTTGCTCACTTAAGACCTCACTCCTTTCAATAAAGGCACCCGATTGAGTTAAAAAATCCTGAACCGCTTTAAGAAAGTTCTCATTTAATTTTTCAGAGGATACACAACAAAGAATATATTTATTCAAGACGAACTCCTCTAAGATTTTTTTAATCTCTTTTTCTCGGCCCTTTTTTCTTGGAGTTTTTTTATCATGGAGACTGAATACATGAGAGCTGACCACATGGACAAAAGAGCTGAGAGATAAATAAGTATCGTCCCTACGAATGGGAGGTCAATACCAAAGAGTTCGTCATGGAGCATGAGCATGGGCATGGCGATCATTTGTGTGGCGGTTTTCCATTTTCCCATCCAACTGACGGGAACATCAACATCCTCCGTGAGAGCGAGAAGTCTTAAAGACGTCATGTACATCTCACGAAGAACTAAAATGATCACAACGACTGGATGAACCCGGTTTAAAACGGATAGCATAATGAGACCCGAGACAACTAAAAATTTATCCGCAATAGGATCAAGAAAAGATCCAAAGACCGTAACAATATTTCTTTTTCTTGCGATGTATCCATCTAAGAAATCAGTAATACTTGCCGCAACAAAAATCCAGCAAGCAATGTGTCCTAAATAGTCGTGATAATCGATCAGCCATGGCGGGGTGTTTTCAGTAAAATGGAGGGCGAGAACAACAATAGGAATCATGAGCATTCTAAAGAACGTCAACCGATTGGGTAGATTATCAATTTCAAGATCATTTTTTTCCATACTCTTCCCACTTACCAAAATTTACCTAGCTCCCTAATCTTAGCGGAACACCTACAATAAGAGAACTATGAGGTGTATATGGAAAGACGTTTTAATCTAATAAAAAGTGATTTTGAAAAACATGAAAAAAGAGTTCTTCCTCGATTTCCCTTTTGTTATTTGACTTTCAAGTCCGATGATAATGCTAGGGTATATGAAATTAAAGATATTTCTCATTCAGGAATGCAGCTTTCTTTAAAAGAGGAAGTTCACAGTTTTAAGCAGGACCATATTTTAAAAGGTCACATCCACTGGTTGGGTAAAAATCTCGATATTTTGGGAACGGTAAAGTGGCATACTTCGAATCGTCTAGGTGTGGAGTTTGCTAAAAAAAGAGACATCTTAGAGAAAGTTCAGCATTTTCTTGATCTTGAAGAAATAGTAAAAAGACTAAAGCCTCTCCACAAAGTTGATGGAGGCCTTGAAATCCCAGCTAGGCTTAAGTATTGGCTGAGATCCGACGGTCCAGTAGAAGTTTTCGTGTGGCAGCATGGAGATGGAGAAATGGCGAAATCTCAGATTCTTTTCATGGAAACATTTGTTGAGTGGGAAGATGGTGTAGGAGTTAAAACTGGACGAATCTTGTCAAAAAGAAATGTTGATTCTCCACTCTTAACTGAAGATGAATGGGTATTTCAGATTGATCAAAATATCGACCTAGAGAAGCTTGATCGTGTCAAAAATCTTATAGGCCTCATAGGTGAGGATCTTTTACCTGCCGAGGCGAAAACATTTCTTATGCGTCAATTAAGCTAAAGACTTCATCATCCTTAACATTCAAGGTATGATTCATGCGAAATATTCTTCATTGGAGATTGAGCTATGAACCGTAACCTTGCTATGGAATTTGTTCGAGTAACAGAGATGGCCGCCATTGCTTCCGCTAGACTGATGGGCCGAGGGGATGAAAAAGCAGCCGATCAGGCGGCAGTCGATGCTATGAGAGCGATGCTGGACTCGATTGATTGTGATGCAACCGTGGTGATTGGTGAAGGCGAGCGCGATGAAGCACCGATGCTCTATATTGGTGAAAAAGTCGGCTCAGGAAAAGGCTCTAAATTAGAAATCGCTCTCGATCCTCTTGAAGGGACAACGATCTGTGCTCACGGTGGCCCAAACTCCATTTCAGTGATGGCAATTGGCGAAGCAGGAAATCTTCTTCATGCTCCTGATACATACATGTTAAAAATTGCAGCAGGAAAAGAGGCAAGAGGGGTGATTGATATCAGACAGACTCCGACTGAAAACCTTAAGCGCCTAGCAGATGCGAAAAAATGCCGTGTTAATGATCTCACTGCCATTGTTTTAGATCGACCTCGCCATAAAGATCTCATTGAAGAAATTCGTGCTGCAGGTGCGAGAATTAATCTCATCGGTGATGGGGATGTTTCAGCTGCGATTGCGACTGCGAATCCTAATTCTGGAGTTGATATTCTCTTTGGTATCGGTGGAGCACCAGAAGGTGTGATCGCGGCCGCTGCTCTTCAATGTATTGGGGGAGAGTTTCAAGGGATTTTAAAACCCCGTAATCCAGGTGAAATTGAAAGAGCAAGGAAGATGGGCATTGAAGACATTAACCGCGTTTTTAAAATTGATGAACTCGCTAAAGGTAACCTCATGTTTTGCGCCACTGGTGTGACAACAGGAAATTTCTTGGATGGCGTTATCTTTAAATCGTGGGGTTGTTATACTCACTCTATTGTGATGCGTTCGGAATCTGGTACAATTAGACACATCAGAGCTGAACATCATTTTGATAAGAAACCACGCTATTAAAAAGGATTTTTTATGGCAAAAGCAGAGAAAAAAGAAATTTTTGACGTCCCAGCAGACAAATTTTATAAGGCGATTGTTGACTATAAATCTTATCCGCAGTTCGTTGATGGCGTAGAGTCGGTAGAGATTAAAAATGAATCTCCCGATGGTGCAACAGTGACGATGAACTTAAATTTAATTAAGAAGATTTCTTATACAATTAAGCTTAATCATACTCCTAACAAAGAAGTGAACTGGTCACTAGTGTCTGGAGACATGATGAAAATTAATAATGGGAAATGGACTCTTAAAGATTTAGGTCAAGCGAGAACGGAAGTGACTTATTCACTTGAAGTTGAATTCAAGGGATTTCTTCCTGGATTAGGTCTCATTGAAAAGACTCTTGTTAATACAAATCTTCCTTTGGCCATGAAAGCTTTTGCTAAAAAAGCAGCGAGTCTGTAATGACTGATGAGCGCGATAAGGACGGGAAAGTAGAAGGTATCTTAAAGAAAGTTCTCACCACTGGTGTCACGGCCGCCTTCATGACTGAGGAGAGTGTTCGAGCCATTCTTAAAGATGTGCCCCTTCCAAAAGATATCGTTGGGAGTCTAGTTGAAAATGCGAAGAGCACAAAAACAGAATTTGTCGCCGGTGTAAAAAACGAACTCAAAACTTATCTTGATAAAATTGACTTAAGTAATGAGATTGAAAAAATCGTAGAAAAGTATGATTTTGAAATTAAGGCCACCATCAGTCTTAAAAAGAAAAAAAAATCTAAGGGTGAAGAGGAGTGAGCTTTGACTCAAAAAGATCTCTTCGCCCAAAAATTACGAACCATTAAGTCTGAGTTAAATAACACTCGACTTCTGATTGTCTCTAAAACAAGAAGCATTGAAGAAATCAAAATCTATTATGAATTGGGTCATCGTGATTTTGGTGAAAATCGAGTTCAAGAACTTTTAGAGAAGTCTTTTTCTCTCCAGAATGATTGCCCAGAAATCCGCTGGCACATGATTGGAAACATCCAGACTAATAAAGTGAATCAGCTCTTCAGTGTGACAAATCTTTACGCGATCCATTCAGTCGATGACAGAGAGTTAGTCGAAAAAATGATGAAGGCAGAGGAGCGTCTTTCTCGTGAGGTGTTCGTTTTTCTTCAGTTTAATACCTCCCATGAAGCCGAAAAATCTGGATTTGAAACATACACGGATCTTGAGGCGAGTGCGGAGCTTCTTCTTAAGTGCAGTAAATTAAAGCTCAAGGGTCTCATGACCATGGGAACCCTCAGAACAGAGAATTTTGAGGCCGAGGCCGGAAGGTGTTTTCAAGATCTTCAGGTTGAAAAAGAAAAGCTTCAAAATGAGCTCAATATGAAGCTTCAAACCTCTATGGGCATGAGCCAAGACTATAAAATTGCAGTCCGAGAAAAATCCGATTGGGTGAGACTTGGAACGATGATGTTTCAATAACCTGCAAGTTTTTCACACCACCTATCTAGAGAAATCAATACGTCATATAAGTATCCCTGTGAAGAAAGCATTTCTCATCCTAGTTCTTTTAACGACTTCGTCCTATGGGGCCCTGATTCCTGCGCCCATCAATTCTGGAGAAGTGAAAATTACTTATCCATGTTTTGTCCTCGATAAACTCGTTAAAGAAAATGAAGAATCTCAAAAAATTATTTTTTATGAAAAAGAAGGGAATAGATTAAGTGAATTAGGTCTTAATTACCGCTACCGGGTTAATTCGGAACAGGAAGAAGATCTCACTCTTAAGTTTCGTCCTAAAGATAATCAAAAGCTTCTCGTGGAAGATCAAATCTATGCAGAATTATCGATGTCAAATCATGGTGAACTTAAGTGTGAGGCCGACGTTATTTATGACACTTCAAAGCCCAAATTCGTTTCAACTTGTTCTTTTAAATCCCCAGGAAAAGATCTAACTCCAGAGCATGATGAATTTCTAAAAATGGTAGAAGTCTCAGCACCACTTCTATCGAACCTAAGAGAAGTTGTGGTGAAGGCGACAAAATGGAAGCTTATAACAGATGAATCAATCTTTAAAAAAAGACCCACCATAGAAGTCTGGCGATTTCGAAATGAATGCATTTTAGAGGTCTCGGCCAAATTTGAGGGGATGGAGAATGCCCTACCAAGTCTTAAGGCCCTCAAAAGCTTAATTAAATACGCCCCCTCTCCAGTTCAAGGGAATAAGACCTCTCGGGTGCTTCAAGATTCGCCCCGATTCTATAAGTAATACTTATAAAACCCTGTAATTTTTCTATAGTATTTTATCGCTAAGAGCGATCTAATTTTTTTCTTAGACTTCCCCTGTCATTCAGTATTATTTAGATACATCTCAATAATTCAGGAGGGCCCCCATGGACGCCATTCGTAAAGTACCAGAGCTAAGTTTAATGAGTTTTGTTAATGGAACTAATAACGATAAAGTTAAGTTCACGAACGAACTCTTTAGAGGTCTAAAAGATTACGGATTTATTATCCTGGTGGATCATCCAGTGGACCATAAGACAACTCAAAAGGCCTATGATCTTGCTCATGAGTTCTTTCATCTTCCAGTTGAAACAAAGAAAAAATATATCTGTAAAGAAGGCGGAGGTCAGCGTGGTTACACTGCGTTTGGTGTTGAGCACGCTAAAGATTCTAAATACCCTGACCTTAAAGAGTTCTGGCACGTGGGCCGTGAGACTCTAGTGAACGAAGAAAGATTCAGAAAGTTTTTCCCAGAGAATCTTTGGCCAACTGAAATTGCTGAATTCAAAGACATCATGCTTAAGCTTTATAACGGCATGGATACAACATCCACAATTGTCCTAGATTCATTGGGCCTTGCTCTCGATGTTCCTCAAACTTATTTCCGTAGCATGCTTCAGGATGGTAACTCGATTATTCGTGCCATTCATTATCCGCCTCTAAGTGCTGATGCTCCTAAGAATGCCGTTCGAGCAGCTGCTCACGAAGACATTAACCTTATTACTGTGATGGTTGGAGCTACGTCTTCAGGACTCGAGCTTCTTGACCGTGATGGTAAGTGGCTTCCAGTTATGTGTAATGAAAAGCAGCTGGTGGTTGATTCCGGCGATATGCTTTCTAGAATCACTAATGACGTGATTCCAGCGACAACTCACAGAGTAGTTAATCCTGATGATGCTTCTAAGAACCGTTACTCAATGCCGTTTTTCACGCATCCAAATCCAGATACAGTTCTTTCTTGTATTCCATCTTGCCGTGGAACAGGGGAGAAGTATGAAGCAATTAACTCTAATGAGTGGTTAAAAATTCGTCTTGAAGAAATTGGTCTCACTAAAAATGGTAAGTAATTCTTAAGGGGGCCCAAGGCCCCCTTTTTTTTGGCTAAAAAATTCTTCTGAGACCAAAGCCTACTTTAAAATTCGTCTGATTCGTTGTTTGAATATTTCCATCTTCTTGCTCTTCCTTAGTACTTAAACTCTCTGAAGCTCCATCAAGAATAAATCCCCATTGATCATTAAAGGGAAAACTAACTCCCATTTTTACCGTTGGTAGAAGAGACACGGGGCCTGATTGAGAGAGCCCCACGGTTGAGGTATTGGAGAGCCCATAACCCATGCCTGCGCCTAAGAAGAATTGCCCACCTGAGATGTAGTCAGGGAAAAACTCGAAGTAATATAAAAGCCCAATGATGGCGAGATTTCTCTGAGTAATTAAAGAAGCTCCACTATAGTTAATCACCTCACGCTCATAGCGTAGACCAAAATCAAAGGCGAGGTATCCAAAGATATCCCGCTCAAAATAAACTTCACCCATGTAGCCACCGCGAGTTGGAGTAGTGGCGGTGGTTTCAGAAACTGTTTCCGAAAGCCCTCGACTTAAGGCCCCTTTAAAAATAAGGGAGCGTCTTGGAGTGTGGATTTGGCTTTTAATATACTTTCTTCTCTCTAGCTCTGGGGCCAAGGCCCAGATGTATTCAGTCGCAGAGTAGTAGGTGATGATCGCCCCTTTTTCAAAGGGAAAAATGGCATCAGAATTTATGAGTTGCCACTGGGTGAAGTTTCCAGAGACGTTGATCGCTTTCGCTAGAACTGAAACATCTTCAGCGGTAAAAGTTCCCGTCACCCCAGGCTGAATTCCTTGGCGCTTTCCGTTTCTCGTGATGAAAGTTTTTTTGGTCTCTGAGACCGCTTGGATCACAATCAGCTCAAACGCCTGGGCCGAAATCGTCGTGAATGAAATAAATATTAGCAGAAGAGCAAAAAGCTTCATTCAACTATCATAACACGTTAAGAAAAAAATCAAATGGGAGAGTAGTTGAGTGAGTTAGTAAACCCCGTGAATGCTATTAAGTTCTGTTCTGAGCTGACTCTGAACTGTAGTCGAAGGAATTAAGCTGAAGATGAGGATTTCAGCTATTTGACCGTTGAAACTATCTCCGCCAAATATCGTTCCAGCTAGTTCTAAACCATTACCAATTTGAAAAGTGAGAATATTATTTGTATCTCCACTCCAGACACTTGCTCCTGAAATATTTGTCAAAATCATGTCATCGTCAGTATCGCTGAGAAGGCTGCCATTATTCTTTCTCATTGAAATAGGGAAAGAAATCATGACGTCATTGATTCCGTCAAAGTCTCCACTGGACCTCATGGTGATATAATCTTCTACATTAGGAATACTCATGAGAACGTGATATTTACCTGGAGTGCTCAGTTCAACATCTGATGGATTTCTCAAGACAAGAACGATCGTTCTTGGATTTAAAATTTCTGGGATTTCTATTCTGCTATTATTATCAAATTGAGCATACTCAGTGAGATTGGTCCCAAAACCTGTTTTAATGACTGGCCCAGTTCCGGAGTAAGTACTGATGTTATTACCCTGCCCAGATATATCCTTAATAGATATACCTGCAGAATTATCGATACACATTTCAGCTCCACATGGAGTGAGAGTCACATTTGCCGGTTGAAAATTATATCTTGCGACTATACCTGAAGGATAAAGATAGTCTTTTTCATTTATGACGAGAGGATAATTAATAACATTGGTTCCAGAGGAAGTCATAGTCCCATAAATATTTGCTTCAACTGGACTATAGACTGTTATTCCATCGAGATCAATGGGAGCGGTCGTTGTATAATTGTAGCGAAACTTAATGACACTAGTACCGGATCCACTGGAGTAGTTTGCATAAGCAGTGGTAGATCCAATTTTTAATCTAATTCGAGGAGTATTTGTTACAGTAACGTTATTTTCATATGTTAAGTTATATTCAATATACCCATTTGATTGTTGTTTATAATAAGTCGAATTAGTAGAAACTTTTGCTTTATTTGCTACGGGAACGGAATCAATGATTAGGTTAGGATAGTTTTTAGGAGATGGGACAAAAGTAAGTATTAAATCTTCAGCAATAGAATCTTTGATCGTTGCAACAGGGCTTAACTGATTAAGAAGTATAGGTGAAGTTAGAGTCACTCCATTGATAGCGCTTTCATTGAAAGCAACTTCATATCGAAATAATAAAGTGTCGGTTCCTGATCCACTCTCATAACAAGCATATCTAAAAACTCCTCCATCGATTGTTAATTTTAAGCAAGGTGTATTTGTCACAAAAACGGAACGATCAAATTTCACATAAAAATCTAAGTACTCAGCTGTTTCGTAAATTTTATCCTCCGGTGGGGTAATACTTAAAATAATACCGTTGTTACCATTAACTTTTATCTGAGATAACAACTTGGGCGTTAATGTAAGGATTGCAGTATTCCCTGCTTTGTCTTCGATTGTGCCTGAATTAAGAGTGATTGAATTTACAACGATACCATCACTGTCAACTTGTCCTGCCGCCACTGTGTACTTAAAAACCATAACAAGCGGGGTACTTAAAGTTGAGTCATAGTCAGCAGTTACGCTACTTGAACCTACTGTAAGATTAAGCTTTATGCTACTTGGAGAAGTTAAAGTCAGAGATTCGGAAAATGTCACGTTAATGTAGGCAAACTCATTTTTATAATAGGTCTTTGACAGTGAAGGAGAATTAATAATCTCAATCTTAGGTTGGACAGTATCAATAATGACATCGGCTAAAGAAGGTGGAGTAAAATTTATATTAGCATCTAAGCTTAGTCCGTTATCATCTTTAATTGTCCCTGAATTCAGATTAATTTTCGTGTTCAGATAAAGATAATTTGAGTTTGGAGTTAAGCTTGTAATAGTATAAGAAAACTTTGTTTGAGTAGAATTAACAACAGTATGAGTTAAAGAAAAATTTTGACCGTCAATATTAAGAGTTAAGGTCGGTGATCCTGTTATAGTGACTGGTTCAGACCAGTTGACATAAAAGTCTAATGTGTCACCAGCATTGTAGTTTCCTCCAAGTGATTCTGTCACACTAGAGATTATTGGCGCCTTTGAATCAATTTTAATTGATGGTGCCATAAGAAAAGATGGGGCCGGAAGAAAAGGAAAAAAACTGAGAGAGGCAATATTTTGATATGGATCTTTTATATGATCCAGATTTGGTTGGACTAGAACTTGATTAGATGTAATTATCCCATCGAGATCTTCGATACCCTCTTCAATAATATATTTAAATCTTAAAATTTTTCCAGTTGCATCGATAGAAAAAAAAGAGGCTTTCTTTATAAGTCCTCCTAGGTTGATGTTTATGTACGGCGCCCCCTCAACAACGACTTTTTCTGAATATGTCACAATAATATCGATCTGACTTCCTGTGGTTAAATTGCCCGACGCCGGTGATGTGACCACACTTGAAACAGTAGGTGATATACCATCAACTTTTATCCCTGAACTGTCTACGGAGAGAGTTAATGGATAGCTGACCGTGTTGTCATAAGAATCTTGGATTAATCCTCCAGTAATATTTCCCACCTGAATACCATCGGTGTCTTCATCATCACTTTGAATGGGGTACCGAAAAAGAAGTGAGTTTGAATTTGTCCCCGAAATATATGTAGCATCGACAGTGGAAGAACCAATGGTGAGCTGAATTTTCGGAGTACCAGTGACCTTAACTACTTCATTAAATATCACGACAAAATCTAAAGATTTTGTGGGACCATAAGTTCCACTTGCAGGTGATTGAACAGAGAAAATGGCTGGCCTAGCTCCATCGACATTAATCCCATTTGTGTTCGGTGTGACATATGTTAAGAGAGCTTCGGAACCTGAAGAAGTATCTGTAATAGAACCGCCATGAAGATCAATCACGGAGCTTAAAGTAATTCCATCAAGGTCATACTCCGTAGTTCCTACGGTGTATCTAAAGATTGCGGTTTGAGTACCAGATAAGGAGTCATATCTAGCGTAAACAGTGTCTTTACCGACATAAATTGGAATCCTTGGAGTACCTCCAGAAGTATTAACAGTAATAGGTCGATTAAACATCAGAGCGATATCAATTATTTGTCCTGACTTATAGAGCCCGGGAAGTGCAGCATAGGAGAAAATAGTTCTTGGAATTGGTGGTGAATTGACTTTTATTCCGCTGGTGTCAATCGTTGGTAGAGTTAGTTCAGCACTAACGAGATTATCTCCTGATTTAATCGAACCAGTTCCTTGGTGTATTATTGTTCCAAGCTTGATCCCATCTGTGAGATCTTCGTCTCCATAATTGGGCCTGTAGCGAAAGAGGGCCTTCGTAGGTGAAGGTGAATTTACGAAATATGCTTTGCCGCTCCCAGAATTCAGAAAAATATCAATATACGGAGTTCCTGTCACGAGGATAGCGGACGAGAAGGTCACTTCGAAGTCAAGATTTTCCCCAAATAGATACGTGTCGTTTGAAGGCATAGAAATTGAGGAACTCGAATTCACTTTAGGAATAGGGAAATTGATATAGATGCCAGTTTTATTTACTAATGGAAAAGTATAGGAAATTGTATTTCCTGCAAGATCCGTAAAAGTTGGGGTCAAACTATAAGAGGTAAAACGAATCGTTCCATCATTATCTAAATCAGTAGATTCAATTTTTTTTCTAAAAAAAACGTTTTGAGTATTTGAACCTGACACATATTCAAAAGAATTATTTGTTGAACCCAAAATCAAATTAAGGGCGAGTGCATTTTTTACAATGACAGGTTCATTGAAAGTTAGGACATAGTTTAAAAAATCTCCAGATTTGTAAAAGCCTGGTCCAGGGTAGGTGGTGGCCATTAAAAAAGGTGGGGATCCATCAATAATGATTTCATAGGTTGGTAGTTGTAGTTCAAGTGAGACTTTTTTCTGAAGTCCTAGATCATCTATGTATTTAATGCTGCCACTATTTAAATAAATCAATGGATCAATTTCAATTCCATCTTGATCTTCATCTAATGCAGCGACTTTGTAGTTAAATGTAATCGTATGAGTTCCAGAACCAGTAGCGTAGTTGAATTTTTTTTCAACTCCGCTGAGGTTCGCTTTTATATAAGGTGTGCCAGAAACACTTAAAATTTTAGAATGCGTTAATGAGATACTAAGAACATTATCTTTTTTCTTCCTCCCTGAAGAAGGAAGAGTGACCGAGAATTCAAGAGAGGGAGTTGAGATAGTTGTAGCTTGATTAGAAGACACAATTTGCTGATCGACCTGACAGGCCCCAAGAAGAATAAGTATAGATAAAAGTAAAAGATGATAATTCATCATTTAGCCTATCGTTATAATCCCATTATAATTTAGGTCTTTCCTAGAATGAAAATCGATTCTAACTAACTGTCTTGTCGAGGAAAAAAAGAAGAGAGTGCCCATCAAATGTGCCAGGATTGATTTAAGTCTATCCTGGCAGAGTTTTTGTTATTAATTATCGCTAAAGAAGGCGGATCTGTGGCCTAATGTACCTGTAGCATCTGTCGTATTGGAATCAATAAGCTCATTATGGGCATTAAAAATTCCAACTTGAGGTATGTAAGAACCAGTTCCAGATTGAACTGGGAAAATAGCAAAAAGAACATCTTTTTTGTTCTCATTAGGGCTAATACTTGTCGATCCCCCAGAGCCTATGGTCATGTCTAAATCAATCCTTGCCGTGGCAATCTGAGCGGTGCTTGAGAGCCTTTGGGAGGTAGAGTTCGTGTGAAGGTTTATTTTTGGACATAGACCAATTGGCATTTCTCCGCATGAAATTTTATTATCTGTCCTGTATCGTACTGAATAAAGATGAGGCTCTGAGTGACCAAATTGGGAAGATACAAGGATTCTAGCTTCCGTTGGGAAACGAGGGTAAACTTCGATGGACAAATCTTTTAATGAAGAAGTTCCAAACAAGTTTCCAGTAACGTTACTTAGTGAAAGATTATCTGTATTATCAAATGTACATGCAAAACCAGCCGAGCAACGGCTAATATTCCATTTGTAAGTACTTGGTAATGAATCTAATACCTTCGCTGCAAAGAAATAAAATGTTGTTCCTGAAGATGGCACACCCATTCTTAAACTTAGTGGATCAACAGGAGCTCCACCAAAAAGGTCAGCTGAACTTGTTCCTGGAGTAGGAACAGAGTTTCCAGAAACATCAAAGACATGAAGCTTTGCGATGTTTGAAGTACTGACTGAGCCAATAACAATATTCCCAGATGGGTTTAAGTCATTTGTGAAATAATTTACCGGTCCAATTGTGGAATAGGTGATATTACTTGCCACGGCAAGAGATGAATTCAGTATATTTGGAGCACCAGCATCTGCAACGAGAACTCTAATTTGACCAATAGTTGAACCCGTTGTGAGATCAACAAACGGTAAGTACCACTTACTACCTGTGATCATAATTTTACCTAGTTTACCAGTCACATAAGTATTGACAGTTGTATTAGTATCTAGATATTCGCTACCACTTAGACTTCCGTATAGGAATACTTGGCCACCACTCGCATCAGCAGTTACGCCCTGAAGAAGCCTATCGGTAGAAAGATTATTTATAAAGTTTTGAAACCTTGTTGCGTTACCAGATAGAGAACATCCAGAAGTCGAGCCCGAACATAATTGATTCGTAGCTGGAGCATCATCAACAAGCATCGGCACTGTATTTGTTGTTAAGGTATTTTGAACAGGGGTTGCATTGGTCTCACTTAAGGCAGACACAAAATCAACACGAATTGGAGCGCCAAAACTTGCTTGCGAAATAGTAATACCACTTGTGTCAGAATAAACTGGCCAAAGTGAGTTTGCTAATGGCCCATCATAGGTAAAGCCAAATTTCCCTTTATGAGGGTAGTTCCCGAGTTTTTCACCAATTCCTAATCCGTAACTCTTATCAATTCTTCTCACTCTTATTTGAGGAGCACCTGGGTTAGAGGAATGAGCTGCTTGATACGCTATGTAAAGATGTGTATCTGTACCCGCAAGCGAAATATCTTTCACTGAACTTGCTAATTGTCCGCCACCTTTGATGGCATCAAAAACGACACTTCTAAAGCCCGTGGAGTCATTATTAAAGATAGTTCCGTTAGCATCAAAGACAGTTTTTTCTACATAAATTTTTCCGGTTGGATCTGTGTATGCAGAGTAGATTACTTTCTTGTCAGCACCAGTGTTTGTAGTATCTTGCCAGATAGCAAGGGAGTTCCCTGCGTCGCCTGGAGTCCCAAAATAATTAACTGGAACCACATTCGGTTTCACAGTTACATTCCAAGATTTAAGACAGTTTGATCCATTTGTTGCAGTAGAAGTTGCCGAAAGAGCACCCGGTGTCGTTGGAAGTGGATTGATGTTAGTCCCATCAGTTACACAAATGGCAAGATTAACAATCGTACCAGCCGAAATACCATTTGAAGGAGTCCATCGAAGAATTTGTTTTGTAGCACCTGAGATTGGGGAGAAAGAGTTACTACCTCCATCAGGATCAACATACCACTGGTACTGAATATTTGCTTCACTAGGAACAAGACTGTCATCGGTAACACTTCCGGGATGAATAGTGATTGGGTAACCAACCATTGCAGTTAAGGAAGCTGTTGTTAAAGGACTCGGAGTGCCACCAAAGAAAGGAGCAGGATTTTTATTTCTAACATTGACTTGGAAAATTTGTGCAACGACTGGGTTAGGTAGTCTTGGAGTCGCAGTATGAGTAGCAGCAGGGTATTGAGAACTACTACAAGCCAAGGCTTCTGCTGCATTGGTTAATATGCTTGGGCAGTCTACGACCTCAATTTTAAAACCCACAAGATGGTTGACCCCACTACCGACGGTGATTGGAATAAAATCTTCAAGTAGAGAATAGTTTATCGTCGTGTCAGTTGTAATGATACTGTTTGTTTTAGTTGCAAAACTAGTAGCAATGATTTGACTCGTTCCTCCAACAGCAACACAAGTCGACTCACTACACTTTTTTACGACTAATTGGTGATTATCTCTTTCAGCATCTGTAACATTTAACTTAAACTGAAGAGTTTCGCCTTCAGTAATAAAGCTTGCCGGTGATGCGGGATCAAGTATGGTACTAGGAGTTGTGCTTCCGTTTGCGGCGTAAGAACCAGCTAGTAAAATTCCTTGAGGGTTAACGACAGGAGGCGTATTCTTCTCACTAACATTAAGGTTATAGACCAGAGTATTTCCAGTCGCAGAAGTTGTTCCAGGAATAGGTGAGCCTACATCAGAAAAAGAAATAAGGACGCTGTAAGTGTAATCTAATGGATTAACAGGCCCATTGGTATCGTAGCTATTAACAGTGAATCCGCAAAGATAATCCGGCCCAAGGTGATCGTCGTTCGTTCCACCAAATCCTGCTGGTCCTCCTAAATCATTTACGTTTGAGACTGTTTTTGTACAAGTTGTAACCGGAGTACCACTCCTCATCAGAGTCATGGTGTAAAAGAATTTATTTTGATGATCCGAGTTATCATTTGATGATGTATTATAAAAGTCATCAGTCACAAAAGCGCCAACAGTAAATGGTGTATCTTGCGTGATAGAACATGTTTTTGAGTTTCCAATGGCAGCTGCACAGCTGATTCCATTGAGGGCTAAATTTGTAAAAGCCACCGTCGGAGCTGCATTGGCTGGCTTTACTAAGAAGTCCCATGTTACTGGATACGACCCCATACCAGGCATGTTAGATGATGCATATTCTTGGTTGGTCGCCTCATCAACCACTCTTGCTACCAAAGTGTGATATTGGCTGCCAGTCGTTGTCGTATTTGAAAAAAGCATATTACTTAATGTCGTCGCGGCAGCATCAGATAAACAAATTTTTGAATCCAAAGCTGTTGTTGTTCCACTGTAAATTTGAGTCGCTCCATCAATAAAGAAGTTTACTTTTACGCCTAAACCATCACCAGGATAGGTACCCTCACCATCTGTTACACTTACGCAATAATTTCCCTGCTGGGTGAAAGTTGCCGTACCACTACTCTGAGGAACAAAGTTTATAGCAGGGGTTGGAGTGTATGCATTGTAAGCAATTCCATTATAGGCATTAGATATGGTGCCAAACCCAGCGTTAGCGGAGGCTTCATAGATATCTCGGTTATTAATGTTTTTTAAAGCTGGATGATTCACTGTCACGTTCCACTGGTGTTCATCCACCACTTCACCGGGAACATCATTTTTGACGACAGCTCTTACAATATAACTTCCTACGCCAAGAGTGCTTGGATTAAAGTAAGGAGTGGGAGAAGTTCCTAAATAAGCAAGGTTTGTTCCAGATGGAGAAAAGTTAGTGAAGGTATCATTTTCGGTATAAAGAATGGCGCCGTTTTGCTCAATCGTCCATTCCGTTCTGTAATAGTGAGAGAGTGCTATCGTAGCCTGATTATTTTTAATATTAAATTTAAATTCTGTACTCGCTTGTCCTGGAGTTACTGTAAAAGCATACTGAGTTGGTGAAATAGAAGCAGTGTTAATAATTGGTTTCGGGAGCTCATTAATTTTTAATTCGAAACTATGTGTATCAACCACACTTCCATTACCGTCAAGAATTTTTGCAGTAAGGATATGTGTCCCAACTTCTCCATAAGTTGTACCAAGAAGATATGCGGAAAAAGAACATGTGAGGGAATTTGAACACATTGCTGAAGGTGCACCATTAAAGACACGCTCCCAAGCTACTGTATAAGTTTGGTTATAAGGGTTAGAGACTGATATAGAAAATTGAAGTGTTGTCGTATCTTCTTTATGTCTTGTTTGAGTAAAAGCTGGTGAGTAAGTTCCTACGTTAATAAATGATGATGGTCCTCCCACTACTGGAACACAAGTTCTGAGAGCTGCATTGAAAGCTTCATTATCTTGACACTCGGTTTGCTTGGTCTGAGGCACGCAAGCAGCGAGCAATAAGAGGGAATAAATCAAAATCCAGAAAGTTTTTAAACCGGCCATGGTCTTATCCTTTTCGATCCGTCTCTTTGTTTATCGGGACTTTTCATAAAATTCCTTAGACTTGCGCGATTTCCTTGATTTTATTGTCTCATTTGACCAACTGGCGCTGTCAGGAATTGGGTTGAAACTCTTTTGAAATCGATAGTTTACAAAATAAGTGCGGGGAGGCAAAATTTAACCATCCAAGATTTTTTTGACCAGTTTTGTTGGCAATGAGGGGAGTTTAACTATGTTTTCTTTTTTTAAATCAGAGCAAGTGTCTTCAAAAAATCAAGGGCGAGTGATCGCTCTGATGAATCAAAAAGGTGGAGTTGGGAAAACGACCATGGCGTTTAATCTTGCCCATGCGTTTTTACATCAAGGTAAAAAAGTTCTCTGCATTGATATGGACCCTCAAGGAAATTTTTCTTCTCTTTTTGATATGCCACATGATGAGAATAGAAAAAATATTCACCACCTTCTTATTAATTCCGTGAAAGAACTCAAAGCGCTCCACACTCCAACGTTTATTAATGATGTGATTTTTAAAAGCGAGGAAGGAATTGATCTCATTCCCTCTGGCCAAGAACTCTCGGGTTTTGAACTCACGGTTGCTGGCATTAATGGTGCTCGTCAGCTTATTTTAAAGAAGTTCATTGAAAAATTCGAGCTACGCTCTCAATATGATGTGATCATTATCGATGGCCCACCAACGTTGGGGCTTCTTGTTGTGAATATCTTGTGTGCAGTAGATGGTGTCTTGTACCCATTCGTTCCTGATCGCTTCTCTGAACAAGGGCTAAAAAATATCCAGCAAGTGGTTCAGGACATTGCTGAAATGGAAATCACTTCGACTCCAAAAAACTTGGGCTACATTCCGAATTTATTTGATACCAGAAGAAAACAAGCAGCGACAGATCTAGAGCAAATCAAAGTAACTCTCGGCGAGGCAACTGTTCACGAAGCCTTCACAAATAAAGTTCAATTCGGGAAGTCTCTTGCTCAAAGAAAATCTGTGTTTCATTTTAAATCTAATGAATATAAGGATCTTCAGAGACAATTTGTGGCCATGACTGAGACGGTGAATAAGGAATTACATTCATGAAAAATAAAAATCCGCTTTACGTCGTCAAGGGTAAAGAAGTTCAAGAGGCGAGCTCTATGTTGGATTTACTCATTAAGAAATTTAATCTTGAACCACTTGTGACGGTTCTCAAAAATATTTTCAACCTACTCTTAGAGCAGGTTGAAAACTACGCGATGTTTTTAGTGATTAAGAATTTTTTGGATGAAATTCTCCAGAAATTGATCGATTTAGGTAAAAAGTTCGGTCTCGTTACGGCCTAAAGACCGCGTCTTTTTTGAGTCGAAGCTTTCGTATTCACTCTATCTTCCTCAAGATCATCACCAAAATAGGTGTTCTCAATCTTTGATTCATTTAGAGCTCGGTCTCTTTTGGCCGCATCAGAGTTATTTAGTGATGCAGACTGGATATTTCCAACTGAATCCTCAAGGAATTGAAGCTCCTGATTGAGGATAATTGCCTCTTCGGCTGCAGTACGATTAACGTCTGCAAATAATCCCGAGCTAACAAGACACAAAGCTAGAATAAGGTATGTTCTCATGGTAATGATCTCCTAAAAGCATCCTACATAGGCCCCTAAAATTTTTAAAGAGTGTGTGAAAAAATGACTGATTTTGAGCTCAAAAGCTATGATTTTGACCTCCCAAGTGAGCTTATTGCCGATCGACCGGTACCGGATAGGCATTCTTCCAAGCTCATGGTGTACGATGAAGCGAGGGATCAGGTCATCCATTCAACTTTTAGTGAAATTCAAGAATTTCTTCCTAAAAATACCACCCTCGTTTTTAACCGATCTAGGGTTTTTCCCTGTCGTCTCATTGGAAACAAGGTTTCTGGGGGTGAAGTAGAAGTTTTTATCCTCTCACTTCTTCACCAGGATGATCTTTATCCCGCTATGATCAGGGCCTCAGGAAAAAGAAAGGCAGGGGAAGTTTTCAATTTCGGCGATTTGAGTGCCAAGTTAGAAAGGGTTATTGGTGATGGAACTTTTAGTGTGTCTTTTAATAAGTCTCACGAGCAATTGTTAAACATCCTCGAGACAATCGGAAAAATTCCTATCCCTCCTTATATAAGAAATGGTGAATCAGATGATCTAGATAAAAAAAACTATCAGACGGTCTTTGCCAAAGAAGCTGGATCTGTGGCCGCACCCACAGCAGGGCTCCATTTTTCTGAAGAACTTTTAAATAAGCTTAAGTCTTTTGGACTTAAGATGGGCACAGTCACACTTCACGTAGGAGCGGGAACCTTTTCTCCCGTGAAATCAGCGCATATCTTAGATCATAAAATGCATGAGGAATTTTTTACGATTGATGAAGAAAATTTAAAGATCATCCGTGAGGCACAATTTCGAGTCGCCGTAGGAACCACCACTCTAAGAAGTCTTGAGAGTTCTTGGTCCAATGGAAATATTGAGTTTTCAAAACCAGGAGAGATGAAATCGACCTCCATCTTTCTTCATCCTGGGAAAGAAGTTCACTCTATTGATGCTTTAGTTACGAATTTCCATTTACCCCAGTCTAGTCTCATTATGCTTGTAAGTTCACTCATAGGAAGAGAAAAAACTCTTTCTCTTTATCAAACCGCCATTGAAAATAAGTATCGTTTTTTCTCCTATGGAGACGGAATGCTCATTCTAAGAAAGTCGAAAAGGTAGACGCTACCTTTTCGACATGCTAGGTTAGCGTCATGACTTTTTTTCAGCTAGAAGCATCTTCAGGTGAGGCCCGAGCGGGGCGCATTTATACTTCACATGGCGTGATTGAAACTCCTATCTTTATGCCAGTAGGAACGCGCGCGAGTGTGAAGACACTTTGGCAGGAAGATCTTGAGCGCATGAATGCCCAAATCATTCTAGGAAATACTTATCATCTATTTCTTCGTCCTGGGCACGAGCTCATTGAAAAAATGGGGGGACTCCATAAGTTTATGAGTTGGAACCGTCCGATCCTTACAGACTCCGGTGGATATCAGGTTTTTTCTCTCTCAGATATTAATAAACTGACAGAGGAGGGTGTGACTTTTCAGTCCCACATTGATGGATCAAAGCATCTTATTACGCCAGAAAAATCCATAGAAATTCAAAGGGCACTGGGGTCAGATATCGTGATGGCCTTTGATGAGTGCCCGAAACTTCCCGCTTCAAAAGAAACACTTAAGACTTCGATGGAACTCACCCATCGCTGGGCCAAAAGATGTAAGTCAGTTGAGTTAAAGTCTCATCAGCATCTTTTTGGGATTATTCAAGGTGGACTACATTTTGATCTTCGTATGGAGAGCATGGAGGGTCTAAAGGAACTTAACTTCGATGGTTATGCCTTAGGTGGATTATCGGTCGGAGAAAAGAATGAAGAGATGGTCGAGTTTTGTAAAAAATTTGTTCCAGCGATGCCGAAAGATAAACCTCGCTACCTGATGGGTGTCGGGAAACCACTTGATGTACTCAATGGAATAAAAGCTGGATTGGATATGTTTGACTGCGTGCTCCCAACAAGAAATGCCCGCAATGGACAGTTTCTTACAACGCATGGCCCCTTAAATATTAAAAAGGCGAGATTCCTAGAGGATCAGCTTCCCCCTGATCCAGAATGCTCCTGTCAGGTTTGTGTGCGATATTCCAGGAGTTATATTCGGCATTTATTTAATGTCGGAGAATACCTTTCGGGTCAGTTGATTAGTTATCACAACATTCACTTTTATTTACAGATGGTCAAAGACTCTCGCGAAGCCATTTTTCGAGGAGAGTTTGACGATTTTTACCAGAAATTTTATAACAACTACACTTCCAACTTATGGGAATAAAAAAGGATAATTATGTTTGATTTACTTATTTCTTCTGCGCACGCACAAGCAGCTGCAGGTACACCAGCTCAACCTGCATGGGTTTCATTTGTTCCTTTCGTTTTAATTTTCTTAGTCATGTATTTTCTTATGATTCGTCCTCAGAAAAAACGTATGGAAGAAGAGCAATCGTTTATCAATAAACTCTCTCATGGTGACGAAGTTTACACCAAGTCAGGGATCCTTGGAAAAGTCAGCGGGATTGCTGAAAAAGTGGTGACTCTTGAGCTTGAGGGCGGAACTAAAATGAAAGTTCTTAAGTCTCATATCGGTGGATCAGCTTCAGCTATTTTTTCTGAAGCAAAGAAGTAATTCATGTTTGGACTTGGCTTTGGCGAATTAGTCGTCATATTTCTTATTGCACTGATTTTTATTGGACCGAAAAAGCTTCCTGAGCTTGCTAAGGGTCTCGGTAAGGGAATCAGGGAATTTCAGGATGCGGCGAAAGGTCTTGGCGACCAGTTGCAAAATTCCGGAGATTCGGAGACAAATAAAATAGCTGACGCTGCTCAGCAGGAAGCGAAAACAGATAAACCAGCTGACTCAGAAAATAAAGATACAACTCAAAGCTAATCATAGGGGCCTAATGGCCCCTTCTTCATTGCTCTAATTCCTTAAATTGTTTAAGATTTTATATCTCATTAAGTTAGATAAAGACCTTTTATTTTAAAGATACGGAGTAGACATGGCCAAGGGATGGTGGTTTCGATTTAGTGTTTTAGCAATTTTCGTAATTGCTTCAGTTATGGCAGTAACGCCAACGTTTTTTAACCTCAAACAAGACAGCTCTTTTCCTGTGAAGTCCAAAATTAATTTGGGCCTTGATCTTCAGGGTGGATTGTACATGGTTCTTGGAATTGACTTCAATAAAGTCTACCGCGACGAAATGGTTGGCTATGCTCGTAAAGCGCAGGCCACTTTGAAGGACGCAGGCATTGAATCAACCATGGGCTCACTCGATGCTTCTGATTTGGCAGATCCAAAACACACAATTGTTTTAGCAAAAGAATCAGATCGAGATGCTGCTAAGGATAAGCTTCGTGAGTTTTATAACTACCCACTTCGTTTAACTAAAGATGAAGGTGTGACTCTTCAATATGGTCTTGGGAGAGATTTTATTCGTGAGATTGAAGACACGGCCCTTTCAAAATCAATCGAAGTCATTAGAAACCGTATTGATGAATTTGGTGTCACTGAGCCAGAGATCGTGTCCCAAGGACGTGACAGAATTGTTGTTCAGCTTCCTGGTGTAAAAGATATTTCTCGCGCGAAAGATCTTATTGGTCGGACAGCGAAACTAGAATTTAAATTCGTGAACGATGAAATCCCACTTGCGACTCTTAACGAGTGGCTTGATAAAGTTAAAAAAGCTGGAATTGAATATAAGAAAGGGGAGAGATGGTCGGACTACGTTCGTGCGATCAACACTCACTTGGTTTCAGATCTTCCGAAAGGATTTGAAATTGCTTTTTCTAAAACGGTGAATAAAAACACTAATGTTGTGACGAACCTTGAGCCTTACCTCGTTGAAGCGGGTTCAAGCTTAACGGGTGAAGAGCTTCAAGAAGCTACAGTGCGAATTGATCAGCAGCAGAACCGCCCTTATGTTGGTTTAGAGTTTAAGCCTCAGGGAGCGAAAATTTTTGAAGAGATCACAGGTGCTAATACAGGGAAGCGTCTAGCGATCGTTCTCGATGGTAACGTTTACTCAGCTCCCGTTGTTCAAGGTCGTATTGCTGGTGGATCTGCTCAGATTACTTTAGGGGCTGGAGACTATAATGCAACGATGATGGAAGCAAGAGACCTTGCTCTCGTTCTTCGTGCCGGTGCCCTTCCAGTCGAATTAGTTTTTGAAGAGCAGCGTGTAGTTGGACCTTCTCTTGGTGCTGATGCCATTGATAAAGCTCAAATGGCCGCCCTCGTGGGATCATTTCTTGTTCTATCGTTTATGTGTTTTTACTACAAGCTCTCAGGTGTGATTGCGACAGTGACTATTGTTCTTAACGTTCTTTTCACTCTTTCTTGCTTAATTTTAGTTGGGGCAACACTCTCTCTTCCAGGGATTGCTGGTATCGCTCTTACTGTAGGTATGGCGGTGGATGGAAACATTCTTATTTACGAGCGTATTAGAGAAGAAATGAGAGCAGGAATGACTCCTTTTGAAGCCGTGAGAACTGGTTTTGAAAAAGCTTTCTGGGCGATTGCCGATGCGAACATTACAACCGCACTTGCTGGTATTTGTCTTTTAAACTTCGGTACTGGTCCCGTGAGAGGATTTGCCGTCACTCTATTAATTGGTATTTGTACAACCGTTTATACTTCGTATTTTGTAAGTAAGGTTCTCTTTGAGAAATACGTTGGAGACGGAACGAAGAAGACTTTGAGCATTTAATTTAAAGGATTAGATTTATGACAACAGCAAGAAATGTAAATTATGTAGGGATGTTCAAAGTAGCGGGTCTAATATCCCTTATTTTAGTGATAGCGAGTTTTGTGATGTTCTTTACGAAAGGACTTAACTACGGTGTTGATTTCCGTGGGGGAGTAGAGATTCAAGTGAAGTTCAATCAAAAAGTTGAACTCTCTGAGCTTCGTGAAATGATGAAAGTGGGCCAAGTTCCACTCTCTCAGCTTCAGTCAATTGGTGATGATAATTCAAATGAATTTCTTTTAAAGCTTGAATCAGATAAGGGTGACCTTAATGCTGTTTCAAATCAAGTGAGTACTGTCCTTAATGGAAAGTATGGTGAGGGGAAATTTGAAATCTTAAAAAACGATATCGTGGGTCCCAAGGCCGGAGCAGAACTTAGAACGTCTGCCTTTAAAGCTCTTATGTGGGCGATCCTTGCGATTATGATCTATCTTGCTCTCAGATTTGATTACAAATTTGCTCCGGGAGCTATTGCAGCTCTTATTCATGACGTGACTATTATCATTGGTGCGTTTATTTTAACGCAAAAAGAATTCTCGCTTCAGATCGTGGCGGCCCTCCTCGCAATTATTGGTTATTCAGTGAACGATACGGTTGTGATTTATGACCGAGTGAGAGAGATCGAAACGATGCACCCTCATTTATCAACGGTTGAGACCATTAACCGCGCTTTAAATGAAACAATGTCTCGAACAATCATTACTTCCCTTACAGTCCTTGGAGTGTCAGTTGTGATGCTTGTATGGGGTGGTTCAGTGATTCATGATTTCTTCTTTGCTATGACAATCGGGGTTATCCTTGGTGTCTATTCTACAATTTTCATCGCTATTCCAATGACCGCTTTTTACGAGAAGATGACTTCAAAAAAAGCTGCATGAGATTTCTCCTCATTCTTTTTATTTGCCTCACATCTCTTCCTGGTCTATGCCAGGAAGATGATGTTGATGCGATTGTAAATGAGGTTGAGTCTGAAAGGGGAAAGCAGGTTCAAACTGCCGTTAACATCGACAAAATAAATAAAGAAGCGATGAAGCGGGTGCCTAATATCTCCGAAAAATTAAAAAAACTTGGTCACGAATCTTTTACAGCAGCTTCCATGATGGATGAGAGAGTTATTCAGTTAGCTAAAGACATGTTGAAGGATAGTCCCTTCACTAAGATGTCTGAGAGTAAAGTGAAAAATTTTATCCTTGAGAGAAGTCGAGGTAGTTTACTTGAGCACTTTCTACTAGAGCGACCGAAAGTCTTGAATTGCATAGTGGAGCTTTTAAGAGACGAAAAAGCTCTTAATTCAGCTATCGGTCTTTTATTAAGAAAAACAGATCTCAAGATCTATGCAGGAATTTGGCTTGGTTTAATGATCCTGTCCTGGCTTTTTAAGCAGATCTTTTTTAATAAAAAATGGTCTCGATCTAAAGTCTTTATGCTTGGAATGATTGTCAATCTGACCTTTACAAGTATTTCTCTCACGACTTTTTACAATATGTTTCATGACGAGCTCTCCCCTGGTGTTAGCATAATCATTAAGCATTGGAGAAAGCGAAATCTCTAGAATTTTGGAATACAACCAATCTTTCTGTCATGGGTTGGGTAAGTTGAGACGCTTCCTGATGAGTTTGATGAGTTGCCATTCAATGAACTAGTTCCAGAATTCGAATTATTATTTGTTCCAGTAAAAATCTCTCTACTGCCTCGAACTCTAAAGACTCTTTGAGTAGAGGTTTTTACAAATGGTGAAACTTTATTGAGTGGGTAGTAGAAGTAAACTGCAACGTTAGCGACAATGTCATCAGTTGGAACAGTAGGGACACCGTTTTTCAGATAAAACCATACTTGTTTTAAATCACTTTCACGAACAAGAATATAATCTGCATAACCAGTCGTCACATTTCCACTACTATCCGTAACTGCTTCAGGGGATTTTTCACCAATGTAGAGGCCCTCGGTATCGACACCAATAATGTCTCTCAACGCCTTGTAAATAGCATTACTGCTATTATAGTGACTCGAATTAAGGCAATATGATTTAAAGGTTGATTGATCAATCCAAGGCACCATGAAGTAACCTAGGCCCTGAGTTGAGTTGCTATTGTTTCCGGCCTGGTTTTCAAGCTCAGGAGCTGAAGCCCAAGTAAACTCTTGGAAAAAAGATGAGCTCGCTGGAATGGTTGCTCCAAAATTTTTTGTCTTTTGGATAATGAGTTCATTAATGTCTCTTGCTCCGTTACCATTATTGTCATAAAAACGAGGGTCCGTTGAATCCCAAAGATTAAACACTCCGGCCAATTGCTCAAATCTCGGGTAGAGCTCCTGATCAATAAGTCCATAAAGTGGATTAAAAATATCATGGCAAATAAGAAGAGAGTTTCCAGCAGGAATCGGTCTTGGAGGAATTCTTGGGATAAAATAAAAGTGCATCCTATAAGCTGACTCAAAATAAATATCACCAGTCGCCTGATCTTCAGAAAAATCTCTGACCATACACGAATATTGTGTGACGGGTACATTTTTCAGAGGTCCCAAAATCGTATTTGAAGGAGTCTCTGAAAATTTAATCAGCTGGATTGAGTTTGATCGTGATCCAGAATTTTTCTCAACTAAAGTTAAGACATAAGTTTTGTCGTTCGCTAGGGTATCTTGAATATTTGCAGTGAGGGAGTTTGTATTGACTGGTAGGGTGACATCAATCATTTTAATAGTACCCGATTCATCTTTTGCTTCTATTTGACACTCAGGATTTTGAGTATCACTAGGTAAACTCACTTTACACCAAGCATAGACATTTCCAAATCCACCTAGGGATATTGCCTCACTCACGCTAAAGTTTGCGTAGAGTCTTTCTGCACCGTCGGTGTTTTTATCCGAACAAAACTGCGAGCAATTTCCGTAGGAAACAGGCTTACCATTTTTACAGGCGCAAAAATCGGATTTCCAAAAAATAGCATTATCCGGTCTTTTAATTTCTTTATCTTTGCAAGAGTAAGTCGTTTCGCCATCTACAGTTTCAGGAACGAGTTCTTGATCCTCACTGCATTTGGGAGTTTCCTCTAAAGTAGAGCCTGGAGTGATCGTTGAACGCTGAGGTATCGTGTCCTGACAAGACACAAAGAAAGAGAGTAGGCAGATAACCCAAACTGTCCTTGTTAATTTATTTAATCGAGCCCTCATAGTCCTTAATCCTCAATGACTTATCGATTAATTCCAGATAATCCTTAAACCATTCTATCTTCTATAAAGATTTTGATGGCGAAATGCTACTTGAAGTCTGTTATTTCCAAAGCTTAGGCAATAAAAGCTTTTATGGGTGAATATTCAAATGCCTAGACTTGTAGGCAATCACTAAACTATTTCAGAAATCGACCGATAAGCGATCAAAATCATATAAAGATTGTCCGCAACAGGAGTGGAGCATGACCAAAGCTGATTTGATTGCCATGATTGAAAAACAAGCTAACCTTCCTCATCATCAAGCAGAAAAAATTGTGAATATCTGTTTTGATAGTATGATCCAAGCGCTCTTCGATGATGAGCGAATTGAGATCAGAGGTTTTGGTTCTTTTGCTAATCGAAATTACAAGGCTTACGAGGGACGAAATCCTAAAACGGGTAAAGTCGTGAAAGTCTCTCCTAAAAAAGTTCCTTTCTTTAAAGTTGGTAAAGAACTTAAAGAAATGGTGGATGAAGGAAAAGATAAATACGTTATCCGTGAAGCTTAAATTTTCTCAAATTTAAAAAGTGAGGCCAGGATTTATCCTGGCCTTTTTTTTTATTAATTTCTGAACAATCATTTCTAGAATCAAAGCTAAAAATAAGTAGCTTATTCCTTCTCGATTAAATTTTCACCAAGAGAGAAAAATCTACCCACTTTGAACACCAAAATACTCTGTGTGAGGATTCAGTCCTCGAAACTCTGTATCAAGGAAGGTTCAAGATGATGAAAAAGATTTTCACATTATCATTGCTAGTTATTTCACTTTCATCCTGTAACAAAGGAGATTTAGTCGATTGCCAAAATTTAACGTCAACTCAAACAGCAGATATTCCAGCCGAATGTATTCCAGTACCGACAGATAACCCAGATTCAAGTGTCGATTTATCTACGGCCCTTCCGAATGAGGCTTACACATTTGATACGAACATAAAATTTTTAAACACAACAACTACTCAGCAAGATAAATTTGATCAGGCGATTGAGCTGATCAAGAGAGTCGTAGCAACCGAGGAGTTTAGAACAGCAGTTATCAATCATACCTACAACGGGTCAAAAACATTTGTTGATAATGGAGGGTATACTAACTCACAAATTTATCAAAAAATGTTAGAGGGAGCAGAAACCCTTCAGCCTCTTAAAAATAACACAATGGATATGGAGGTTGAACTCTACTATGCCGCTACCTCGACTGTAGGCTACACCAATTCTGGAACAACTAGGATCTGGGTTAATACAAAATATTTTAACACAAATTCTATTGGAGGAGTCGCTGCAAACCTTGTTCACGAATGGCTTCACAAGCTTGGATTTCGTCATGCTTCTTCTTATACAACGAGTAGAGACTATTCAGTTCCGTATGCTGTGGGAAGGATGATCAGTCGGATTGGGAACGGCCTTAACTAAACTCCAAAGATCCCTTGGTAAAAGTGGAGTATAATCAGATGAATGAAATCATCATTTTTCATCATGGGTTTGCTCCTCTTTCATTTTGTCAGTAAGCTTTGAAGATCTCTCAAGCATTAGCGATCGTTAGATCTGCAGCAAGCGTGATCACTGGTAACGACTTTTATGAGCTTAATAACGGTAGTGATTGTCATCAACTCGATCAATTGGCCTGTTCTAACTGATCAAATCTTATCGATTTGAACAATTAGAAACATATATCAACTTCTATCATTTTCAAATGATATCAACAGTTCCAATTAAGATAGAATTCGTTGAAAAAGGATCAGTCATCCTAACCTCATGCGGGCCTGGATTTAGATTTTTGAATAAAGTCCCCTTCGTTTGATCTTTCAAAATATCTATTCTTTGATTTTGAGGCTGACCAAGTTTAAAGAGTCTCATTTCCCATTCTTGTGTTTCTTCAAATTCGGCACCCAAGTCAAACGGCATGCAACGAATCGTTGCCTTTAGACCCGAGGCGGGAGCATTTATGGAAAAAGATGAATTTAGTTTTATTTTACCATCCGGATATTCCTCTTTAATATTACATGTACCATATAGATAAGAAAAATCCGCATTTAAAGTTGAGCGTAATTCTACCGAATAGCTACCTTCTGTTAGCTCTTTTGAAATCTCTGTTGGAGCATTTAAATCTTTTGAGTTGATGAGTTCACTTGCAATCAAACTTTGCATGGGAACAAGACTTAAAATAGCACTGGTTGCAAAATTAAAATTAGTTATAACAATGTTTGCGTTCTGGCCTTTTGCTGACTTGGTTTTTAAGTTAAATTTGAAGGCTTCAACTGCTATCTTCACTTTAAGAACTCTTTCGGTTCCACCTGTCATAGACAGTCCAACTTGGTACATACCAGGTGAAGGTGTTGATACCCAAACGTCCGAAGAAATTCTCTGCTGGATTGTTCTGATAGAGTTTGGATCAAATATAGATAGCATCGCTCCTTTTTCATCTCCTTCGAGGACTTTTGCACTAACTTTAAAGCCTTTCACTCCATCTGGAATTTGTAGAGGGAAACGCAGCCCTTCATGAGTCGTTAGTGTAAAAACCATGGATGGATTTTCTAGCACATTTTCGTCCTTAACAACTGTAACTGGAATGACTGTGACAAGCTTATTATCATTTAAAGAAATCAATCTGATTTCTCCGAATCCTTCCACATTATTTTCAATGAGTTCTTCAGGATTAATATCAACTGAAAGATTAGACGCAGATGAAGATATCCAAAGTTCGCGAGGACCTATGATACCTTTAGTGTAGGTAACCTTAACAGGCGTTAAAGTATTCACTTTTTTATCAGCTGGAGAAATCTCTGATAATATTCCAGTCAGTGATATCTTCCGAGTTGTAATTCCCTGAACCTTAGATGTTTGAATAAAAATTCCTCTTTGTGCAACTCCATCAATACCATCACGGTCAACTGCAATCTTAACATCAGTGAGTTTTTCTCCCTTAATCATTTCTTGATAGATTGAAAGCGCCTCTTCAAGTTGTGGAAGACCGTAGCCTTGAAAAATAAAAGGTTCATATTTAAGCCTTCTACCCGATAGACGAAGGGCATGAACTACTGTCGATGCATCAAATCTAAGATTAAGCTGTTTTATTGCCGAAACCAAAACAGTAGCGGCACCAGCTAGGGCGGGTGAGGCAGAACTCGTTCCACTAAAGGCCCTATGTCCACCATCTGGTGATGAATTTACTAGGCTAGAAAGAGGAGCAATTAATAAAGGACCGACGCCAAGACCAGGGCCTCGTGAAGAGTAATACACAACTCTTCCTTCTTCGGGCACTCCGGTATTTCCATGAACTCTCTCATCGAGTTCTTTTGAGATGTATGCACCTGCAACCAGTGTGGAAGAGGGATAAATACCTAGCCTATTAAGTGATCCAAGACCAGGTCCATTGTTTCCGGCCGAAAAACTTATGACCATGTTGTATTTTTTTACAATCTTATCAATCGCCTTACTCATAAAGATTTGAGTTTTTGTTGAAGTAAAAAAGAGTGAATAACTGATGTTAGCGACTTCGGCGCCCTGTGAACCTACCCAATCAATAGACTTTAGAAATGTTGAAAGAGTGTAATCTTTTTCAGAAGCCTTATCAGTGAATTCAGAAAGATCGTAATCAAGAATTTGAGCACCTGGAGCAACCCCATCAAAACCAGCAATATTTCCGATGCGATAACCCGCAAGAACTGATGCTACACCCTCACCATGAGAATCTCCGCCTCGTTCGGGCTGAAGAATTTGTATTTTTTTTTCCTTCAGGTTAAGCTCGCCCATTAGCACAAGGCGAGAATCCTTAGCATTGAAGAATTCTCCGGTTATACTAAAACTACCCTTACATTCGCTCTCTTCGTACTTTTGATTGTTGTCCAAGTCGATACAGATTTTTTCAGTTCCTCCTGGAATAAAAATTTTCCAAGTATTCTTAACACCATCCGCATTTAAATCAAGACTTCCTTCGTATGATTCGCGATTCTCATCGACAACTGCTTCAAGTCCATTTTCAACATCGATGAGATCAAAAGTTGTAAAGGTTGATTGGGAGCCTTTTCTTAAAAATTTCCTTTCACCTGTGGAGGTGGTGATAAAGCCATGTTGATGGGGAGAAATTCCATCATCAATAATTCCTACCTTTACTCCACGTCCATCAGCTTCGGGATATTTTTTCCAAAAGTCTGTGATACCAAAATCTTTTTTTGCTTGGTAGAGAGCATATTGATCAGGAGTGAAACCCTGAGGTTTTTCGATACCAATGGTCTGATCGTGAATGTATTCAAAATCATTGTTTGCGACAAAATTTAATTCCTCAATTTTCTGTGCTTCACCTTTGATCACGAGAATTTCATCACCAGATACTTCAAGGTTAAGTTCTTGAGATTTAATTTTTATTTCTTGTTGATTCTCAATACCCATTAAAACTAAGGAAACTTTTCCGGTTTGGTTCAGAACTATTTTGCGATTTTGGGGGCCTTGGCCGCACGAAAAGAGGGATAAAGAGATGAGAATGTAGATGAGTGTTTTCATGGACTTCATTTTAATTAATAGTTGAATGTGGTTAAATTGGTTTGGAAAATTTTATAGGCGCAAAGATTTGATCTGTCATTTTTTTAGTCGTTGACGTTTTTTGTGATTTCAACAGCTTAGTTGAAAAGGAATTACATTAATCTTGATGATCGGTTATCTGTAGGTTAGATCTCTCATGACATTTTAAGGAGTGTTATGAAGCTTTTCCTTTCGTTGGCGCTTTTTTTTATATTTTGCGCTATGAGCTGGTCTTGTTCTGAAGATGGGTCATCCGGATTTCTTCCAAGTAACAACCTTTATATCCCAGTCGGTTTTAAGTCTTCAGGTGGATTAACAAAAGATCAATTTAATGCAGTCATTGATAAGGTTGAGGCGATTTATTTTCCTATCGTTTCCAATAGGGATGTCTCTTTTAAATTTGAAAGAAATTGGGAAGATGGAACTGTTGATGCCAAGGCCACTAGAATTGGTGGCTGGCGTGTAAAAATGTTCGGCGGACTTGCTCGTCACTCAACGATCACTGAAGATGGGTTCGCTCTCGTCATTTGTCATGAAATTGGTCATCATATTGGTGGTGCTCCAAAAGTTGGAACATTTAATCCTTGGGCTTCAAGTGAAGGACAGTCAGACTACTTTGCGACTCTAAAATGTCTTCGTAAGGTTTTTTTAAATGATAATAACCTTGCCCTTGTTAAAAAGCTCAAGGCACCTAAGGCCCTTATCGATGCTTGTGCGGCGGCTTGGACTAGTAATATTGATAAATCAATTTGCATTCGTAGTGGCATGGCCGGAGCATCGGTTGCTTCACTTATTGCTTCTCTTAAAGGCCAGCCTGAGTCAAAATTTGAAACGCCAGATATGAAAGTTGTTTCTGCAACTTATGGTGAACATCCGGACACTCAATGTCGTCTAGATACATTCTTTCAAGGGGCCCTTTGCGAGGCTTCTTTCAATGATGATGTTTCTCAGAATGATGAAGTCGAGGGTACTTGCCATCAGTCTCTTGGGCACACTATGGGACTAAGGCCTCTTTGCTGGTTTAAGCCTAAGAAGTAATAAAAGTCTTTAATCTTTTGTTCTAAACAGCGAACCTTTTTTTATCGTTACTTGTGGTGTTGGATTAATTGACTCAGAATGATTCGTAATTTTAAAAATTAAACTGAAGAGCGGTAAAATAATAATTAATTTGTGAAAAATTATAAACTTTATTATTATCTGCGCCCCCCTCAAGCATCCGGTACCCAAAATCGATTTGGAAACTTGGTGTGAAATAATATCCAAGCATCAAGGCCACATCAAAAGCTCGCCCCTGAGGAGCGATGAGACCATCAAAATCAAAAGTCATGAGAACATTATTATCAAATTTATATTTAGAATAGATGTAAACGAGCGGAACGATCCCAACACTTTTTCTTGCCTTACTTCTATCAGTTTGACTTAATTCAATAAATGCATCTCTCACTTTAAGGGTCCCTCCAATACGAAAGAGATGATTTCTTTTTGAGATCATTTCTCTGAAGTAGGTACCTCGGTAAGAGTTAAACTGATATTGAGTTTTAGTTGTTTGATTTGCTACGAAATTAACTCCATTAAAGGAAATGTCGTTATTATATTTTTTTTCACCGCTTAACTTTAAAGGAGCATAAAGAATTCTTATTCCACTGGGAGACTTGAATTTTTGAATAAAATTTAGGCGATAATAATCAGTTGAGTTTAAAGCTGGTCGAAGGTTAAACAAGGTTCCAGTTTCACCGTCGATCCTTACTTGATTGTAACTACTCTGTGCGGAACCTAGTTCTAGGTTGAGGCTCGATAATGAATAGGCGTTACTCGCCATTGTCGAGAATATTATAAGAAGAGTTAAAAGTTTCATGTTCATCATTTGTTTTGAGTGTTTGTGTGACGTTATTAAATCATGATTAAGTTAAAGAGAGGATTAATTGTTTTTTAATTTAGTCACCTTTGGGTTTTAAACCTATTCTTTTCCTAGATTGCTAAACCGTACGGTTAATGGTACGGTCAGGATGCGAGGTGCTTATGGAAAGAACTAATGCTGATGATTTTCGTTCAAATTTAAAAGAATGGATGGAGTCTGCCAGAAATGAACCCATTAAAATAACAAGAAAGACTGGCGAATCATTTGTTCTCATAAATGCTGAAGAATTTGAGAAAATCCAAATGGAGCTCGCCTCTCTTCGTGGTATCGCCCAAGGGCTAAGTGATGTCATATCTGGAAAAGTAAAGACGTCAGATGGGAATTCAACTGACAGTGTAATTGAGAAAGCTAAGAATCGAGTCCTTAGTAAAAAGAGTAAAAAAGCTGTTGGCTAATGTCCCAATTCAAAATTCTAGAAACCGAAAAATTTCTCTTTGATGTGGAAGATTCCGCAGTATGGATACTTGAATCGAATTTGGAATTTTCTGAAGCGATGGCGATTAGAAAAGTTGAAGAATTCCAAGAAGAGATAGACGCATTAAAGAAAAGACTTCAGCACTACCCAGAATCAGGCGAATCGGATGCGATCGAAAGTCTAAGAAAGTTTCCTATCTATCAAGGTCGCTATTCAGTCAAATGGATCGTTCAGAAAGCTGATCAAACGATTATCCTGATTGCTCTCACTGACTTAAAATATCCGAAGGCTCTTCGGAATTTCGAATTAGACCATTTGTAATTCGAATCATTTTTTTACTTCGGTCCAAATCCCTCTGAATCATCAAAAATAAACCTTTGATGTGTTAGCAATAAATTTATCGTAAAACAAAAAAGCCCCTGCGAACTTAATCGCAGAGGCTTTCTTATTTTTTTATCTGGAGTATTCATGGAATGCCTCGTGAATATAAAAGTTTACGTCCTGCTTAAGCACGGCCAAGCACAATCAGAGCTGGCCTCTGAAAGGTAGCTACAGGATTCACATTTCCCAAAAAATACCCCCAAATGCGAGGGTACTGAAGCAGAGCGATCTTTGATATCGCAATTTGCGATATCAAAAGTTTAAGTTTAGTCCTTCCGGAGACTTAAACTAATTTTTTCCGATCTTTAGGCAGAGATGGTAGTCCTCCCTCAAGTGTATCCAAGCGCTCAAAAACAACCTTAAAAAGGTGGTTTGTGGTCTTTTCCAATCTTCCTACTTTGTCGGCCAGAGTAGTTTCCATGGATAAGAAGCTCCTTAGCTTCACAAAAGTTCGCATGATGGAAATGTTTACAGAAATAGCTCTTGGGCTATTCAATACAGACGAGAGCATTGCGACCCCACATTCCGTAAAAACTAAAGGTAGTTTTCTGCGTCCACCACGACCTTCTTGCTTGAACTCTGTCAAACTTAGAAGTTCTTGAAATTCATTTTCAGTAAGCTGAAACATAAAATGTTTTACCAACTGTTCCGATCGTTTGTTCAAGAGTTAATCAAAGAAAGGATTACGGATTCAAGTCGTTTAAAAATTATAGGCTGCGATTGCTAAATGCGTGTTCTTAAAGGTGTTGCTGTGGAGTGTTCTACTATAAAGGGATGAGAGTCAATTTTCGTATGGTTAGATATTTTATTTTGGAGGAGACGGGCGGATTTATGCCTCCGCATCCAGCTACGGCACCCATCCAGAGCTTGCGTTCTCGAAGGCCATCATGGCCTTCTCGCGAACACGGTTCAATCATTCACTGTATCCCCGTATAAAAAACAAAACCCACGGCAAGCGTGGGTTTTTTTATCTGGAGGAGACGGGCGGATTCCTTGAGATGCATTTTAGCCGATATTGGCCGTTCACACTCTTTCACAGCAGATCACTAAAAAATGTAATATTATTAAACAATTAGAGATGAAAGTTCAGGAGTTTATTTGTTGTCTTTTTTGTTCTGGTATTAACTGGAATTATCTATTTTAGCTCACGTTTAGCTCACAGTTTAGAACAGAAATAAGTGAAATGTATTGACAAGTACAGTGAAGCACTGTACACTGGAAAAATGAAGCAAGCGAAAGTGATCATTTCTAAAAAAGCCCTAAAAGAACTTGAAAATCTCCCAAAAGCCATTGTTGATTCGCTTCTGGTTTGGGTTACGTCAGTTGAAGAGGATGGCATGAAAGAAGTGAGAAAGATTTCAGGTTATCACGATGAGCCTTTGAAGGGAGATCGTTTGGGACAAAGATCAATTAGACTTAACCGAGCCTATAGAGCTTTCTATATATTAACAGATAATGGTGATATTGAGCTTGTGACCGTTATAGAAATTAACAAGCATAAATACTAAAGGAAATAGATATGAAAAAATCAAAAGCAATAAAACAACTGGAGAACTTATCAGGTGAAGAATTTTCTTTTGCTATGGCAGTGAAGGCTTACAGAACAAGAGAAGGTTTGACGCAAGAACAACTTGCCGAAAAACTGGGTTTGAAAAAATCCTATATTTCCAATATTGAGAATAAAAGAGATTTCGTTACTCTGGAGCAAGCAATCAGATTTGCTAAAGCTTTTAAAGAACCCGCTAAGATTTGGATGACATTTGCTTTGCAAGATATGGTTGATCGTACTGGTGTGGATGTGAAAGTTAAGCTGGTTGCTTAATCAATTTTAAAATTGATATTGAGGAGAATTTTATGGATAAAATTATTGATGGAGTTCTAACAGCAGCTTATTTAGTTATCTTCACAGTCGGAAGTGGATACACGATTGAGAAAGCTTCTTCTTTTAAAGAAGAATCCATTGCCAAAAAACTTCTTAATTTTGTGAACGTTCGCATAATAGCAATATTGACCTGAATAGCTTGTGAACTGTTTAAAATTCCAGAAAGCATGGCCACTCCATTTTCTGTGAAGACGAGTGGAAGTTTTTGCTTACCACCACTTCCAGATTTTGAAGTCGCAGATTGCGACTTCAAAATTTCAAACTCGTCAGGGGTAAGTTGAAACATAAAATCCAAAGGAAATCGATCGAGATTTCTTCGTACTTGCTCATTTATTCTCTTTGTCTCTACCCAATAAAGTTTTGCTAAATCACTATCAAGCATCACCCTCTGTCCACGAAAAGTATAAATAATTGCTTCAATCTTTTGGATTTGAAAATTCATTGAGTTTTCTCCGGTTTTAAAGAGATGCAAGCAAGAAAAGATGAAAAGAAATTCAATGTCGATGAAATTAAAAATAATAAATTTAAGAAAAAGCAAAAATTGCATTGAGAATGTCAAATTTTGATCTCTGATTTAATAAAAAGAATAGAGCTGATTAAAAAATGAACAAATATCATTTTTTGCCCTTGCTCATATATTTTTCGTGAATATGATCAATTATTGAGTTGATGATTAGAGCTTAAATCTAAGTGCGTTCCTTTTACGTCTAAAGTTATTCAAGACTGAAGTCAAGCTGATCGCCATTAGAAGGCATAATAGTTAAAGAGTTTTGCTCATTCAAGAAAATTGAGAGGCGTTCAATTTGCGTTCCAATCTCCCAAGTTTCGATCGAGTAAGAAATGATACCTGGTTTTGAAAAATCAACTTTCGCTAAGCAACCACGATGCGAATTATAATTCGAAATACATTTGGATAAATCTTGTGCCCATACTGCTCCAAGTGAATCTTCAAGGCGAATTATTTGTTCGTCTTCTTTTGAAGTAGGAATTTTAACTAATTTTAATTTTTTTAACGCTACTCCCTTCCAATTACTGAAGGCTGGACAATTTGAAGTATCCCCATTTGTAACTGGGCCATTGCAATAAGTCGCTGTGGCCTGGAAATCAGCTCCAAATGCAGTCATTGAGACGAAAGCAAAAATAGCTACAAGTGAAAAAGATTTCATTATATACTCCATGGTTTTTTGGAATCATTCCATTCAAGATTTTTCATGTCAATACTCAAAAAATTAATAAATTAGTGATGAATTTTTACTAAATAGATGACATTTGGTCTACGTATGGGATTTCTTTGCTTTAACCAACAAGACTCAAAAAAATGGCCCGATTTCTCGAGCCGTATATGAATTGCTAGCGTTTTAATGTGTGACCTGAGAGTTTGAGAAGATCTTGTCATAGAGAATATTTGCATACTTATTTCCAATAGCATTTTCTATAGATTCTTTGATTTCTCTTGGAATCCTAAAATCAAAATCCAAATTTATACTTTTCAAAATTTTTAGCGCTTCTGGTGATGTATTTCCAGTTAAAGCTTTTGCCACTGCTATCCGGGCATACCAATCTTTTTCTTTACTCAATTTTGATATAATCTCTAATGCTTCTGGTGATGAATTTCCAGTCAAAGCTTTAACCGCAGCTTTACGAACATCTACTTCAGAATCTTTTGCCAATGATTTAATAATCTCAAGCGCCTCTTGTGATGTATTTCCAGCTAAAGCTTCTCCCGCATTTCTGCGTTCAAAAAGAAAATTACCGTTGGCCATTACTTTAATAATTTCTAATGCTTCTGGCGATCTGTTCCCAACTAAAGCATATGCTGCAGCATCGAGGCTAGAGAATTTCTTCGTCCATTCTTTAATAATCTCTAGAACCTCTGGAGACGTATTTCCAGCTAGAGCTCGTGCCACTGCTTCCTGAATATCTGGTTTGGGATCTCTTGATAATTCTTTCAGAATCTCAAATGCTTCAGGTGATTTATTTCCAACTAAAGCCTCTGCCGCTACTTCGCGGCTTTTGGAGCCAGGGATATCATTTGCCAACTCTTTTATGATCTCAAATGCTTCAGATGATTTATTTCCATTTAAAGCAGCAGAAACAAGTGTGCCGTAAATTGACCACTCACTATTTAACCCTTTTGCCATCTCTTTAATAACCGATAATGCCTGTGGAGACTTATTTTTAATAAAAAAGATATACGTGGCTTGTCTGACTTCCAAATCACTGTTTTGGATCAGGATTTTTGCGAGTTTTAGGGCTCTTGGTGACGGGTTTCCAACTAAAGCGGAGGCTACAGCTGCGCGAACTTTATAATAGTAGTCTCTTGCAAGTTCTTCCATTATCTCTAACGCTTCCGGAGATGTTCTTACAGCTAAGGCATTTGCCGCAGCTTCACGAACTCTAGTACCGGATTCTCTTTCAGGATAATATGGGCTGCTCTCCCAAGGATATAAATGATATGGGTCTTTCGCAAGTTCTCTAATAATCTCTAATGCCTCAGGAGATTCATTTCCAACTAAAGCATCTGCCACAGCTATGCGGATTTCAATAAGAGAAGGAGCTTTTGCTAATGCTTTGATTAGCTCCATTGCTTCTGGTGTATTGTGTCCTACTAAAGATCTTATTATGTTAACTCGCTCAACAGAACGATTTTGTGAATCGTCGAGAGGATCAGTTGGCAGTCCCATTGCCTGTTCCTTAATAATCTCAAAGGCTTCTTGAGTTGTATTTCCTTTTAGTGCAGCCAAGAACTCGTAATTTCCTTTGGAGAGCATTAATTTAATAAAATCTAAACCTTCTGGAGTTGTATTATATTCAGTTAAAGCACTTGCCGCAGCATCTGTGACGAATTGATAGCCTGCGCATTTTTTAATAATTTGAAAAGCACGCTGAGATCTTTTCCCTTTTAAGAGATCCAATAATTTAATTTTTATATAGCTCGCGCTACTTTCTATTTCTTCCATCAAAGGATCATTAACTTGAATCTCTTTATTCTCCAATGTCCTTAAAAGTTTCATGCTCGATTCAGTCTTTGCCTCTTTATTGTTTGAGCAACTAGAAACCAAAATCAACATTGCGATTGTGAGAAATTTTGCGTTCATATGAAATCCCTGCTTTAAGGTTCATCATGATCCCTATTACATAAGGTTAAAACCAACTCCAGTCATCACAATCCTTACTTGTAATAAATTCCTTAAGTTTTGATATATTTTGAAAATCCAAATCACAAAGATTAACAATTCGATGGACTTCATTTTTATTTAAACCTAATTTTCCAATGAGCTTTAGACTCCTGGCGCTTCTTCTATAACTTTGCTCTAGAGCTGTTTCACAGCATTTCTTTTGAAGTTCATTGGTAAAGTTGATGCTTCGATTAAGTCCAAAGAAGATATTAAAAGGAGAATGAGTAGTATTGCATGATGAACACCTCATTCGATTTAGACTTAGACTTAGACTTAGACTTAGACTTAGACTTAGTTTTATTTTACCTATTCCAGTCTTTACAGTTTTGCTTGTCCGTCCGTGAAGATGCCATTTGTCACATGCGCAGCACTCCCGTTTCTGCTTTGGGATCACAACCCCTTCAATGTTATTAATCAGCAGAGAGTCAATATATTCTAGAATAACTTCCAGAATGCCAGGGAGTCCTTTCGCTTTAAAAACTTCTTCAAATTCTAAGACCACTTCATCAAGTGAAAAATCTAATTTTTGTAGACGAATGAGGAATGCTATAACCATTAAAACAATCAGCACATTCTATGAATTTTTAAGGACTTGGACTGCCTAAATTTTGTACACTCTGTAAGAAGTATGTAAATTCGGGGGGATTTTGTCACCTTAACGGCGGGGCGATAATGTCACATGGCTACGCTGCCCGTTTTACGAATCTATAATCTTTATTCGTCTTCTTGGCCGCAACCTTTCTTCCCATAATATCAAAGCTTACAGTTCCATCAAGG
>CANEUH010000001.1 GCA_947441615.1 Bacteriovoracaceae bacterium | reverse complement strand
TGCCGGAAGCTTAATTTAAGTTTTTGGAAGTATCTTGAAGATAGAATATCGATGAGAGATGCAATTCCTTATCTTGGTAAGGTCATAAATTCATTATAATCCCCACACGATTTTGAGCAGTTACACATAATCGTCCAGAATTTAGACAGTGCCTGAGTTATTTACCTATTAAACCCATTGAGGCCAAAAGAGTTAGTAAGATGGCAAAAAATCATCAGGGGAATCTCCGTGAAAAAAATGTCTATTGGGTTTATGGCACTACTGTTTGCTGTATCTTGTTCAAAGGTTCAAGAAATTGACAAAAGAACCCAAAGCATGGAGCGCTCAACGAGTGATGTCTCGACGACAACAGAATCCATGAAAGAAACGACGACCATAATGTATCAACAAATACGTTCAAAAGAAGCGGAAGATACACGAGAAGAAAAGTTTCAACTTCTCATGAGCGAAGAAGCTGGCATGGGTACTCGGATTACAGCTGCAGGAGTTTACTTTAAATCAATGGAGTTTCAACTTTGGAATAATAATGAGACTTACGATAACAACGAAGTTCTCAAAGATTACTACCTCGATGCGGCCAATGAACTGACTCGACGAATGACAGATTTATACGAAAAAATCGATACAAAGAAGATGAGTCCCACAAAAGATAATAAGATGGAGATGTCTTTCTACGCTCTATCCGCCACCATGCACATGAACCATACTTTTCAAGATGAGTTAGCAAAATCCAAAAAGATTGAAGTCGTCTCAATGTATGATTTGATTAAAAAAGCACTGATTAAAGAGCGTGACCATAGAGTTCTTCTTCCCCATGAAGAAGTCCTCATGAGTGGAATCAATAAAGAAATTATGACAAATCTCATTAAAGCGCGAGTCGATATATACTCCGCTCTAGCTCTCAAAAATCTTACAGATAAAAGAGACATGACTCTAGGTCAGAAGGCCAAAGGTCTAATCTTTAAAATCACTGGAGGAAGGCTTGGATCAATAGTTCTTCCAGAAGTTTTTGATAAATCCAATGACGCTACGAAAATTTATGTCGAAAAATATTTAGATGGGGCCCTTAAAGCGAAGGTATTTCTTAAGGACATTGGGATTCAAAAGAAGCTAGAGAAAACATTGTTTTCAGCTTTTAAAGAAATTAATCTAACCGAAAAATCGATTGATAGTTCAGATGAAAGAAGAATCAAGATCCAAAGTCAAATTGATCAATTATTAAAGTAGTCATCGTGCACCGGAGTTTTATTTAAGCGTCCGGTGCATAGATTTCATACTGTTCAGCATGATAGTTGTTATCAGCTCTCACAAGAAGAGTTTTATTAAACTGCTCTTCAAGTGCTTCGATAATTCCAAAATCCTCACTCGATAATTTCGCACTCACTTCTGGATGAGCAAAAATCGTAATTTTTGTGGCAGTTGTTCTTTTAATCACTTTCTGAACTTCGCGAATGATTTCAAAACTTACAGTTTCGACAGACTTAACTCTCCCGACTCCTTCACAATAAGGACAAGGCTCACACATCGTCCGAATAAGAGTGTCTCTGGTTCTTTTTCTCGTCATCTCCACAAGTCCAAGTCCCGAGATCGGAAGAACATTCGTTTTTGAACGGTCTTTTTTTAATGCCTCAAGAAGGGATTGATAAACCTGAACTCGATGCTCTTCTTTTTCCATGTCAATGAAATCAATAATGATAATACCACCACAATTTCTAAGACGAAGTTGGTACGAAATTTCTTTAACAGCTTCGAGATTTGTTTTTAAAATCGTCTCTTCAAGAGTCTTTTTGCCAACAAATTTTCCAGTGTTCACATCAATTGAAACCAGGGCTTCCGTTTGGTCAATATTGATTGAGCCACCAGATTTTAGAAAGACTTGGTTCGAGAGTGCTCTTTCAATTTCTATATCAATACTGAAATGCTCGAACACCGGCATTTCACCATCGTAAAATTTTATCTTTGCTTTATGGTGAGGAGTAAATCTTTGGATGAATTTTTCAATTTGTTTTACTGCTGCTTTCGAGTCCGCAATGATATTATCCACGTCCTCGTCCATAATATCTCTTAGAGCTCTTTGAATAAACGAAAGATCCTGATGAAGTTCAAGTGGGGCCTTCGCTTTTTCTATTCTCTTTTGAACATCTTTCCAAATTTTAACGAGATTATTGTAATCGTTTTTTAGAACTTTATAGCTCTGCCCTTCAGCAACTGTTCTCGCAATCACACCCACACCTTCAGGGCGAATAGAGTCTAAAATATCTTTAAGTCTTTTGCGCTCTTCTTCAGATTCAATTCTACGGGAGACACCCGTATGCTCAATAAAGGGCATATACACAATATGTCGGCCAGCTAGAGTAATGTGTCTTGTGACTCTGGGACCTTTCGTCGAAATGGGCTCTTTTGCTATTTGAACAACAATTTCGTCCCCTTCTTTTAAAAAGTCTTGGATTTTAACGTCTGGACGAAACTTCATATCGACTGTTTCAGTGAGAGTAGAAAATTCATCTGGAATCACTTCCCCAAGACGTTTCGCTCCAGACTCAGAAGTCTCAAGGCGACTTTGCATGTCTCTTTGCTCATCTAGAGTGGGTAAATAAGCATCATCCACATACAGGAAAGCTGCCCTTTCTTGACCGATGTCAATAAAAGCGGATTGCATCCCTGGAAGAACTCTTAAGACTCTACCTAGATAAATGTTTCCGACAACGGGTGATGACTCGTGTTTTTGTGAGTGACGTTCGATGAGAAAATCTAAAATCTCACCATTTTCAATGAGCGCAATACGCGACTCACTGTGGGTCTGGTTGACCACAAGTTCTTTTGCCATGAAAAATGTCCTAACTGTAAAAACTTTAAAACGTAATTACAGTCAGGATACATTGTTTTAGATCAAATAAAAAGTCCGGCAATACATGCTGTCATGTAACAAGCGAGTGTTCCGCCGATAAGAGATTTCATGCCGTAAGCAGCTAAAACCGGGCGTTTTTCAGGGGCCATCGTTCCAATTCCACCCAACTGAATCGCAATAGAAGAGAAATTTGAAAACCCGCAAAGAGCGTAGGTTGCAAGAATAGTAGATCGCTCAGAGATTTGTGCTTTTGCAGCAATAAGATCCAAGTAGCCAACAAATTCGTTTAATACTAGTTTTTTACCAAGAATGGCACCGACTTTAAAACAGTCTTCCCAAGGACAACCTAGTAACCAAGCGATTGGAGCATTTAAGTAACCCATAACGAGTTCAAATGATAAAGATGGGAAACCAAATATGCCCCCAATTCCACCTAAAATTCCATTCAACATGGCAATTAATGCAATAAACGCTAAAAGCATAGCGGCAACGTTAACAGCTAATTTTAAACCATCGGAGGCCCCTGTAGCAGCAGCATCAACAACGTTAGCTGATACTTTTGGAAGATCCACTTTTACAACTCCTGCTGTGACAGAATCCTCAAGCTCAGGAACCATAAGTTTTGAACAAACAAGAGCGGCAGGTGCCGACATCACTGAGGCAGCAAGTAAGTGACCAGCATCAATACCGAAACCAACATAAGCCGCGAGAACACCACCAGCAACTGTCGCCATTCCCCCAGTCATAAGACACATGAGTTCCGATTTTGTCATTTTGCCAACAAAGGGCTTAATAACAAGAGGTGCCTCTGTTTGACCCACGAAAATATTGGCGGCCGCAGCGAGAGATTCAGCTCCAGAGGTTTTCATGGCCCACATCATAACTCTTGCGACAACTTCAACAATCTTCTGCATAATGCCTACATGGTAAAGAACCGACATTAAAGCACTCATAAAAATGATTGTAGGAAGAACCATTGTAGCGAAAATGAAGCCTAAGCTATCAGATGGTGTTGCTAATCCTCCAAAGAGAAACTTAGCTCCCTCGCCAGTGTAGCCGAGGATAGCATTGAAGCCTCGCCCGATAGTATCAAATATGTTTCGACCAATGTCCGTCTTGAGAATAATAAGTCCAAAAACAACCTGAAGTAGAACCCCTGTAACAACTGTTCTCCACTGAATAGATTTTTTGTTCTCACTCAGGGCGTACGCCACCCCAATCATAAAGAACAATCCAATTAAGGAAATAAAACGCTCCATAAGCCATCCTAATATGTGAGTTAAATAACTTTATGAGTCTACCCAGTGGGTCGATTAAGTGGCAAGAAAAAGTCGACTATTTTAGAAGCTTAATTGAAGCAACTGGGTGCCAAATTGCACCTTTGAAGATGTCAGATTTTTTGCATTCTGCGCATGCCAAGCAACCCTTTCGGATGAATTAAATTCCAATGAAGACTGAAGATCTTCCGTGCCTTTTTGTGCACTGTTGTAGGCTACAAACATGACTCCCGCAATCACACCGAGAGCAGCACCTGTCCAGATGTTAGAAACGTGTTTTGATGGTTCTGACATAAAGGAAAGTGTTGAAAGTCCTAGGATCGCTCCTCCACCCCCTGCGGCGGCTATCAGCATGATATCATTTTGAGTGCTCTCCAAAAGATCATCACTTCCCCCTGTCTGTGCATGTGATAACGAGGCATTTGCCAAGAGGTAAATTTGGATAGCAAGCATCAGACAAGTAAATTTTTTCATACTAATTCCTAAGGAGTTAAATTGCCAAGCGGGAAACCTTAAGCATATGATAAATCCCCTAGTAAAAGTTTGCAAATGAGTAATGAAGTTATGACTAAAGATACTTTTCAAGTTTATCCCTTAATCGACAAAAAAAAACGTGGCTTGAAGCTCACCGAAAAAGAGATTAAGTGGTTTATCCAAAGCTACACTGAACATAAAATTCCTGACTATCAAATGTCAGCGATGCTTATGGCCATGTTCCTTAAAGGGATGGATGTTTCTGAGACGGCATATCTTACGGACGCCATGCTCGAATCTGGAAAACGGCTTACCTTCCCAGGAAAAAACGTGATCGACAAGCACTCCACAGGTGGTATCGGAGATAAGGCTTCGTTCATTCTGGCCCCCATTGCAAGTGCAGCTGGAGTTAAAGTTCCCATGATTGCAGGAAGAGGTTTAGGTCACACAGGTGGAACCGTTGACAAAATTGAGGCCATTAAGGGATTCAAAACAGCTCTCGATTTAGAAGCCTTTTCAAAAAAATTAAATGAAGAGGGTCTTGTTCTTATCGGACAAACTCCTGACATTGCTCCTGCTGATCGCCTTATTTATGCCCTTAGAGACGTAACTGCCACCATTGATTCGATTCCACTAATCACTGCTTCCATCATGAGTAAAAAACTAGCGGAAGGTGCAAACGGTATTGTTTTCGATATTAAAACTGGAACTGGTGCCTTCATGCGAACTCAGAAAGATGCAAAAAATCTGGCCAAAAGTCTGATTGCTACTTCAAAGAGATTTAAGAAGAAAGCTGTCGCTCTCATCACCGATATGAACCAACCCCTTGGTAATGAAGCTGGTCACTCGAATGAAATCATAGAAAGTATTGAGACCTTAAAAGGCAACGGGCCAAAAGATCTTACAGATCTATCAATCGAACTCGCTGCCCACATGATTCACCTCGCAGGCGTTGAAAAAACGTTCAAGAAGGCCCATGAAAAAGCTCTCGAAATGGTTTCTTCAGGTAAGGCCCTTGAAGAGTTTAGAAAACTTCTTAAGTCACAGGGTGGAGATGTTCGAGTTGTAGATAACTACTCACTTCTTCCAATGGCAGAGAAGAAAACACAAATCCTTTCGCCAAAGTCAGGCTTCATTAAAATGTTTGATAATACTCAAATTGGTCTACTTCTTATTGAGCTTGGTGGTGGAAGAAAAGAGAAGTCAGATATTATTGATCATGGAGTGGGATTTAGTTTCCATAAAAAAATTGGTGATCAAGTTAAAAAAGGTGAGCCCATCTTCACAATCACTCACCATGCCCATCAGAATGAAATTGTTGAAGTGATCAAAAATAAATTTATTAAAGAAGTTTTGACTCTGAGTTCAACAAAAGTCAAAAAACCAAAATTAATTTTAGAAAAAATCAGCTAAGGAAAAATAAAATGGAGATGAAGAAAATTCTCGAAGCTTCACAGTATGTTCAATCTAAAATCCAGAAGAAGCCTAAGATTGGAATTGTTCTTGGCTCTGGCCTTGGAATTTATATTGATCAAATTGAGAACAAAGTGGTTATCCCCTATCAGGATATTCCTCATTTCAAGCGCACTTCTGTAGAAGGTCACTCTGGTGCTCTTATAGTTGGTGATGTTAAAGGTGTTACAGTGGCCGCCCTTCAAGGGAGACTACACTCCTACGAAGGTCATGCAGGTGAAGAAATCGTTCTTCCGGTTAGAACTCTCGCTGCTCTTGGAATAGAATATCTTTTTTTAACCAATGCCTCAGGTGGTATAAACGCAGATTTCCATCCAGGAGACCTTGTCACTATTTCTGATCACATCAACTTAAGCGGAAGAAATCCTCTCGTAGGCCCAAATATTGCTGAACTCGGACCACGTTTCCCAGATATGGGAAATGCCTATGATAATGAGTTAAGAGAACTCTTGTACCAAGTGGGGAAGAACCATCACGTGGAAATCAAAAGCGGAGTTTACTGCTCTGTTTTAGGTCCTACGTATGAAACTCCTGCAGAAATTAGAATGTTGAGAGTAATTGGAGCAGACCTCGTTGGCATGAGTACAGTGCCTGAAGTCATTGCTGCCAATCATCTAGGACTAAAAGTCGCAGGAGTTGCTTGTGTCACCAACTACGCCGCAGGAATTAAGCAAGAAAAATTAAGCCACGCGGACGTTAAGTTAGTGGCAGAAAAAGCCATGGTTGGATTTGCTACAATTTTGACTGAAACTATTGGTGAACTAAAAAAGATGGGTAAAGTTTAATGGAAACAGGACTTCGCGATAAAGCTAAAGAAGCATCTACAAGGGCATACTCACCTTATTCAAAAGCCAAGGTTGGATCTGCGGTAGAAACCTCTGATGGAAAAATCTACTTAGGTTGCAACGTAGAAAATGCGAGTTATGGTGGAACAGTCTGTGCTGAAAGGGTTGCAATATGGAAAGCTGTTTCTGAAGGACACAAAAAAATTAAACGAGTTTATGTCTATACTCATGATGGATGGCCTCCGTGTGGAATGTGTTTACAAGTGATGGCCGAATTTGCTGACGGTGGACTTGAAGTCACTTTTGGTGACCACACAGGTAAAGAGACAACGAAGAAATTAAAAGAACTTCTCACACATGCTTTTACACCAGAGCATATGGAATAATTATTATCTAAGGGATGGAGCGAATGTTCCATTTAATACATGCAAGAAAAAGAAAAAATTTACGACAATTCGGCTGAGTTATTAAGCTCCTTAAAATTTTGCGTTATCGATCTTGAAACGACCGGGGGAAACCCAGAGTCTGAAAAAATCATTGAAATCGGCATGGTCAAAATAGAAAATAGAAAAATGACCGAAGAAAGGTCCTTTCTCATTAATCCCGAGAAAGAGATTCCAGATTTTGTTCAAAAATTAACCGGAATAAAAAAATCAGACGTCGAACATGCTCCAAAGATTGATGAAGTCATTGATGAGATCATACAATTTATTGGTGACTCTATTCTTGTGGCCCACAACACGTCGTTTGATATTCCATTCTTAAATGGTGTTTTAAAAAAGCTACAGATGCCTACGCTTGATAATAAAGTGATTTGCACAAACATCATGACCAAATACATGATCCCAGACATTATGAGTTCTAACCTTAATTACATGTCATCCATTTTTGGAATATCTCATTCACAAGCACACCGAGCGATAGAAGATGCAAAGGCCACAGGCATGCTTCTATTAAAGTACATGGATATCTTTGAATCGAAAAATATCAGAAAAGTGAATCAGCTCTATTACCCTCGAAATAAGTTTGAACTCGATCGTGCGATTATTGAAAGTCATGAAGGTATTGAAAAAGTCTTTGAGATTTTAAGAAGTATTGAAAAACCTGCAGTACTTTCGATTAAAGGTGATAATGGAGTCATTCTCACCATCCTTCCATTAAAGAGTCCCAAAGATGAAATTTCAAGTCTTGAAGCTTACATGGCCGAATTTCGCTGGAGCCAAATTCATATCAGGCTCTGTGGGCCATTTATCGAAGGTCTTTTCTTTTTAAATTCTAATTTTGTAAAGATTCCAGAGAAATACAGAAAAAAAACCATCGATTATTTAAAGTCCAGATACCATTTAGCACCAGCTCCAAATTTACTTGATGATCATGATTTCGTGATAACCCCTCACCTAATTAATGGGCAGTTTATTGTCTACAGTTTTTTAAATTTTTCCCCCTACTCTCAATTAATATTTAAATTTCCATCGCATAAAAAAAAGCTTCATCAATTTTTAACGGCACAACTCTTGAGGTTTGAGACTCAGCAAAAGAGTAAAAAAAGAGCGTTTATTCAAAATGATATTAAAGACATATTCCTGAGCCTTTTTCATGAGGCTTTAGTCACTGATCCTAAAACCTATCTCACATTAAAGATTCAAGATATAAGAGACGAAAGAAAACAATACCTAGAACGAATAGACAAACTCTCTATCGAAGAAGCTGACAGGTATGAATTCCCTAAGAAGCATCTGTAATTATGGATTGTAGATAAATCTCAGAGAATAATCAGAAAGCTGAAGGACAAAATTCTCTATGTTTAGTAGGTTTTGAATAAGCTTCGAAAGACTTAGATTAGCAATATTAAGTTCATGCAACTGAATCTGAATTTCCTGAGATGACTCGATAATTTCACCTTTAATCACTTTTTCAATTTGATTTTTATTAGCAACGAGCATTTGATGAGAATATAAAGTCATTAATTCACCCAAGAGAAGATAAAAAGTCATCGTCAGAAGACTTGGGTTCACCTGAGATCGAAAATCAGCATGCTTAATCGACTCAAAATTAAATCGAATTCCACTCTCGACAGTTCTAAATCTTAATAAATTCTGTGCCTGTTGGTAGCAGATATCAATTGTACTTGTAGACAAATCAGTGATTGAAATATTCTTTGGATTTGCTCTCGAAAAACCTAAGAATGTTTCAATCAATTGCTTACACCGTAGTGCCCCATTCTTCATTTCTGATAGTATTTGTCGGGCCTCTTCATCTAAATCCTGGTCTAGAAGTAGTAGCGTTAAGGCCGCCTGAATTCCTGCAATTGGGTTATTTAATTCATGGGCAATACTCGAACTTATGATGCCTAACTCTTGCCCTGAAGGAGTAAGATTACCATCACCTTTTAAGAAGAAACTCTCCGTAAAAAAAACGAAAAGAATTTTTTCTTGGTCCATGTGATGAACATCTTTTCGAAAAATATTATAGGGAATGTCATTAATCAATATCTTCTCTCGTATTTTAAGCTTTAGGCAACGGCTAGGAGGATAGGCCAATTTCGAAAAGAGAGAGTTATGTTGATGTACTTCTCCTTGACTAGAGAGTAGCGCCACTGGAAATGGAATTGCATCTAAGACACTCTCCCAAAGAGTTTCGTCATGAAAAGGATCCGCTATTTCATGCTGACCTTTAAAATAATTAACTAAAGTATAGAAGAACAAAAGTCGCTTCATTAGCTTTAAAGGATCCTCTTCATCCCAATTCATATCAGCTGCAATAAATTGCCCCTTATAAGTGGGAAGGAGGAGAAAATTCTCAGAAGGTTTTAGTCCTGCGAGATCCTTGCTCGAGTGGAACTGAAATTTTGATCGCTCAATATTAATCTTAGCGAAATGTTTTAAAATTTTATCCAACTTAGAAAGCTCATCTGCCTGAATCAGCTCTTTTTCAAGATCAACCAGGACCTGGGTGTAACCGAGAAGGAAATCCGATGTAAAAAGATCCTCGTTATTCTTTGTTATTATTTTTTTTGCCTTGAGCTCAAATTTTCGAATATTTTTTAAACCTAAAGATATCAGAATATTTTCTTTATCTCTAATAACTTTCAAAAGGCCTGGTAATAACAAACGCTCTAATTGCTTAAAATCCAAGGCATCATCCAAAACAGCATCGGCCAGAGATTCATCTAAGTTCTGGCTAAAACTAAAAAGCCCCTGGTTATTATCCAGTAAGCAAATGCGAAATTCTCTTCCTGGCCTCAAGATATGAAGAGAACTTTCAGAAATAAAATCGACCACAAATTTGCTGTCTACTGTCGCCGAGTCCAAAGACTCAAATTTTTCTGCCGCAGGGAATTCGGCCAACACATGATCTAAACTTTTTCTCAAATTCTGAGAAAGTAGAGGATCAATTCTAAACTGTAGAAGACCTGAATATTGGTGCATTATTCTTTAAATATTTTTTTCGTTTCATCGATGAGCACAAAACCATCGATATATTGACCTTGAACTTTCATACCCCAATGTAAGTGAGGACCAGAAGTTCTACCTGTATTCCCAGATAAACCTATCAATTCACCTCGAGCGACAAACTTTCCTTCAGAAACAAGTGGTTTAGATAAGTGACCATAGACTGAGAAAATATCTAACCCGTGATCAATAATGACCGTCCAGCCTGTGTAAAATAAATCACCCGCATAAACCACCTTGCCGGCGTTCGTTGCGGGAACTTGATCCCCAATGGCGGCCCGATAATCAATTCCCAAGTGCTGACTTTTTTTCTGACGATTATAAACACGTTTGGTTCCGTAGAGACTCGTTACGAGACTCGTCATAGGCTCCTTGAAGGAAGTACTAAATTGAAAACGATCAAGAGAAGAAGAATAAATTTTATTAAGGACCACTTGTTCGCTATCTGCTCTGGCCTGATCCACAGGAGACAGTTTAATCTTTTTAGGATCAACCTTTAACTTCTCGGCTTTATATTCTCTATTAACCACTTTAAATAAAATTCTAGCAACCGTCTTTTTTCCCTGATTGAAATCACAATTGAATGGGGTCAGATCAGAAAAGTAGCTCTCCATAATCACTGCTTGAATTTTCTTCCCCTCACGATGAAACTTAACCGGTTGATTCCGACAAAATAGTTTAATGTTATTACTGGCGAGCTCTAACTCTAGCCATCTCACTTCACCTGGTTTTATAACCATTTCTTTTTGGATTGGATTATTTGCGGAAGCACATCCAACAAAAAAAAGTAACAACATAAACTTCTTCATACTAATCCTTTAGTGCATGACCTTTGCCATCATGGAAAAATATTTCTACCCTTGCTCCACTAGAGCATCTCTGAAAATCTTTATTGGATGTAATGACTGCTCCATCTGAGCTCTTAACGTAAGAGAATCCTCGCCCTAAAACGTTTGATGGATTTAAAGCACCTAGAACTTGTTCCAAACGATTAAGTTTTTCAGATATACCTTTAAATCTTATTTCTCCAGCGTGATTCAGCCTTAAAATTCCCTCATCAACTCTTTGCCTCGCCTCAGGTAGTCCGATTAATTCCTCAGCGCGACCACCTAGGCTCAACTGGGATAATCTTTTATCTGATTGATGAATCCTCTGAGTCATTAGGTTAAGTAACTCTCGAGGATGAAATTTCTGAATCATTAATAGAACTTGTTGAAACGTTTTAAAGAGATTCGATTTTAAGTGTGTCTGACAATAAATAAGCCTTGAGTTTAATTCTGTCTGTGGCTGCGAAAGAGTTTCAGCAGCTGCAGTGGGAGTCTCTGAACGGTGATCGGCAACATAATCACAAAGAGTAAAATCTACTTGGTGGCCAACGGCAGAGACAACCGGTTTTGGGCAAGCATAAATGGCCCGAACAAGATTCTCATCATTAAAAGCCCAAAGATCCTCTAAACTTCCACCACCTCTTGTTAAAACAATAACATCCACATCTTTGATTATTTCTGCTTTTTTGAGGGCCGAAATAAGAGACGGAGGAGCATTTTCACCTTGAACCATCGCAGGGATAATGAGGACATCCACCCATAGAGATCTTCTCTTTATGACATTTAAAAAATCCTGTAATGCAGCTCCATGCTCAGCAGTTATAACGGCAATCCGTTTAGGAAAATCTGGTAATGGCTTTTTTTGTTCTATATCAAAAAGACCCTCTTGAGAAAGCTTAGCCTTAAGTCTTTCATATTGAAGCTTAAGTTGGCCTTCACCAGCTGGGAAAATTCTTTTTGCTAAAATTTGAAAGGTTCCTCTTTTTTGATAAACACTGACCGGTCCAACTAAAACAATCTTATCACCATCTTTTAAATTTCGAATGATTGGATTTCTTAAAGCATCACCTTTAAATAAAGCACAAGAGATACTTGAGGATTCATCAGATAGTGTAAAGTACCAATGCCCAGCTCCGGAAGGAGAGAGGTTCGTTACCTCTCCTTGAACCATGATTTCCTGAAACTCTTCTTCGAGAAAATTTTTGATTGAAATGACTAGGTCCGAGACCGTTGCAGCATCTATCCCTAGCATGATTAATTTATTGCCTTAACTGAAGTCTCAAAAACCTTTAGACCTTGAAGATATCTGATGGCCTGAAGGACTTGGTAATCTTGAGAAGGCTCGTAAGATTTAAAGAGATCATCCACGCCCTCTTTTTTATTATCTTTGCTCCCTTGAGATTGCTTTGATTCCATTTCTTGTATTCTTATTGCTCTTTCTTTTCTTTCAAGTTGCTCTCTTTGTGTCTTCTCTTCAGAAGTTTCAATTGTTGCTGTGAGGTGACCCTTGAGATCTTTTTCTCTTATATATCGATCTTCTTTAAGCCCTTTTTCAAAATCACTTTGACTAATTTCTTCGATTTTCACATCTGGCTCAATACCAATCGCCTGGATCTTCCTGTTCTTGGGAGTCATATATTGGGCGATGGTTAACTTTACCCCAGTACTTTTATCAAGCTGAGCAACCGTTTGAACAGATCCTTTACCAAATGAAAGGGTACCCATAATGATGGCGCGACCATAATCTTGTAATGCCCCGGCAACAATTTCTGAAGCAGAAGCAGAGGCACCATTAATTAAAACAACCATTGGTGTTTTAAGATCTTTGTAGCCAATTTTTTTTACATAACGAATATCTTTATTCTGAGGATCTCTGGCCTCTGTCGTTACAACGATTCCCTCTTTTAAAAAGAGTGAAGAAACGTCTACTGCTTGATCCAAAAGCCCACCCGGGTTAGATCTCAGATCTAAAACGATGCCACCAAAGGGAGCGTCTTTTAATTTCTTTTTCATGGACCGAAGTGAATCCTCTATAGACTCAGCAGAGCGTTTTTGAAACTGAGTTAGCCGAATGTAAGCAAACTTATCCTGAATTAACTCAGCTTTCACTGGTTTAACCTTGATGAGCTCTCGCTTGAGTGAATAATGCTTTACCCCCTCAACTCCTTCTCTAAAAATACCTAAATGGATTTTCTCTCCAATCTTTCCGCGCATTTTTTCAATCACTTGATCTAATGTCATGCCGACAATTGGCTCGTGATTTATTTCAACAATCTTATCTTTTGATTTAATTCCAGCACGGTATGCAGGTGTGTCATCGATTGGAGTCACGATGTAGATGATTCCATCTTTTTGAGTCACTTCTAAACCAAGCCCACCAAACTCCCCAGCAGTATCATTTTGCATTTTCTCAAAAAAATCTTTACTTAAAAAAGCAGAATGGGGATCCAAGGTTTCCATCATTCCTTTTAGGGCGCCTTCAATAAGCTTCTCCGTACTAACAGGTCTGTAATACTGGGTCTCAACTAAATGCATGACTTTGTTAAAAAGCTCTAATTGTTCAAAACGCGAGCGGTTTACACTTATCTTTGGAGATGAGGATTTATCTTCACGAGCAAACAGATTTATCGATAATGAGAAGACGAGTATTGACGGCAATACATAACGAAACATGAAAGCTCCTAAGGGATAAGTGTCCCTTAGATTTTACTCACTCCCCTCTGGTCTAACCACAAAATAGTGTTTTGAGCAGAGTTTTTCTTTCTCACCTCAAAGTAAAGATTTTGGGCCTCTTTCGTATCATTGAGAGTGTAAGCAAGAACTTCACCATCTCGAACAGTATCATTCTTTTTCACTTTTATATTCATCTTACCTAATAAAACCGTTCTTAAGTCTTTACCGTGATCAATTAAAACCACTTGACCATAGGAAGCAAGGTCTCCAGCGAATACTACTTTCCCACTTCCCACGGCCTTAACAGGCTGAACCGCATTATACTTAAAAGTGACCCCTTTAGGGCTCGAGGTAAGACTTAAAAAGTCCTCTACGGGTTTAGCGAAAAATCTGTCTGGCCTTGAAACAACAACAGGTGCATCACTCAACTCTTTTTTAACTGCAGCGAGGCGATTGTGAATTTTTTGACCCTGAACTTTGGACTCCATTTTCTTTTTGGATTCAACCTTGGCTAAATACTTCTCCATAGCTGTTTTCTTGCGGTTTTCTAATTCTTGGATTACTTGAGCAAGTTCTTCTTCGTTCAAGCGCAGAGAAGTCAACTTCTGATCAAATTCATTCACTTTCGTTTGAAAACCAAGAAGCTCATTTTCTTTTGTCATTAATTTATTCTGCGCCTGCTTTAAGAGTTCGAAATGGACTTTCCTCTGCCAAGGCTCCGTGGTTTCATTTTCACTTTCTAATAAATAACTCTGAAGAATATTTTTATTTTCAATTTGAGACTCATGAACTTCTTTTTGTTTTTTTGTCAGCTCATCTCGATACATTTTGATATCTGATTCAAACTGCTTAATTTGCTGAAGGCTAGAGAGATAAAGATTGTTTTTTGAGCCAATTTCTTTTTCTAAGGTGGATAATCTCGCTCCCATCTCCATCACTTCTACACGGTAGCGAGCAAGCTCATCAACAGGTTTTCTTATCGCTGCAAAACCACTCAAGGAGAGGGTAAATACAGTAATGTATAGTGAATATCTTAAATGCTTGGCTTCCATTTCCATTCCTGCATTGAAAAGGTCCAAAAAACTGAAAATACTGCAAATAATATCACAGAGTCAAAAAACTTTAATGTTCCATTCCAGATACCAAAAGCAGTGAAAGACATGAACACGATACCTAGACCTGTCGAAATAGTTTTAGCCGCAACAAACTTCTTTCGCTGAAATTTTTCAATAATGTATGAGCGTGATCGAAAAAGGTCATAGCATAACCAAAAAGAGACAATCCAAAGAAGTGCTAAGATTGAAATCACTCCCCAGTCTCCACCTTTAGCAATGAAGCTATAGAAGGGATGGGATTTCATGACAGAAGTCACTTCGGGATATTTTACATCCGTCGCAGAGACGTGTTCTTTTCCACCCATTTTCACAACTTGATCTCTTACAAAATCAAGGCTCTCGATAGACAGAGCAGGACTCATCACAATTCTTAAGGATTTAAAATTCAGAAGATTTTGATCAAGAGAATAATCACTACCAAGCTGGCCAACGAGTTGATTCAATTTTGTTCTCGAGCGAGCTGAACCTGTGTCATCAACACTTAAAATACCCGGTAACCTCGATAGAACATTTTTTATTTTGGCAGAATCAACACTTCCATCAATCACTGCAACGAAATAAGGATTCACCATTTTTTCAGGGGATATCATCTGAATCGTGCGAGCGATCCAAGGTCTATGAGTTAACCCCATTGCCAGTAGGCACGAAAACAGAAGAAAACTCGCGCCACGAATTGGGGACTCTCCAATTGATTTAAAAAATTCTTTTAAATAAAACATGCGTGTCCTGAATAAACTAAGCGGCCGTTATCTAAGTGAGCAATCTTACCAGGGAATTGTTTAATCAATTCTTTATTGTGAGTTGCCCAAACAAGAGTCAGGCCTTTTTTATGATTGAAGTGATTTAAAACTTCAAATAAGCGATAAGAATTTTCTTTATCTAGTGAGCTCGTGGGTTCATCGGCCAATATCGCAGTTGGTTTTGAGAGAAGTGCTCTCATCATGGCCATTTTTTGCTTAAGGCCACCGTTACAATCTTCGATTTTACGATTGAGGTGATCTTTCACTTGTAAAAGATGAGCTAGGTCTTCCATTTCTCTATAAAATTCATTCTTACCGTTATAAACAGTCGAGTCATAGGCGAGCCACAAATTGTCTTCACATGTTTTCTTATTGAGAAGTCTCAAGTCTTGAAAAACTGTAGAAACAAAATGTTTCGAATCTCTTTCATGTGGAAGGATTGCTTTCCCGCTAGTTGGTTGCAAATGACCACCAAGGACACTTAAAAGTGAAGTCTTTCCGGCACCAGATGGGCCAGTGACGAATAAAATCTCACCTGGATAGATCGTAAGCTGAACTGACTTTAATGCCTTCAAAGAACCGTATTCAACTGACATATTGTCGAGATGAAATAAGTAATTCTGATGATTTGTCCCCTGACGAGGACGGCTTTGTTGTGGAAGACGACCGGTTAACATCCCTGAAACCTGCCTATTAATTAGTGGAACCATCATGGTCCCAGTTTAACGTTCTGCAAACATTGTACCGAGATCAAACTAAGAAAGTAAAGATTATGACTCTCAATATAATAACCGACAACAGAACTCAACTAGGCAATGATCCCTTCCACTTTTAAAAGCTCATAAGCTGAATCTGAGCAGTAGACGTTAGGTACAAAATTAAATTTTTGCTGTAGATCAGAAATGATCGAATTCTCGACGTCTCCTAGGAGTTTCACATCTCCGTTATCCATAATTATTTTTGCTGGATCTCGCTCCAGAAGAAGATTCTGACTAGTTTTGCCCTTAACGAGCTTTCTTCGTGATTTTACAAAAACAATATGTTTTGTCGGAAGATCCTCAACGATCCAATCTTTCTCTGTTCCCTTCTTTTTTAGAATTTCCTTAATCTCTTTAATTTTATCCTGAGCATGTTTCAAAATTTTATCTAAAACATGATCTTCATCTTGGTTAAGAATCCTTTGCTTAAATTCTTCACACTTCACTGTTCGAGGAGCTTTCTCAAATAACAAACAATACGCAAGATCTTTAATCCTTGGATTTTTATCAAATGAACCATTGGTGTAATTGAGATGAACCTGCTGCATGAAATAGTTATCGTTAAAGGTATAGAATTGATCAGGATCATTCGCAATCATCTCCATCAACTGGGAGTAAGTATGAATTTTACCCTTCTCTAACATATGAAAACAAATTTCTTCAGCAATCGCATCAAATCTTGCTCCCCTAGGAGAGCGAATAACTTGTGAGTACCAAGCAAATCTTGCCATTAAAAAATCTTCCACTGCGTGTAAAGCATTGTGCCCTATTGCCACAACCTCTTGTCCACTCACATTGGCGACTCTAAAGTGATGCAAAAGATAATCCCGATCATAAGTTCCATACTTAATACCTGAATAATGAGCATCCCTTAAGAGGTAGTCCATTCTATCGCAATCAACTTCTGAGTGAAGAATTTGATTGGCAAGAATGGAGGGATCAATTCCTTTCACAAGATTCGATATTTTTTGCGGATCGATTTTATATTTTTTTAAGATATAAGTTACTCCGCGAGGATAATCGGTATTTTTAATAATGTAAGAACCCAAGTGCTCATGATCATCTGGGTGACCTTTGCCATTTTTATCATGAGTTGTTTCACCGTATCGAATATAGGCCATCTCAGTCGTATGGGAGAACATGAACGTGCCAAGATCATGGAGAAGAGCTGCTAGTCGGATACTTTGATGGAAAGATTTTTCTTGTGATTGAGTCTTGTCATCAAAAAGTTCAGCATCTGAAACACTCTTACCAAGTCTTTGAAGAATTTTATGAGCATTAAACATCACCCCAATGGAATGACCAAAACGTGAGTGCTCTGCTCCTGGGAAAGTATAGAACGTAAATCCCAGTTGCTTAATCCAACGAAGCCTTTGATAAAAAGGACTGTGGATGATTTCCCATTCAAGATTTGTAAGATGAATGAAGCCGTAAAGAGGATCGAAGACGATTTTAGTTTTTGATACATCCATGTAGAGACCTAGGAAAAAAAAAGGGCCCCATCAATAGGGCCCATGATCATTTTATTACTGAAGAGTTTTTGCGCGCTTACCTTTTCTTGCTTTTGCAACTTTTGAGATTGCATATTCCATTAACATGAAAGCTTCTCTACGAAGACCGTTATCATGAATGTAGCGATAAAAGTTTTCAATGTCGCCGTTAGAGCGGAAGTTTTTAATGGTCATCACTTCTGGTGCCGCTGACACTTTTTCTTCCGTGTTTGCTACTACTGTATTCTTTGACATAAATGCTCCTAGTCGTTGTATTTTACTTTTTTCTGTCTAACTCTTCAAATCTTATTGTTCACGAGCATCGATAAGTCCGTAGCTGTGAAGTTTGTTATAAAGAGTCTTAACAGTAATTCCAAGTGCCTTAGCAGCGCGTGTTTTATTCCCTGACAAATGATCAAGAGTGTCAATGATGTGCTTTTTCTCAAGATCAAAAAGTGTGAACTCTTGGTAAGAAGGCTTTACTTCTACTTTCTCAACCTTAACTTCCTGAGCAAATTCCGGAAGATGTGATGCTTCAATATATTGTCCATCAGTTAGGATATATGTGCGCTCCATGATGTTCTTTAACTCATGACCGTTTCCTGGCCAAAAGTAAGATGTTAATTTTTCAATTGCTCCTGAAGTCAAAATTTTCTTTTCAGATTTTCCATTATTAAGGAAAAGCTCGGCCATAACTTTGATATCGTCATGACGCTCACGTAGAGATGGGATGCGTAGAGCTACAGTGTTAAGTCTGTAATAAAGATCCTCTTTAAATGAACCAGCTTCTACCATTTGCTTTAAAGAAACTTTAGATGTTGCAATCATTCTTACATTAAGAGCTACTTTTTCTTCTGTATCTACAGTGATCATTTCACCAGCAACTAAAGCTCTTAAAAGCTTTGTTTGAATATGATGAGAGGTGCTTCCAATATCATCAATAATGAGTGTTCCACCATTTGCTTGTACTAACAGTCCTTTAGAACTAAAGATCTCACGATCAAGTTGAGCTTCACTCATCGCTGAACAAGAAGCAACGACTACTGAACCTTTACGACCTGACCACGAGTGAATTTTACGAGCTAGAATCTTTTTACCAACTCCGTGCTGACCCTCTAAAAGAACTGGAAAATCTTGAGAAGCAATTTTCTTAGCAGTTTGAACGATCTCTAAGAAATTCTTAGAAAGACCAATCATTTGTGAATTATCTTCAAAACCTTTTGTTACTTGAATTTCTACACGGTTAGAGAGCTCTTTTTCTTTTGCTTCAATTCTTTGAAGAAGTTCACGGTTAAGGTTTTTCGCCATAAGGTAAAGATGCATGTTTCTTATCGGAGACTGAAGCTGATTAAGAATATCGTTAATGGAAGCAATATCTGACTCTGTAAACTGACGATCTTTTTTAATTGATTGAACGTTAATTGTACCAATCACAGAACCTTCAAACATAATGGGAAGACAAAGTTCGGCTTCAACATGCTCATCACGAAGACCTGTAGAAGCGATAGGATCTCTCTTTACAGAATTCGAGTAGTAAGCCTTTTTCATACGAGCGACATATCCAGAAAGACCCTGACCCTTGTTTAAAATCTTGGCAGCGTCTAAGGCGTGACCATTTTCAGCAATAAGGCGTGTGCAACCATCTGAAAGGACTTCAAAACCAAGAACTTTGTGCTCGTTCATTAGGTTTTGAACAAACCCAGAAAGCTTAGAGAAAAAGACAACTTCGTCTAAATTCGAAAGTAAAACTGTTGAAAGAGTTGCAAGTTCGTTTTGGATAGAAGCTGTTTTCATGTTATTCCCCTTTACACTTGTTACTTAATTTTGTTTAAAAATTACACAGTGCGTTGATGGGAAGATATTACATGTTGCCTGAAAATTTTACAAGACCATTTTGCTGCAGTGTTTAAATATTCTTCACTTTTTCTAGTAATTACGGCACGTTGGTCCATTGAGGAGAGAAGCAGTGGCCAAAATTCTGGGTTAATTGACCTAAAATTTCACCTTCCCTGTTCATGATGTAGATATCCTGAACGGCCTTGGAGCGATTGATCATCCTTTTTGAGGCGAATATAACGAATTCCCCATCAGGTGAATAAGCCGGCTCCTCATTTGAGCCAAAACCTTTCGTGAGTCTCACGAGATTGTTTCCATCGGCGCCAATCCGGTAAAGATCGAAGCCATTATCAACCCAAGAAGTGAAAACAATCTCTTTTCCATCCGGAGAAAACCTCGGAGTAGCATTAAATTGGCCAACAAATGAAATCCGCTTCACGTCTTTTTCAGTGTCTGATGGATTCATCGTATAAATATGAGCTCTTCCTGGCCTATTAGAAAGGAAAGTCATAAGGGACCCATCTCGAGTGATGGATGGGTCAACGTCATCACTATAATGAGAAGTAATCTTTCTCATACGCGTCGAACCTATCGCCATCTCGTATACGTCGGCATTTCCACTGAAGGAGAGAGTCAGGTAAATCGTTTGACCGTCGGCGCCGAAGATCGCCCCAGAATTGATTCCCGGACGATCTGAAACGGTAGAAATTTTCTTGGATCTCAAGTCTAGTAATTTAAGATCAATGTTTTTAATAAGCCTCGTTCTTCCATTGGCGTATTCTTTTTTTTGAGCAATCAAAGAGAACATAATTTTAGAGTTATCAGGTGAAATAGACGGTGAAAGCACAACAGAATTAAAATTAGTGAGCTTATCCACTCTTCTTCCATCAAAATCCATTATATAAAGTTCCTTTTCAATTTCGCGACCAGATGTTCGATCCGAAATGAAAAAGATTTTTGAATTAAAAATTGATGGTTTTCCGGTAATCGAGCGATAAAGAGCGTCGGCAACCTGGTGGCCAACAGCACGGAGATTTTCACTTTTTAATTTAAATTTTCCTGAAAAAACTTCCTTTTTAGTTAAAATTGACCAGACTTTAAAACTTGCTTCTATACCAGAACCTGAACCGTCTTCAATTTTGGAAGCAATAAAAAAAGTCACTCCTCCTGATGTCCACTTTTCTAAATCGGGAGTTGAATAAGAATTTTTCCCTTTATCTAAATAATCAACAGGATTAAATTTGTGTTTATAAAAGACAAAATCATTTCTTAATAGATCAATGAACTCAGCACTCAGTCTCTTTTGATCACCAGACAAATCAACGAGCTCTGGATCATCAATGACGACCTTATCCTTATCCTGCTCTGCCTGCCCTACTGCAATGACAGCATCCTGAGTGTAAGCATGTAGGGAGACGATTAAGGTTATAATCAAAAGAATTAACTTCATAAGCATCCTTAAATTGGAAATCCTAAAATAATACCAGAATTAACTAATCGCGCCCCCACTTCAGTAGAAGGTTTTGGGAAAGTGGATTCACGAATTGCTTTTTCTGCTCGAGCATCAAACTCAGAAACACCAGATGATTCTTGAAGCTCAAACTTAATCAGTTTTCCATCAGGTGAAAGGTATATCTTTATTCGACAGCGAAGATCTTTATCTAGTAAGTAACTAGGTAGCTTCCAAAATGGCCTAATCACACCTGGAATATTTTGAACGTAGGCAGAAAATTCTGAATTTTGAGCGTCGGTATAATCTCCAACGAGTGCTGACCCCTTAGAAAGCCTATTCCCTTCGATAATTAAAGAGTCCAAATTTTTATTTCCACTTCCTGATTTCGTTCCCTTCTTCTCTGTTTTCACTGAGACTTTTTTACTAGAATAATCATTGAGTAGATTTAAAAAAGACGCCTTCTTTTTTCCTTCTTCTTGAATAACAAGATCATCTTTTTTTATAACGTCATCAGCTTCGGCCTTCGTTTCTTCTTTCTTACCCTTCACTTCTTCTGGCTTCGCCTCAATAACAGGCTGGGCCTCCATTTTCTTTAATTCTTGAATGGTAAATTTTGGCATTCCAACGACATCAACGCGAACAGAGGACTTAATAATTTCGACATCATTATACTTAAAAATTTTCTTAACAAGCTCTCCACCCGAAAGTAGAAGGGCAAAAAACAGGACGTGGGCCCCAAGCGAGATTAGAAAGTTTTTGTTAAAGTCGCGGTCCAAGGTCTCCACTACTTTCCTTTCTCTACTTCTGTAACTAAGGCAATATTACTAACACCAGCTTTTTTTAGATTTGCGATCAATTTAGCAATCTTCTCATAACGTAAATTATAGTCAGCGCGAACATACACAACATCAGTCTTATTCTGTTTAAATTGCTTTAAAATGGCAGGAACTAATTCTTTTGGGGAAATAACTTTTTTTCCAAGATAAAATTTCTCTGAATCCGTAATAGATAAAATGACAAGCTCTTGGCGAAGTCCAACAGTGCTCACTTTCTGAGTCTTAGGTAACTTTAAATTGATACCACTAAAAAGCATGGGGGCCGTAACCATAAAGATCACCAGAAGAACTAACATGACATCCACAAGTGGTGTCACGTTGATATCTGAAACTGGCCCTTTCTTACCAGATCCCATTTGCATTCCCATGACTATTGGTCCTTCTTAATCAAAATAGTGCGTTCAACCAAATTAAGAAAGTCCTGCGAAAAAGATTCCATTTGGGAATTAATTCTAGAAATTTGATTATTGAAAAGATTATAAAAAACGACCGCAGGAATAGCAGCAGCAAGACCAACTGCAGTCGCGACAAGCGCCTCTGCAATACCTGGCGCCACGGCTTCAATACTTCCTCCACCCTGAGATAGACCTGAGAATGCATCAATAATTCCCCAAACTGTTCCAAATAATCCAATAAATGGAGTAATGGAGCCAATTGTAGCAAGTAGTGAAACTTTAAGATCCATCTTCTCATTCGCTGTATTAAATCCAGCCTTGAGAGCGCGCTCTAAAGACTCAAAACCGTGAGCTGAAAAATGCTGAGTAAAGTTACTTTTTCCAGACTGATTCAATTTCTCGATAATTTTATTTAATTCCTCAAAACCCCGTTTAAACATGAGACCCATCGTTGAGTCCAGATTTTCACTGGCCTCTTTATGAATGTCTGCAATGGAATTACTTTTCCTAAAAAAGTCAGAAAACTTATCATTTGCTTCAGTCACTAACTTCAATTGTTTGTATTTCTGCCAAATGATTGCCCAAGAATACACTGAGGCCAAAACAAGGATAAGAAGTACAATTTTAACAACAAAACCTGAGTCCCATAAGATTTGCCAGATATTTAAACCATGCATGTTAAACCTCAACGCACGAACTTGCGCGCACCCGAAATAATTTGATCTCGATACTTATAATATGAAAAAGATACCATCCAAATAACTGCTAGAAAAGGTATTGAAAGTTTAGACTTTATACTGAAAGGTGAAAAATCATCGCCCCATACTGGATCGAGACCAAAGAGCGACCCCATAGGGGCAACAAAAACAACCAAGAAACAAACTACATTGCTCCAATTTTTAAATGTTTCCCCACTTAACAGGAGGAGTGCCGTGAAACAAAAGACAACATAGGTTAACAAATTATAATAATCCGGAACACAAAGCCTAAAACCGATAGCGAAAAAGAGTGTATAAAGTGTCCCCAACCAAAACGTTGAGACACGATCATCTTGATTAAGCACATCATCTAGATAAGCAATCACAACAAACTCAATTCCAAAAAATAAAAATAGGCCAACAAAAGATGTTAAGTAGTAATACCAATAACCTAGATTTTGAATAGCAAACTCATTTTGAGTCAAGGCAAGGTAGCTAATCATAATAAAAAATGAAATAACCACCGCCCTATGCTCAGGCCACTTTAGTAGTTCCTTAGATAACTGCTTAATGGTTTTCATTTCATATAAACGAACACGGAACCACCGATTCATGATGGTTAAAGATAAAAGTTTTGAAATGATTAGTATTTCCCAGTGATTATTATGTAACCACGATTCTACGATTGAAATTTCATGATTAAGTAAGAAGTGAAAAAAGGCCCCTGAAGAACTTAAAATAATAAAAATAATAACAAACAACAGCTGGTAGGAAGCGTAATACCTAATATTTTTAAATAAATAATGATCAAACATCACAAAACTTTTTCGTCAGGACTCAACCACTTTACTTGCATCTCCGGAGATGGATAAAGTTTAATGTAATCTTTAAACTGAACGTTTGTTTTTAAAAACCGATCCACTTTCCCAAGTAATCGAAAGTAAGCATTCCAAAGTTCTGGATTCGATTTTAAATAGGCATCCATTTTTTTTGTGACTTCAAACATTTGTTGGAAGGTGTATCCCTTTTCATTAATTTGAGAATTGTAGTTTCTAAGTAGTTCCTCAATTAAAGAAATATCTGGCTTGCCACCTTGAAAATTTGACCCCGAAAGCTTGGTCATTTTTTCTGTCATAACACTTTTTTTAAAATAGCCTAGATCAAACCGAACAAAATCCTCAAAAAGAAGTAAGGCTATTTCTAGCTTAGACAAATCGAGCATCCTTATAAAAGGAACTGAAATTAATAATATCACTTCTTCATTACCTGGGAGAGCTGCTCGAACAATATTTGGGCTATTGACCAAAAGTATCTTAAACTTTTTTTGATAGAATCCTAAATCCTGTAAGATCGATTTAAAACTTTTATCAATTCCGTAGTCAGGCTTTTCAAAATCCCAATCTAAAATTTGAGCATTCTTAATTAACCAATACTCAGAGGTAAATCCCCAGATTTCTGATTCCGTAGGATAGAGGTATCGACCAGTTTCAACCTTCGCCTGTTCTTTTTTCAGAACCTGGACTTGCTTTTCTTTTTTCTTCGCTGCCTCTGAAAGCCCATCTTGTACTAAAATTTTCTTAATACTATTAAAGTTAACGACCTCTAATTCTTTCTCTTCCTGAAGTTTTTCAGTCTGAGAAAAGACGAGCTGGGACATAAATAAAGCGAAAAAAAATACGAAATTCATCTCACTTTACCCTTGTTTCACCTTGAATATACTGATCGTTTAAGCGACCCCAATAATAAAGCTCAGAAAGATCTAAATTAAAAGCATCAAAGAACTTAGGATATTTTCCTTGAAAGCATTCAGGTCTTCTCTGCGATAAAAAATCTTTCCTGATGAATCCTTTATGATCTGCGACTTGAACATAGGCCCATTCACGGCCAACTGAAACTTTTGAACTTTCAATCACTTTTACAGGATGAGAACATTGAATCGTTGTTAAACTTGCGGAAGTTCTTAAGGCCGATTGATGAACATGCCCAAACATGGGATTAAAATAAAATGTTCCCACAATCCTTTCGTCAGTAGAAGTGGTTTCAGCAAATAATAAGATGGGGAGAAGTAAGGGCCACCACATTTTAGACCTTCCATCTAAACTGAATGGTCTCCCAGCTATGGCACTGAGGACATCGCCAAAAGATTTCATCAGAGTTGTACCCACACTGTGAGCAGTAATGTCTCGTAAGAGAGCTATGAAGATTATTTAGTAATGTTTTAGTATGGGAAAGAGCTTCTTCTGACTTTCCAATTTCAATGAGAATTTTAATATACTCAATTTTAAGGACATCTGACTGGCCTTGGTTTTTCATCCAGTCGTCTAACAGATGGAAAGCATCGCCGGTTTTTTTGAGATCTTTTAATAAGCGAATTTTTGAAAGAACCACTGAAGGAGAATTCATCAAATCAACATCATTTATTCCTAAAAAATAATCCTTCAATTGATGGAGTCTTTCCTTATACTGCTCGGCTTGCTGAAGTTTGGGATTAAACTGATCAAGAGAAACAAAAATGAATGTCGCATACATCGGATGCTCTTTAAGTAATTCTAAGAGTAATCCATTCGCATCTTCCATCTTTCCCAACACCAGAAAAAGTCTTAAACGAAGAATTTTTGCTGAAACTGAAGGAGCAAATCTAAAGGCATCTTCAAGCTCTTCGGCGCAGGCCTTAAACTGACCCTTATCAAAGAGCGCTTTCGCTTTTTGAACTAAAATATGTGAGATCGTTTCTGACTGATTTTCCTGACCGACTTTTGATAGCATGATTCTATAGTTATAGGCCTGATCCCAGTCCTCAATATCTTCATAAATTCTACAAAGCGAGTGAATGACATCCTGTTGGTCTCGGTTAATTTTCAAAACGTCTTTATAAGTCTCTATTGCCTTATCAATGAAGCCACCCTTATCAAAATCGAGGGCCAACTCTTTAAGCGCTAATAAACGAGTTGATTCGGAAATACTTTCACGAGCTATCAAAGAACGATGAATAGAAATGGCTTTTTCAATTTCTCCATTGGATCTAAATAATCCACCTAAAGCAAAATACGTATCAATTGTTTCTCGGTTAAGATCAACCGCATTCAAAAATTCTTTAATTGCGAGATCTTTATTCCCTTCAATTAAGTATTGAGTAGCATTTAAAAAGATTCTCGATTGGGCTTCAAAAATACTATTCCTATATTTTTTAGAAAGTTTGACTGCTTTATCTCGCTCAATCACATAATGATAAAGTAAAACTAAAGTTGTAACGACTGCAACAATTGTCAGTAAGTGATTCTTTCCCCAATCTAAAAGGAAGGCATAATCCACGTGACGTCCTTACATCTGAAATTTATACGCAGGAGCAGTCTTAGGTTCTAATTTCGTTTTAATAAACGTGAGAGCATCCTCTCCCTCTTGTAGAAATTCTGTGAATGAAAATCTTTTACGTTGAGGTTTTAAAAAACGAAGACCAAACTCTCCCTTGAATTTTTGTTCCTTGTGAATTGCTCTTCCCGCAACCCACAAACTACCGATTTCATCCACAAGTCCAAATTCTTTGGCCTCGGTGCCATGAAATATCTGTCCTTGGGCAAGCTCCGTAATATCTTTTTTCAATCGATCTTTACGGACGGCCGAAATATCATCCATGAACTGTTTGTGAGTCCCGGCCAGGAGATTATTTAGATACATTCGCTCTTCATCAGTCATCGCACGAGCAGGATTGCCGATATCTTTATAACGGCCAGCTTTAATGGTTTCGGATTTGTATTTTGCCCATTTAAATAACTCTGACAAATCCGCCATCTGCATAATGACGCCGATTGATCCAGTTAAAGTACCAGCATTCGCCCAAATTTTTCTACAGGCCGCACCGATGTAGTACCCACCTGAAGCAGCAACGGTTCCGAATGAGGCGTAGATTGGTTTAATTTTATCAATCCGTTTAACTTCTTCATAAATCTCTTGAGTAGGTGCAACAGCGCCACCAGGAGAATCAATTCTTAAAATAATCGCTTTGATATCTTTTTCTTTTTCGGCGGCAAGAAGCATATCAACAGTCTTCTTTGATTCCATAATCTCGTTTTCAATCGTGATGACAGCAATGGGAGAATTTTTGGAGTTATCCAATAATCCTTCACCCATTGAAGTCGATTCCTTCAGTTGAGAAACAGTGTAAAAAGCAAACACAATAAAAATGAAAAAGAGGACAGTCACAAGAATAAATATTCCAACTATCCCTTTGGATCTTTCGCGGCTCAAGAGAACTCCTTCCATAAGTTTCCGGAGCCTTGATTATAACTCAAATTTAAGGGAAAAAGGAATTAATAGCGTCCTAGATAAACGCAGGCTTCTTCTTGTTTTTTTATCTGATCTTTGAGCCAGGTCGTGGCCCCAAGTCTAGCAGTCTTTTTTATGCGGTTATATTCCTGAGTAAACTGCCCAGCAATCGTCGCATCCTCTATAACGATGAGTGTCTCATCGTTAATGTAGTTGGCCGCATCAGACCAGTTTTGAGATCCAACGATAACAGTTCTGTTATCTACGACTCCAAATTTATGATGAAGCACGTCGCCATAAGGTAAAGAGGCCATACCAACATCTTTCGCCTCATTTTTCCAAGGATTATTTTCCGATTCAAAATTACATTTCTGGTTAAGCATTTCCAAACCAAGAAGATCAAGTAGCTCGGAATAATATCGATAAGCAAATTTCGGCTCAATAATGACACCAATATCAACGCCCTGATTGTGCCTCTTCTCCATTGCATCAGAGATGTTCTGGTCAGAAAAAACAAACAATGCAGCATTGATTGAACTCTTGGCCTTACCAATGTGGGTAGCAATCAAACCGTTAACGGACTCTTCCCAGTTATATCTTTGAGAAGTTGGCGAAAATTGAACAGTTATTTTTGCTCCCTTTACAGATGTTGTCACTGGGCCGCGATAGGTTTTGTTATGACCAAAATTTCCGCGACGACCATTTCCCCAAAGTTGAGAGAACTCTTCGGTAAAGATTTTAGCAAATGTTGTTGATTGAACAACCGTCATTGAATTTGCATTCCCTCTTGAGGAAGGAGTTAAAATATCACCATGAATGCAACTTAGTGTGAAATTGGCCGTACTAACGACGGTAGTTTTACCATCGACGATCATAAATTTATGATGCATTAATCCTGAGCCGCTTGAATTATCAGACGTGTCGTCCATCATCTTTATATTTGCGGATTGGAGCATATAGATGGCGTCTCTTGCTTCAAGTTCTTCTTTTTGAATCCGGCCATCTCGGTTCATATCAACAAGCGCCTTCAACTCCGTCAATTTTGAGGCTTCATACTCACCATCTGTGTTTGGATCACGCTGAGAGAGGATATTAAAATTATAATCGTGTTCTAAAACAATCCTAACATCGACACCCTCTTTGTGTTTTTCGATAAGGGCCTTTGCAAGTAAGGGTAAACGAATCTCTTGCACTGCGACAAAAATGGATTTTTTAGCAGCTGCCACTTCCTTTATAAGAACGGCTTCAAGATTATCTCCACGACGGGAAATGTTCCTGTATGGGTCAGTGTAAGAAGTGAGTGAGTTTTGATTAAAATATACTGACACATTACCATAGGCACTGGTTACTACAAGAGAGGCGAAAGTTAAGACTTTTAAAAACTTCACGGGGTCTCCATCGTTTTTAGAACGATCGTTGTAATATATAACAACAACTAATACAGGAGTTAAACTGTCCTAATATATCGAGAATATGTCACCCAAAAAATGCTTACAAACTCAAAACCTTTTCTTTTTTACGCACTCTAAGTAATTGATATTTAATTAGGTTTAGTTTTTTTTATTAAATCCGAAAAGAACTAAAGAGGCTTCCTTTAGGGGGTCGAGTGAAAAAAGGGTGTTTTTATGATTAAGAACCTAATTTTATTAGCTTTACTATCTTGGGTCACTGTCACCTATGCCAAGAAGGATCACAGTATCGTGCACGACTCTATGGTTGATGCTGAAAAGTATAAGGTAGAAAAAGCCGTAGAGGAACAATCCGCTCAACGCTCAGTTGCTGGGTCAAAAATAAAAAAGAAAAAAATGAAAGCTGGTGATGAACCTACAAAATCTGAAACTACCGAGCTTGATTCTGAAGTACGCTACTGGCAATACTCGGAATAACGACTGGCCTTTCATTGTCCCATAGGTTTAATTTTTCAAATTCGCTCTTAAGTTGACCGCAAGCGGCCAGGATATCGCTACCTTTGGTGGTTCTTATCGTACAGGTAAATCCGCGCTTAATCATCTGGTCCAGAAACCACATAATTTTCTGTTCGGAAGGTCTTTTATATTTTGATCCCGGAAATTCATTAAATGGAATCAAATTGATTTTCGATTCTTTTGAATTGAGAAGATTGGCCAGAGCAACAACATCGTCCATGGAGTCGTTCATCCCATCGATGAGTAAGTACTCATAAGTGATTCTACGGTGTGCTTTAAGAGGGATGAGTTTTATCGCTTTAAATAATCTTTCAAGATCATAGACTTTGTTAATAGGCATAAGCTCAGTTCTAACGTCATTTCTTGCCGAGTGAAGAGAGAGAGCTATATTAACCGGAGGGAAATCTTCTGCTAATTTTTCAATTGCTGGAACAAGACCAGAAGTTGAAAGAGTGATTCTTCTTTGACCTAAACCTAGACCTTTTTCACTCATAAAAATGAGAGTCGCCTTTTTCATGTTTTCGAAATTATGAAGAGGCTCTCCCTGACCCATGTAAACGATATTGGTTAATTTCACATCGGAACTAACCTCATCCATAAGCCATTTTTGAATCGTAACATACTGAAGAACAACTTCACTTGTTTTCAAATGTCTCTTTAGTCCTTGAGTCGCGGTATGACAAAAAGTGCAACCAACGGCACATCCAACCTGTGAAGAAACACAAAGAGTTAGACGATCCCTTGCCGCAATTGCGACGGATTCAACTGTTTGCCCATCATTCATCTTAACTAAAAACTTTCTTGTTCCATCTTTTGATAGACCATTCCAAACAACTTTTAGAAGTGCAAAGTCATAATTTTCTTTAAAAAATTCCTTGGCCGCTTTTGAGACGTTTGACCATTCTTCTGGTTGATGGACCCATTTCTTATAAACCCAATCAAATATTTGAGTTGCACCAAATGGGGAAAAGCCCTTCTCAATGAGAAGATTTTTTAAATCATCATAAGTTAAATCAAAAAAAGAGGGCTTCATATGGGGTGTATAAGTAAGTGAATGCAAATGGTTTTGCAAGGAAAATGCCGACCCATGGCGAAGTTTACAATGACCGATAAAATCTTATATTTTTCAATAACTTAAAGAAAATTCAGCTTCTACAATTTCCCGAGATTGCAGGAGTTGGAGCAAAATACCTCTAACCCAAGGAGGGGCGAAATGAAGATCTTAACTCTGGCCTTGATACTCATTTTTCTTTGCCTCTCATGCGAAGATAAGAAAGACAAACAACAACAAGAAGACAAAAAAAGAACCGCCCCCTATCAAGAGGTCATGCCAGAGAAGGGCAAAAGATAATGTTTAAGAAAATAGTTTAGAGAACAAATTCTTTTTCTTAGCATTTTCATGCTGAACAACTTCACCATATTTTTCAAATACAGACTGAAAAGACTTAAGATCTTTGGCGCCGTCGATTCCAATATTATAATCTTGCACAGAAATGAGCCTTACTTCGTTTTGAGATAATTCCTGACTCACTCTTAAGGCGAATGTCTTTAAATCATCCAAACTTAAAAAAGTAAGTCGCTCGTGATCGGCTTCAGGAACTGTTTTAGACATTTCAATCAGTAAATTTTTCTCGAGGAAACCTGATTCTGAAAAAAAATAAACAACTCCGTAGCTTGCAGGCCGAAATTCAAGATCCTGATTCTGAGAAGTCTGAAAATGATAAATCAAATGAAGTGCCATTAGCGTTCCTCGTAATGCCCAAAATCGAGAGCTATTTTCCCATGAGGAAGAAGTTCTACATCGACTCCCTCTGAAGTTGACTTCGCATTCGCTCTCGTTGGATCGACCATTTTCATAAAGGCAAAGTGTTTGTGGGTCCTGATAGTAACGGTCTTTTTATAGCTGGTTGGATTGTATATATTGACTCGTCTCACATCCAAATAAGACAATTCATGATTTGAAGTCGCTCTAATTCTCCACATGGTAAAGACGTCTTTATCCATTTTCATTTCTGGTTGCACCAAATTCAGAAATTTAAAGATGTGACTCCAAAATTTGTCTCTGGAAGGGTTTTCATTCAATCTTTCACCCTCAAATATAATGAGCTTACCTTCTCCAAGTTCACACAATTGAGTTGGAGTCATATAATTAACAGATTGAATTTTTAAATTATTTTCAATTAAAAATATTTGTAATTTTTTATCTAGTCCCTCACCAATTCCTGTTCTATCAAGAAGGACCGTTTGGCCCATCAAGAAAAGTTTTAACATTTGGGCAAAGGTCGTTCGATCAAGATCAGACCCGTGAAAGACTTTAACTTTATGTTGATGAGAATCAATCCATTCAGCAGTGAAAGGTAGCTTCTCATTGACTTGGTAAAGCCAGCGGAAACTCGTGTCTAAGTAGGAAATTAAACCATTTTTTTGAAAACAATCTTGTTTTTTATTAGTGAAAATGTCGATTACGCCGAACGGTTTAAATTCATCACTAAGATTTGAACTATAGGCATGATAATTATATTTTTCTTCAATTTCTTTTGGGCCAAAATGTTCAGATAGAATCCAGCTTAAGCATTCTTTTTTTTCTGTTGATGAAAGTAAGACACTAGACATCCAATTTGAATTAACAAAATGATAAAAAATATCTCGGGTATATTCTAGTTGAGACTTTCCAGTAGAAATAGAGCGTAAAATGGTTTCTTGGGGGCCAGATCCCAGTGCCACAATCTTTTTTGCTCCCATCCAAAAAGGACCAAGGGCCGCTTCTGCGGTGGTGACAAAGAGGTCACTTACCTCTTTGGTAAAATTCTCTTTTAATTGAGCTTCAGTAACTGGATCCGTCAGATCAGTTCCATCAGGCTGATTTTTCTTAAGGTAACGCGAAAATCCTTGCTCAAAGGCCAGAGAACAATCCTCAAAAAATGAAAATAACTCCCCATCTTGATAATAATAAAATTGGGCACCCCATACGGGGGATTTAATTTTATTAATTCCCAAAAATGTACCAAAGCCTTTTAAGAAATCTGTGTAAGATTGAAAAATCTTTGGCTCGAAAAAGGAATACATCTTATTCAAATTGAATTCATTATCTAAAACAGCGTAGTGAACTCCACTTCTCGTAAGGGCAAGAGTTCTAGCTGCGTATGCTGGAACACCCCCATTGGGCAGATGGGGGGCGGCCGTCATCGGCAGAATCCAACAAAATTTTCGACCATGCTGCGTCAACAAATCAGTAAGGCGTAATAAATCCCTTTCTGGAACTGAGCTACCAAAATCCCAGTTTCCGGGTGAATCTCCATGAAGTCCCCAATGTACGGGAATAAAAATGACTTCATCCCTAGAGAATTGAAGGATTCGGCTCTCCCACAGAGCTGCTGAGGTTTTCCAATAAAAAAACCACTGCTCACCAGGTCGCACAGGATCAAATTGTTTAGCATTTTCTAAGTAGGCCACAGTTCATTTTAGCTCGATAAATAATAATAAGTGTATCAAAATAATGGGGTGCATTTGCTTTAACAAAGACCGATTTTTCCGCTACACTATGTTACTACCAAAAGGACGCTGCTATGTGGTTTTTCACCTCTGAAGAAAAAGAAATTCAAAAAGTATGCCGTGATTTCGCTCAAAACGAGCTCGCTCCATTTGCTGAAAAGCATGATCACGATGAAACTTTTAATCTTAAGGCCTTTAAGCACATGGGTGATCTTGGTCTTTTAGGGATCACTTCTGATCCGGATTATGGCGGCTCGGGCATGGGTGCAACAGCTGCAACGATTGTGATGGAAGAATTTGGTAAAGCTTGCGCTGGCTCCACTTTATCATACCTCGCCCACACTATTTTGTGCGTGAACAACCTCAACAACAATGGTTCACATGAACAGAAGTTAAAATATCTTCCTAAGTTAATTTCAGGCGAGCACGTTGGATGCATGGGAATGTCAGAACCGGGCTTCGGTTCAGATGCCGTTGGCATGCAAACAAAAGCTGTAAAAAATGGTGATTTCTACGAGATCACAGGTAATAAGATGTGGATCACGAATGCTCAATACGCCGATGTAGTTTACCTCTACACAAGAACTGGACCTGGTAAAAAAGACTTAACGACTTTTATTGTTGAAAAGGGAACTCCTGGTTTTTCTGTTTCAAAAGAAATTCACAAAATGGGGATGAGATCATCACCAACCGGAGAGCTTTCGTTTGATAAAGCGAGGGTTCCACTGGCCAATAGAGTTGGATCCGAGGGTGATTCGGTTCATCACATGATGAAGAATCTTGAGATCGAAAGGATCACAATCGCAGGAATCTCCTTGGGTATTGCACAAGCATGCCTCGATCAATGTATCAAATACGCTGGCGAGAGAAAGCAGTTTGGAAAGAATCTTGCGAATTTTCAATTGATTCAAAAGATGATCGCCGAGATGTATTCAGAAACTGAAGCAATGAGAAGAATGCTCTACACTGTTTGTTACGAATACGACTATGGCGTAAAATCGAACTCACTTGCTTCTGCTGTAAAGCTTCAACTTCCAAAGATGGCGACAAAAATCGCACTCGATGCCATTCAACTTCATGGGGGCTACGGTTATTCACGAGAATTCCCAGTTGAACGCATGATGAGAGATAACAAGCTTAATGAAATTGGTGCTGGAACAAATGAAGTCATGATTATGATCATTGCTAAAAATTTATTAAAAGATGCTTTAAGAGAATAAGAAATGAATGAATTTCAAAAAGAACTCGTTTTAAATTTAAAAAAATTCTGTGAAACCTCCATTGAACCTCATATGGAGCACGACGATGCCAGTGGAACGTTTCGAAAAGAAATCTTTCAAGGTCTTGGGGATTATGGAGTGACTGGTATCACTATCCCAGAAGAATTTGGTGGAGCGGGTCTGTCGTACATGGATTATTGTTATGCACTTGAAGAGATTGCAAAAACGTCTGTGCCCTACGCTGTGACTGTTTCAGTGTCTTCAATGGTTCAATCTATCCTTTTGGAATTCGGAAATAAGTCGCAAAAAGAAAAGTATCTTCCAGAACTAACTTCTGGAAAAGAAATTGGAGCCTTTGCTTTATCTGAATCGCATTCTGGTTCAGATGCTGCCAATATGAAGACCACTGCTAAAAAAGTTGAAGGCGGCTATATCCTGAATGGCACTAAAATGTGGATCACCTCGGCCGGTGTCGCAAAAACCTATATTGTGATGGCAAGAACTGGTGGTGAAGGAGCTAAGGGTATCTCAGCTTTTATTGTTACAGACGGTATGAAAGGATTCAGCTACGGCAAAGCTGAAAAGAAGATGGGATGGAAAACGTCTCCTACGCGAGAAATTGTTTTTGAAAATTGTTTTGTTCCCGAAGAGAATAGGCTTCTTGATGAAGGTCAGGGCTTTAAAGTTGCTATGGGTGGTCTTGATAGAGGTCGTGTTGCGATAGCGGCGATTGGTATTGGTTGCGCTCAAAGAGCATTAGATGAGGCGATTAAATACTCACTGACTCGCCAACAATTTAAGCAAGCTATTTTTGACTTCCAGGGTCTTCAGTTTATGATCGCTGATATGGCCACTGAAACGGAAGCATCTCGTTTTTTAGTTCACTCGGCCTGTCATTCACTTGATACAAATAGGCCAAATTCAAAACTCTGTTCAATGGCAAAACTTAAAGCGACAGACACTGCAATGAAAGTAACAACGGATGCTGTTCAAGTTTTAGGTGGCGTTGGGTATACATCTGAATACCCTGTTGAGCGCTTCATGAGAGACGCAAAGGTTCTTCAAATCGTCGAAGGAACAAACCAAATTCAAAGAGTGGTCATTGCCCGCCACCTTAAAAAAGAGTACGAACAGCATGCTTAGTTGGAATATTAGATCTTCCCACAAATTAGCTCTAAATGATTCTGACATGAAAGAGGCAGTTCAAAACTATGGAACAACTCTTTCTTCTAGTGAGATTGGTTTTTTTAGATTACCCGAAAATATTGAACTTTTAGATGAAACTAGAAAAGTTTATGAGCATTTCAAACATAAAAAACACTTCATACACATTGGAATTGGAGGAAGTGCGCTAGGCCCAGAGATGCTTATCTCGGCACTGGGAAAAGAAACAGGATGCCAATTTACATTTATTAACAACATTGATCCTGATGACCTTTCTAAAAAACTTAATAAAGTGAACCTTAAAGAATCTCTCGTCTACGTAGTTTCAAAATCTGGAACAACAGCTGAAACGGTTGCGGCCATGGCGATCATCATCAATGAACTTAATCGGCTCGGAATAAATGAAGAGTCCTTCAAGGATTACTTCGTCTTTTGTACAGACCCTGAAAAAGGCGAATTACGGAAATTATCCAAGACATGGAATATTACAACGCTAGATATCCCTTCAAATATTGGTGGTCGCTTTTCTGTGCTAACGCCAGTTGGTTTTTTACCTGCTTTTTTTGCCGGCATTAATAATGAAGCTATTCTTTACGGAGCGAAAAAAATTCAAAAAGAATTGTCGACACTATGTGAGTCTAAGTCATTCTTTGATTTGGCGTTCTGGATTAAATCTCTGCATGACAAGGGCGTTAAACAAACAGTACTTATGCCCTACTCTTCCCTTTTAAAAGATTTTTCATCTTGGTTTGTTCAATTATGGGCAGAAAGCCTCGGTAAAGATGGAAAAGGGCTTACACCGATTCCTGCCTACGGTGCGACAGACCAACATTCTCAGATGCAACTTTTTATGGAAGGACCTAAAGATAAAATCATTTTTATCCTTGAGGTTCATAAACATCAAACGAATTATTCTCTAAAAAATAATCTTGCAGCTGAAAGTTTCAAAAACCTCTCAGCTTTTACCTTATCTGACTTAATGAAGGCAGAGCTAGAAGGAACACTGACGGCACTAAGTGAAAATGATCGACACGTCGTTCATTTATCTATTCCACAACTAAACGAAGAGTCTGTGGGACAATTAGTTCTTTTCACTGAATGCCTGACCGTGATGGTCGGCGAACTCCTTAAAGTTAACCCCTTTAATCAACCAGGAGTTGAGGCCGGTAAAAAATACGCTAATGAGTGGTTAAAAAATCACTAAACTATCCGATATAACATTAGGCGCGTCTTGCTCAAAATGATGGGCAGGCATAAAATGGTTAACACTTATCATTTGGTTCTCTGGAGTGGTCATGAGTGACGATAACAACGCAACGGTTGTAATTACAGACATTAGAAAGACTCTTGCGTCTATCGAGGAAGAGGCCAAGCAAAAGCCGGCCTGTCTCCTAGTCGTTGGTGGAGAACTCAATGGATCTATCTTCAACCTTAACCAGGGCGAAACAGTCGTAGGAAGAAATCCTGATTGTGCAATTTCTTTGGACTTCCATGGTATTTCTCGCAAGCATTTCACAGTTACAGTAACTGATTCAGAAGTTAGTGTTGCTGATCTTGGTTCTTCTAACGGGACCTACCTCAATAATCAAAAGCTTGAAACGCCAACAATTTTAAAGAAAGCAGATGTTATTAAAATTGGTGCTATCGCGATGAAGTACATCCCTAAGGGTGATCCAGAGCGCCTGACTTATGACAAACTTCATGAAGAGGCCAACACTGATGGGTTGACCAAATGTTACAATAAATCATTTTTTAATAATCAATTAGAAACTGAAGTCAAAAAATGCAAAGTAACGGGAAAACCAATAACTCTTATCATTTTTGATCTCGATCACTTCAAGAAACTTAACGACAATTACGGTCACGATGCCGGGGATTATGTACTAAAAGAAAAGGCCCGTCTCATTCGCGAAAATGGTATCCGCCAAGGTGATATCTTTGCAAGATATGGAGGAGAAGAATTCTGCATTCTTCTACCAAATACAAATTTAAAGCAAGGCTTTGAGATCGCTGAAAGGCTAAGAAAATTAATTGAAAAGCATGAGTTCATTTATGATGGTAAAAGGCTTCCAGTGACAGCTTCAATCGGCGTTGCTGATTATCGTCAGGGTGTAAACAACGGTACAGACCTCTTCAAAAGAGCAGACTCATCAGTCTATAAATCAAAAGAAGGCGGAAGGAATCAGGTTAACTTCTTTAAGGGTTAAATGATCCAATCCCCTCCAACTATTGAACTACTTCCTGAGCATCTCATTGATCAGATTAAAGCTGGTGAAGTCATCGAGCGGCCAGGCAATCTTATTAAGGAAATTCTTGAAAATTCAGTCGATGCCGGCTCAACGAAACTTGAATTAACAATCAAGAACAACGGACTTGATCTCATCTCTTTAAAAGATAATGGGCATGGGATGAAATACTCCGACCTCCCGCTCGCATTCTCAAGGCACGCAACTTCAAAAATTTCAAGATTTGAAGATCTTTATCGACTAAGATCATTTGGATTTAGAGGAGAGGCCCTCGCTTCAATTGCTGCCATCTCAAAACTTCAATGTATTTCAAAAAATTTAAAATCTACTGGGGCGTCTGAATTAAGAATTGAGGGCGGAGAAGTTAAATTTCATGGAGAAAGGCAGACAATACCTTTCGAGCATGGGACAGAACTTGTAATACAAGATTTATTTTATAATACGCCTGCACGACTTAAATTCATTCAATCTCAACAAGCTGAAAAAACTTTTATTAAAAAAATTATTTTCGCCTTCATTCTTTCGCATCCAAAAATTGAATTCCAAGTAAAAATTGATGAGAATGAAAAAGAAATTTATCCTTCACAATTAGAATTGGGGAATCGAATAAGCGACCTATTTTCGAAGGCCCAAAACTCGATCATGTTTTCTCAAAAATTTTATGAAAACAATGAGCTAGATATTTTCCTTATCCCTGGGACAATCAAAGCACCGCTTAAGATTCAATATATCTACATAAACGATAGGTTTGTTTTGGACAAACAACTCCACAGAGTGATGTCCAACGGTTTGGCCGCAGCATTTGGACAAGATGACTTTCACTACGTTGCTCATTTCTCACTTCCCCCGGATTCAATTGATGTTAATGTTCACCCAAATAAAACTATTATTAAAGTCATGGAGATGTCTAAATTAATAGGTCTACTCTCATCAACAATTAAAGACCTCGCCTCAAAACAAAACTATTCAAAAAATCTGGTTCAAACACAGGATTCTAGAATAAGTTATCAACCGAATGAACTTCTTATCGAAGGTTCAACTGATTCAGAACTTCCTCAAGAGAGGCATGATTACAACATGGAGGGATTCTTTTCTCCACACCGCATTCCAGAGAATGAAGGTGATAATTTTATTTGGATAGATTCATCCTTCCTAAAAAAAGTAGGTCAATCTTTCTTTGTTTTTTCTGCTCATAAATTATTAGAACATTATACCCGAAGCAAGATGAATTCTGCTTCGTCTTCTATTCCCCTACTCGTAAGTGAACCTTTTTCTTCAAGAGATGTATCCTTGGAACACATTCGTGTATTAAACGAGGGTGGTATGGAGATTGAATTTCTGGGAAAAGAAACGATTGTCGTGAGAAGTATACCTGACTGGATGAATGGCTTTCCTTTACGTCCGGTTATCCAATGCCTAATCAGTAAAGAATCTTTTTCAAAAATTAATATCATTTCATCAGATTGGTCTCAATCAACATGGGATGAGATGTTATCTTCTTTTCCAATAGATGAACTTATTACCGAAAAAATCGCTTTAAATCTTGGTCATCTTCTAAAGGAAAAATTTAAGTGAAGGTGATTGTCATTTCTGGGCCTACGGCATCTGGGAAAACGGATCTTTCTGTCGAACTTGCGAGTCATTTTGGCGGAGAAATTGTGAATTTTGATTCACTTCTATTCTATAAAGAAATAAATATTGGAACGGCGAAGCCAACCCCATTAGAAATGGGAACAGTTCCACATCATATGATCAATATCAGAAGTATTTCTGGGCCAATGAATGCAGCTGATTTTGCCAAAGAAGCTTTCCCTATCATTGATAAGTTACTCAATGATGGGAAAAATGTTTTTCTCGTTGGTGGAAGTGGATTTTACCTACAAGCACTACTAAAGGGGATGTATGATTCTCCCACGACACCATCGAGTATTTTAGCTAGATCTGATCAATTATATAAAGCAGAAGGTATAGGAACATTCAGGGATATTTTATTAAATAACGACCCAATAAGTTATGAACGCTATCACTTCAATGATCACTACCGCATTCGAAGGGCGGTCGAACATTTTTGGACGACAGGTTCGCCACTCTCTAGTGCTAGAGAAATGAAGGATCTTTCAAACACAACATTAAATAATCCAACTATCCACAACTGGGATCTATTACATATTTATCTTGATATTCCCAAAGATGAGCACGCTCATATCATCAAAACAAGAACAGAAAGGATGCTCCAATCTGGACTCATTGAGGAAGTCCAAGGACTCCTCAAAAATGGTTTTTCCGGTTTAGAGAAACCCTTACAAAGTATTGGGTACAAAGAAGCTTTAAACTATATCAGTGGTGAGTATAAAAATCTTTCAGAATGCCAAGAGCAAATAATTATTTCAACTCGCCAATTAGCAAAGTCTCAGAGGACTTGGTTTAATAGGGATCAATCGAAAATTAAATTTCACCCACTTGAAGAAAGAAAAGAAATCTTTCTTCAAGTGGATCATTTTTTTAAAGGTCTTAAGGTTCAGGAGTAACTGTAAAACCTGATGTCTTTGGTAGATTAGGAATTGTTTGTTTCGGGAATTCACCAGTCAAAGCATTTAAAAAGGCAACAATGTCTTGAACCTGATCATCTTTCAGATCAGCATCAAGTTGGGTCTTGGCCATAACTCTAACTGCTTCATCCAGAGTCTTCACTTTCCCATTATGAAAATACGGTGCAGTGAGAGCAACGTTTCTCCAGGTTGGAACTCTCCAATGATTTTTATCTTCTTTCTTCTTCGTTACTTCGTAACGGCCAAGATCAGATGTTAGGTCATACATCTTATCAAACTTTGATCCTGGAATCTGTGGAAATGGCTGATAGTTTCCTTCTCCCATCTTTAAACCTTCACCCGCGAAATTGACTCCTGTATGACAAGAAGTACAACCAATTTCTTCTACGAGCTTCATTCCTCGAACTTGTTGGGCCGTCATTGCCTTCTTGTTACCCTTCATATACTTATCAAACGGTGAGTTTGGAGTAATGAGAGTTCTCTCATAAGAAGCAATTGCCTTCGCCAAATTTCCTATTGTAGGTTCCTTATTTTTAGGGAACGCTTTTTTGAATGACTCAACATAACCAGGAATTTTATTAATTCTTTCAATGACAGCATCATGAGATGGCATTCCCATTTCAATCGGATTAGTTAAAGGTCCAATAGCTTGGGCCTCTAGAGATTCTGCTCTTCCGTCCCAAAATTGAACTGAATGAAAAGCAGAATTCCATACTGTAGGAGAACCGCGCCCGCCTCTTTGACCTCTTACTCCAACTCCAACAGGTCGACCGTCACCACCATCTAGCATAACGTTGTGACATGAATTACATGAGACTGTTCCATCGATTGATAAACGTGGATCAAAATAGAGCATTTTCCCAAGCTCGATCTTGGCCGAAGTCTGAGGATTATCGGCGGGAACTGGAGCTTTATCCGGAAGAGCCTTAAAATCGGCGAATGCCGACATTGACCCTAGAGTCATAATGATAAATAGAGATTTTCTTAGGTGCATTTGACCTCCTACTTCTATAAAATAACAAATACTAATATGCTATTCTAATACCAATTCAGATAAGGGCAAATAGACAATTCTTATCGTTCTATAGATAAAAACTATGATGCAAGTCCATGATAAACTTAAAGTTGTTGTTATTTCTGACGGAACAGGAGAAACAGCTTCAGCGATAACCAGAGCTGCGATGACTCAGTTTCAAGACAAAGAAATTTTCTTTACTCGCTATAAGAATATAAGAACCAAAGAGCAAATCGACGCTATTTTCCAAGAAGCGGCAATTCACCATGATATCGTCGTTTATACAATTGTTTCAGTAGAGCTGCGAGCGTATATTGCCGAACTATCAAAGCGTGACCATGTGAGATCCGTTGATGTCATGGGTCCACTACTCACGGTCTTTTCAAATTTTTTTGAAGCTGAGCCAAATTATCAACCGGGTCTTTTACATGCTGTAAATGATCAATATTTTAAAAGAGTCGCTGCTATTGAATTCACTCTTAATCATGATGACGGAAGAAATATAAACTCGCTAGAAGAAGCAGAAGTTGTTTTGGTCGGAATCTCCCGTACTTCTAAAACACCTTTATCAATGTATCTTTCTCTTGAAGGAATAAAAACAGTTAATGTGCCCATCGTGATGGGTGTCATTCTCCCTGAAAAGTTATTTCAGGTTGATCAAAGAAAAATTTTTGGACTAACCATTGATCCAGATGAATTATTCAAGATAAGAAAGAACCGCCTTTCCCGTTTAGGATTATCTAATGACGAAGGCGACTACGCAGACATTTCTAAAGTAACTCAAGAAATTGAGTGGGCAAATAGAATCTTTTCGGAGAATAAAAGATGGCCTGTATTTAATGTAACAGGTAAGGCACTCGAAGAGACTGCTGCCGAGATCATGAAACTATTAAATATGAGAAAAGTTAATCGTTTTAAGCAATCTAAACGCTTTGAAGAAAAGAAATCTGAAGAGTAATTTTATTCTAAAAAATGCTTCTTATTTTCTAAAATTGAAAACTCAACTTTCTTTTCTGTACCTAGGACTGGATTAACGACTCTGGCCTGGTAAATGCCTTCAGGAATTTCAATATCTTTAAAGGGCAATTCCCTCTCAATGATTTCTCCACCTTCCTCATAGACTAACTTTGAGCCTGGAGGATAGTTTTGCGATGTCGTTAGTAATCCAAGTCGAGATCTCTGAAGCTCCGGAACGTTTACAACTGCAGAATTATTTTCTTTACTTAAAGTCACTTGCTTCGAGAAAGGTAAATATCCTGGTTTTTTCACGGTCACAGTGAGTGTTTTATCCACCACTGCCTGTATTGGGGTTCCCATATATTCATATTTTTTACCATCTACATAAACTTCCATGGTGATATCAACCCCACCGAGGACAATCTCCCCTCCAAAATCATTTAATTTTGAAGCGATTGACAATTTTTTCTTCTTAGATAACGGTGCTTCGGATGAAATCTCCCTACCTTCTTGATCACCATGAATCATTTCATGAAGATTAAATCCAAAAAGTTTTTCTATCCGGTCTGCTTCAAGATAAGCAATACCTATAAATGATGCCGTTAAAAATAAGAGTACCTTGGCCAAACTTGAGGATTTATTATCCTCATCCCTTTGACCCATATCTTTTCTAACCATTCGACTTGCGGTTTTTTCTTTAACTATCCCTTTTGGTCCAGACGAAGCCGAATTTTTTATAATCTTTCCTGGGACGCGACTTCCCTGGAGTGCTTCTTTAGTTAATTTTCGAGTAGTACTCTTTTCTTCCTGTGGAACATCGATCGAAATTTGAACCTGAGAAGTATCAAGGGTCAATTCGAACTCCTGAATTTTTTCTCTTTGGGGCTCTCGGGTAGAAGTAGGACGAGCACCTGAAGTGATATCGGATTTTTTTATTTTTCCGGTTTTACTTTCCTCCTGCTTCATATCCTCGATATAAGTAAGGATATCGATCTTTCCGTAATCAACAAATTTCTCTTCATCCTTAGTAATTTCAGTTTTGAAGAGATTATTGGCAAAGACCTTAAGATCTGAGGCATTGAAATCTGGATAAGTTGAATATAAAAATCTAATCAACGCCCTATTTAATTGATCGAGGTTCTCATAACGATGGGATCGATCTTTAGATAAAGCTTTCATCACGATCACATCAAGTTCCTTGGGAACAGATGGATTAATTTCTGATGGTGCAATAATCTTACAGGCCTGAATTTGTTTTAATACTGCGAGATCATTATTGGCCTGGAATAGTTTTCGAGAACAGAGCATTTCCCAAAGAGTAATACCTACAGCAAATTCATCATAACGGGCATCTAACTCTAGACCATCCAGATATTCTGGCGCGAGATAAGACAACTTCCCCTTGATTGTTCCAGCTTGAGTGGCTTCGGAGTTAGTGTTTGCTTTGGCGATACCAAAGTCAATCACCTTAACAGCTCCATCATAGGTAAGCATGATATTATGAGGTGAAATATCTCTGTGTACAATATTATAAGGCTTACCAGTTAATTTATCTGTAAAAGTATGGGCATAGTGAAGTCCAAGGCAAACTTGGGAAATAATGTAGCAAGAAATTTCAACGGGAAAGACGACCTTCTTTTCCTTTAAGCGATCGAGATACTGCTTAAGATTCGCACCATGAATATACTCCATCGCCGTATAAAGTTGACCACTCACTTTACCGTAGTCATAAACTTGCATGATGTTTGGGTGAAGCATACCGAAGGTGATGTTCAATTCGTCTTGGAACATTCGCACAAAGGCTTCATCATTTGAAAACTGAGGCTGAACCATTTTAACAGCAACCATTTTATTGGCCTGTTCACCTAAATAACGAGCGCGACAAATTTTTGCCATTCCACCATCAACAAGATGGTCTAATATTAGATATTTTCCGAAACGTTGAAACTTTTTGTCGCTCATATTGCCTCAGTTACCTATCGGGATTCTGGGGATTTTCTAAAGCAAATTTGGCAATAATTGTTCATTTTTGACAACTAACTGAATTTACATCAATTATGTTCTTACAGGCCTATTTCCAACTGTTTGAAACTAGGGAAGTTAATGGCAAGTTTACTTGTCCCAAGACGACTTGGGGACCTCTTACAGTAACCGAGGATTTTGTAGTTTTGAAGCCGCCAATCGTGAGCAGAAGGATGACTCTTAAGGGCCGAAGCAAAACTATTCAAGACCACATCATCATAGCCATTAAGTTTCATTTGCTCCCTAAAACTCACGTGAGAAATTTTAGATGGATCTGCACTATAACCAGCCGTGACGAGCAAAGTTTCACATTTTGTAAAAAATTCTTTTTCCTGTGATGAAAACCATTTCGCAAAAGGTGAATCAACGTCAGCCTTCCAAAGAAGAGCATCAAAATAAAGCGTCATACCATGATACCAACTCATTCTTTTGAAGGTTAGTGCTTCACTCCAAATTTCTTTTTCATAGACCCCACCTCTTAAAACAACTTTACCTAAAGTGTTTTGGTTATAACTCTTATAAGCAGCACAACCTGAACTAATAATGATGAGTAAAATAAAAATTGATTTCATATTGATCCCTTAAGCTGCTTATCGACCCAGACCTTCATCGTTTGGAAAATATCTTGTCGGTCAATTTCATTCCATAACTCATGATAGTGGTCAGGATATTTTATAATTTTCGCTAATTGTTTATCAATACCATGGGCAAAGAGCATGGTGCTCTGAGAGTCGACAATTTTGTCCGATCCAGCGATGAGAAATAAACTAGGAACTCGAAGATAATAAGACAGACCAATAATATTGCTACTCGCCTGCAGCACTTCTTTTGCCATCCTTACACTAATATATTTAGGAATCAGTGTGTCTGTGTCGAAGTCATTCGCTCTAGAAGGATCGCGGGTTAAATCTTTACCGGAATAGATCATTGGTAAATGAAGTTTTGGAGACAGCTTGTCTAATTTGGGAAGGAGTGAGGTTGACACTGGTGCCATGACTGTTAAAGGTCTTATGCATGGACTAGAAAAAATCAGTCCCTCCAATGGATAAGGGTAGCCCAAACTAGGATCTAACATTTTTGTTAGGGTGATGAGTCCCCCAAGACTATGGGCAAGGATGAACGTTTTTGTTTCTGTATTATTTTTTGCATGAACAAAATCCGCGACTTTTGCAAAATCATCCACGTAATGTTGAAAACTTTCTACGTAAGCCCTTGTCCCACCACTTCGGCCATGGCCAACATGATCAAAAGTCGTAATCATGACATCATGGAAATTTTTTAAAAAGAAATTCACTAAATCAGTATGACGACCTGAATGCTCGACAGCTCCGTGAACCAAAAAGAAATGAATTTTCGGTGAGCCTCTTTTAAAATGACGAACAAAAATTTCCGATTCCCCATCGTTTGAAGGGATTGTTGAATCTTCTGAAATAAGGTTCGCTATTTTAGAACTCACAATTAGTTTTCTTGTACATATTTTTCAATGGCACGTTTTGCTTCGTCAGATAGAGCATGAAATCTAAATGAGAATCCTGAATTTCCTTCGAGAAGCCGAACTACAACTCCAGCGGCCGTAAAATGGTAATCACTATTTTCGGGGTGAACATTTATCGTTATTTTGTCTCCAGAGAGCCCTTTAAAATTATCAACGAGAATTTGCATTCCCCCTATAGAAATATCTCTACAAATTCCTTCATAAAGATTTTTATTATTTTGGATAAATAATCTCGCAATAAAAGGTTTTCTAAGAGCGACTCTGCGGTCAGACTCTTTGATCACTGGCGGTAACTCTTCGAAAATATCTTGGTACTCAGGATAATCAGCAAGAATCTTCCACTCTTTTGATCCACGAATAAAGGCATACGTTTTTCCGTTGATGCGATTTTCTTTAAAAAGTTGTTTTAATTGAGTCAAACTAAAGGGGCCGTAGTCACTTGTTGCTTCACCCCTATCGGTTCCAATTCTCACGTAAAGAACTCTCTCGTCTGATGATAAGTCTTTAAGAGATATTTCTTTCGGTTGTGCCGGTCTTATTTCTGGTGGCAAAGCTATATCTGGAATCGGAGAAACGTCATTCTTATTCAATTCTTCAACGTCTTTAATTTTTTTCCAGTTCTCAAAACCTTTTTTCCATACAAAATCATCGGCCTTAAGATCTTGATTAATCATCATTTGTTCGATGACTTCTATCGCCACAGGGCCTTGACGATTGCCCTTTTGAACGTAATACCACTTGTCCGACATACTATCCTCAACTCATTGAAATGATTATTAAGTATAGTTTACTCTAACCTATTAAATTGATGGGGTTAGGAAAGAATTTCCTCTTCCTCGTAAGTGACTAACTTAATCAGGGATGCGCTATAAAGTTAAAGTTCAGGCGGTAACTCTCCGATTAGCTAAATGGAATTACCTTAAGGTGTGATTATGAAAATACAATGGTCGGTCTTTTTCTCCCTCATGTTTCTCCTCTCCATCGTGAGTTGTGGGAGTGAACAGTTTGGAACTGTCCCCCGTTCGACCTCAGAAAGTGCAAGTCCCTTACAAAGTTACACCAATACTGCTTGCTCTTCTTACACGTTAATTAAGCCAAAAGTAGATGTTCTTTACGTAATTGATAACTCTTTCAGTTCTTATTATCTATCCAACGATATAAAAACCGCTTTAAGTAACACGGTAAATAGCCTTTCTAAGGATTTCGACTACCGAGTCATAGGGACTCCTCTATTAGAAACAGTGACAGGGAATAATGATTTTCAAGTCATGACGAACTCAACTGATTTACAAGGAATTCCATCTGATTCAAGAAGAATATCAAGTGCCTCAGCCTTTAACTTCTTTTCTAATTCTCCCACATCCGGAGTTGAAAAAGGTCTTTCACGTGTTGTTGGCTTTGTAGATACTCATAAAAATTCTCTCTTGAGAAATAATTCGTATCTCATCATTGTGTTAGTTTCCAACGGTCGAGATCTCGAGGTTGAGGAAGACGCTGGTTTTGGTAACGGAGAAACAAGAGTCAACTCGACAGTTTATAACTCTAGGCTCTCAAGCCTTAGAGACCTAAGAACAAATCTCAGTTCATTGCAGCTCCGTATGATGTCAGTCACAGCTAAAAGCGTTTGTGTTCCTGGCTATCGTACTGCCTTAAAATCCTACGCAAAGATTTCAAGTGACCTCTATGTTGACTCGCAAGCGACAGACAACAACTCAAACCTTGATAGTTATGATCTTTGTAGTTCGAGTGGCATCAGTTCAGTTTTCACAGCAATCAATAACTCAATTAAACAAGTCATTCTTCCTCACAAATACCGCTACTGGCCCATCACGTTTGCTGAAAACAATGAAATGGTTTCATTAAGTGAAATTAAAGTGAAGAAGATTGCACCGAATGGTTCTGCTGTTGAGCTTGTCCGGGATACCGATTGGACATATTTAGATCGAGGAACATCTAATAATCTTCCTCCTCTAAATACCAGAGAGCTACCACTTCCTGAAGGTGAACCAGTTTCTGGACGTCACTTTATTCAATTTACAAATTTATTAACTTATCCCGATTGCGTACTCGTGACATCAATCTCTAGAACAGAGTACTTCGGCTATATTGTTCTTCCTCAGAAACCAAGGGTCGATACAATTAGTGTACGGATTAATGGAAATCTAGTTCCAAAAAGTCCTACTAATGGCTGGAGTGATTTAACGTCAACTCCTCAAACAAGAAACATCAAAGTCCCTCATCCTAATCCTGGAGACGAGAATCCTCCTGTGATGAGGACAGGGTTTATGCTGAAGCTTAATGGTTCCTCAAACTATTACAAATCTGGGGACAAAGTTGAAGTGAACTTTCTTCCAGAAGGCGTTTAAACCTGAGATTTTTCTTCATTAGCTCTCTTGATCGCATTCATAAAACGAATGATTGGGTAGAGCTTTTGTAATTTCGGGAAGTCGACTTCTACGAGTACATTACCATCTTTCATCAAGACCTCACCAAAGATGCCAAGATTTTTACCGTCATCAACATGATCTGGGTTCAATAGAATATTTCGACTCTTAAAATCAGCAATAATCGGGGCGATGTTATAGTACTTCGTAAACCTTGGAGGAATATCATCAATGATTCGAAGATTTGGAATATCAATTAGAGGAAGGGCCTGATCAAGTTCAATCATCTTAGCGATAAGCATCTCGCACTTATCTCCCACTCTCATTTTTTTGTTATCAGGTAGATGTCTCTCTCCATTAAAATAAATAAACGTTTGTCTGATAAGTTCCATGTTCTTTGCCATGAGAATATTTGGAAACTTATCTTCATCTTCTCCAATTTCAAGCCATCCTAGTTCCACCAATAAGGAGATGATACTCTCCATTTTGGCTTCCATAATTTGATACATATCTTGGGAATAAAGATTCAGTGTTTTTCTAGTTATGACAAATGACTGATCTTTTAATTCTCCATGGGCTTTAAAAACGAGAAATAAAGTTCCAAGAACTCTCATCACCTCAATGGGCTTCATGAATTCGTAGCCACTATGCTTTCCACCGTAAGAAACGGAGGCTTGATTATCCTCGAGCTCTTTGAGCCTAGAGTTCGTTTTTCTTAGCCTTGTCGCAAGGGTGTTAATAATTGTCTTAAACCAAGGATTCAGGGACTGCATGGTTTTCCCAAAAGCAGCAAATGAGATTTCTATAATCTCTACAGGAGTAATGGCCGCAGCTGAACATGATCTTTTCTTTCCAGTGCCATCATCATCAAAATACGCCATTTCTCCAATCACTTCGCCCGATCTTAGGACTGCTAGTTCAATAAAGCCCTTTCCTTTTGGTTTAAATAATCGAAGCTGACCTTTTTGAATGATAAAAAGTGAATCAGCGACATCTCCATCGTGGAATAATGCTTCTCCAGCTTTGAGCTGACGTATACCAGATTTCGTTTGAGTATTCTCTGAAGTGGTCATTATCTAATCTTCTCCACGATGAGACTTAAGGCCTCTCCTCCACCAATACAAATGGCCGCACATCCAAACTTTGCATTTTTTTTCTTCATGGCATTCATGAGGGTTACAAGAATTCTTGCCCCAGATCCACCGATAGGATGCCCAATCGCCACTGCCCCACCGAAGACGTTCACTTTATTGTGTGGGATTTTTAGTTCTTTCATTGCCGCCATCGTAACAGCTGCAAACGCTTCATTAATTTCAAAGAGATCAATTTGCTCTAACGAGAGTCCTGCTTTTTTTAGTGACTTCGTCATCGCCTCCACTGGTGCGGTTGAAAACCAAGTCGGCTCTTGAGCATGAGAAGCAAAACTCACGATTTTAAATTCTGCCTGAGAAGCAAAGGCATCTCCACCCAATACCACCGCAGCTGCTCCATCATTAATAGTCGAAGCATTGGCCGCCGTAATTGTTCCGTCTTTTTCAAAAGCAGGTTTTAAAGAAGGCATTTTTTCGAAATTTGCTTTAAAGGGACCTTCATCTTCTAGAATATCAATGGTTCCACCTTTCGCTGGAACTTTAACTGCAACTATTTCATCTTTAAAAACGCCATCTTTAACAGAGGCTTGAGCACGCTTAAAGGATTCAATCGCAAATGCATCTTGTTCCTCTCGAGTCATATTAAATTTTTTGGTACACTCTTCAGCACAATTTCCCATAGCTCTATTCGAATAAACATCCCAAAGACCATCCCACTGCATAGAATCTTTCATTTCTGTTGGACCGTATTTGAAACCATTTCTTGAATTCATAAGAATATGAGGAGCAAGAGACATGTTCTCCATACCACCAGCTACAACAACTTGATTCTCACCAGTCATAATGGAGCGGGCCCCAAGAATGACCGCCTGAAGACCGGAGCCACAAACTTTACCAACAGTCGTTGCAGGAACAGAATTCGAGAGTCCCGCAGCTAAAAGTGCCTGACGTGCCGGAGCTTGACCCACTCCACTGGTCACAACATTTCCCATAAAGACTTCATCGACTTTCGATTTTTCAATATTGGCCTTTTGAAGAGCACCTTCGATAGCAGCAGCTCCAAGTTTTGGTGCAGGAACCATCGATAATGTGCCCATGAAGCTACCTACTGCAGTACGTGCTCCGCCAAGAATATAAACCGCCATATAAAGATCCTTTTTATGAATGAATTATTGTCTTTCTTTGGCATTTATTTTAATTAAGGGCCTGATAAAAGACCACTAAATTTCCCAATATAAGGCAGGTTGTCATGATAGCGAGAAAAAAATCTTCAAAATCCGGGAAGGCCCTACCTACAGATTGGACTGAAGGTCTCAATAGACTTTTAAATGAAACCTATCTGTCTGAATGCAAACAAAAAAGTCGGTATTTCGATGTTTATGGCCAGGTCTATAGTGAAGAACTTCTTCTAGTTATTTCATATTTGTCTGAAAAAGATGAGTATTTAGCTCCAATCACTCTTTTTCTAAGTTCGGACGCCAATCATTTGTCAGATGAGTCAAATGTAAATGTAACTCACAAAAACTTTATCGACATTGCGGGGCTCTTTTTCGATGAAATTTTTGCAGATGAGGATTGGAATGAATTTGAACCGAACTGGCAGGAAGTATCCCACAACAAAGAAACTTATTTTTATAAAATCAGTCGAGAAAACTTAAATGCGACGATTGAAGCAAATAAACTTCTTGGTGATGATTTTGAGGATATTGAATTTGATGAAGGTTTAGATCAATAAACAAAAAAAAGGCTCCTTAAAGGAGCCTTTTTTATCACTCATCTTCGTAACGAAGTGAGCTTGAGATAGTTTCAATTCCAATATCATCATCTGAGTCATCATCATCAACAGCATTTTCAAACTCATCCTCTTCAAAATCAAATTCCGAAGTGATATTAAGCTCATTCAGAACACGATAAAACTCTTTATCATCTGATAGATCTGAAAGTAGGGCCTCAATATATTTTGGAGGATATTTTGAAATAAGCTCTTCAATATACTCCTGAAGCTTTCCTTCTTTAAGAATATCACGCTTCTTCTGAACTGTTTTCCAATTACGTAGGTAATGTAAACGACAATAGCTTTGTGTTGTACGGATGTTGTCACAACCCTTTTCAATACATTCGTCGTTCTTAGCATCAATAAAGAAATCCATTGATCCAATAGCATCAGCGATTTCTTTCCAATTAAAATGTTCACGAAGTTGGGCGATCTCATCTGCAACAGTGGACTGAAGTTCAGCTAGAACTGCATTACTGTACTTCTTTCCCTGTTTTGTAGGAAAAACATCGACTGTAACTTCGTCTACTTCGTAGGCTTTTTTTCCGGTTTTCTTAGCTGCTTTAGACTTTTTATAGTCCTCTTCAAACTCATCAAAATCATCGTCCTCAGCCTTCTTGGCCTTTCTTTCTTCCCCAAATGCAGGTTCATCATCAGGTCCGAGTTCAAGATCTTCATCATCGAAGTCCTCATCATCATCGTCAGATTTTTTACCCTTAGAAGGTTTTTTCTTAGCTGATTCTTTATCTGCTTTAGCCTTCGCTTTCTCAGCTTCTTTATCGGCTTTAGCTTTTAGTTTTTCTTGTTCTTTTTGTTTTTTTTCTAATTCTTTTTGCTTCGCTTTATCTTTTGCTTCTTTTTCTTTCTCTTTTGCTAATAAAGCTTTTTCTTTTGCAGCTTCTTTAGCAAGACGCTCTTTTTCTTTTAGTGCGAGTGCCTTCTCTTTTTCTTTCAGCTTCTTCTCTTGTTCTTTAGAAAGAGGTTTTGCCTTCGGAAGTAGTTTAGATGCTGCCTTAAGAACAGTCTCTTTAAACGATTTTCCAGTCGTCGGCTTTTTTACTGGAGCTGCTTTTTTTGGTGCAGCTTTTTTAGGAGCAGGCGAAGGTTTCTTAGCTGGAGATTTTTTTGCCATTGGTGCCGCTTTTTTTGGAGGAGCTTTCGCTACTGGTTTTTTTGCTGCAGCTTTTGCTACAGGTTTCTTCACTGGCATTTTAGCAGTCGGCTTCTTTTTAGCCATGATTTTCTCCTCAAAATAATATCAGACGCACTTAGTACGCGAATAAAACAAAATTAATGGACAATGTAACAAACGCCACTGCGTTTTGACGAGTTAAAAGTTAGTGAACGGCCTTTAATTCGTTCGACGCAATGACCATACGTTGAACCTCTGATGTTCCCTCGTAAATCTCGGTAATTTTGGCATCCCGGAAGTACCTTTCTACTGGATATTCCTTGGTGTAACCATTTCCACCGCAAAGTTGAATGGCCTTAGTCGTAACCCACATGGCAGACTCTGAGGCCATGAGTTTCGCCTGTGCAGACTCTTTAGAGTATGGAAGCTCCGCGTCTTTAAGTGAGGAAGCGTGATAAATAAGAAGTCTCGAGGCACCAATTTTTGTACTCATATCAGCGAGCATAAACTGAATCCCTTGAAGATCTGAAAGTGGAGCGCCAAATTGAACACGCTGTTTGGTATACCTGATGGCGTAATCAAAAGCTCCTTGAGCGATTCCCAAAGCTTGTGAAGCAATACCAATTCTGCCGCCATCAAGTGTCGCCATTGCAATTCTAAAACCTTTTTCTGGTTCACCAAGAAGTGCATCCTTTGGAACTTTCACTTTATCAAAAGCTAGCTGGCAAGTCGATGAACCACGGATTCCAAGTTTGTCTTCTTCTTTAATAATGGAGAACCCTGGTGTTGAAGTTTCAACAATAAAAGCTGAAATTCCTTTATAGTCTGGAGTTTTTTTTGTTTTTGCGAAAACAATACACACACCAGCTTCCTTACCATTTGTGATCCAATTTTTTACTCCATTAATCTCCCAATGATCACCCTTATCTTCCGCAAAAGTTGTGAGAGACCCAGCATCAGATCCAGCATTTGGCTCTGAGAGACAAAAACAGCCAATCCATTCACCTGCAGCCATTTTGGGTAGATATTTTTTCTTTTGGGCTTCTGTTCCGAAATTTAAAATGGGCCAGATTCCCAGTGAAGTATGGGCCGAAACAAATACTCCAGTAGAGGCACAATTTCTTGATATTTCTTCCACGATAAGTGCATAGGACATATAGTCCATTCCTGCTCCACCATATTCCTCTGGAACATAAGAACCAAGAAAACCATTCTCAGCAAGTTTACCAATGATTTCTTTCGGTAAATGTCCCTCGTGATCAATCTTCTGAGCAAGGGGAGCGACCTCTGAGTCAGAAAACTTCTTGACCATATCACGAATTTCTTTGTACTGTTCAGCAAGCATCATATCTAAATCCTTTCATTAAAATTGGGTTTTCTTTTTTCGATAAACGCAGTTGTACCTTCAATCATTTCTGATGTTTGAAAAATATTTCCAAATTCCTCTCTCTCAAAGAGAAGTGACGACTTCACCTCATCTTCAGAAGAAATTCGAATCGCATGTTTCACTCTTGATATCGCATGCCGAGAATTATTATTCGCTACAGAAAACCATTTTTGACAGCCTTCCATTAATTCTGCCTTTGATGGGAATAGCTCTAAAGCTATTCCCAATTTTAAAGCTTCTTCACTTGAAATATTTCTGCCAGAAAAGATCACTTCTTTTGCTCTTCTTTCACCCACGACTCTAAGAAGTCTTACGGTGCCACCAAAGCCCGGTATTAAGCCGAGTTTAACTTCGGGTAGACCAAAGACCGCGTTCGTTGTCGCGAAAATAAAATCACAACTCATGGCCATCTCAAATCCACCACCAAGAGCAAATCCATTAACCGCTGCAATGGTTGGAAAAGGAAGAGATTCAAAAAGAACTGTGACTTGTTGACCGAGCTCAGAAAAAGCATTCGCTTCACCTGTCGACATTGGCTTCATTTCAGCAATATCTGCGCCAGCAATAAAAGCTTTCTCCCCTTCACCCGTGAGGATTAAACCCCTTAAAGGCAAAAGATGAATTTCTGATAAACAACTTTTTAATTCTCTTAGGACTTGAATGTTCAAGGCGTTTAATTTTTGTGGACGGTTAATGAACAGAATTCCCACTCCACTGGACACTTCAAAGCGAAGTGTTTCAAAATTACTTATCATATGTATAAAACCCTTTTCCATTTTTTCGTCCAAATCTTCCAGCTGCAACATATTGTTTTAAAAGTGGACAAGGGCGGTATTTAGAATCACTTAGACCGTCAAAAAGAACATTCATGATCGCAAGACACGTATCTAATCCAATAAAATCTGCGAGCTCCAAAGGCCCCATAGGCTGATTTGTTCCAAGCTTCATTGCTGTATCAATATCTTTAACTTCGGCCACTCCCTCATAGAGAGCGTAAACCGCTTCATTAATCATTGGCATAAGAATTCTATTCACTGCAAAGCCTGGAAAATCTTTCGCGCGTACAAAAGTTTTGCCCATTTTCTCAGCAGTCAATGCAACAGTGTTAAATGTTTCATCAGAAGTTTCTAACCCTTTAATACCTTCAACTAGCTTCATTACTGGAACAGGATTCATAAAGTGCATTCCGGCAACGAGATGTGGCCTCTTTGTCACTGCTGCGATTTCGGTAATTGAGATTGAAGATGTATTAGAGGCTAAAATAGCATCAGCTTTAACAACTTCATCTAACTTTCTAAAAATATCAAATTTAAGATCTTTTCGTTCAGTTGCTGCCTCCACAACGAGGTCACAGTTTTTAAGATCATTCATGTCTAAAGTAGCTTTAATTTTTCCAAAAGATTTTTGAGCATCTTCTTTTGTCCATTTTCCTTTTTCTGCCCCTTTGTCTAGCTGCGTCTTAATAAATTGATGTCCAAAATCGAGAGAATTTTTAAAAGCATCAAAAAGAACAACCTCAAAACCGGTTTGTGCCGCCACCTGAGCGATCCCTCGTCCCATTTGCCCAGCGCCAACAATTCCAACAACTTGAATGTTTTTCATAGGGTTTTATTCCTTCTTAGATAAAGATTAAGCGAGGAAAAACTAACAAATCCCGTAGAGTTTGCCAAAGACCTTTATCGATTCACTATTGCCATGGAGGTTAGATTTAGTTTATAACATCGCAATATTTTTGAAAAAGAAAGTACACTGAGGAGAACCACTGTGGCTAATCACAAATCGTCTGAAAAAAGAGCAAAACAAGAAAAAAAACGTCGTATGACGAACAAAACTAAAACTGCTGCATCAAGAACTGCTGTTAAAGCTCTTCGCGAAGCTGTAGCTAAAGGTGACAAGACAACTGCGAAAGGTCTTCTTGTAAAAGCTCAATCCCTTCTTGCAAAACTTGCTAAATCTCCAGCGATGAGAAAGCAAACTGCTGCTCGTAAGACTTCTCGTCTTACAAAGCTTGTTGCTGGTCTTAAATAATTCATTGCCATAAGCACTTGATTTAAACAGAATTAAACCCAAAGTATGAAAGTACTTTGGGTTTTTCTTTTTAAACTGTTTATTCAGGAGCTACAGGTGAAATCATTAATCACTCTCGTTATCGGTTCTTTCTTTTTAGTATCATGTGGAATTCAATCAATCCCTCAGGCCAACAATAGTGTTGACGCTGCTTGGGCCGAAGTTGAAAACCAATACAAACGTCGATCTGATCTTATTCCTAATTTAGTGAATACAGTTAAAGGTTATGCTGCTCATGAGAAAGACACTTTGGAAGGTGTCGTGAACGCCAGGGCCAAAGCAACAGCGATTACAATTGATCCAACCAAACTCACTCCAGAGAAAATGAAACAATTCCAAGAAGCTCAGACAGGTCTCTCGCAAGCTTTGGGGAAACTCCTAGTCGTTTCTGAAAGATATCCTGACTTAAAGGCAAACCAAAATTTCCAGGGTCTTCAAGTTCAATTAGAGGGAACTGAAAATAGAATTACAGTTGCGAGAGCGCGCTACATTTCTGCTGTTCAAGAATTTAATAATCTTGTAACAGTTTTCCCTACGAGTCTTACGAATTCGGTCATGTTTCACTTTAATCCAAAACCTCAATTCACTGCGACTGAGGAAGAAAGAAAAACTCCAGAAGTTAAATTCTAGTGAAAAGTTTACTCTTCATTTTATTTCTATTTTCAATGTCAACTTGGGGAGCTGATTTACAGCTTCCCAATCTTAGTTCTCCAGTTATGGACCTCGCGAACCTCATGTCAGAGGGAGAGAGAGAAGATCTCTCGAAACTATGCTATGAGATCAATACTCATAATGGCCCACAGATTACTATTCTTACTGTTCCAGACTTGCAGGGGATCTCAATTGAAGAATTCTCCATAAAAGTGGCAGAGAAATGGCAACTCGGAACAAAAGAAAAAGACAATGGACTACTCGTTGTTATTTCGAAGGCAGAGAGAGGTGTCAGAATTGAAGTAGGGAGTGGACTAGAAGGTGACTTAACTGACTATGAAACAGCTCAATACACCAGAAATATTTTCCCCTCCTATTTTAAAAGAGGACAATTTCACGACGGCTTGGCGATCTTCTTAGGTGATGTTGCTAAAAAATTTAACATCCAATCAGTGCAAGAAGGAGTTAAACATATTAAGCGGAGAAGTGGAGCTAGAGTTGGTAACCCTAGCACTCTTATTATTTTAGCTTTGATCATTCTTTTTTCGGCTTTTCGATCAGCTTTGAGTCAAGGAGCAGAAGCGAGCGTCAGAGGAGCTGTTGCTGGAACTATTATTGCCGTCATTGTTTTCATCCTTACATCATCGATTGTTATTGGTTTAGTCAGTTGGGTCTTTGGATTCTTATTGGGGACTGGTGGTGGTGGAGGAGGATTCTCTGGTGGAGGATATTCCTACCGTGGTGGCGGTGGCTTCTCTAGTGGTGGCGGTGGTGGATGGAGCGGAGGCGGAGGTGGATTCTCCGGTGGTGGCTCATCAGGGAGTTGGTAATGAAAATTATGCTTAATCAAGAAGATGTAAAAATTGTTGAGAATAAGATCAAAGCTTTTGAAACGAACACAGGTTGTGAATTACTTGTGGTGGTCGCTAAATCATCAGACACATACCCTGCTGCTTCATGGAGATTTGGATTTTATTCTGCTTTAATCGCTATTTTCATATTTAGCTTATATTTTGAATTTCATCAAAGCTATTACTGGCCGGCCATTTTTCTAGTCCTCACTCCCCTCGGTGTTTGGCTAGGTGGCTTTAATTCCGCCAAAAGATGGGCGCTTAACCAAGTGGAAGTTGATAGAGAATGTTATGAAAAATCCATAGAATGCTTTCATAAATTAGGTACGTCCAAAGTCGAGCATAAAGTCACTGCGATGATCATGGTGTCCTTACTCGAGAGGAAAATCATGGTCCTCGTTGATGAAAAATTAAAGTCCCAAATAACTCAAGAAGAGCTGGATGAATTAGTCAGCATCATGAGAATACATTTTAAACAAGGTAATATGTGTTTAGGATTCATCAAAAGCATTGAAAGTTTTGAACAAAAGATTCTCAAGGACTTCGGCGGCAAAGTTTCTGAATTTGGTCCCGGAGAATTAAAAGACGAAATTATTTTCTTATAAGAGAAGTGATATGATCAGTAGATATGAAGTAAAAGAAATAAGTCACATCTGGAATGAAGACGAAAAATTCAAATACTATCTAGAGGTTGAAGTCGCTCATCTCATGACTTTAGAAAAAGAAGGCATTGTTCCTATAGGCACAACTGAAAAGATTAAAGCTTCTAAAATTAATTCAGCTCGAATTTCAGAAATTGAAAAGACCACGAATCATGATGTCATCGCATTTTGTACTAGTATCACTGAACAATTCTCCCCTGAGATGGGAAGATTTTTTCACTTTGGGATTACTTCTTCGGACGTTATAGATACAGCACATGCTCTCATGATTAGAGACAGCATGCTCTTGATTGAAAAAGAATTACTGAATCTTCGCTTAATACTTCATAAATCTGCGGAAGAAACTAGTGATCTCCTTTGCTTAGGGAGAAGCCACGGGATCAGTGCGGAAGCCATGATTTTTGGCCAAAAGTTTTTATCTTTTCATGCTGAGCTTTCAAGAAGGATCAATGAATGGAAAGAGGCATGTCTTGCTTTAACTGGTCAAATGTCCGGAGCAGTAGGAAATTACACAATTGTGACACCAGAGCAGGAAGAAAAAACTGTAACGGCACTTGGGTTAAAAGTTGAAATTGTTTCAACTCAAGTTATTCCTAGGGATCACTACGCCAAAATTATTTCACTTGGAGCACTCATTGGCTCACTCTTTGAAAGGATGGCGACAGAGCTGAGACTTCTTCAGCATTCGGACATTGATGAAGTCAGAGAGGGTTTTTCAAAAGGACAGAAGGGTTCATCCACGATGCCTCATAAAAAGAATCCTATTTCTTCAGAGAATATTTCAGGAATGGCGAGACTCTTAAGATCTCATCTTCCACCGATGCTAGAGAACTGTGCTCTTTGGCATGAAAGAGACATTTCTCACTCAAGTGTGGAGCGAATGATCTTCCCTGATCACTTTGGGATATTGGCCTATACGTCAAGGCGAATGAAAAGTGTTATTGAGAATCTTGTTATTGATCGAGATCGGATTGAAATGAAAGTAAAAAACAGCGAGAAGATTTACTCTAGTTTTGTGCTTCACAAATTAATTGAAACTAATCCCCAAATTTCTAGAGAAAGCATTTATGAAATTGTTCAGAAATCATTTTTCAATTCAAAGAGCGTAGATGAATTGGTATTTAATCTTAAAATTGATCTAGCGGAACATCATTTAAATCACAGAACAGAAGAATGGGTAAATTTTCAAAACTTAAGAGAACATTATAAAAAACAGTTTCTCAAGGTTCTTAAGCGTCAATAATTGATACCAAGTAGTTAGAGATATTTCGTTAATTTATGTCTCTCAGTATTGTTAAAGGCAATTGTCAGCTTTACATTCACGTCAGTTTTATTAAGGAGCAAAAATGAAGTTTCTTTTTTTCCTGACGTTTGCCTCACTCTTCGCCCAAGCAGAGCCATTTGAAAGATCCTCACACCCTTCAAACTTTACTAGAATTGCAGGGATGAGTTTATTTTCAAACCTCAATCTACTCCCATTATCTGGAAAACTCGCAGATGATCGCCTGGGTTGGTCAGAGACATACTGGCCATCAAATAAAGGTGGTATTGCCTACAGATGGAATCACCCAAATCCCGAACCATTTAAATATCGTTTTCATTCTTTAAGTGAACTAAAAAATATGACAACTGAAGAGTTAGATCAACTCTCTCCAGCTGAACTCTATGATATCTCGAATGATGACTACAACTACACATTAACGAGAAAAGTTTTGGCGCTTTTTACTACTAGAGACTTGTGGTGGGAAGGAATTTGTCATGGCTGGTCTCAAGCTGCCATCAATTATCCAGAGCCTGATCGAATCATCTTTTTAAATAAATCTGGGATCAAAGTTCCAATAGGAGCATCGGATGTGAAGGCATTGCTAGCAATGCATGAGGCCTATAACTATCTTGGTGAGACATATGGGTTTGCTGGAAAAAGATGCAAAGTTAGAGGCAAAGTTGTTGGAGAGGCAGACGATAGAGATTCTCCTTCAGACAGAAATTACCCACCTGAGGATTTAGCTGAGTCTTTTGACTGCCGTGACGTCAATGCAGGGGCCTTTCATATCATTATATCGAATATGTTAGGGATCCATGGCAAGGGCTTTGTGGCAGATATTGATCGCTTCAATGATGTTTGGAACCAACCTATCGCAGCTTATAAAACAGAGATTATTGGTGAAGAGCCTGTTGAATCTGTTCATTTCCAGTATGGAGTTTCAAGAAGAATTCGAATTAAACTTAAAATGACCTACGGTGAAGAATTAAAATTCTATACTCCAGAGCTTGAGGCACAAGGGCATCAAAACTTTGTCTCAAAACTTCCTGTGACGCTGACTCCTCATCAAAAATTTCTCACTCGTCAGTACGAGTATATTGTTGAACTCAATAATCAGGACAGCATCATTGGTGGAGAATGGTTAACCCAAACAAGACCGGACTTCATGTGGCTTTATGGACGTTCAAAATCATTTAAAAATTATCCCATTCCATTGGCCCATCTTAAAAATATTTACCGACCAGTGAGAAGAAAATAATAAAGGGGGAAATCACTCCCCCAATATTTATGTGTTCAATTTTTTATGTTCACTCACTAGTTTTTCTACGACGGTTGGATCTGCGAGTGTCGAGATATCTCCGAGTCCTTCATACTCAGCAGAGGCAATTTTACGAAGAATTCTTCTCATCACTTTTCCAGAACGAGTTTTAGGAAGACCTGTTGTGATGTGAATAAAATCAGGAGCAGCAAAGCGGCCGATATCTTTTCGAACAACTTCCTTAATACTCTCAATGAACTCTGTATTGGCTTCTTGATTTTTAAAGAGAATCACATAGGCATAAATCCCCGTGCCTTTAATATCATGAGGGACTCCCACAACTGCCGCCTCAGCAACTTCTGAGTGAAGCATAAGAGCACTTTCAATTTCTGCTGTTCCTAGTCTATGTCCAGAAACATTCAGGACATCATCAATTCGTCCAGTGATCCAGTAATACCCATCTTCATCACGACGACATCCATCGCCCGTAAAATAAAGTCCTTTATATTGAGTAAAGTAAGTTTCTACAAAGCGAGAATGATCTTTATAAATTGTCCGAGCTTGACCTGGCCAAGAGTGTTTTAAACAAAGTGCTCCCTCGACTCCATTGCCTTCAACGACCTCACCGTTTTCAGGTTTCACGATCACTGGTTTAACCCCAAAGAATGGAAGAGTCGCTGATCCGGGTTTTGTTGGAGTCACACCTGGCAGTGGAGTGATAAGAATTCCCCCTGTTTCAGTTTGCCACCACGTATCCACAATATCACAGCGTTTTTCGCCAACGACATCATGGTACCAATGCCAAATTTCTGGATTAATAGGCTCCCCTACCGTACCTAAAATTCTTACTGAAGAGCGATCATATTTTTTCACATGATCATCTCCAAACGTAGCAAGAGTTCTTAGTGCGGTTGGAGCAGTGTAAAAGATAGTAGGTTTGATATCTTGAATCACCTGCCAATATCTTCCAGGATCTGGATAAGTTGGAATAGATTCGAATAGGACAGTGGTCGCACCATTGGCCAGGGGGCCATAGATCACGTAAGAGTGACCCGTGACCCAGCCAATATCTGCCGTACAAAAATGAATGTCTTCTTCATGATAATCAAAGACATATTTATGTGTAAAAGAGGCATAGGTTAAATAGCCACCTGAAGTATGCATGACTCCTTTTGGTTTTCCAGTGGAGCCTGAGGTATAGAGAATAAATAGTGGATCCTCTGAATCCATGAAAGCACAAGGAGCAAAAGGACGATATTTTTTTATTTCTTCTTCATAAACGATGTCGCGCCCAGGAAGCATATTCACTTTATTTTGTGTGCGATGAACGACTAAAACTTTTTCCACAATGGAAACATCCTTAATAGCTTCGTCAGTAATCGCCTTGAGTGGAATGACTTTTCCACCACGTAGACCTTCATTGGCCGTGATCACAAAGCGGCACTCAGCATCGAGTATTCTTCCTTTCAGAGACTCTGAACTAAATCCACCAAAAACGACTGAATGAATGGCACCAATTCGAGCGCAAGCGAGAACAGCGTAAACGAGCTCAGGTATCATCGGAAGATAGATACAAACTCGATCTCCTTTTTTAACTCCGTGCGCCTCCATAAGATTTGTCATCCTACAGACTTCAGCATGTAATTCTTTGTAGGTAATATTTTGGTAATCCCCAGGCTCGTCCTTGGCCCAAATAATAGCGGTTTTCCCACCTCTTGCTGCGAGATGCCTATCTAAACAGTTATAGGAAACGTTTAATTTTCCACCCATAAACCAAGCATGGTCCACGTACCAGAAATCACCTCGTGTCGCTTTTTCTGGAAAATGAAACCAAGAAATATTCTTAGCGACATCAAGCCAAAATGTATTAGGGTCATTAATGGATTGGTCGTACATCGCCTGATACTGGGCCATGCCCTTTAAAAATGATTTTTCCTGAATACTGGCCTTTACAGGATAGGTTTTTGATGAAGTCATAAATGTCCTCCGAGGACTATATGATGACACTCACAGCACTTCTTTTCCAGTTCTTAGTATGGTAGAATTCAATTGATGCAATACTTTAATATTCAGGTCGCTTCCCAATTGTCTGGAGTCGCCAGTGCTACCATAAGAGCATGGGAAAAACGCTACCATGCGGTTGTGCCTGAACGTGCTGACAATAAGCATCGCCTTTATTCGGAAAAAGACATAGAAAAATTGGCCCTTCTGTTTAGACTCACTGAAGTGGGGCAAAGCATTGGAAAGATTGCTCACCTCGATATAGAGGAACTAAAAAAGATTTATTCCACCTTACTCCAACGACCTTACGAAGAACTCTTGGCGCAAAATGCTCCAAGTTCAGAAATAGATTTCGATAAAATTCTGAATAGCTTTTTTATCGCTCTTTCGGCCTATAAACTCGATATCATTTCGCATGAATTAGAAAAAGCTAAGACACTCTTGGGTCCAAGAGATCTTTGTTTAAAACTTCTCATACCACTCTTTAAAGAGATAGGTATTAAGGTGTATAACAACGAACTTTCTATAGCCCAAGAACATACTTTGAGTGCTATTTTCACTTTTCACATGGGTCAAATGATTGGGATCCATTATCAAAAGAAAAATTTAAAGGATGATCTCGTTCTTATCACAACTCCTGAGGGGGAAATGCATGAGATTGGAATTATGGCATCCGCCCTTCTTTGTGTTCACCACGGGGTGAAATTTATTTTTCTAGGGGCGAATCTTCCTGCTAAATCTTTGGCGGAGGCCTCTAATGCTCTTCGGCCTAGAGCTATCCTTTTAGGAGTGACGAAGGGTCATGAAATAAGTGATCACAAAACGCTTGAAGACTATTTGAACGAAGTCACAAAGCACTTAACTTCGAAAGCTGAAATCATGGTCGGTGGTAATCTTAGAGCCTATGCCAAAACAGAACTAGAGAAGAGAAATATTAAATTCTTTTCTTCTCTAGAAGCTTTTGACGATTTTCTAGCTCAATTTTAAAGAAGCTTAGTCGCACTGATAGGCGGTGGCATGGACATTCATAACACTTCCGTTAGGAACTTCTTGATTCACAAATATCCCGGATGCCTTCAATTCAGCAGCTTGGTTTAAGGCATCGTTTAACGCCAATTCTTTACTGCCTTCTTTATTTATGCCAACTATTCTTCCTCCTACTCTACAGTCATTAGGCTTTGAAGCATAAACCTCAAGGTTTTTAGCTTTTTCAGTTAACTGGACTGGACGAGAAGAGCAAGAAATCACGATAAAAGCAAAAATTAAATACTTCATGACGAACTCCTACAAAAATGAATTATAATCATAGCATAAAGAAGGGATTTCAATATGAGAGCATTATTCCTGAGCCTTTTGCTTGTCTTCTCTTGCACTAAATATGCATCTTTCGAAAAAAATGCTGTAGGCATTAGTTTAGAACCTGTTTCAATGGAAATCTCCCACCTTAATGAAATTGAATGGAAAGTTGGCCCAAAGAAAGATGAGCTCACTCAAAGTATTACCTTTATTGTTGATCTCCCAAAGTTGAAAACTGATGATCTTCATTTTTTATCTGATCAAAAGGGTATTGATTCTTGGCTGATAAGACTTATCGCTCGACAAAGTTCAAAGGATCAAGACATTGGATCCATGTATGTTCCATTTAAGCCGTCATATGCTGGAAGAGGTGCAAGTATAGGTTCAACTTCAAGTGTAACATTGAGATTGATGTATGCAGCTGCATTTATGTCAGAAAGATTTAGACAATTTAAGTGTCCAGCATTTGCTCACAACAAGAAAGTTAGCTCTATGAAAATCTCAGGATCAAATGATGACTTCTCCATTCAATTGACTGGGGGGATGAATTATAACGATAAAGCGCAAATGGTGGGACTTAGACCCAAAGATTTCAATGGTGGACACTCTTTGGTTGGTGACTACTACATTGAAATAGCCGCTTACGATTCAAAAAAGAAAATAGTTCTATCAAACTTCAAAAGATTACCAATGTCCGTTTCTATACAGTCTGAGGAAATTATTTCAGTTGAGGGTTGCGAGGGTGTTCATCCAGAACTTCAGTAAATAATGCAGAGCAATCTCAATTTTATTATTCTGAATTCAATTAGAACGAAGTAATATCCGTTCCATTAATCATTAATTTTTCAATTTAGGGTCTTATGAACAAAGTCTTTGGGAATCTCTTCTCGCTCCTTCAAAAGCTCGGTCAATCCCTCATGATCCCCGTCTCTGTTTTACCGGCCGCTGGCCTATTGGTGGCGATTGGAAGACTTCTTCAAGAACAGAAAAATTATCCGATTCTGAAAGGGATTGGAGATGTTGCCTTCAGTGGTGGTATTGCCATTTTTGAACAACTTCCTACTCTCTTTGCAGTCGGAGTTGCGATTGGCTTTAGTAGTGGTGCTGCGGTATCTGGTCTCGCTGCTGTAGCAGGTTATTTTACCCTCATCAATGTCCTTAAAACAATTTCAACTCTTCAAGGACTAGAGCTATCGATCAATACCGGTGTCTTCGGTGGAATTATGATTGGTCTATTGAGTGCCTACATTTATAAACGATTTCATGAAACGAAGCTTCCACAATTCTTAGGTTTTTTTGCTGGCAAAAGATTAGTCCCAATACTAACAGCTGCGGCTTCATTAGTTCTTGGACTTTTACTCAGTATGATCTGGCCAAGTATCCAAATGGGCATAAATCAGTTTAGTCATTGGATTATGGGATCAGAATTAGGACCTTCATTTTATGCTTCCATCAAAAGAATGCTCATACCTGTTGGTCTTCACCATGTCTTTTATCCACCATTCCTGTATGAATTCGGCGAGTATATCAATGCTTCTGGTGAAATTTTTAAAGGAGAAGCCGCAAGATATTACGCTGGAGACCCTACTGCCGGAAAATTTATGGCCAGTGAATATGCCATGATGATTTTTGGACTACCAGCTGCTTCTCTTGCTATTTATTTGAGAGCAAAAACAATTAAGAAGAAAGCCATTGGTGGAGTTATGCTGGCAGCTGCCCTTACGGCCATCATTACCGGAATTTCTGAGCCAATTGAATTCTCATTTATTTTTGTAGCACCTATCTTATTTCTTTATCACATAATACTGACATTTATCTCTGCATTTGCTTCTTCTGCCCTAGATATTCATCTTGGCTATACTTTTTCTTCGTCTTTAATTGATTTATTTCTTGGAGCATTTAATCAAAAGAACATGTCCATTTTGTTCTTCCTCGTTGGACCTCTCACAGCAATTGCATACTTTTCGTCATTTTATTTCACAATCGGTTGGCTTGATTTAAAAACTCCGGGTAGAGAGGATGAAAACTCAGATGAGGTGGTTGCGCCTGAGATCCAAGGAACACATGAAAAAGCCGAAGCCATACTTACTGCTCTGGGGGGCCATCAGAACATAAAGCACATTGATGCTTGCATCACACGACTTAGACTTTCAGTTAATGACTCAGGGATAGTTAATTTCAACAAATTAAAAGCACTCGGAGCTACCGGCAGTGTCAACGCCGGTGGGGGAAACATTCAAGTCATATTTGGGACCCAATCAGATATGCTTAAAGAACAAATCAAGCAGATTATTAAAAGCGCTCCAAAGATTGATGACACAATTCTTTTAGCTCCTATGAAAGGAGAAATTAAATCATTGGCCGAAGTTCCAGACGAAATGTTTTCACAAAAGATGATGGGAGAAGGTTTGGCCATTGATCCTACTGATGGCGTTGTGTACTCACCATGTAATGGAGTGATTGGAACGATCTTTAAAACAAATCATGCGGTTGCCATTGCTGCCGATAATGGAGCGGAAATCCTAATTCATATTGGGATTGATACAGTGAAAATGAATGGAGAGGGCTTTAAGGGACTTGTAAAGAATGGTGATGTCGTAAAAAGAGGAGACAAACTCATCGAGTTTGATCTTAATCTTGTTAAGTCTAAAGCGAAGTCTCACCTTACCCCGGTGGTTGTGACAAATTCGGCAGACCTAAAAGAAGTTATATTACTTAAAACAAATGGTGTCACTTCACAAGAAACCGCCATTATTCAAATTAGGAATTAATTTATGGAACAAACTTTTAAAATTTTGAATGAAGAAGGTATGCACGCGAGACCAGCGGGAGCATTTGTAAAGGTTGCCAACGAATTTAAATCTACAGTTGAAATTAAGGCCAATGGACTTACTAAAAATGGAAAATCCATTATGGGTCTGATGAGTCTTGGACTTACTAAGGATTCAGAAATAACAGTGATTACAAATGGTGAAGACGAACTTGAAGCCTTAAAGAAGCTGGGCCTACTCATCGAAAATAAATTCCAAATTTAATTATGCTTATAGGTAAAAGTGCATCATTTGGAATTGGGATCGCTCGAGCGTTAGTTCTTAAAAGTATGGAACTTCAAATTGAATCTGGTCAATGTCATGATCAAGCATCTGAAGTTGAAAGGTTCTATAAGGGCCTTAGATCGTCAGAGTCGGAACTCTCCCACCTATTTGATAAAACCCTCAAAGACATGGGAGCTGAGAAAGCACAAATTTTTGAAGCGCATCTTTTAATGCTTCAAGACCCAGAGTTTCGAGACAATGTTGTCTCTGAGATTCAGTCAAAATCTTGTTTTTCCTCATTCGCTGTTGATGTTGTCTCCAAACGATTTATTGAAATGTTTGAGGCGATGGATAATGAGTACATGAGAGAAAGGGCACTTGATATCAAAGATATTTCATCTAGAGTCTTAAAGCACATTTTGGGGATTGAAACACCTGATCTTAGTCATCTAAATGAAGAAGTTATTTTAGTTTCTAAGGATATTACCCCCTCCCAGATGGCAAGTATTGATCTTAATAAAACAATTGGCATCATTACTGAGATTGGTGGAAAGACCTCACATACGGCGATCATGGCCCGGACTTTAGAACTGCCGGCCGTTGTGGGGCTCAAAGAGGCAACAACCCTTATCACCTCTGGAAATATTCTTATTATAGATGGAGAAAGTGGCGAGGTGTATGTTAATCCGGACCAGGATACAATTCGTATCTTTGAAAACAGAAGAAAAGAAATACTAAAAATAAAAAATGAATTACTAACTTTCCGTGACCAAAAAGCCGTGACTCAAGATGGTAGAAGAATACATCTTGAGGCCAATATCGCTTCAGCACTTGATCTTGACTCTGTCTTAAAGAATGGAGCTGACGGGATTGGGCTATTTAGAACTGAATTCATTTTCATGGACCGAAACAAGGCCCCATCGGAAGAAGAGCAATTTCACATTTACAAGACTGTTCTTGAAAAAATGAAACAGAAACCAGTGGTGATTAGAACTCTAGATGTGGGAGGCGATAAGCACCTTTCGTATCTCAATATTCCAAAAGAAGAAAATCCATTTTTAGGTTTCAGAGCAATAAGATACTGCTTAAGAGATAAACCACTTTTCAAAACTCAACTAAGGGCCTTATTAAGGGCTTCTTCCTTTGGTAACTTAAGTATTATGTTACCTATGATCTCCTCCCTAGAGGAAATTGAGGAAGCAAAAAATATCTTAAAGGAATGCCAAGCAGAACTCTTAATTGAAGGTGTTTCATATTCAAAAGAATTAAGACTAGGCATCATGATTGAAATTCCTTCGGCTGCGATTATGGCAGACCTATTCGCTAAGCATGTCGACTTTTTTAGTATCGGAACAAATGATCTTATTCAATACGTTTGCGCAGTTGATAGAATGAATGAAAACATTCACTCTCTTTATGATCCCTTTCATCCGGGAGTTCTGAGATTAATTGAACAAGTCATAAAAGCGGGGGAATCAAACCAGATTGAAGTTGCGATGTGTGGAGAGATGGCAGCGAATAAATCCCTTACTGAAATTCTTTTAGGAATGGGACTTACTCACTTTAGTATGGCACCCGGTAGTATTCCAAAAACCAAAAAGATCATTCAAGAGATGACTTTTAAAATGGCCTCAGATCGTTCTAAGAAAGTCTTAACACTTGCATCGGGGTCAATCATTAAAGATTACTTAAATTCTCTCAAATGAAAGAGCCTTTATTGATGAGATCCTTGAAAAAATGCACTTATCCCGACACTAGAAATCAGTTATTTCTCCCTTTGCCCTCGGGTAAATTTGTGTGAAAATTTAAAAAATGACCTGGAATAAAAACATGCGATACCTTATTTTGTTTCTCCTCTATTTGCCTCTTAATGCTAATGCCAACTTCATTATGCAGTATGGGCTAAATTATTCGTCTCAAGCAGACGGTTCCTCAGCTGGAGAATTTGAAGAAAGCCGAATTTTTCACAAGGGTTTTATTGGTGCCAGTATTAATGGTGAGAGAACTCTCTTCTTTGGATGGAACATAAATTCATGGTCTTCAAGTCTCAGTCAGGGAACTAGCGACGCCGACACCTATAGCATGCTTGAAATGGGCCCAAGGCTACAATGGTTCGTAAATGATAACCATAATCTCTATTTCACTGCTGAGTGGAATCCCTATGCTACAGGTGAAAGAGATAAGGCCAGTACTTCAAAAGATATAACTGGATCCTCTATTGGTTTTGGTTTTGGATATCGCTTTAAAATTAATCGCGTTGTAGGCTTGGGCGCATCACTGAACTATCATTCTTTAAGTATTACGAATGAAAAATTAGGAACAACTGAAGACACAGTTTCAGATACAGTTACCAATATGATGCCCATGTTAGAGTTTACAATTCTCACGAGGTAAGAATCCATGCGTATTGAGTATATCTCCTTACTAGTAATGACTTTTCTTTTTTTATTTGCATGGCTTCCAGGAAGTATAGGAAAAGTTAAAACCTTTGGCGGAAGATGGGCAAACTCTAACAGAGATCCTATACCAGGAAAAGAACTTACTGGTTGGGCCGCAAGGTGCGAAAGGGCCCATAACAATTTAAAAGATAATTTACCAGGGTTTATCGTTGCCATTCTAATACTCGGACAAACTAATCAATTCGACAGAGGCACAGAGTTAGCTTCTATGATTTATCTCATCTCTAGAATGGGTCACTACATTTCATATGCTATCGGTAATGTCACTGCTCGCGCAGCGCTCTTTTTTGTTGGTCTCTTTTCTAATATTTATCTTCTCTTAAAATGTTTTTAAAATTGATCTCGTCTTATCCGACAAAAGTCATTACTTCTCGCTAATTTAGAAAAAATAAATTTAACAGAGATCGCTTTGTCTGATTACATCTTCCTACGACCTACTAACAAGATTGTAAGTACGAGGAGGTTTTTATGGCATTTTGGAATAGAGAATTTTTACCAACGTCCTCAAGCTCGAGATGGGCAGAAAGAGCCTTTGCGCCACTTGCAGAGATGGAGGAGATGTTTGACCGTTTTCGAAGAGAATTGTACTCGCCGGATTTAATGAGAGGGGTTGAAGGATTTTCTCCCCGAGTAGAAATCAGAGAAACAGATAAAAATATTTTAGTCTCAGCTGAGATTGCGGGTATGAATGAGAAAGACATTAGTGTCACATTAAAAGAAAAAAATCTCGTTATTGAAGGCGAAAAAACAAGCGAAAGAAAAAAAGAGGATACAGGTTATTATCGATCTGAGTTTAGCTATGGTTGCTTCTACCGCTCTATCCCACTTCATGCTGAGGTAGACGAAGATAAAGTGAGTGCAACCTATAAGAATGGTGTCCTTGAGGTCACACTCAATAAACTTCCCGAAACTAAGCAGACTGCGAAAAAAATTGAAATTAAGCATTAGAAGAAAATAAAAACAGATAAATAAAAAAAGCCTCTGTGGGTTAAACAGAGGCTTTTTTTTGGTGCCCGTTTATCGATCTCATCCTTTGGTTTCATTTTCACAGAAGAGCGGATTTGTCTGCCACTCGTTGTAATGTCGATTAGTAAAAAATAACTAAATAAATATTTACAACTTGTCGATGAGTTAAAAAATATTAAATTCGATTGAGAAGGTGTTTCAATGGGAAAAAGGATTGGTAGAAAACATTATTTAATGAACCCAAAGTTTCAATTCTCGATAATTTCCTGGTTCTGTTTTCTTCTTGTTTTAGTGCTATTCATTTTTGCTGTAGCTAACTGGAGCTTTTTCAATGAATTGGCCACCATCGCAAAGTCATCTGGAATTACTGAGGGTCATATATTTTTTGATTATTTAGAAGAGCAAAAAGTTCTCATGTTTAAAATCTTTTTGACCGCTTCATTTGTTGCATTTATAGCGATTCTTCTAGGCGGAATATATCTATCACATAGGATATCTGGTCCTATTTATAAACTTACAATGACTTTAAATGAAGCAGAACTTGGAGCACTGAAAAAGATTTATTTCAGGAGGAATGATTACTTTCCAGAGTTGAACGAAGCCTATAATAGTTTCGTGGAAAGAGTAAGTTCTCCCACTAACGGATCATAGAATTACTTAATTCCAATATTTTGTTTATTTAAAGGTTATTTTCTTGTACCTGAAGATTAAAACTTCTTGTTTCCGAAAAATATGCTTCCTTTGTCAAATCACTGAGATCAAAATCCCTGGAGTCTTTAGAAATCGAAGTTAAGCTAATTAGCGATTAGTCTCTTTTGGCAGCAGAAACTGATATAAAGGCAATCTTCGTGGTTACCAGGTCTATATGAGACTTGTTCGTGAAGTTTGATACCAACGACTTTGAAATCGCTGGTATTATTTTATGTTCAAAAGTGTCAAATCATTCCATCATTTTGGCTATCAATCAAGTTAGGTTCGATAGGTCTAGTACCAGAATTATCACCGGATGAATTATCCCCTTCTTCTCCAATTGGAGTATTTCCTTAATCAGTAGTTTTTGGATCGAAACAAACTCCATCTCGTGTAAGAACAAAGTCAATAGGACTGCTAAAGTCGTTGGTACCACTGCAATTACTTTCTTCCTCATTACAAGGATTGCTGCATTTTTTATCCATAAGATAATGTTTGCAGTAGCAGTCAGAATTCACTTCAAAAGCAGTTCTTTCGTCACATATACAATATTTCTCCTAGTTATCTTTTTTAAGCCTGCAAGATAGGACCTATCCGCTTGAGCCTTTTCGGGTATTCACTAATGGATGACTTCTTACGATTGAATTTGCTTTATGATCGGCACTTGTCTTAGGTACTGCTACTGCTAGCTTTACACAAATATCAACATGGATGATGTCAGTACGACTGTTGCTGAAATACTAAGGAGGGCCAACATCGTGAATATCAACTTCTCCTATAGCGCTTCTAAAAAAGAGTTTCGCCGCGGGAACAACTTTACTATCTTTCATTTTAATTGGTCTGATGTTTCCGAATGGACTTTTTGTTGTACTATTTCCAGCAGCACCCGAAGTGGCCCCTTTGTTAATCGTATTTGATAAGTCCATGGCCTTTAGGAGATGATTCCATCCTTATAGTCCTGAAGCACCTTTAAAAGCATCATAGATGCCACTCTGTCCTTTACGAACCCTAGGTGTATAGGCGGTTTTCCTGACTGATACGTATTTACCTTCCCAGCTGGATCAAATTCTGGCTCGCCATATCCGCATGGACAAGAGTTTAAGCTATTGAGGTTACTAGCAAAGCTACTAGATATGAAAAAAACTGAATATATTGTAATAAAAAAATACTTCACACTTGGCTCCTGGCCCGTGGAGGTTGAATTTTATATCATGTAGCGTAGTTTATTCTTATTTTTATAAATTCCCTTCTTTGTCCAATTCTTATAGATCTTCTTTGCCAAGTTTTTCTGGCAATACAAGCTACACTCTATCTTTATAGTTAAGGCATTCATCATAAAAATTAAAGAGTAATAAAATATCCAAGAAAACGAATCGAGTGATATCAACGGCTTTAAAGAAAGCTATCTTATATTCCAAATTTTCAAATCTAGTTTAATATTTCCGATACTTCGTTCACCAAAAAGTAAAGATGAAAGGGAGCTATGGGATTTTATTTCTGCCACATCCTTTCAATCAAATCAGACTCAAGTTCAGTCGGTTCAATATGTATTTCTATAAAATTATGAGATTTTGAGGAAATAGACTAAATTCTAGATGTATCTAAACCGAATAGATTTTGAGGTCTTTTATATAATGTTTAAAAATACTCTTCTTTTAATCCTGGGGTTCACACTGGGCATCTACCATAAAGGTAGTGATATCAGTGATATATTTACTCAAAAGGAGCATGGGCCTAAAGAGACTTTCTTGATTAGTAAAAAACAGCAAAGAATATTAAAAGATGAAAAATTTCAAGAAGCTATGGCAACGATGCTGGCGCGGGACCAACTCCAAAGAATGCCTGCTAATAAAGTCGATGATATAGATGAGATAGAAGAGAAAAAAGATTCAGAAATTGAATTACCTATCGAAGAGTTTGAAATTCGACTTAAGAATATGACAACTGACGAGAAAAAAAGTTTGTTGGTATCGCTAGAGGACGAAATTAGATGGGAAGAAGAATATTTAGCTGAGATTCAAGCAAGAGGAGCGAGTGAAACTGAGGACCCAGATATTTTAAGCAATGTTCGGGATAGCTTAGACCAAAAGAAACAAAAACTGGAATTACTTATTAATTGGCTTAAGTAAGAAATACGTTACTAAGAATGCAAAAAAGAAGTCGTCCTAAAGCTCACTCTGATTAACTCTTCCAAAATTTTGAATAAGTTTGTTTACCCACAATAAAATGAGACTTGCAAAAAAATTAACGAAGCAATACATGAATAATTTCTTCAAATAAACGATTCAGGAAGATGCGGAAATGACCTGGACGATTAGAGGTAAGTAACAGAGAAAATTCTACCCCAAATTTTACAACTTTATAATCAATCTGGTTCCTGTTCGAAGATAGGAACCAGATGTTGAGTTTATGTAAGATTTTTATTTAGGTCTAGAACCTAGATTTAAAAATCTAAAAACTACTTATTTACACACTTGTTTTCCAGAAGATCCAATAGATCCACCGTCTTTGCACCTTACTGGTCCACCTGAGTTACTGCCAAGGAAAGCAGTTGAAGGTCCATCCTTCATTGGGGCTATATCTGAGTCTTTAGTACTCATTAAAACGCCGTATTTACAACCAGAAAATGAATTCCCATTTATCTGCGCACTGGTATTGGGTTTAAGCCTTACACAACGAAGTCCCCCAATAAATTTATTATTAAGAATTTTATGATCAGTACCAAAGTTAATTTGTATCGTCTTATCCCACTTCCCTCTATTTGGCACAGGGATAAGTGTTGAATTTTGAATTGCAACGTTTTTTGTACCAGGTGTACCAATGGTGATCATATCCTCGCAGGCATGGCCATATATTCGATCAAGAGTTACATTCTTTGGCCCATTACTGCCGCATGTGTTACCTTGCCCACGTCCACAAGAAGCAATGTGGATAGGATCTCCTAATCCACTTGATCCATGCGTTTTCCCATCTCCCACGTAAGCGAAATTTTTAATTATGACGTTCGAAGCTTCTATTCTGAGAATTTGTGGTCCATTTTCTTTGCCAGCATCACAGTCATGATTTCTGCCATTCCAGATATGTAGCACATTTTTAAAGTCATATGTACCCGGCTTGGTAATGACGATTGTATTCTTAACCTCCTTTGATCCATTAAAGCGGGAAAGTTTATAGAGGTCATTCATGTTCTGAGCTAAGGCTGACGCTGCCCCCAGGGTTAGAGTTAAGGTTAGAACTAGGTGTGTCTTCTGGATTTGTGTTTTCATAGAATCAAGTATCGGACTAAGGGTGACTTTTATAAATATTATTTTCCTTCTGTTAGACATTACAGTTAGTTACATTAATAAAATTGAGTTCGATGATGCCTCAATTTTTTGGTACCTCCTATAGAAGGAATGTAGCAGCCCCTAATTGGTCCATTTGGTAATCTAACTTTTTCGGTCTAAGTATCCCTCATAGGGTAAAAATAATAGGCCATATCTTAATTAGTGGTGATCTTTGTCTTATCTTCTCCCAGCATTTCTAATCTGATGTCTTGAAGAATTAATTCTAGATCACTTTATTGACCGATCCTTAGATAGAATTTTTAAGGATGGGTCCTTAAATCTCTTGATTCTAATTACAAGAATAGTTTCTTAATACCTCCACTACCAAGTGGTTGGGAATTGATTGGACCACAAGGCATAGCGATACGATCTTTCTGGCAACGCTTGCATTTGTGTATTTTTAAGGTGTTACTTCGTATCTTGCCAACATACCGTTATCAAGCAGTCGACCGAATTCAGAGAATGAGGTCCCACGATGCCCATTCACATTAGTCCAATTATTTTGCATAGTGCTTGAGAATTTATTTTTGCCTAACAATTGCATATGTTCGCCGGTTCAATGGTGGTTAGTTGGAATCAATTTGAACAGAGTGACCATTAATTCTAAAACTGTTAATTAAGATGATTTAGCCTACTCTCGTAGGCCATTTTTTTACATAAAGCTTTCTAAGATCTGCTGCATGGACTGCAACTTTTCCTGAAACATCCTCGCTTTTTCCTGAACTTCCGCTCTTACTTCTTCGGGAGCATTATTCATAAAATTTTGATTGTTCAGTTTAGACTCAACTTTCTTGTATTCGTTTTGAGTCTTCTCCATTTCATTCTTAATCCGATTCACTTGTTCGTTGATGTCAATGAGACCTTCAAGGGGGATGAAGATTTCCGTGTGAGTTGTCGCAAGGGAAGCCGATTTCTTCGGACGATCGTTGGCGAGATTCTCAAAGAAGTGACGAGTGTCGAAGACGAATTTAGCGAGTTTCTTGTAATCGGTGAAAAGTTTCACATCGATCTCATCCTTCGGCTTCATATTCACCGAAGAGCGGATGTTTATTACACCTGTTGTGATGTCGATAAACTTATTCATGAGCTCTCCTCCTTTGTCGTTCTCAAGTGCAGGGTCAAATTCGACGTACTCCTGAAAGGCCAAAAGCTTTGATCTATCTGTTTCGAGTTTAGACCAGATCTCTTCTGTGATAAATGGAATGATTGGATGAAGAAGAGTCACAATTCTTCTAAAGCAGTATTTCAGCATTGTCGCTCTGATGATTTTTGCTTTCTCGTCTTCACCATAGAGGATATTTTTCGAGAGCTCAATGTACCATGAGCAAAATTTATCATACACAAAGGAATAGATGGCGGCACTTGCATCATCGAAGCGATAGACCTTGTTCATTTGCTTAGCAACTGTATTGAGCTAAGCGAGAATCCATTTATCGTGAAGATGTCACTCGGATTTTACTGGGAGTTCATCTTTTGATTTAACGAGAAAGGGATAAACAAAGCGGAAGGCATTCCAGAGTTTTTTGACGAAATTTCTATAGCCCTCGATTCTCTCAGGATCAAGATTAAAGTCTCGATTATACCCTCGGCCCGCGGCCAGAGTAAATCTCATGGCATCAGCGTCATATTGAGAAATCATATCGAGGGGATCAATTCTATCTCCAAGGGACTTACTCATCTTGCGCCCTTGTTTATCACGAACGATGTCATGAATGTAGGTGTGCTTGAATGGAGCTTTCCCGGTAACTTTCATCCCCATCATCATCATCCGGACACCCCAGAAGAAGATGATATCAAAGCCCGTGATAAGAGTCGTATTAGGGTAGAATTTATCAAAGCCTTTTTCTTTCTCAATATCAACGTGCTCATCTCCAATGATTGGTACTTCGCGATTACAGATAGGCACGATGGCGGTCTTCCCAATGAGGTTCTTAATGCGCTCGTCATTAGGATTTACGGCAACGGCCGTATCCGCAAACATGGTCTCAGGTCGAGTGGTCGCGACGATAAGTTCGATATTCGGGTCTTCTTTGACTTTATACTTAACGTGATAGAAAAAACCCTTTACGTCTTCATGCTCGACCTCAGCAAAAGTTTTTGAAAAAGGATTTACAACTAAATCCAATGGGAATGGACAAGGGCCTCCTTTAAATAAGGTTGTGCCTGTCATGCGTTCTGTGAAACTGGAAAGTTTGCTGGAGCCTTGGGAAGCCTTCTTTAATGCTGCCAAGAGGATTTCTCCGGCCAAGAACCGGACTCCCGAACCGATCAAGGTGGCGGTGATAACCGTCTGAATAAGGCCAGAAATCCAAGAAAATAATGCGTTCATCAAAAACCTAACTTTTGTGTTCGTTTGGTTCGACGACAATGTTTATAGGGGGGAAAATACCTTCAGACAGTTGCTCAAAAGCGTGTAGCATTTTTGTAGCACCCTCATGAAATATACTGAAATTTCGTGAAAGACTATTCTTAATGACTGCACAGACAGTTAAGTATTTTAATTAATTGCTTTCAAAAGAATTTAGTAGAAATAAAAAAGCCCCCATTTCTGGAGGCTTTTTTTTGGTGCCCAGTCGCGGAATCGAACCACGGACACAAGGATTTTCAGTCCTTTGCTCTACCGACTGAGCTAACTGGGCATATCGGAAATCAAAGTATTCATCTTCTAAAAAAGAGAACTCTAAGTTAATGTTTTGTAGAAATTCCGTCAACGGATATTGTCAGAAAAAACTGTCGTGACTAATCGAGTCAAGGTGAATTAAATGTCCTCCAAACTGATCCCCCTAGAGCTTTCCCTTCCCTGGTTTCAAGTCAATGCCTTTGCCTTTATCCCGTCTTCATTCGAAGAAAGAGAAATTAGGCCAACATGGGCGCTTTTTACTCATGGTTACACTTCACACAAGGGTGATTGTCTCAATTGGGCCTCAAGACTCGTAGATGCAGGCGTTCCCTGCTTAATTTTTGATCAACCTGGACATTACCTTGGAAGCTTTAATGAAGTTAACTCTTGGGAAGATTTTCGTGATCATGCTCATGAATTATTTAGTGAGGGATTTTTGCGCCTTCAAAACTTAATGGAAACTCATCTCGGTGTGGGCGCATTCCCATCACCGACTCATCTCATCCTTGGTGGCCACTCTCTTGGGGCCTATACGTCAATCAAGGCTTTAGAGTTAGATGCCTTCCATCATTTATCCAAAATCGCTATTGGAGTTGGGATAGGAATTGGCCAGAGACAGGCGACGCATCTATTTGAAACCGCCTTCTACGAAAAAACTCTCTCCCTTAGACGCCAATTAGTTTCGACTTGTTTAGATTCTAAAGTCGTCTTCTCTTGGCTTAAAAACGCCAAAGAAAATATGACTGTCTCAAATCAAAGAATCCATCTTATTACTGGTGAGGATGATGTCGTTGTAGGAGCAGGTGGACTCGAGGCCTTTATTGAAGTTCTGGAAAGGAATGGAAACGTTGTCACGTGGGAGAGACCTAAGCGTCTTCCTCATCATGAACCGGCTGCAGCGACTCCCCATCTGTACGCGTTTTTAAAGGATCAGCTGGGTTGGAAATAAATTTTAAATTCTTCAGCCAACCGTCCCTTCCCGGTCTATCAAAGGGTGTTCCTAGAAGGAGTTTTTTAAATCCTCTTTTGGTTTCTCTTTGTATAAAGCTTTTGAATGCATCTTTGGGCCAAAAATAAAGCCAATCCTTAAGAAATAAATATTTCTCTTTTAATTTTAGAATTGATGTCACTCTCGATAAAGGTTTTCTGTTCCACGGACAAACATCCTGACAAATGTCACAACCAAAAATTTCACCCCGAGATTTCTCATATCCATCAGGAGGATTAACTTCCTTAAAAACTTCTATCGTAAATGTGGAAATACATTTAGACGCCTCTAAAGTCCTCGTCTCTAAGTTAATTGCCTGAGTAGGGCACGCATCTGCACATGACGTACAATGACCACAGTGATCAATATCCATTTGCCCTAAATCAATTTCGAGCTTCTGATTTAAAAGAAGACTCCCGATAATGAAGTAACTTCCCTCTTTTTGATTGATGAACATGGAATTTTTTCCAAACCAACCAAGCCCTGCTCGATGAGCGAGATCTCTCTCTAAAATAGGCTGAGCATCTAAAGAGTAAAAGACCTCTAGGTCTTTGATGCTTAATTCTTTATAGATTAATTGGAGTCTACTTTTTAAAGCGAAATGATAATCATCTCCCTGAAATCCTAAACTGTAGGCGGCTACCTCATGGCGGGAATTTTCTATCATCCACTTTTTTGTTTCTTGATACGAAAATAAGAAAACGAGTGCTGATTGAAATTCAGGATACACATTCCTAAGATCGCGTCTTAAATGTTTACGATGATCACTTAAGTAATTAAGAGGAAGATGTTTGGAATCATTCACCCAGTTTTCGTAATGAGAAAGTGAAACCGGTATTGGGTCCTCGGTATATCCCCAGTCTAAAACTCCAAGAGTTTCTAAAAACTCATTATTTAAAACTGAGGAAACTTTCATGTGTGATCGGGAATGATCTCAATCGCACCCGTAGGACAGACCTCGACACAGGCCATATCCATTGTGCATTTATTAACTTTAGATTCATTAATTCTAGTTTCTAAATTATTTTCTGTTGATGTTGTCCAAATATCAAAAGGACATACATTGATACACGCCTGGCAAGAAGCACAGATCGATGTATCAAGTAGGAACTTTCCCCTGTCGAAAGACACCTCCTGGATAGAATCCTGATCAGTGTTTTTAAGAGCTTTTGGGACATCTTTAATTGTTTCAACTCTTATGGAATTGGTTGTCCCCTGTTTAAAGAATTTACCATCCCCTACAGTGACTACTACTTTATCTCCAAGTTTAACCAAGTCCTCAGACTTGAGCTTATCGATCATGAGTCCTTCTAGACGAGTCAGATCAGCATCCTCATGGATATTAAAGTAATAAGGAGAAATGCCCCAATAAAGACACATCTTTCGAATAACATTTAATGAATTCGTAACACCTAAAACGTGAGTCTTAGGACGAAAGCGAGTCATTTTCAAGCACGAATTTCCGCCTTCCGTGATCGATATAATCCATCTCGCGTTGACTTTTTCGGCAACGATAGAGCCAGCAACTTGAACAGATGCGGTCACACTTGTGATATTCATATGGCGAAGAAGAGGTCTCTCTGCCGGTTTTTTCTCCGCCTCCTCAACGATCTGACCCATGATCTGAATCGCTTCTATGGGATATTTACCAGACGCAGTCTCGCCAGAAAGCATCACGCAATCTGTTCCATCCCAAATAGCATTTGCGACATCACTTGCCTCTGCTCTCGTTGGACGAGAATTAGTGATCATGGACTCAAGCATTTGAGTCGCTGTAATTATCGGTTTTCCGAGTTCATTACAGGCCTTAATCATTGTCTTTTGAATACTAGGTACTAAGTGGTTCCCAACCTCGACACCCATGTCTCCACGAGCAATCATAATCGCATCCGAAGCCTGGATAATACTTTCCATATTATCTAAGGCTTCAGGCTTTTCAACTTTTGATACAATTGGTATTTGAACCTTCATTTGGTGAAGAAGTGACTTCACTTCAAGAATATCATCTGCTGTTCGGACAAAACTCAAGGCCACATAATCCACACCCTGCTTTAGTCCAAAAATTAAATCTTCTCTGTCTTTATCTGTAAAACTAGGTGCCGAAACTTTTACATAAGGTAAATTAATACCCTTGTTAGATTTCAGAATACCACCCACAATCATTTTAATTTTTAAGACATCACGATCTTTCTCAATCGCCTCAGCTTCAAGTAGGCCATCATCAAAAAGTATCCTAGCGCCGACATGTGCATCTTTAACTAAATTTTTATAAATAGTTGGAATAAAGTTCTTAGCATACTCAGGGTATTGATCCTTCACATGTGATGGACCGATGACCCAAATATCACCATCATTTAACTGAAGGGGCTCAGAAAGTTTATCAACTCTAATTTTTGGACCTTGCAAATCCAATAAAACAGCAACCTCTCTTCCAACATTCCGCGAGGCCTGACGAATATTTTTAATCGATTGTTCATGGGCTTCATACGTACCATGGGACATGTTGATCCTGGCGGCATTCATACCGGCCTTGATCATTTTCTCTAGCATTTCAACCGTGTTGGAGCTAGGTCCTATGGTCGCAATAATTTTAGCGCGACGGATAGACATAGATGATTCTTTTTACGATTAACTTAATCGTTTATAGTCATTAATTTGGTTTAACTGTTGTTTGTGACTGTTTCTTATCGTTTCGATTTGTCCCTCGTACGTATTCACCAGTCTTCTCTTTTCTTTCTCAAAATTTTCTTTTAATCGGGTAACTTCTCCCATATGCAAAGAATCTTTTTGAGATTTTTCTTTATTTGAAAGAGTTCTTTCATCCTGTAATTTAGTCTCATATTCGTTAGTTATCAACTTTAATTTTGTCTCATTTTCAACAATCATCTTATCAATTTTTCTTTGATAATTTATAGATAACTGAGAAATATTTTTCTTTAATTCACTCTCTCTCTCATCCATTAAAACCTGCTGACTTTTGAAATCAGCTTCATGACGATCTTTAAAAGCTGCTCTTTCTGTATCAAGTTGTTTTTCATATTTTTCTGAAATATCCTCGATTCTTTGATTTAACGCCGTCTTAATATTGTCGTTCTCTCTTTGAAAGAGTGCTAACTGCTGCTCATAGTCTTGAACAGTCATATCCATCATTTTAGTAAACGCACGCTTCATGTCAAAAACTTCTTCGGCACGTTTTTCATTCACTGATTTTATAAATTCAGCTTTATCGTGGTGGGTGTTTTGATTTATCTCTTCCATGCTCTTCTTATGCTTTTCTTCCATAAGAACGACTGAATCATTAAATTTTTCTTTTAATCGATCAATCCTTAATTTTGAACTATTCTTTTCATTCATTAGAAGAGATTCATATCTATTTTTTTCAATATTAAACTGTTGCTCTCTATTGAGACTATCTTTTTCTGCTCTATCTTTTTGCTTTGCAATCGTAACAATCTTATCTGAGTTTATTTCATTAATTTTTTTCTCTAGATTAACGTTTGCTTCAGCATTGGCTTCCTTATACGAATGATTAAACGCTTGCTGATCTTTCTCTGTTCGTCTTTGATAATTTACTTGCGCCGTGCTTAACTGATCTCGAAGGTGCTTTATTTTATTCTCTGTAACAATTCTCTCATTTAGACCTTGCTGTTTTTCTTGGATCTCAGCAAAATCACCAGAACCATTATCCCTTTTCCTATTACTTAGTTCGATTTTTCTTAATTTTTCATTATAATCATGTCTTATCTTCGCGACGTGCTCTTGATTATCAAGGTTCATCCTTCGATTTGCCTCTTGTTGCTGCCTTGTTAATGATTTATTTCTTTCTGTGTAATCCTTTGAAAGGGCGTCTGATCTTTCTTGATATTTATTATGCATCGTAGACATGCGCTCTTGCATATACTCTTTCTGCTGATCTTTCTCTGCTCGGTGCGCTTCTCTCACTTTCTTATTTTCGTAATGAATTCTCTCTTTTAAAGATCCTATATTATTGGCAGCATTTTGATAGGCCTCGCTTAATCGATTCTCCTGGGCTTCAACAAGTTGCATCCTCTGAGCTTCATTTTGCTCCCTGAGATCGGCACCGGTTCCAGACAAGGTTTGATTGTAATCATCTAATTTTTTATCAAACGTTTTTTTGATTTCAGACATATTCCTGTCGTATTTATTTCGATCAGATCTCTGCTGAATAACGTTTCGATTTTTTTCAGAATCCAAAGATTTTTGATAACTGCTCTTGATGCTATTTAATCTTTGATCAAAATCCCTACTCTTAGAAACTGAGTCTTGGGTAAATTCTTGTCGCTCTTTTAGTAGGTCTTCATTAAATATCTTGCTGTTTGATTCGAGCGAAGCTTGAGTTTTCTCTTTGAGGTGATTTAATTTGGCTTGATAATCTTTTTCTAATTCAGCGCGATCTTCAATAAAGTTTTGACGCTGCTTATTCATGACATGTTCGGCCCTGCTCTCGGTATCTTCAATACGTTTTTCAGTTATTTCCTGAAGCTTCTTATTTGCATCCTGGAAATACTCACGGTCGCTCGCGTATTTTTTTGTGTAATCAACACCGTTCATGCTCATACTATTTTCCTTGTAGTCACTTCCTGTGACATCATAAGTTAGTATAGCATTGGGAATTTTGGGATTTAACCTTAGGTAAATCTTGCTGATTTACCTAAGGACAAGAGAGAGTCTGAGTGGAGATGTCAATTACTTGGCAAGCTCTTCGTCGATAATTTCTGTAAAAGTCTCAAGGGGTTGCGCTCCGTTTATTAATTGCCCATTAATAAAGAACGTTGGAGTTGATTTTACTTTAATTTTTTTACCATCTTCCATATCTGCTTTTACTTGAGCGAGGAATTTGTTCTCTGTTAAGCACTTTTCGAAAGCATCCATTTTGAGACCAATTTTCTTCGCCGTCTTTTTTAGGCCCTCTGGATCAAGTGCGTCTTGGGCGGCAAACATTTCATCATGCATGTTCCAAAAATAATCTGAACCTTGTTCGTTAGCACATAAACCTGCGTTGGCCGCGGCTTCAGCGTGGTTATGGAAAGGCAATGGGAAATTTTTAAACACGACTTTAACTTTTGAGCCGTACTTCTTTTTTAATTCTTTAAGTATGTCAGCGCCTTTTGCACAGAAAGGACATTGAAAATCAGAAAATTCAGCAATCACAACTTTTGCATCTTTAGCACCAGCGAAGGGAGCATTTCCGATCTCCACAGGGAAAGTTGGTCGACGTGGTTTTTGAATAAAAACTTCAACAGGAGTTTTCTTTGTTTGCTCAGCAATCCATTTATCAACGGCTTCTTTCTTACGTTCCATTTCAAGATAGCCTTTAATTTTTTCTCTTACTTGAGGATTGATGTGTTCTGCAGGAATATTCTGATCTTTTATGAAAGCATCAATTTGCTTCTCAGAAATCACGACATCTTTAACGATGTACTTTTCTAAAAACTCATCATTCGATAGACCCTTTTTACGTGAGTCTTTATCCATGTATTTTTGAAGTAATAGCGCCTTTAAGCGATTAAATTTAATTTCAAATACTTTTGATTCAGCTTCAAATAATTCTGACTCAATTCCATCCTGAATTTCTTGATTTGAAATTTCGAGATCACCTATCTTAGCAGCGACACCTTCTTTGGCAGCTGGCTTAAATAAGTAACTTGGCTTACTGTTCGTTTCTGAACAAGCTCCTAACGTACACATCGCAGCGAGGGCCAATAGGCCCAAAATAACTTTCATATGAAATTTCTCCTGGTTTTGAACAGGGCTATATTAACTTAAAGCGAGTAGAATAAAAACAAAGCAAAAAGATCAACTAGTGAAGATGAGCTAGAAATTCCTTATATTTTGAAATGTCGCGCATCTCCGATGGAGACCCAAGTGCCACAACTTTACCTTGGTCTAACAAAAGTAGTTTTTGAGCGTGAAGAATTGTTTCAAGTCTATGAGTTACAATAATTGTCAAAGACTGCTTTTGGAAAAATGTAATTAAGTCTCTTAACGCAGACTCTAACTCTGAATCAAGCCCACTAGAGATCTCATCCATTAAAATAATTGGCTTTTTTAAAAACAGTGCCCTTAGACCAGAGAGGAGTTGCTTCTGACCCATGGATAAATTTTTTGGAAAAATTTTATCCGTTGGGGACACAGACCACTTCAATAAATATGGAATAGAAGTTGTCGCAATGGACCAAAATTCCTCGAAACCTTGATCATCACCCAAGGTGATATTAAATTTTAATGTCTCAGAGAATACGTGAGAATCTTGTGAAATTAAACTCACATAAGATGAAAAGGAACGAAGGCCCTTCTCTTCAAGCGGATTAATCGTCTCCTGGTCAATATTGAGAGATCCGCTGAAGGTATGATATTGGCCAGAGAGAAGCTTCAGAAGTGTCGATTTACCACAACCAGATTCACCAAGAATTCCTAAAACCTCTCCTTTTTTGAGCTCAAAAGTGATCTCATTTAACTTGAATCCATGATCATATTGAAATTCACTTAGATGAAATTTCATTCCGTTTGCAACAAGTTGTTTGTAATCTGCTCTTTCCGAGATGTTAGTATCAAAACTTTCGTTGAATTGATGGATCCGATCAATGCCTGTACTCGCGCGTGATAGAACTGAAATCTTAGAGGCCACATCTTTTATGGGTGTTATTGATTTCTGAATAAGATCAATGAGCGCCGCTAAAATCGCCACCTCAACAATCTGAGAATAAGGGACGATCACCATCACTAAAGCAACGAGGATTGGATATAAGGACTCTGCAGCTGAATAATATCCAGCATCCCAAATATTCGCGTGGAGTTGTTTATCTAAAAACGCCTCAAAAATCTTCTCTCCCCTTTTTGAGGCGTATTTCTCATTCGGACTAAAAAAAAGTTCTTTTAAGCCACTCGTGAGATCGGTCACGACTCGGGCCATAAGACCCGTAATTCGTCTCACGTCCATAAAGATTCCCGCCATGGCCTTACTTCCCTTAATAAGTAAAAGGCAGGCGATAATTTCAGCAAGAAACAAAGCTATTCCGGTTTGAGAATTTAGTTGAAGAAAACTAATGAGGCAGGAGAGAATAAAAATAATATCAATGAAGATAGCGAAACTCCCAGAGCTAACAACTTCTCGGACCGCATCCGTATCATTCATAAGTCTAGCGAGCACTTCACCTAATGTATATTCGTCATGCTTATCAGATTTCCTTTTAAAAGGAGCTTTCAGCCAGAGTGAGTAGCTTTTAGATCTTGTTTGGTTTAATAAAATCTGAATATAGCGATGGGTACTCAGAGTGAAAAAGAACCGGTTAAGGTATTCCCCACAATATAAGATCACGAGCATCAAAAGTTGATGATTAAATTCACTATCTTTCTGCAGAGACTCATAAAAGGCACTAATCAATTTAGGCGTGAAGTATCCACTCAATGCTGAGATTAAGATGTTAAAAATAATAAAAATGATAAGATAAATTTCAGACCTAATCCAAAGATAGGTCCACCATTTGCTCTTTGAAGAACTTGATAACATTTTCTTCCTTTAATACTTTGTCTGAATCCCCCTGAGAAACGATACCTTCAGTTGGAGATATAAAGATGACTTGATCCGACAATCTTACTGTTGTTAAACGATGACTTGATATTATAAAAGTCAGATCTTTCCACCCTTCGATTGATCTCAAGCGAGCAATAATTTTCTTTTCTAAAATAATATCCACTGAAGAAAATGGATCATCCCAGATTAAAATATTTGCACCAGATAGAAGCGAGCGAATCAGAGCGACACGTTTGATCTGCCCCCCTGACAATCTTTTCCCATTCTCCCCTACCTCAAGTTTAAGGACATCCTCAATGCTAGAACCTAGATTATCTAAGTTAAAGATCCGAAGAAGTTCTTCTGCCTTTCTAATAGAAGATTCATCCGGAGTCCTACCAAGAAAAATATTTTCCTGGATTGTATCATTAAATAAATAAGGTTCCTGTTGGACCATTGAAACTTTAAAATGGTCCAAAATTAAAGAAGTTGCTATTTTGCTAAGGATATAACTCTTACCACTGCCTGTTTCCCCGACTAGTGAAGTCCAAGCGCCTCGATTGAAGTTAAAGCTAATATCTTTGTTCCAATAATTTAAATCTAATTTGATATTCTGATCACTCACAAAAGCTTTTTTCCCATGAAGCTCTTTTTCATCTAATGAGGGTGTCATCACAAGAGCATGAAGTTCTTTGACTCGCTTCCAAGCCGCTACTCCTTGGGAAACAACGACTGCGACCCAAGACATAAACATCACGGGTTCAAGGAAGAGATATAAAAACCCAGAAAAGAAAACGAGATCCGAGGTATCTCCCCCTTGCCTTCTAATAAGGAGAGACGCCCAGATAAGGGAAGCACCAAGGCCAAGTTTTACGTATGGGCCAGTGATCGCAAAACCAATGGAGGATTTAAAAAAAAGTGACAGTTCCTCGCCGGATATTTTAAAAAAGCCTTTGATGAAATTATCTTCACGATGAAAATTTTTAATTGTCTGCTTAGCTTCGTAAGATTCAATAATGTACTGCTGAACCTCACCCTTTTTATCCATCATCTTTTTAAAAAAACGTTGGTTAATAAAAGTCATGATGGTGAACAGACCAACACTAGCAAACAGTGGAGAGAATGCAGGCCAAAGGTAAGCATCAGTTTGATTAAGTTTTGGAACCAGAACCCAACCAGCGATAAAAAGATTTCCAATTTGAAGTAACCCAAAACCAACGAAGGCACGTAAATTATTAATATCATCAAAAAGTATTTGAAAAATCTGCCCTTGGCTTTTCTCTTTATATCTTGCACTTGGAACAGTTTCTAAAAGCTCTAAGAGCTCCATCCTTAAAAGTTTTTGCTGAACTCTCGCAGGGTAAAAAAACAGGAGTCTTGAAAAGGTTCGAAAGAATAGAATACCAAAGGCCAGGCCAACAAAAATCCAAACAGAAGCATCACCTAGTTTCCCAAGCCCCATCTGCTGAGTGAGTTGTCTAATTCGTTCTGGAATTTCGCTCTGAAAAATCTGAAGGATATAAAGACAGGTAAATGCCCCTAGATACTGGCATTTAAACTCGATGGAGTGATGAATGATCCAAGGTATAAATTTTCTCTGTATTCTTAAGGTCATAGGAGCACTAAATTAGCGCAATTTTTGCTTAAAGTCATGGAAAGACCAATGAAAGTATAGTGACAGAGCGAAGAAATCTTTTTAACATGCTACCACGCGCCCGTAGCTCAGTTGGTTAGAGTATTACCTTGACATGGTAGGGGTCACAAGTTCGAATCTTGTCGGGCGCACCATTCATAAACATCGTAAAATCATACACATACACTTGCAAGCAACCCCGTTTTATGCATTTTTTATGCCTATTTAAATTTATTCCACTGTGTGGCATAATGGAATAATGATAGTGAGCTTTGGAAATAAATTAGCGAAGGAAATATGGGAAAAGAATTCAGCCAAATCTCTTCCCAAAGAAATTTGGATTAGGTCCAAAGCACTCCTCACAATCATGCATAACACTAGTACGATTGATGATTTGAAGATTAAGGGTCAACCACCAAATATTCGCCTTCATAAACTCAAAGGCGATCGTAAAGAAGAATGGAGTGTTACCATTCAATTACCATGGGCCATAACTTTTAAATTTAAAAATGGTGAATTCTCTGAAGTTAAAATCGAGAACTATCACAAAGGATAAAATATGATTAAAAACATTAACCCTCTTCATCCAGGTCAAGTTCTTGATGAAGTCTATATGAAAGAGATGAATCTTAATCAATCTCAATTGGCTGAGCTTATTGGCTGCACTCCACGTAAAATTAATGAAATCGTTAATGGGAAACGTGGCATTTCTCCAGAGTTTGCGATTGAACTTGAAGAAGTATTAGAAACAAGTGCCGAGATGTGGGTGAAGATGCAAGCTGAGTATGACCTCTGGGTGGCAAGACAGAAGGTTGCTTAATTGAATATCTCTTTGTTCTATCTTCTACTATCGATCCTATTAACAATGGTTGTTTCAACTGCTCAAGCGACAATTGATTGTCCAGATGGACATTTTCCAGTTAAAGCACACCCAAGAAATGCATATAGCAAACAGGACGGCACTCAAGTTAAGGCTCCACTGTAAAGGAACAATGTCGGCCCTATCGCAAATTACAAGCTCCTGAACCTAAATTTTTAGTAGGCAAACCCGAAAACTGGCAAATGCCTACCGAAAAATTCTTGGAGAAAATAATCCGATGAAATACCTTCCGTTGCTACTCCTATTTCTCTCTTGCAGTACTCTCCAAAAAGAAGTGCATGCCTCTCCAGTTTTTTGGGAGATTCTCGAAGACTATAATTCTGCATGGAGCAAGAAACAAATAATCGAAAAACGAGGGGAAGCTCATGAAATCATTAAACAAGAGAATAAAGATCTCTGGGTATACAACTCCCCAAAAACGAACTACCAGATATGGGCCGTCGGTATCAATCCAGAAAATAGAGTGTCTGGACTAGCTTATTTCCCAAGTTCTCCAGAAAAAAAGTTATACATCTCTGAAGTAGAAAAAAGATGGAAATCTCGAAATTGTGTCCACAAGAAGGAAACCAAGCTTATCGCAGATAATTTTCAAACAACACGAACCCTTGAGTGTGAAGATGGAAAGAAAGTCGCTGAGTACAACAAGTACAACGAAGTCCTTGGTATAAGTGTTAAGTAAAACCTGACACTGATGACATAGATATATTGTAAAGAACTTTATTTAGAATCAACCTAAGACAAAACAAGGAATGAATTATCAATAATTTATCGAGGATTGCAGACAAGCGGTTCTAAAATCCTCAAGTCGGGCGCACCATTTTCAATCATCAATTAATCATTAAGTCTTTCTTGCTGCTCCTCATACACATCTTGAGTCTCATTTTTAAAGTAGGTTTTATTCTTACTCGTTTTCAGTAGACCGCCCCAATTTATATAGGCATCCCAGGCATCCCCCATATTTCTTGCGAATTGTTTCCTACCACTTTCTGAAAAATCAAGATATCTAGGGTTCGCAAATCTTAAAGCTGGAGGAACATTTCCGGGTTCTCCACAGCCACTACACATATAAGATCCGGGTAAAGTGATAAGACCAGCAACCGTCGACACTCCTGCTGCTGTAACAGCGACAATTGGGGAAGCAATGGCAGTGATCACTTTAAGACCACCCTTCAAAACACCTTTAACACTCGTACGATGAGTTTTTATTGGCTCAACGACACAGCTGAAATTATCCACCGAGGCCATAGCATTTAAAGCAATATTGACGGCCGGTGGTAAATCTTTTGGGTTCCCACCTATTGGGTGATCTTCAACTGCTTTCCCATGAAGTCGTACCATTTTAAAACCATTAAAGAGTTTCTCATCCCACGCCTTGCGATCAATCCCTTCTTCCCCCTTAGAATTCTTCTCAGCATAGTATTCGTTTAATAAGGTCACTTTCTTCTGATTTTCCTGATCAATCGTTGAGAGTCTTTTTTGATAATCAGTAATCTGCTCACTTAGATCACTCATAAGCTGCTTATTTTGATTAACCTTACTATCTAAATCATCCACCTGCTGAAGAATAACTTGTATTCTATCTCGCTTTTCGAAAATTTTTGGATTCAATTCTTTTGATTTCTCTAATTCAGTTGATAGTGTCCTGTATTCGGCAGATAAGCTTTTAGGCCCATTTCTTTTTTCTTTAAATTTTTTATTCTGCTCTGTGAGCTCCGTTTTTTGAGCTAGTGCCTGTGCCAATTTGTTTTGTATTTGTGATTTCTCATGGGAAAGTGTCTTTTGAAATTTATCAATCTCTTTTTTCTGATCATCCCCAGAAGCATATGGACTTGGGCCATAATCCCCTTCCTTCGCTCCTTCATAAAATGGATGAGTGACCTTGACGGCTTCTTTAAACTCATTCGCTTGAAGCCAATCTGGAGTTTCCTCTCCAAGATCACATCTTTTATGACCACTAGGATCCTTGCCGTTCATAAGTTCTTCACGAATATATTTCTGAATGAACTCTCCTCTTTTGGCAGCAAGTTTTGGTGTCTTATCATTATAAAGGTTTCTCGATGTCTCAATGGTAAATTCCGGACGCAAGCCACTTTGAGCAATCTGGCAAATGCGATCAATCATCGTTTCCACTTCGGTGAGATTATTTTCCTCACCTTCCATGGAGTTATTGCAATAATCATTTTTATTTTTAAATCCAAGAAGCTTCTTTGCTTTATCCTCGCTGTATTGATTATTCACCATATAGGAACAATCATTTGTGAAGCTACTACTTATATTTTTCTCAACACAAAAGTCACACTTCTCTGGTTTAAATTCTTTTTGATCAGGATAATTTTCAACTTCAATTGAACAAAACTTGTCTTTTTCAGTCTTCGCCATGACCTCAAGTGGCACTGATTCTATCTCATGAAACCCCTTTGTGAACTGAGGCGATTTTGACGCCTCCAAAGCAAGTTCTTTTAAATTAAGTGAACCATCTCCTCCAGCTTCTTTTTGTTGCTTTACGAATTCTTTTTGAAGTTCATCCAATAACTGCTTTTCGATCTTTTGATCCGACATAGATTCAAAATGATTGGCATCAATTTTTGATTCCATTCTAAATGCAGCATCTGTCTTCGCCTTGTATTTTTTCTTTTTAAAGAGCACCTGGACTAATTGTCCTATTTTTCCTTTTTTAAGTAAGTTACCCATCAGTGCTTTTTTATATGCCTTCGCCTTGGCTTTACATTGCTTTTTGTATTCTTCTTTTATTTCATTTTTTTCTTTTGTGGATTTTTTCGATAAACCGCCAATAGAGTCATTGTCACAACTCATGGCCTTCATCTCAACACCAGTGTTTTCTATGATGGGATCACTTGGAGTTTCACACTGACTTGGATCGTGAGATTGTTGAACGGAGCAAGTTTGAAACTCACTCGTTTGATTATCCACACTACAAACCATTTCTGCCCAAGCTTGGTTTAAAATCAAAAAGGATAATAAGAAACCTACAAATTTTTTTGTCATTTTTGTTCTCTGGTTCAAATGAAGGAACTACTAGAGTTTATCGGTCTAATAGATGAATTTCCTGAGTCAGGTCCCTACGTACTATCGAATAGTTAGATCCAGCCTATTGGAATCACACGCCCATTAACCCCGTTCGATTCATAATTCTCACATGAAGTACGAATCTTTAGTCGCACTGAGTATTCTTATTCTTTCTGGCCCCTTATATTCCGTACTTTCCGAGCGTGAGGCTTCCCTCTGATCAATGGGTTAGTCTGGAAAAAAAATAATGGAAAACAGTCTTTGAAGACGATGGTATCTTGCAAGAGCTAAAGGCATTGAACACTTTAGGCCAAGTAAAATTCTTAAAGACCAGATGAAACTTTAAGCGATAGGAGTTCTTGATGAAGTCCTAAATGAGGTCATCGTAAAAACTAAATCACGGTAAACTAAAGTTGGAGTATAATGAAGGTTATGAAGCTGACACATTTTATTCTTTTTTCTTCGCTCATAAGCTGCTCTACGATTCAAAGAGAACTCCATCCTTCTGGACTTGATATAAATGAAATCAATCCAAACAAATTGACTTCTATTACCAAACAAAATCTTTTACACCTGACTCAAGTTTATGATCTGACTCCCGTTCTATTTACAAAAAAGATTCAGATCCAGTCTCAAATAATTCCTTCTTCTCATCCTGTTTTATCTTTAAATACTAAGTATGCAGAATCTCCTGATAAGATATTAGCTATATTTCTTCATGAACAATTTCACTGGTGGATATTAAAAAATCAAATCAGAACTAATCTTGCTATCATTGAACTCAAGGCCCTTTACCCCAAGGCACCCCAAACTCAGAGCTCCGGAAAAGATTCAACCTATATTCATCTCATCGTGTGTTATTTAGAGTACGCAGCTCTGAAGTATTATCTTGGTAACTCAAAGGCAAAAAATGTTATCAGAGAATTCATACAAAAAGAAAAATTATATCCCTGGATTTACAGCGAAATTCTAAAAAATGAAGCGAAAATAAAAAAAATTATTTTCAATCAAAAATTAAACCTTCCGCCGCTCATTTAGAAACCAACAAAGAAACCATTACTCTCACTTGAGAGTAAACTTAAAAATTTATACTGATCACTCGTTTTATCACTCAAAAAGTTTGTCCCAACACCAATCGTATTGATTTGAACTTTATTAAAATTCATTTCTCTAACAAGTTTTAAAATTTCATAAATATCATCTTTTTTATTTGAATTATGATAGGTTGGTACACCGTCCGTTAATAAAACGATGTCTGAAATTTCTTCATAATTTTTTAAAACAAATAATAAAGTATCTCTCGTTGGTGTCCCTCCCGAGGGTCTAAGAGAGAAGATAAATTCAAAGGCATCCATTCGATTAAGGCCTTTAAATTCTTTTGTGGTTTGCCACATACTTCTAAACGGAGCCCTTTGAGCAAGTGGAAACTGAACAATCTCTATTTTAAAATCTCCGGGTAGAGACGTTAATAGCATTTTTAGACCAGCTTTGACCTGAGTCATCCTTTCCTCTTCAGTCATGGAATAAGAAGTATCAATGATAAAAACGATATTTTTACCTTTAAAATTAAATCCGATATCGGCGTCAAGCCCCCCTGGAGTCTTTTCTTCCGTTTTAACGATAGATAATTTCTCAAGACTATCTTTGGCCTCTGCTAATTTTTTCCTAAGTTCTTCATTTGATTCCCTTGCCGAAAGTAAGTCCTTTTTTAAGACTTCTTTCGCGGTATCTTCTTTAGGGACTTCCACTGGCCTATTTTTTGGGATCGCAACATAAAGAATGATCACAGCACCTAAGGCCCCACTTAAGAGATCCAAAAATGAAATTGAAAATAATTCAATTTGCCGTCTCTTTCTCATGGAATTTCAATTTTATTAATCAAATTATCAATCACAAATTCTTTCAGATCAGAATGAAACCGATCAGACTCTTCTTGAAGTTGATGCACAAACCACATAATGATGATTGATAAAACGAGGGCCACGAGAGTCGTATCAAAGGCAACACCTAAAAGAGATGTAATCTTATCCATGTCACCGGAATTGGCAATAATAAGCGCCTGGGAGATACCAATGACCGTCCCCACAAACCCAATCGAGGGAATGACCCAAGTGAGGTATCTTATGATCGATTGATCCCCTTCAGCTTTTTCCTGAGAGACTTCAATTTGGATGCTAACAATATCAATTAATTCAGAAAGAGATTTTGACGTATGAAACTTCGTGCAGGCTTTTTTCAAAAGATCACTTAAGATATATTTTTCTTTTCGCTCAAATTCAATCAACTTAAATTTCAAAGTGTTAATATCCGTAGGCATAAATACAATTTTTTCACCTGTGGGAATCATATTTAGCCGGAATGCTTTGCGCTCGCGCCCAATGATGATTAATTTTTCTCTAACCTCAAACCAGGCCCAAAAAAATGCCAAATAAGTGAGGGACTGGATGTAACCACCACTAATGACGTCGCCCCCCAATAAAATTAAAATTCTATACAGCGTCGGAGAATTTTCCTTACTCGTCATGCCCAGCATGATCATACAAATAGCTGTAATCAAAAGTGCGATCCCAGCGGAAATTGTTAAGTTCCTAAGGTTTTTCATCTAATCAAATCCATGTTATTAAGCTTATACTGGTATCGGTAAATGGTTAGAAAAGCTAAGGAAGCCTATGAAAAAAGTTGAGATCCATCCAGACGCTGTCGAGAAAGTAAAAAAGTTTACTATCACTGATCCGCAGCTGGGATTTGGGAAGTATGTTGCACCGATTATGGTTCAAGCTCTCTATGATCATGGTGATTGGCAACGCTTTGATCTTCTTCCTTACGGGCCCCTCCAACTAGATCCTTGCACAAAAGTACTCCATTATGGTCAGGAAATCTTTGAAGGCATGAAGGTCTTTCGTCATCCTGATGAACGTATCTTTATGTTTAGACCTGAAATGAATGCTCGTCGCTTTAATCACTCGGCACGAAGAATGGCCATGCCAGAAATTCCGGAAGATCTTTTTCTTGAATCATGTGAAACGATGAGTGCTTATTGTAAAAATATTGTCCCAAGACGACTTGGGGAATCGCTTTACCTGAGACCCTTTATGATTGCAACGGAAGTGGGTCTTGGAATAAAACCAGCGAAACAATTTCTCTTCATCATCGTAGCTTCTCCATCCGGCTCGTATTTTGCTGGTGACTCAGTCAAAGTATATATTGAAAGAGATGAAATTCGCTGTGCTCCTGGTGGAGTAGGTTCTGCCAAAACTGGTGGTAATTATGCCGCTAGTTTAAATTCATACACCAAAACGATCAAGCTTGGATGTGATCAAACCATGTGGCTAGATTCTCAAGAGCACAAATACATTGAAGAAATGTCTGGGATGAATTTCTTTGCTGTCATAAATGGGAAGTTAGTGACTCCAAGCCTTACAGATACCATTTTAGATGGGGTAACAAGAAAATCTGTTATTGATATTGCGAGATCAGAAAACATTCAAGTTGAAGAAAGAAAAATCTCTGTTGATGAATTATTAAAATTAATTTCTGAAGGAAAATGCACAGAAGCTTTTGTCTGTGGAACTGCTGCCGTCATTGCTCCAATTGCCTCATTTATGGATAAAGACCTGTCGGTTCATAGACTAAAAGAACCCGCCGGTAAAATCGCCATGCAGATGAGAGAGAAGCTTATCGCTATTCAAGCCGGTAGAACCGAAGCCCCTGAAGGCTGGCTATATCCCATTAAAGACATAAAATTTTAAATGATAAAGAAAGGGCCCCAGAATGGGGCCCTTTAGTTAGCTTAGTGTAGGTAAAATTTCAAAACACAAAATCGCAACGGCCGTAGGAAAAAGAGCACCTTTTAAGAGCCCTAGTGGAGAAATCCCATCTTTCCCGAAAGAATCTTTAAGAATTCCATAACCAGCTGGGTTCGGAGCATTCGCAATAACTGTAAGACCACCACCTGTTACCGCACCGGCCACGAGGAAGTATTTCGCTGAATCAGTTAATTCAACAAGCGAACCTAGATAAGTTAAAGCAGCATTATCTGTAATACCTGTTAATCCCGTCGCTCCAAAATAAAGAACTTGATCAGAGAGACTTGAGATGAGTGGTTGTAACCACCACTTTTGCTCAGAACCAAGAACGATAAGGCCAGCAAGGAAGAATCCAACCATAAGAGATGATTTCACTTGAACATCATCTTGAAATTGTTTCGTTACAGCTGTGAATCCCATGAAGAACAAAAAGAGACCCATGAAGACAACCATGTGGTGTGCCGTCAAAACAACGAGAGCAAGGAAAATAACGTGAATAAATGTTATCCAACCTGGCGGAAGCATTTTTTCGTTATTGTCAGGACGAAGTTCAAAATCCCCTGCGAGTTCTTTTTTGAACATGAAAGAGATTGTTAAAGCACTGATGAGACACGAAATAGCTGCTTTATAACCAAATGTCTTAAACATATACGCCATTCCCCAACCCCATTTACCTGCAACCATTAACACTGGAGGAGCAGCAAAATGTGAAAGAGTTCCACCAATTGAAACGTTCACAAAGAGAAGCCCAATTGTTGCGTACTTAAACTTTGTACTCATATCTTTTGAATAGAAATTCTTTAAAAGAATAATCGCAGTCACAGTCATTGCTGCTGGCTCAGTGATAAATGAGCCAAGAAGAGGACCCATAACGAGGGCCGTAAAATAAAAAGCCATTTTTCTTGGCATAGGCATTAGCTTCGAAATAACAACAATTATTTTTTCTGCAAGTTTAATGACTGGACGAGTACCTGCCATGGCCATGATGACGAATACGAAACCTGGCTCAGTAAAATTGAGAGATTCCAAATACTCAACAGGAGCGTGAACTCCACTCACGGCCATCATGAAAACTAAAAAAACGAGTGCCCAAATTCCAAATACGGCTTCCACTTCGGCCATGAAATGGAAAAAATTCTGACCCATCGAGCCCTCTGGGTAGTGGTGAGCAATGTGAGCAAATTTACTCACGAGAAACGTGTGTAGAATAGCGATGGCAAAAATAACGGTTGCGGCCACCTGAATGATAGTTGGATTCATGAATTCCCCTTTTAGAATCTATTCCATATAGTCTAAAAGGTTTTAAAAATTTGGGTGAAAAAAATTAACCGTTTTTTCCGATTGAGTTCACAGGACAGGCGTCCATCTGCTCGATACACAAAGCGATTTCGTCAGGTGTTATAGGCTGCTTCTTAAGATAAGCGTTGCCATTATCATCCTCCGCAAAAAACTCAGGAGCTCCGGAATAACACACATTGCAAGCAATACACCCCTCACCACCGTCATCATCAGCATCAGTGCAGTAAAAAGGGCCTGGAACATTTTTAATATGTTTATTTTTTGAATTCGCCATGGCCGACATTCTAGTTCCTGAAAGTCAGTGTATCAAGTAAGAACGCTAGAGGGCGGTGCATTATTTTTGACATTTATCCCCTTGGTTCGTACCTTGGAGGAAATACAAATTTAAGGACATTTTATGGATCAAAAAATAATTCAAAACGCTAAGGAATGGGGACAGAATTCATACTTTCTTGAAACGGATAGAAAAGAGATTTTGGATCTTCTTTCAGATACAGCAAAAAATGAAGCTGAGATTAATGAGAGATTCTACCGTGACTTAGAGTTTGGAACAGGTGGACTTCGAGCGCCCATGGGCATGGGCAAAAATAGAATGAACAAATATAATGTTCGTCGAGCGACTCAAGCTCTTGCTAATAATGTGATTAAGCATTTCGGAACTGGAAGTGCTGTTGTTTCATACGACTCAAGAAATAATTCAAAAGCCTTTGCTCTTGAAGTTGCCGGAGTCTTTGCGGCCAATGGAATGAAGGCCTACGTATTTAATTCCCTCACTCCTACACCAATGCTTTCCTTCGCTGTGAGATACTTTAAAGCAAAATGTGGAGTCATGATCACTGCTTCACATAATCCCCCTATTTATAATGGGTTTAAGGCATTTTGGAATGATGGAGCTCAAGTCGTTCCACCGGTCGATCAAGAAATCATTTCTGAATACAATCAGCTCACGAACTGGAATGAAATTAAACACATGGAATTTAATGAGGCGATTCAGAAAGGTTTAGTTTGTTGGACAGATGAAAAAGTCGATAACGCATTTTACGAAATCATCGAACAAAAAGTCATTCAAGATATTCATTTATGCCGAGAGCACGGAAAAAAATTAGGCATCGTCTATACAGCCCTTCACGGTTCGGCCGAAATTCCTTGTGAAATGACTGCTAAGAGACTGGGGTTAACAAATTTCTATTCTATACCAGAGCAGGCAAAACCGGATGGGAATTTTCCGACAGTAAAGTCTCCGAACCCAGAAGATCCTAAGGCGTTAGCAATGGCCGTGGACTACATGATTAAAAACAATCTCGATATTGTGTTTGGAACGGATCCCGATGGAGACAGGCTAGGAGTCGCTCTCAATCATAAAGGAGTGGCCAAGTTTCTGAACGGAAACCAAATTGGTGCTCTCATGATTTATTATATTTTTCAAATGAAGTCTGAAAATAAAACGCTTCCTAAAAATCCTCTTGTTATTAAATCAATTGTCACCTCTCCTATTCAAAATGCTATTGTTGAAAGTTTTGGTGGTACTGTTCTTGATACTTTAACTGGATTTAAATGGATGGCGGGTCTTATAAGAGAGCTTGAAGAAACAAAATCACCTTACCAATTTGTTTTTGCTAGCGAAGAGTCTTTTGGTTATATGCCTCATAATGAATCTAGAGATAAAGATGGGGTAAGCTCAATGGCGCTTATGTCAGAAGTTGCTCTCTATTTTAAACTAAAAGGCATGACACTAATTGATGCTTTAGATGAGATTTACAATAAATTTGGTTTTTATTTTGAGTCACTCGTCTCTCAAGATTATGAAGGGATTCAAGGGGCCCAAAAGATTCAAAGAATCATGGAACTTTTTAGAAATTACCCTGAAACACATTTTGCTGGAGAAGAAATTGTTGAGAAAGAGGACTATGAAGCTTCTCTTGCAACAAATTTCAAAACGCAAAGAACGAAAGAGATAACATTACCCAAAAGTAATGTCCTGAGTTTCACCTTTGCTTCTGGAAATAAATTATTCTTGAGACCCTCTGGTACTGAACCAAAAATAAAGTTCTATACAATGGTTAGAGAAACCAACGGCTCACTGGAAGAAAAGAAAAACAACGCAACGATAAAAGTCAATATTATTGAAACAAAAATCAAAGAACTTTGCGAGAAAGCGTAATGGAAAAAGCGATTGTCCTTTTAAGTGGTGGAATGGATTCTCTCGTCTGTGCTGGAGAGGCATTTAGCAATAAGCAGCAGGTTTCTTTTCTTCATATGAATTATGGTCAAAAAACTTCTGATAGAGAAAAACAATCTTTTGAAAAGATTGCTGCCCACTACAATGTCCGCCCTGAAGACTGCAAAATAATTGATATGACTTTCTTGAGACAAATAGGAGGAAGCTCTCTGACGGATGATAAAATTGAAGTAAAATCCTACCAGGGCGACTCAAAAGAGATTCCAGACTCATACGTTCCATTTAGAAACTCTATTATCCTCTCTTTGGCCGTATCTTGGGCAGAAGTTGTTGGAGCAACAAAACTCTATATTGGTGCAAACTTTGAAGACTCCCCAGGTTACCCGGACTGCAGACCAAGTTATTACAAGGCCTTCAATCAATTGATCAAAGAAGGAACCAAGGCCTCGAACATCGAAATTCTTACCCCCGTAATCAACCTTAAGAAGAAAGAAATTGTTCAAAAAGGATTAGAATTAAAAGTACCATTTCATCTCAGTTGGTCTTGTTATAAAAATAGTGACATGGCCTGCGGAACCTGTGATTCATGTTCTCTTCGGATGAGAGGCTTCAAAGAAGCTGGGATAATTGACCCTATTGACTATAAATAGGTGCGATATAAACTAACAATTATAATTTTACACAAGGAGTGTGTTATGAAAAAAATCATCGTTCTATCACTTTGTTTACTCTCTTTAAATTCTTTGGCCGATCATCATGACGAAAAAGAAGGTAAAACATTTGAGGAAAAAAAAGCAAAGGCACTTGAAGGAATTGAAAAAAGAATCTCTTTTATTAATGAGACTAAAGCATGTGTAAGTTCTGCAACGAATGATGCTGGCCTTAAAGCTTGTAGAGAAAAAATGAAAGCTGAGCGTAAGGAATGGAGAGAAGCAAAGAAGCAACAAAGAGCTGAAAAGAAAAAGTGATCATCTAACTTTGAGTGATCAGTCAGTTTAAAGCCTGATCACTCAAATGATTAAATATTCGATTTTATTTTTTTTATTTTCTCAAGACTCTTCACTACCTTCCTGAAATTGACAAAATCATAACGACTGCTTGAACGTAGAATAAATTCATCGATTGTAGGTTCTTCATCTAAAATAAAATAATAAGAAAAATCAGTTGCGACAATAAAAAGCGCCGATAATGGTGAAATTTTATCCGCTCTTAAACCAAGTGGAAATCCACTTCCGTCGGGAGATTCATGCTGTTGGAACGCAAGAGCATCTGTGTCGGGAGGTGCCGTTGTAAAATATCTTTTAATCAAATTTGCGGCATCTTTTGGGTGAGAAATAAAGATGTTTTGATCTTCTTCTGTAAGATTTAACTTGGCCCTTTCAAATTCTTCAAGCGTTTTAATTTTTAAAAGCTCTGGCCTCATGGCAAGGGTCATATCACTTAAAACAGAAGCATAAACAAGTTTATCCATGGTTATTTTAGAGATCCATTCTAACTCTTTAGCTAGGACACATGATATTAAACAGGTTAGTCTCATCTTTTGATTAAAAAAAGAAAGGTCATCTTTTTTTTCTCGAAGAATTTTCATTAACTGATCAACACGTGGTTCTTTTTCAACTATAGAACGAATACGATCAATTGCTTTTTCAACTGAATCCTTAAATTCTTTATCAATATGAACTTCATCGTCAAACCTTAAGATTTTTTGCTCAAACCTTTTTTCTGGAGAATCACTTGCTCCTCTTAAGACGAACCTAAAGTTATTTGATTTCAAAAAAATATCTATCTGATTCTGGATTTGAGAAATCACCCAATCAGCTGTTTCTCTTTTGAGATATAAATAATTAAATCCTTTCGATTTATATTTTTGGATATCTAAAACATCCGTTGTATCATCTTCATGGAAGAGCTTTACATAATTATCTTGGCCTAACTTTAAAAAAAGATTTTTATTTATTCCGTCCAAGATAGAAAGAAAGTCTATATGAATTCGACTGTATGGATCTTCGTTTATGAAAGGTGAATCATTGAATATTTTTTTAGCTTCTTCAACCAAGGCCCCTGGTAAATTAGACTTATCCATTAACAGCATGTGATGGTGATCCTTAAGGAGCTCCCTTCCCTCTGCTCTTACTTCATCAACTAAAATAACAATTCTAACTTTTTTCGAATGTTCTTTTAAATAGGTGATGAAATCCTCAATGAGATAGGCATCTGGGGTATAGTCATACACAATCATGCTTGGAACAGGTTCTAAATTCTTTAAAAATAGGAGGGCCTTCTCCTCTGATTCTAATTCAGATACATCAGTATGAAGAAGTGTCTCAAGGACAAATTTTAAAATCCCCCTCATGTAGGGAGAAGAAGACACAACAAGAAAAGGTAACTTCCTATTAGGTGTATTCATTAATAGAGCTGAACAAAATCACCCTCAGTCACTGATCCTCCTGAGTGTAAGGTGCAGATGGCGCCATCTTGCCCGAAGTAATCGACAATCTCTAACGTTCCCTTCACTTCACCTTGAGACATTCCAATCAAAGCACCAGACTCCGGATCATAAATTTCTTGACCCTCAGTAATGACCTTCAAGATATCTCCTAAATTGATTCCCGAATTCCTACCCGCATTAATGTAAATCCTCGTTCCTATAATTTTAGCAACTCTTCCCATCCACTCAAGGCGAGAGCCGACTTTAACGATTCGAGGAGCAAACTTCCTAACGGCAACCTTGACTGAATAACGAAGAAGTTCTTGGCGATAGGAGAAATTCTCTTCTGATTCAGTGTTGTAAAACTTTAAGTTATCATCAGAAATATTGCCGTCTACAGTTTCAGAGAATAGTTCTTTATTTGTTAATACATCATAGACTTTAATTTCGACGATTGTTTCAGCGAGAGACTTAACTTTTCTGACAAAACCGATCTCATCACTCTTCTGCCTGACTCTTGCTTCTTTAACACGCCCAAAGACAACAATATTGACTCCAGACATTTTTGCCTTTCGTGCGAGCTGAGCAAGTTTAATTCCTCCTCCGGCATAAATTTCTTTCGATGTCCCAAAAATACTTTCTGCTTCCGGATCAAAGACGAATTCTCTCGACTTCGAAACCTCTCTTCTAAATTCTTCCGTTGCTGTGATAGCAAGATCTTCTCCACCCATGGGAGATTCGTTATAAAAAGTGAGTAGAGCTATCTTCTTTCTGATGGCACTGAATTCAGAAACTGCCCCACCACTTCGCTGGGGAGCAATCTGTCTTCTTCTGGAAATTGGAGCACATGAAGAAAAAATAAATGAAAAAATAAAGATAGGTAAAAACCCAAATCGTAATAAGAGCATTTCTCATCCCAGAGTTGTAATTATTCAGCTACAAACTTTATGAGATGATGGACTCCCGTCGAATCATTCAAAAGTTTATACCTTTGAAATGATTTTAACTCTTTTACCTGTGACAATACATCAGTAAATGATTTTTCCTCACCTTGATAGAAACAAAGTAACTGGGCCTCTCCGATCCCGAAATAATCTAGCTGGAGTTCCAAATGAATCCCTAGCCCCGCCTTCTTGAGTAATTCCATCAACTGAATAACATCTCCAAGTCTTTGATGTCCTTGAACAACCAATCTTTTTAATCGGTTAACTCGCGAAGATTCTTGTATCCTACGCAAACCTTTATTGAGTGGATCAAGACCAGAGCGATACATGGAACTAGCTAATTGAGAATTGAGTTCTTTTTGATCTAGTCCTCTCCAAATTTTTCTCTCTAATGGAATGGTGAATGCCCCTATGATTAATTTGGTATTGGCATCGAGAACAATTGCACTTCCATCCCACTCTAATTCCCATTCATTTATATTTGGACGAAAAGAGACTTTTCTAAGATTAAAGGAAAATCTCATCCATAAATTATTTAAAAGTTCCTCATTAATCTTCATGCCCTCGTCTTGAGGGATTTCAACCCAATTATAAAAATCATTTATGCAGCCGTTAATACATTCGGCAACTTGATCTACATTTTGCGGGGGATTATTTTCAAGCCATTTCACCCATGATTGAACGAGTGGTGTCGAAAAATGTCCCACATCCTCAAGGGATAAATCCTTCCAATTCATGTGAATAAGATTAATTTCTGAAAGAACGAAAACTTTATTGAATAGTTTACTCTCTGTTGAGTAAATCCTGTCTTTTAACTTTTGAATTCGAGTCCTATTGAGATTGAGGACAATTCTTGCTGACCATTTAGAATCCACATCTTTTATGATGGATTTAAATGCGTAAGAATCAAGAAGAGAGTCAAGTCGTGCAAATTTTCGGAACTCACTTTCCTTTTGTTGTTCTATTCCTTGGTTGAAAATATTTTTTTGCTCATCGCTCAGTTCTGTAGAAAAATCTTTACCGAATTTTTCGGTCATTTTTCTCTGCCTGAAGGAATCAAAATATATTTTAAACTTTGCTTGAATTTTTTGATCAAAGTCTTTGGAGTCAATCCCAATCTCTTCGGCGTACTCATGAAGCATTAATTCAATAGCGCTATGAAGAAGGATTGGCTTCGCTTCTTCTTCCTTCTCTACCGATATAATTTTTTCAATTGTTTTTTCTGAAGTTATTTGCGCCCAAAGGTTGGGCGCAATAAAAAGAATCAAAAGTAAAAACCTTCTCACTGCCTAACTTCCTCAATCTTTCCATCAACAATAAAAGAAACTGAATTAGAATTTAGTAATTCATTAATCTTAGCGGCCATCTGAGGCGAAGGACTTACAAGAAAATTATCATCCAGTAGCATACGCGCCCTCCCCTCAGGAGTTTCAAATATAAAATGGATGGGCACAGAGCCTCTATAGCTAAGAAGAATTTGCTTCATTTGCTGAAGGGAATAAGAGTGAAGGTGCTCAAGCGGAACATTGACCCTCACTGAAGTAACCCGGTCTTCAGACTCATCTTTTAATAGACTTATCTTAGTTGGAAAAAACTTTTTTACGTCTTCACTTAAATTCACATAACCATTGAGAATGAGTGGTTCATCCATCGTTAGAAACTGCTGGAACTCGGCAAAGACTTTAGGGAAAAATAAGCATTCAATTTTACCGTTCAGATCCTCGAGGGTAACAAACGCCATCTTGTCACCTTTCTTAGTCAAAATCACTTTTGACTCAGAAATCATCCCAGCAATAACGACACTTCTTTTGGAAGGGTCATGCTCGTCACCCATGCGTGGATTATAACCTTCAGGACGTGCCACCGTGGGAAGCTCTTGAATCTGGGCAAGATTCATAGAAGTGAGCTTGCCCATGATATCCTTAAATCGAGTCAGAGGGTGACCTGAGACATAAATTCCAAGAAGTTCAGCTTCCATTGATAGTTTTTGTTTCTCATCAAATTCTGCAGACTCGGCAATATTGAGCTGATCTTCGGTGGATGGAGAACTGTCACCCATATCGAAAAGTGACGTCTGGCCCATGAGCTTCTCTTCCTGCTTTTTTTCAGCAAAAGTCACAATGAATTCCATATTATCTAGAAGAGTTTTTCGATTATATTTTTCACAAGCATCGAAAGCCCCTACTTTTATCAGGGCCTCTAGAACACGCTTATTAACTGACTTCAAGTTCACTCGTTCGCAGAAATCAACAAATCCCTTAAATGGTCCGTTCTCAGTTCGCTCTTTAACAATCTCTTCAACTGCTCCTTCTCCCACACCTTTTACGGCCCCCAATCCAAATCTGATGGTATTTCCAATCACGTTAAAGAGCCAAAGTGATTCATTCACATCTGGTGGAAGGATATCGATATCAAATTCTTTCGCCTCTTGAATATAAGCAGTGATCTTATCTTTGTTGTTAATCTCAGTGCCTAGTAAGGCTGCAAAGAATTGAGATGGATAATAGCGTTTTAAAAAGGCTGTTTGATAAGCAACGACAGAATAAGCAACCGCATGAGATTTATTAAACCCGTACTCAGCAAACTTTTCCATAAGATCAAATAAAGCAATGGCTTTTTCTTCATCAAAGCCGCGCTCAATGGCACCCTTACGAAAAATTTCCTTATGCATGGCCATCTCTTCGGCCTTCTTCTTACCCATCGCTCTTCTGAGCATGTCCGCTTGCCCAAGGGAATAACCTGCCACCACGCGGGCGATATTCATCACCTGTTCTTGGTAAACAATAATTCCGTATGTATCTCTTAAAACAGGTTTAAGTTCTTCAAATGAGTACTGCTCAATTTTTCCGTTAATTTTGTTTTTAATTTCGGCAAATTCTAAATGCATTCCTGAGCCCATCGGACCCGGACGATAGAGCGCATTGATAGCGGTAATGTCATCAATTGAACCTGGCTTAATTCTTTTACACAAGTCCTGCATCCCGCTTGATTCAAGCTGAAAGACACCGACAGTCTGGCCATCCGAGATCATCTCGTAGACTGATTGATCATGAATATCGATGTCTTCAATATCAAAATCTGGTTTTAAATCTCTTTGAATAAATTTTGAAGCATTTGAAATAACTGTGAGAGTTTTAAGTCCCAAGAAGTCAAACTTAACGAGCCCAATTTTCTCGGAAAAGTCTTTATCAAATTGAACAACCTGTTCTCCCTTGGCCCCCCTAAATAAAGGGCAGTAAGTAACAAGTGGCTCGTTAGTAATAATTACCCCAGCAGCATGAATTCCCGCGTGACGGTTTAGACCCTCTAGCCTTTTTGAAATCTGAAGAATTCTTCTGATCTTTGGATCATTGTCTTCAAGTTCTTTTAACTTCGGTTCTTTATCAATGGCATCTTGAAGCTCAATTCCTAATTCTTCAGGAACAAGTTTAGCGAGTGCATCTGCTTCAGAGTAAGGGAGTGCAAAGACACGTGAAACGTCTCGAAGCACAGCTTTGGCCGATAGAGTTCCGAAAGTGATAATTTGCCCAACCCTCTCCTCACCATATTTTTTTGTAACGTACTCGATAACTTCTTGTCTTCTATCCTGGCAAAAATCAATGTCAAAATCTGGCATTGAAATCCTTTCAGGATTGATAAACCGCTCAAAGAGAAGATTATATGGAATTGGATCAACGTTCGTGATCTTTAATGCATAGGCAACAATTGACCCTGCACCGGAACCGCGACCCGGACCAACAGGAATACCATTTTCTTTTGACCACCCGATGAAATCAGATACGATCAAAAAATAGCCCGTAAATCCCATTTGCTTAATGAGCCCTACTTCAACATCAAGTCGTTCTAGATATTGTGGTCGTAATTCTGTTTCCCAATTTGGTTTATTAACCAGGTGTTTAAAATGAGGCCCATTAAAGCGCTCCTCAAGTCCCTCACGAGAAAGTCTCGCGAAAAATTCGTCCTCAGTTTCTTGTGTTTTAATTTCAAATTTTGGAAGAAGATAGATCTGCTTACCTTTTTCATCTTGCCAGCGAATTTCAAGATTACAGGCATCGGCAATTTTGAGAGTATTGTCGCAAGCCTCTGGCACATAATGAAAAGCTTCTCTCATTTCTTGAGCAGATTTAAAATAAAACTCAGTTGTACTGAGCTTCATTCTTTTTTCATCTTCAAAGGTTTTACCAGTCTGAACACACATCAAGACTTCTTGAGCAGCAGCATCCTCTTTCGTGAGATAATGACAATCGTTAGTTGCAACAAGAGGGATCGAATGTTCCTTCGCAAATGAAATAATCTTTTTATTTACATCAGCCTGCTCCGGTATTCCGTTTTCCTGAATTTCTAGATAAAAATCATCTTGGTAGATTTCACGAAACTTCATCGCGGCTTGATAGGCACGCTCGTCTTGTCCCGTGAAAAGGTTGTATCCAACTTCACCCTTAAGACAAGCGGTCGTGGCGATTAACCCCTCAGAAAACTCTCTGAGTAGTTCCACATCTGCGCGAGGTTTATAATAGAAACCTTCCTGATATGCCTTCGAGAGAAGTTTACAAAGATTTCTGTAACCTGTGAGGTTTTTACAAAGAAGAATAAGATGATGAATTTGGTGCTTTCCCTCAACTTCATCTTGAGAATCTAGAGTCTTTAAGTTCTTTGGCGCTCTTCGATCATGACGAGACCCTGGAGTAAAATAAATTTCAGACCCAAGAATGGGTTTTATTCCCGAAGAGAGTGCACGCGTATAAAAATCGATACCACCAAACATGTTACCATGATCCGTACATGCGATAGCAGGCATCTCGAGTTCTTTAGCTCTTTTAAAAAGGTCGCCTAGTCGAATGGCCCCATCTAGAAGCGAGTACTGAGAGTGGAGATGCAAATGAGTAAAACTATCTTTTCTTGTGTTGTAAAAATCACTCCCGACATAAGGGTTTTTCATGCGCTAGGATCCTCGAAAAATGGGTGTGTGTCTTAACCTTAAATTAACCATTTTTGAGAGGAAAAGACAAAGCGAAGACCACCAAACTAAATAGTATTTTATGAGTCTCAAAGGACCTTATGGCCACACCGCGCAAAGCCATGGCATTTCTACCTTATTTCAGCATCTTTACTTGAAATTCAGGACACAAAGTTCTTCAAAAATCATACAGTTCGAGGTACGAAGACCCTCTTATTTTGGAGAAAGAATCATGCTTACCGGTAAAAATCTCAAACTCGCTGAAGAGCTACTTGAGACTATTTGGTTTTTTAACCAAAAGGGTTGGTCACCTGCGACTGCAACGAATTATTCCGTGAGAACTGAAAATCCATTTGAGATCATTATCTCTAGATCAGGTGTCGATAAAAGTAAGTTCACAATCGATGACATTATTTTGATAAATTCAGAAGGTGCTATTCTTCCCCCTTATAATAAACCTGGTGTTAAATCTTCGGCCGAAACTGATTTACACTTAGATATTTACAATCATTTTCCTGAAATTCGTTGTGTCCTACATACTCATTCAGTTTTGGGGACAGTTTTATCTCGAGCCTATGAGAAGAATAAAGAAATACCTTTTGAAGGCTGGGAAATATTAAAAGCTTTCGAAGGTAATATGACTCATGAACTACAGGAGATCCTTCCCATTGTTCCGAACTCTCAGCTCATGCCTGAAATAATTCAAAATATGAAAGATCGATTTAAAAAAAATGTACACGGCTATCTTATAGCAAGTCATGGGCTCTATAGTTGGGGGAAAGATATTCCAACAGCAAAAAGACATATTGAAACTTACGAGTATCTATTTGAATGTTTAATTAAGATGAGGAGTTTCTAATGGCCGTTCTTACTATTTTTGATCCAATCCCGAAAATCGTAGAAGATCCTAAAGACATTAAAACCTTTATGAATGAGCGTGGAATTATTTTTGAACAATGGGAAGCTAATAGACCATTATTAGATAATGACTCTCAGGAAACAATTTTATTGGCCTATGATCATAAGCTTTCCCCGTACATGAAAAAGCATGGTTACCTGAGTGCAGATGTTATAAATGTTCATAAAGAAACACCCAATATTGAGGCCATAAGAGCAAAATTTCTATCTGAGCACACGCATTCAGAAGATGAAGTCAGATTCTTTGTCGATGGCGAAGGGCAGTTTTTCTTTCATCTAAAAGAAAAAAGTGAAGTTTTTAAGTTACTTTGTGAGAAAGGTGACTTTATCTCTGTTCCTAAGGGTGTAACTCACTGGTTTGACCTAGCACCAAAGTATTTTGTGAAAGCGATTAGAGTTTTTCAAACTCAGGACGGATGGGTTGCCAATTATACCGAAAGTGGTATTGAAAAGAAGTATTCACTATGACGAAATTATTTCTCTTTGATATTGAAGGAACAACGACTGACATTCATTTTGTCCACAAAGTCCTTTTCCCTTATTCAAGAGAACATCTAACCCAATTCGTTTTTCAACACTACCAAGAGAACTCAATCGCAAAGGCGGTAAATGAGATCAAAGAAACTGTGTTCAATGAAGAAGGTAAAGTCTTAAGTATTGAGGGAGTGATTGAGACACTCCACCGTTGGATTGAACAAGATCGAAAACATGGTGCGCTTAAGGAAATTCAAGGGCACATATGGGATGTTGGCTACTCCAGAAATGATTTTAAAGGCCACGTCTATCCCGATGTGAAAGCATGCTTTTATAAAATTTTAGAGACTGGCTCCAAAATTGGTATTTACTCATCTGGTTCAGTTCATGCTCAAAAACTCATTTTTGGGTACTCTACTGACGGAGATCTTACTCCGTTTATTTCGTATTATTTCGATACCAAAGTTGGGGGAAAAAGAGACTCTTCCGCATACAAAACCATAGCGAACATGGTTTCTCTTCTTCCTTCAGAAATTCATTTTTTCTCTGACATTCCTGAGGAGTTAGCTGCTGCTAAGGATGCTGGTTTTGATGTCACCCACGTCATTAGACCTGGAACTCAATCATCAAGTTATAAATTCATTCATGATTTTTCAGAGATTCCAATAAAACTATAGATAGAATTATTTTTTTAACTGAGCGCAACTTGTTTCAACGTTCACGCAAGATCTAGTGAATAAAATCGTTGTCCACCAAGTCTCTGTCATATCAGAATCGAGTAAGTAATCCTTACCTGGACATAAACTTCTGACAAGAAATGGTATCGATTCATTTTTTTCTTTTTCTGCATTGGAAAAGAAAAGCCACTGATTAAAACAAGAATTTAATTGATCTTTTCCTACGGGAATCACCTGCATCGTTGTGATGGGTCTCTCATAACTCTCTTTATTAAAATCAACTTTTCGAATGAGATCATAACTAGCGTATTTTTGAGTGCAAGAAATTAAAACGAAAAGAAGTAGGATAAGTTTTTTCATGACAACTCATTATCACAAAAAGAACCTAAAATCACTCCCATTCAATTGTTCCAGGAGGTTTTGAGGTGCAATCGTAAACCACCCTCGTAATTCCTCTCACTTCGTTACAAATTCTGGAGGAAACTTTGTTTAAAAATGACCATGGGACTTCCGTTACTGATGCAGTCATTCCATCTTGTGAATTAACCATTCTCACCGCAATAACTTCTTCATAGGCGCGTCCGTCACCTTTGACTCCAACTGTTTTCACAGGAAGAAGAACAGTGAAGGCTTGCCAGGTTGAATCATACAAGTGATGCGCATTTAGCTCTTCAAATAAAATTTGATCAGACTCTTGAACCTTGCGGATTGAGTCACGGGATAATTCTCCTAAGACTCGGACTCCGATACCAGGGCCAGGAAATGGATGACGATAAACCCAGCTATGCTTGAGCCCCAATTCTAACCCCATGGCGCGAACTTCATCCTTAAATAAAAAGCGAAGAGGTTCTAGGAGTTTTAAATGCATTCTTTCTGGAAGGCCTCCTACATTATGGTGTGATTTGATGGTAACGGATTTTCCACCTTTTTTATGTGGAGAAATAGATTCAATCACATCTGGATACAACGTTCCCTGTAGAAGATAATCAAATTTAATTTTGTGATTTTTTTCAAATTCGTGAACTTTTTGCTCAAACACATCTATAAATGTCTTACCAATTATTTTTCTTTTAGACTCTGGATCTTTTTGACCCTCAAGAGCTTTTAGAAATTGCTCTTCAACATTTACGATCTCAATCTTTAATGAAGTCTTTTCTTGAAGAAGTTTAATGTGATGGATGTCTTGAGGTCTGAGTAGTCCGTGATCGACAAAAAAACAATATAAATCATCTCCAATCACTTTTTGAGTCAAGGTTGCAGCAACCAATGAATCAACTCCACCAGAGAATGCACAAAGAACCTTTGATCCCTTAACTTTCTTCACTTCATCCAAAGAAGTTTCAAGCATTGTTTTAGATGACCAATTAGACTTTAATTTTGATATATCATTTAAAAAATATGAAAGAATATCTTTCCCATGAACCGTATGATGAACCTCAGGATGAAACTGAAGGCCTAGAATAGGTTTTGATTCATGAGTGATTCCAGCGGTAAGTCCATTTTCAGATTGAAAAATTAATCTAAAACCTTCCGGAAGTTTTGACACATGATCAGAGTGACTCATCCACACGTCACTTTCATTCGGTAGTCCTGGTATTTTTTGGTTAGATACGACTTTTAGTTTCGCTAGACCATACTCTCCTTGAAGACCCTTCTCGACCTTTCCCCCAAAGAATTGTCCCAAAATCTGCATTCCATAACATATGCCAAGGATGGGTAAATTTTTATTCGCAAAAAACGGAGAATAATCCGTCGTATCTTCAAAAACACTTTGTGGTCCACCAGAAAGAACAAGGGCCTCAGGAGAATCTTTTGCGATCTTATCAAGTGCATCTTCCACCGTCATAATGATAGAACTAAATCCGAGTTCTCTAAATTTCCTCGTAATCAGCTGAGTGTATTGGGAGCCAAAATCAACAATCCAAATAGATGTTTTCATAGTTTAAACCTGACGATAATTAGGAGCTTCTTTAGTTATTATGACATCATGTGGATGGGACTCTTTTAATGATGCTGCAGTTATTTTAATAAATTTAGCATTCTCTCTAAGTTCCTTCATCGTTGGAGCACCGACATAGCCCATCCCAGAACGAATACCTCCAACAAGATGAAATAAATTCGTCGCAAGAGATCCTCGGTATGGAACTTGTCCTTCAATCCCCTCTGGGACTAATTTAGAAACTTCTTCAACGGCACTTTGCCCATAGCGGTCCTTAGACCCTTTCTCCATGGCACCTAGTGATCCCATCCCGCGGTACATTTTGTATGCTCGGCCTTGATATAAAACCATCTCACCCGGGGCTTCATCAGTTCCAGCAAAGAGAGACCCAATCATCACGCATGAAGCTCCACCAGCAAGGGCCTTAACAATATCTCCTGAATATTTAATCCCACCATCAGCTATGAAAGGGATATCAGCTTTATCACAAATTTTTCTGCAATCAAAAATCGCCTGCATTTGTGGAACACCAATCCCAGCAATAATTCTCGTTGTGCAAATGGAACCTGGGCCTATACCAACTTTAATTCCATCAACTCCAGCAGCGATCAGATCTTCGCAAGCCTTTGCTGTCGCGACATTTCCAGCGACAACATCAACTTTGGCATTCATCTGCTTAATGGTTTTCACCATCTCAATAACACCCTTAGAGTGACCATGGGCCGTATCAATAACAATCACATCTACTTGGGCACGGATAAGGGCCTCAACTCGCTTCATCTCTTTTTCTGAAACCCCGCAAGCGGCACCCACCCTCAAACGACCGAATTTATCCTTATTGGAATTTGGATAGGCAATCGTCTTTTCAATATCTTTAATTGTAATGAGACCACAAAGCTTGCCTTGAGGATTAATGACAGGAAGTTTTTCTACTCGATGCTCTTGAAGAATTTCTTTTGCTTTTGTAAAACTTGTCCCCTCCGGGGCAGTGATTAGGTTTTCAGAAGTCATCACATCTTTCACTTTTTTAGAGTGATCGGAAACAAAACGAAGGTCTCGGTTTGTGATAATTCCAACGAGTTTTTCATTATGATCAATAACGGGGAACCCCGAAATTTTATATTTTTTCATGAGTTCAAATAGATCTGAAATCTTTTGATCTGGCCCCACTGTAAATGGGTCAAGGATCATTCCTGATTCGTATTTTTTCACCTTCTCCACTTCGAAGGCCTGCTCCTCAGGAGTAAGATTCTTATGGATAATTCCAATACCACCCTCTTGGGCCATGACGATTGCTGTCCTAGATTCCGTCACCGTATCCATGGCACTCGAAGCGATTGGAATATTCATCGAAATATTTTTTGAAAACCGTGTCTTTAATTCTACTTCAGTTGGCAATACTTCTGAGTAATTAGGAACGATAAGAACATCGTCATAGGTAAGAGCTGAATCTTGGGTGTAAAACATAAAGCTATCCTTTGATATCCAAAGGATAGCCGATTTAAGGTTAATTTAGCAGTGGGCACTATATGCGCAGGACGTAGCCCAAGTTCTTGAGTGTTTTGATGTGAGTTGAGAAGGGCTTTAGTTTTCGTCTCAAATTCGAGAAGTGAGTATCCAAATTGTTGACCTCTACATGCACATCCTTCCAAAGCATATGAATAAGATCATCTTTATGGATGACCCTATTAGGGTTCTGAGAAAGAACTAAGAGAAGCTGATATTCTTTAGGCGTAAGTCGGATAATTTCATTACTTAGAATGACCTGATGGCCATCAAGGTCAATTGTTAGGTCTTTAAACTTAATGACTTTGGCATTTTGAAGGTTTCTTTTAGATAAACTAATACGATTTTTAATTCTTGCAACGAGTTCCTCAGTCAGAACTGGTTTTAAAAGAAAATCGTCGGCTCCAATTTCCAAGCCTTTTACTCTTTTACCTAGATCTGAATCTCCAGTTAGAAAAAGGATAGGAAGATTTTGCTTAGTTCTTTTGACCTCTTCATAAACTTGAAATCCATCTTTACCAGGGATGTTGAGATCCAAGAGAATCGCATCCGTATGGTTGTTCATAATGAAATCTAGCCCCTTGTCCGGCTCAGAAAAAGATTCGACAGAAAACGAATCAGAAAGTGAGCTAGAAAGAACATCTAGAAGGTCTTTGTTGTCATCAATAATTGTTAAGTGCATTTTTGTTTTTTCCATGTCGAGTATATTAATCGACATTGAGGTAGAACATAAACTCAAGATATCTTAAATTATTTGGGCATAGCCCAAATATTAAAAATCTCTTAATTTTCTCGATTGAGAAAACGAAGAGATGATCATTTTTTTGTTAAGATTTAGAGAGTTAGTAGCTCTTTAGTTCATCTATCAAATTCTGAAGATCATGTGGATTTTTCGGTTGTTCAGATTCATGTCTCTTAAGGGAATCCATAAACTCAAGATCAAGTTTAACCGCTTGAGGAGTCATTTTGGGAAGTTCTGGAGAAGTTGGTTGTACAGATGCTGGCGCTCTTGGAGCGAGGACAGATTTTGTCTCACTCCAGGTTGTTCCGTAAATCATCACTGGGACAAATTGATCAGGTGATTTTTTTGTGACCATTTTTTTATAATACTTATGAGCATCACCTGGGCCAACAGAAGCAGGTCGGCGGTGAGTTTTCATGAAAATAATCTCACCTTTTTTGATGGCAGGAGTGACATTAACGTCATTATTGATTGAGGCAATTTCTCTACTTGGAGTAGGTAGTTTTTTTTCTTTTTCTGTGACAATTTTAAATTCAGCAAGAGCTGTATCAAGAGATTGTAACCCGACTTTTGTTGGAGCACGTGGTGTACCGTTTTCAACCTCTGGATCAATCATTGAAAATGATCCCGCAGAAACAATGTGTTTCATCGATTTATTCAAAATATTAGAAGTCTCTACTTCTCCATTAATAACCAGAACCTGTGAGCGTGCTGTTGCCTGATCAAAGGTAACAATAAATTCACTCTTAGAATAACTAACGTGACCATTGGCCGTTGTTAGGACCAGTGGATGCTTAGTAGTCATGGATTGAATCCATGCCTTACCTTTTTTGAGCTGGACTGATTTATTAAATAGCTTCAAATGGGATCCACCAATCAAGTGATAAGTGGCATCGTAGTAATCATTTAGTGTAACAGACGCCCCTTCTTCAACTAGAACCTCTGACTTTTCTTCAATATGTTCGTTCGCTCTTAATGCAGACGTTTTTCCTTCATTCGTTACAACGAAGACTGTGCCATCTACTTTAACCACTTGGGCCATAGGTTTGGCCCAAACTGATATAGAGAGCGATAGAAGTATTAAACTACTGCTTAACTTTTTCATTGATGTCCTCATAGTACCTACTTAAAATTTTCCATTCATCTGTATTGCGATATTTAAGTCTAAATTCTTCAACTGTTTTTAAAAATTTTTGATGTTCACCCTGATTGTATTGGGAAAGAGCAAGCCAAAGCTTTGCTCCTCTGTAAAAATCAGATTTCGGATATTCAGTTACTAACTTTGAGAAATATTTTTCAGACATTTCATATTTTTTCCCAGTCTCAAATGCTGCAACCCCTGCACCAAAAAGGACTCTATCCCCAATTATTTCATGTTTTGGAAATCGTTGAATGAGTTCAGAATAGTATTGAGACGATTTTTCGTAATTTTTAAAATGGAATTCTTTTTCTCCGATCGCAAGGAGTTTCTCCGGCGTCCATTTGTAAACTTCATAATTCACAAGATCATTGGTACTAGTCGTTGGAATACTTGCGATCGCTCTTTCTGGTTTTGTTTTTGTATTCGATTCTGTCTGACCCGCAAAAAATTTATTCTTCGATTCAAGCTCGGAAATTTGATATTTAAGATCCGAGATCTCTTTGGTTAGGAGTCGATTTTCTTTTGCTAACGACAGCGCTTTTCTTTCATATTCTAATTGGGATTGCCACTTGGCGGTCACAGTCTTATCGAGACCACCCCACTTCCAAAGTGAAAATACATATCCGAATGAGAGTAAAGTAAACACAAATACAATTTTCATGCTCAACCTTAGTTAAGGAATTAACACGCTTTCTATTCGGAAATATGATTGAAATCTTTAGCTAAAGAATTAAGCAATTGAGACCGATAAATCATAAAGGAGCACTTCTTATGACTTTTCGATTACTTGCGTTTTTCCTTGTTCTTTACTCTGGTATTTCTCTGGCCCAGGGACGCAAACCAGCTGTTGAGGATTTTGTGGGAATCGAGGTTGAAGAGTCCAAGGTCACTCCTCAAGGTACGGAGTCCCTCTACAATCTAGAGCAAGACCTCCAGCAAATTGAGACTAATAAAAATAAACCCGAAGCCACTAAAATCAAGTCCACTCCCCCATCGAACAGCTGGAGCAGTACTGCCATTTTAGGAATCACACTCATTTTGGGATTACCACTTGTAGTGTGGTACTTAGTGATGTCTCACTTCAAGAAAAAAGCATCGATAGAAAGTGCATCGAATATTGCGGTGCTTGAAAAGTATCGTCAAGAAAGAGAAAAGAAATCAGAGGAAAATATTAAGAAAGCTTCTTAAAGAGTTTCCCAGTCTCCCTTACCTTTATATTTCATGATTCGCTGAATATGGTTATATTGAACAGCAATTTCTCGAGTCCCATCATTATCGAAATCTAAAATGTTTACGCTATAATCTCTTCGCCAGTAAACCTCTCGCTGATACTCTTTTTCTTGAAAAAGATGCGGACCAGTCGAAACACTTATTTTTGAAAGATCATTATTTTCATAAGAAAGAACAAAAAAGCGTGCAGTTGATTCAAACCTTCTACCGACTGTAATCCCTTCATCTAAAAAGAGAATAAGGGCCTGAACATTCTTAGAAATATAAACGAGCTTAATTTTATAAAGGTAACTCACCGACCCCATCGCAGGAAGCTTAACCTCGAAGATCTTACTGTTTGATGAATTTCTAATCTCAATCCAATCAACACCATCTCTTTTTTGAGGCTCAATTATTTCTTCAATCTTATCGTCGTTTAAATCAAGATGATAAAATGCTCCCTTCACAATGGATTGAACGGGAACCGATTCATTTTGTTCCCAGTTTGGTCCCAAATAGTCCTTGGAAAAAATTTTACGGTAGTAGCGCTCATCCTGGGCCCTGACTTCCCCTAAAAAAAGAAAAAACAATAAGAGAATCCCTGAATAATGCACCATGAGTCCATTGTAACTTAAAGTTGGACTTGTTAATATGCATTGTTCAAAGGAAGGTTTTACATGATTATTTCAGTCGGATATGTCCGTTCAGCAAGCCAAGTTCTAATCAAGGAGCTTAATTGGGGCCAAAACTCCATCGAAAGTAAAATTATCGATGTCACAGATCTTTCAGATCATAATTTGCAAGGGCTCTTTATTGAGGATAACGATCATTACAGTTCATTAATAAGCATTTTGGAAAAAGAGAAATCCCATTACCCAATTCTTGATGCAAAAGACGAAAGTTTAGGCTTAGCTGCTTTTGAATCTATGCCAGCACAACAGTTCAAAGATCTTTACCTTAAAATTCTCAACCGCTGGACTCTTCATCAAAATTTTCTTTCTGTAGAAAATATTTGGAAAATGACCAATCACTTTCGAGATCTTTGGAAAAAAGATCGCCTGAGTTTTTTTGAAGAACTTTGGTACTGGATGAAAAGAAACACTGGGGCGGTAGATCTTTCAATTATTTTTAATGATGTTGTTTCGACTGAAGAAAAAGACGAAAACAATGAAAAGAAGGAGCGTCCAAAGCTTACTCAAGCCCTTCTCACTGGTTCTAAAAAAGCAAATTTTATCTCCGGTACTGCTAAAGAAAAAGAGCTTATGCAGTCTTACTTAGATAAATTTCATGATGTGTTCGAGGTTACAGAATTTAATAGTTCTAAAGGTCAGTTTGTGGCAACAGCACAAATTGATCGAAGCCCAATGATATTCATGGCAAGAACGGCCCAACTAAATCAATTACAAAGAACACTTCTTGCTTCTCTTTTTAATGGACTGCAATTCTAAGCACCAAAATGACCTAAGGACTCACCTGCTAGAACATGCAGGTGAGTATGAAAGACTGTCTGACCTGCGTGTTTTCCTACATTCGTAACCACTCGGAAACCATTTTTATCAACGCCATTTTTCTCAGAAAAAAGCCTAATTCCGTTGAAGAGATCAACGAATTGATTTGGATCATTCTTTGATAGATCGTTAATGTCTTGAGTATGTTTCTTGTGAACAAAAAGGACGTGAATAGCGGCCTGAGGATGCAGATCCTTAAATCCAATCACGTTATCATCTTCAAAAACCTTGGAAGAAGGTATCGTCCCGTCAACGATTTTACAAAATAGACAATCACTCATTTTAACCTTTTACTCTTCTAATCTTTGCACCAAGCTTAGTGAGTTTTTCGTCAATTTTTTCATATCCACGATCAAGATGATAAACACGCTGAATTTCACTCTCCCCTTGAGCGACAAGTGCACAAAGAATAAGGGCGGCAGACGCTCTAAGATCTGTACACATCACGGGAGCACCACTAAGTGTTTCAACGCCCTCTATCAGGGCCGAATTTCCCTTCAGAGTGACCTTGGCGCCCATTCTTCCCATTTCTGGAACATGCATAAAGCGATTTTCAAAAATAGTTTCTGTCACAATGGAATCACCGTTAACGATACTCATAAGGGCCATCATTTGTGCTTGAACATCAGTTGGAAAACCTGGATAAGGAGCAGTCTCTAAAGCTGCACCTTTAAGTCTAGGAGAATTTTTTATATGAACAAAGTCAGTGCCAATTTCTAATTTCGCACCCATCTTTGTGAGTGTTTCCAAAACGTAAGTGAGATGTTTTGGGATAAAACCTTCAACTCTAACATCTCCTCCGCTCATGATCGCAGCAATAATAAAAGTTGCTGCTTCTATTCGATCTCCAATGACTCTATAAGATTTTGGATTTGGTTTTAAAGCCTTGATATCCATCCCGTGGATTATCATTCTTGAAGTACCGGCACCTTCAATTTTTACTCCCTGGGCGATAAGGAAATCAGCAAGATCATCAATCTCCGGCTCCATTGCCGCGTTCTCAATAATGGTATTTCCCTCGGCCAAAACAGCTGCCATCATTAAATTCTCAGTAGCTCCAACGCTTGGGAAAGGAAGAGTGATTGTAGCACCTTTAAGCTTTTCACACTTCGCCTTAATGTATCCATTTTCAATATGAATTTCTGCACCTAATTTTTCCATTCCCATTAAGTGGATATCCACAGGTCTAGCTCCGATAGCACATCCCCCAGGAAGTGAAACAGAGGCAACACCGTAGCGAGCAAGTAAAGGTCCCAAAACTAAAACAGATGCCCTCATCGTTTTTACTAGTGAATAGTCTGCATGCTGATTCTCTAGATTTGAGGCATCGGCAATTAGTTCATTACCATTTTTAGTTATTTTTAATCCCATACTTTGGAGAATTTTTAAGATGGTTGAGACATCCATTAGCTCTGGGATATCTACAAACTTAACTGGGTAAGGACAAAGAAGTGTTGCCACGAGTATTGGTAGTGTCGCATTTTTTGCTGATGAAATGTGAACAGAACCATTTAATTTTGATGGTCCTTCAACAATGAGTTTATCCATAATCCGTCCATTAAAAAAGTTTGCTGGAATTGTATGGATAAATCTTGAAATTGTCTCTGATTTAGCTTCTGACGCAAAGGCTAAGGATAGCACGCTCTGATATATCGATTAGTTCCACTCAGATCTTTGAGAACTTTAACTTCGGAAAATCCCATTTTCTGTAACATTGTTGCCTGATCTTCGACCTCCAATTCGTGGCCCTCCATGAAGAATGTCCCCTTTAAATGAGATCGAATTTCATGAAAAAAATCCTCGAACCATTGGACGTAAAAATCATCTGGTAAATAGAGAGCAACTTGAGGTTCAAATTTATCAACTGAAGAGTGAACCATTTCTCTATGGGATTGCGCCTTAATATAGGGAGGATTTGAGACGATGAGATCAAAACTTCCTTGCACATTTTGAAGGCGATCTGAAAGGATAAGCTGAACTTTTTTTTCAATTTTTAGTTTTTTTAAATTTTTCTCTGCAACATTTAGAGCATCACTAGAGATATCGACTCCAACACCTTCATTCCCTACTCCATGACTTATTAAACTACAAAGAATGACACCCGAGCCTGTCCCCACATCCAAAACTCTTCTCGTTTTACCTTTCAACTCATTAACAATGATATCTACTAGGTACTCTGTTTCTGGTCTAGGAATCAGGACACTCTTATTTACAAAATATTTATAATGATAAAATTCACTTTCTTCCAAAAGATACTGAAATGGAATCCCTTCTAAAAAGAAATTGGCCATTTCAAGATTGATCGATTCTGAAACACTTGTTGAATCTAAATCCTGAGTGCTATTTGTATTTTTAGAGGCCAGATCTTTCACCTCCATCAAAAAACGCTGGAGATTAAGTCCTGGATAGTGATTGCTTAGGACTTTTTCATTAAGAGAATAAAAAGAGCTCCAAAATTCTCGAAGAGTTTTTATTCTTCGGCCCCTTGAAGAAGAATCGCTTGGTTATGGGCGATTAGAGCATCAATAACCTCTTCAATGTCTCCGTTCATAAAGGCCGGAAGGTTATAGATCGTGAAGTTAATCCTGTGATCAGAAATGCGTCCCTGAGGATAGTTATAAGTTCTGATTCTTTCAGACCTATCCCCGGTTCCTACAAGTCCCTTTCTGGTTGCCGCTTCTTTAGCTGCAGCCTCTTGTACTTTTAAATCAAACAATTTTGTTTTTAGAATTTTAAAAGCTTTCTCTTTATTTTTAAGTTGAGAGCGCTCATCCTGCATGGCGATCACTATTCCTGTAGGTATGTGAGTCAACCGAACAGCTGAGTCAGTTGTGTTAACTGACTGACCACCTGAACCAGAAGAGCGATAAACATCAACTCGGATTTCGTTCATATTAAGTTCGATGTCACCTACTTCATCAGCTTCAGGCATGACAGCAACAGTGATGGTTGAAGTATGAACTCGCCCTTGGGCCTCTGTGTCTGGCACACGCTGAACGCGATGAACTCCAGACTCATACTTCATCTTGGAATAAACCTTATCGCCAGAGACATTAACGACAATCTCCTTTAAACCCCGATCTCCTTCTGAAATCGAAACCACTTCTGAGCGCCACCCTTTAGAGTTGAAGTAGTTTTTATACATTCTCCAAACGTCGGCCACAAAGATCGAAGCTTCATCTCCACCAGCACCAGCGCGAATTTCTAAGATAACGTTTCGCTCATCATTGGGATCTTTAGGAAGAAGAAGTAGCTTTAGTTCCTGCTCAATGACTGGAAGTTTGACCTCAAGCTCACTGAGCTCCTCTTTGGCCATTTCACGCATATCCTCATCTTTCTCGTTGTGAATGATGTCTTTATTGCCCTCAATATCAATTAGTAATTTTTTATATTCTTTAAACTTAATGACGATTGGTTCTAAATTGGACCGTTCGGCATTTGTTTCACGAAGCTCCTGAGCGCGATCATAGAGCGTAGGATCCGCTAACCTTTCAGTTAATATTTCAAATCTTCTGACCACAGCTTCTAATTTATCGAACACGTGAATTTTCCTTGGGAGTATCTATTCTAAAAATTCTTTAAGAGATGAATTTGCTGTCTCAATCTCCTGAAGTGACTGAATATCGATTTCATCTAGCGTAATGATCTTTTCTTTAGCTTCTTTCAAATTGTACTTCTCTTCTAGAAAAAGTACGGCTTTGATACTTGAAAGAGCGACTTCAAGTTGCTTCTCATCAGGTTCTTTTGTCGTAATTTTCTGCAAAAGCATTCCAGGCGCGGCCATGGCCTTCGCCCACCATCTATCCGAACACTTTCCTGAAGCCTTAATAAGTTCATAACTAATCCCAGCGATCGGTAACATCAAAACAACTTTAAATAAGACGGCAACAACATGTCTCAACAAGGCAGGAAGATTGGCACCAATGGGAATTAATGTAAATACGGCCGAAAAAAGGATGATCGAAATAAGAATGAGAAAGAAAACAAAACTCGTCCCGCATCGAGGATGAAGAGTCGAAAACTTTTTAGCGTTTTCTACGGTTAACTCCATTCCTGCTTCAAAAGTGGCAATCGATTTATGTTCAGCTCCATGATACTGGAACACTCGGTACACATCCTTCATAAAGGATATTCCCCAAATATAAAGAATGAAAATGGCAGCTTTAACAACACCATCAACAGCATGAAAAGCAAAACTATCGAGAGTCCAGTTTTGCCCCAAAAGATTTCCAATACCAAAGGTAATCATATGGGGAGCAAAAACAAATAAACCAATACCAAAAGTAAAAGAAACGGCCATGGTTAGAAAAGTGGCGATATCCACTTTTTCTTTTTTCTTCTGACTCGCCTCAAACTCCTCGATGGTCTTCCCTTTTTTAAGGGCTTTCTCTCTTTCTTCTTCGGCCATAGCAATATTGGCCGAGTAATTAAGCGACACGAGACCATTGGCCATGGTCTCAATCAGCATCAAGATACCTCTTAAAAAAGGCTTCTTTAGAAAATCGAGTTTTTTAGAAAGACCATACCACTGGTCGCGACGAAGGCGAATACTGCCATCAGGCTTTCTTACTGCCACGACGAAAGCATTGGGAGATCTCATCATCACTCCCTCAATAACTGCTTGCCCACCAATGGAAGTGTACTGCTTAGCAAGTAAGAGAGTGATGCGTTTAAAAATCTTCTTCATTAGCCGTTCATTTTATCAAGGAAAGCAATGTTTGTTTTTGTATCTCTCATTCTCTCTAGAATAAATTCCATCGAATCAATCGTATTCATAGGGTTTAAAACTCTTCTGAGAACGAACACTCGCTGAAGATCTTTGTCTGCCATTAGGAGATCTTCCTTACGAGTTCCCGACTTATTAATGTCGAGTGTTGGGAAGATCCGTTTTTCCATGAGCTTTCTATCCAGCTGAATTTCAGAGTTACCAGTACCCTTAAATTCTTCAAAGATAACTTCATCCATTCTTGAGCCAGTATCAATAAGTGCAGTAGCAATAATGGTTAAAGAACCACCGTTTTCAATATTTCTAGCGGCTCCGAAGAAGCGCTTCGGTTTATGAAGAGCATTAGAGTCCACACCCCCAGAGAGGATTTTACCAGACGGTGGAACGACAGTGTTGTAGGCCCTCGCAAGACGTGTGATAGAATCCAAAAGAATGACCACATGTTGTTTTGCCTCAACGAGTCTCTTCGCTTTTTCAATCACCATTTCGGCAACCTGAACGTGACGAGTTGCTGGTTCATCAAAAGTAGATGAAACAACTTCAGCGCGAACATTGCGTTTCATATCTGTCACTTCTTCTGGACGCTCATCAATCAGGAGAACGATTAATTTTGCATCAGGGTGATTATCTGAGATTGAGTTTGCAATATCCTGCATAAGCATGGTTTTACCAGCTTTCGGAGGGGCAACAATTAAACATCTCTGCCCAAATCCCTGTGGGACAAAAAGATCAATCACTCGAGTTGAGTAATTGGTGGGCTTTGATTCAAGATTAATTTTTTTATTTGGATAAAGGGGCGTTAAGTTATCAAAAAGCACCGTCGATCGATGAGTTTCTGGATCGCGGAAATTGATATGATTAACTTTTAGAAGAGCAAAATATCTCTCCCCTTCTTTCGGAGTTCGAATTTGTCCCTCAATCGTATCCCCCGTTCTTAGACCGAAGCGGCGAATTTGAGAGGGAGAGACGTAAATATCATCGGCACCAGGAAGATAGTTATAGGAAGGTGATCTTAAAAAACCAAAACCATCAGGAAGAATTTCAAGAACACCGTCTCCAAAAATTTCTTCATTATCTTTGGCTTTTTTAGTTAAGAGAGCAAAAATGAGTTCATGTTTTTTTAACCCAGCAGCGTTCTCGATTTGGGCGTCTTCCGCCATTTTGGTTAGCTCTTCAATATCTTTTTCACGTAAAGCACTTAAATGCATTCTGTCTCCACGGTGTGTTTGAACTGAGTTACGAGGCTCTGAATCAGTTGGTTGTTGATTACTAGGTTGATGATTGGATCTTTGATAATCTTGTTGAGGACCGCGGTCACGGTATCTATTATCCCTATGCCCATGATGAGGTCTTCTTTGGTGTCCACGCTCTTCTTGAGGTTGGGCCGCCTGAGGTTCAGGACTTGGCGGTGCCTTAACTTCATTAGTCTCAACTTCAGGGGCTTCGGCCACCGCTGTTTGAACTTCTGATTCAGTTGAAGGAGTGTCGGATGAGGCAGCTTTTCTTGGTTTTCTTGTTGTCATGAATAAATTTTTGTTTGGGAGTTTTGTTCTCGATTAAGAGAAACTATCGAATATCTTTAATGATTCCTGACTATCTTATACTGAAACTAAAAGATGTCAAACCTTGATTATTAAATGCCTGTTATTTAATCACGTCTTTTCAATAAGCTAGCCGCAGATTGAGGAAAAAACAATTTATCTTTCAATGTACGTATTTTTTCCGTAACATAAAAGGATGCGTAAAATTATTCACATCGATATGGACGCATTTTTTGCAGCTGTTGAGATGAGAGATAACCCTAGATTAAGAAATATTCCTATGGCGGTCGGAGGTTCTTCAGACCGACGAGGAGTTATCTCAACTTCAAATTACGAGGCCAGAAAATATGGAGTGAAGTCGGCCATGCCAACAGCTTTGGCCAAAAAGATTTGCCCACAACTAGTGATCGTTTCTGGAAGGATGTCGAAATACAAAGAAGTTTCAGATCAGGTATTTGAAATTTTCCAACAATATACAGATCTGGTTGAAGGATTATCTTGGGACGAAGCCTATTTAGATGTGACGGACTGTAGTCAGTTTAATAATTCTGCAACTTATATTGCGAGAGATATAAGAGAAAAAATTTATCAACGAACTGGAGGCCTTACTGCCTCAGCGGGGATTGCTCCCAATAAACTCTTGGCAAAAATGGCGAGTGATTTTAATAAACCAAATGGTCAGTTTACTCTCCCACCTCCAGCCGTAGATGAATTTATAAAAAAAATCCCAGTCGAAAAATTGTGGGGAGTTGGGAAGGTCACAGCGACGTACATGCACAATCTAGGTTTAAAAACATGTCTCGATCTCCAAAGTCTCAGTCAACAAGAGTTAATAGAAAAATTTGGTAAATTTGGTTACAACCTATACGACTTTTGTAGAGGGATTGATCAAAGAGAAGTTGAAACTGAATTTGAAAGAAAATCTTTAGGCACTGAAGAAACTTATTCCAAGGATATTACTCATTTCGATGAGATGAAAGGACACATCTTAAAAATGGTTCAAGAATTAAAAGAAGCCTTGGATGACTTTCAAGAAAAAGAAATAAAAGCCCTCCAAGTAAAAATTAAATATTTTGATTTCAAGCAAACCACGATCGAAAGGCAGATGCCATTTGATGAAAAGAATTTTATCTATCTTCTAGAAGAAAGATGGTCCATGGACCCTCGCCCCATCAGGCTTCTTGGTGTGGGAGTAAAGTTTCAAGAGCAGAGAGAGCAACCTCAACTCCCTCTTTTTGACGGAGCTATCTCCATGAGATAAATTCACAACATGTCCGAATTCAATTTACCAACAACTGATGAACTCAATTTAAAAAATATACTTGCCCTGGATTTTGGTGAAAAATTCATTGGAGTCGCGAGTTTTTGTGTCAACCGAGACCCTTTTCCATCCCCTTTTGGAAGAATTGCTAACACCTCTAAGGAAGCAGTCATTAGAGAATTAAATAAAATTATTGATGACGAAATAATTGACTTAATTGTGATAGGAGTCCCACACCTCATAGATGGAAAAAAAACTTCTACCACAGCGAAGGCCGAAGGATTTATTCAATTTATAAAAGAGCATTTCAGTCTACCAATTGAAGAGCAAGACGAAACACTTTCTACATTTGAAGCAGAATCGAGAATGAAAAATTCTCCACGTTATAACTTTAAAGTAGACCTGAAACAAATTGATGCTGTTGCTGCGACAGTTATTTTAGAAGATTTTATTCGCCGCAGGAAACGCCAATCTGGTCTATAATTTAATGATGAAAAAAGCTTTTATCATTTCGGCAGTGGCCGTTCCCTTACTTTTGACACTTTTTATTGCTGGATACGTCGTTAGTGTTCTTCAACACACTTATCAGGGTGAAGATACGACTTTTGAAGTTAAAAATGGCGATACATTCGGAAGAATCAATCAACGCCTTTTTGAACAAGGACTTATTCCTGATAAGAGAATGTTTCACTACTATGCCAAATACAAAAAGATTTTAACTAAATTTCAGGCGGGAAGTTTCACGATCACTAAAGGATCAAATTTTACTGATGTCGCAAAAACTCTCGTTTATGGACAACCTAATCTCACGACCATAACCATTCCTGAAGGGAAAAACATGTATGAGATTGCTAAACTTATTGAGCAATCTGGAATTTGTTCAGGAAGTGATTTCCTTGAAGCGGCAAAGAGCTCAGAAATAATCTCCTCTCTCAATATAGAGGCCAGTAATTTAGAGGGCTATCTTTATCCTGAAACTTACAGATTCGCTCCTAAAACATCGGCCAAATCGGTCGTGAAAACCATGATCGATCTTTTCAAAAATAAAACAAAAGAGATTGGCTTTTCTCATCCTTTTCTGAATAAGCATCAAGTGATTATTCTTGCTTCAGTGGTTGAAAAAGAGACTGGAGCAAAAATTGAGCGCCCTCTCATTGCTGGAGTTTTTACCAATAGATTGAAAAAGAGAATGCGACTTCAATCTGACCCCACAACTGTCTATGGTATCTGGGCAAGATATACAGGAAACATTAGAAAGTCAGACTTACTGGAAGAAACTCCTTATAACACTTACAAAATTCCAGCTCTTCCTTTTGGACCGATATCGAACCCAAGCCTTGAAGCTATCAAGGCCGTTCTAAACCCAGAGGCCCATGAATACCTTTATTTCGTGAGTAAAAATGACGGGACACACGTTTTCTCAAAATCTTACGAGGATCATAACAAAGCTGTTGATGATTTTCAGAGGAATGCAAGAGCGAGAAAAGGAAAGAGCTGGAGAAATTTAAAGCAATGAACTAGAGCATTCCTCAGTTATATTTTGGAATGTTCTAACGTTACTGTTGTCACCGTCGATCCACATTAAGATTGATGATTTTTTTGTCGATCGTAAGTTCTTTAATGAAAATTGAACCATTGTGGGTTGCGTGATCACATCATGAGTTGCTGCAAACACTCTCCCATAAGAATCCATCGATCTCTTAAATGTTTTTATAGGGATCGAAACGTCATCCACGTAGATATTACGGCTTGTGCCCAAACTTTCAAGCCAAAGACTCAAGGGTCTGAAACATTTTGGATAGACTTCTGTCTCCTGAATATCACCCTTGGGAATAAGCTTCACTCCAAATTGAACAAATTGACTTAATCCTTGGATAGATTCTTCATATTTCTTTTTAAGATCACCAAATAATTGGTTTGTTGAAAGCATTTCTGAGCGAATTCTGTCTACTTTAGAGTAAGTGAGATCTTTTAAACACTCTCTTTCTTCGAGCATGTCATCATCATCTGGAGTTGGAGCGCAAGCGAAGTTCGTTCCGTGAATCATTTCTTTCAAGGGCTGAGCTAAAAGTCCGGTAGACTCCAAATAATTTCTAAGTTTTGCGTCCATGTTTTGAGAGACCATGGCACGAACCTTACCCCTAGTATCGATAATCGGAGCACCACTTCCCCCACGTGAAACGGAACAATCAGAGAAAAGCATATTTGGTGAGGATTCGTTTAGAACGAGAGGGCTTATGTAACTATTGTGAACCCCTTCACAAGAAGATTTTTTAATAATCGCAGAAAAATCACCCTGCTGATCAATCATCCAAGTCGTGTATTCTTTATTGTTGAGAATTCCTTCGCGAAGAACTTGAGCTTTTCTTCTAAAGAACATCGGTTTAGAGATTTCAAGAAAGGCCACGTCGTCACGCCAGAGGATGGGATCTTTTTCCTCATTTTGGGAAACCATTTTGACTTTAAAGCAACCCGCCCTTTCAGCTGGAAAATTAATGGACTTTGGGAAGAAAAAGAAAACATCCCGGCTGCAATCTTGCCCATTGAGTCTAATTAAACTCGGAAGACAAGAAGCACTTGTCGCCACGGTCGTTTCATCGACAAGAAAACCTGTGCAAAAATCGAACTTGCCTCCATTAACGATCACTAGCTTGGCAATATAATTAGGACAGACTTGATTATTTTCGCAGTTCACGTCCTGTTTTTCTAAATAGGTATCTATTTGAGATTGAGGCGGACGGATCACTTCTCTAGAAGAATCTTCGTTAATTGGTTTTTTTCCGCACCCAATGACGAACAAAATTGTCCCGATACTTAATACCGAATAGAGTCTAAGATTCAGGGAAGAAAACATCAGTAACTTGCCCCAGACTTTCTGATATGAACCATGGGTCTAGCTTCGTCATTCATTGAATAAGATGAAAGGACTTCCGCAAAAACCACCTCGTGGTCACCCGGAGAAATTGAGCTCATCAATTTGCACTCTAATGAGGATTTTGCCCCGCTTAGAATAACTCCACCATTTTCCCCAATGACATGAGGAATTTCTTGAAATGGATTATTTAAGGGATCATAACCTTTCCAAAAATGCTTGAGAAAAGTTTTATCATGCTCGCCTACGATATTGACCGCAAAATTCTTTCCCGACTTTATCAAGTCATAAGCGGGTCTTCCGGGCTTAATCGCTAGGGAGATCACTAAAGGATTAAAAGAAACTTGCTGAACCCAACTGGCCAGATAGCCATCAATAACATGCGTTGATGGGTCGCTCACGGCAACAATAAAAAGACCAGATGGAATATGGCCTACAGGATCAGCTTTTGCGCTTTGCAACATAAACCCTCAAAAACACAACAAAGAATAATTCACGTTACCGATGAGAAAGCAAATTTGTCAAATTTAGGGGCAACAAAAATGGCAAAATTTAAAGAAATTGAATTTCTGGTAAAATTTTGCCGATAAGATGTCTCGCTTGAGTGAGTTGTCCTTGACTCTTAGAATAGAAGTGAGCGGGACAAAGACTTTACTTAGTGCGTTATTTTTATTAAAACCCGCATACCGTATCCGAGGAGGATTTGTGGATAAAAAGAAAGTTGAACATTTTAAAGAATTGCTCTTAAAACAACGACAGCAAATCTTAAATGTGGGCTTATTAAATAAATCCGATGACTTACATGTATCCGAAGAGGACCTTTCTGATGAAACAGATTTGGCCTCATCACTCATCCAGCAACAACTCTCATGCACAATCAGAGACCGTGAGTTTGCCAAACTTCGCCGTATTGATATGGCGCTAGAAAAAATTTCTGATGGAAGTTACGGGCACTGCGAAGATTGTGAAGAAGAAATCAGCTTCAAAAGACTAGAGAACCAACCCTGGGCAGAACTTTGCATCACCCATGCTGAAGAGAAAGAAAGAGAAGAATCTCAAATCTGGCGACAGGCTTAATTATTAGTAAAAACCAAGTCTTAAAGGGGTCCAATCGGGCCCCTTTTTTTTGATTATTTTTTAGACACTTTCATCTAATTTCGACACCCACGACTCCCTAACCCCTCGATCGTCAGTTCACCTCCTTGGCAAGCCCCTTGCTTAACTTATTTACACGAAGACATTGAGTCTTCACCAACTGATTAAAAACTGTGGTAAGGAATGGAAATGAAAAGAGCAGCTAAAACGATCCTTTCTTTAGCTTTAATCTTAAACCTCGGTGTAGCATCAGCTGCAGCGACTGCCTACAACCCTGAACTTTTAATCTCACGTTTTGCTTCTTGGGGAATTGATCCAGATAAACACTTAGCTTCTATTAACCTTAAAGATTCTTGGTCTCGTTTTAAAAAGAATAAAGAAATTATCGTTGCCGTTGTTGATACCGGTATTCAAGGTGACCACGCTTTTCTTCAAAAGAATATTTACGTTCCTGGTAAGAGAGCTTCTTCCACTCAATTTGGTGTTGATTTTTCTGGTGAGAAAGTGACTTTCGCTCCAACTGATGCCCACGGACACGGAACTCACGTGGCCGGTATCGTTAAATCGATTTTCCCAGATGTTAAAATTTTGGCCCTCAAATATTACAACCCAAAAGCTTCAGGGCAAGCAAACCTCGATGCAACAATCAAGGCCCTTCAGTATGCCGTTGATCATAATGTTGATGTGATTAATTACTCTGGTGGAGGACCGGAAGCTTCGGTTGAAGAGCTTCGCGTTCTAAAACAAGCTGAGAAAAAAGGAATTCTTGTTATTGCAGCAGCAGGAAACGAGAGATCAAATATTGACGAAAAGCGCAACGCTTATTACCCAGCTTCGTATGGTTTATCAAATATCATTACTGTTGGCGCACACGATGACGAACTTAATATCATCTCTTCGTCTAACTACGGAAAAAACACCGTTGATATCGCAGCTCCTGGTCACAGAATCCGTTCAGCAATTCCAGGAAACGGCGCTGGTTATATGACAGGAACTTCTCAAGCAACTGCTTTTGTAACTGGAGTTGCTGCTCTTATTAAATCAAAGTACCCAAAGATGAAGTTTGATCAAATTAAAAACATTATTCTTTCCTCTTCATTAAAAGTGAAAAACTTTGAAGGGAAAATCTTAGGCTCTGGAAAACTAGATGCTGGCCGTGCCATTGAACTTGCAGACTCAGCGAACCAAAAACTTGATTCGATTCCTTCTCGAGCTGTAGCAAACCGCTAATAAATCTCCTACAATCAAGAGATGAAATCACTTCTACTTTCTTTAGGACTAACCCTAGGTGCGGGCGGGCTCTATGCACTTTGCTATCCAAGCTTCTTAGGTCAGGGTTGGTTTCCCCTACTTCTTATTGCTCTTCCCTTTTTCCTATGGAGACTTGAAGTCGCCCCAACATTTAAATCAACTCTTCTGCATATTTTCTTTTTCAATCTTGGATTAAATATCATTGGCTATTACTGGATTCCTCACACTTTAAGAGAATTTGGCCAACTTCCCTACATCATTTCTATTTTTCTTGGGGCCTGTTTCGCTCTCATTCTTCAACCCCATTGGTGGCTCTATGCCATTTGGAAAAGACATCGTCCTGAATTTTCCTGGCATTCCAGAAAAGGCACTCTCCTTACGGCTTTTGTCATGACTTTACTTGAGCGGTATTTTCCTCAGCAGTTTCCTTCCTATGTTGGTAGCCCTTGGCTTCATCTTGCCCCCTATTTAGGTCTAACTCCGATCTTCGGCGTGGTTGGATTTAGCTTTATGACTTACTGGGTGGCGATTGAAACGTACACACAATTGGCCCTCAAAAAATTCCGCATCTTTGTTTGGATTATTTTTACTTTATTTGTTTTTTTAAACTCGCTATTCCCACTAAAAGAGAAATATTCCGACAAAACTCTACCTGTGAGAGTCGTTCAGGCCAATATAGGAAATTTTCTAAAAGTTCAATCTGAGCATGGAGACCAAAACTCCTATGATTCAATTCGTTTAAAGTATGAAAATCTCTCAATGGTGGACAATGGGTTTTATCCGAAACTGATCATTTGGCCGGAGACGGCTCACCCAAATACTTTCTTTGGTTATGAAACGAGTGTTGAAGATACTTTTAAAAGAATTGAAGAAAAAACCAAGGCCGAATTACTTATCGGGGGTTATGAACAAGATCCAACGAAATCACCCATGGATTTTATCGAAAGTGTATTCAATTCATCCATCCTGATTTCGAATGGAAAAATTAAGTCGTCTTACCATAAAAATATTCTTATCCCATTTGGAGAAACTCTTCCTTTTGGGCCTTTCAATTCAAAAATTGTCTCGATCGTTCCAGCCGTTTCGTTATTTGCCCGTGGAAACGGCACACCTCTTATGGAAACAAAAGATAAGATCCGTTTTGTTACTCCTATTTGCTATGAAATTCTTGAATCAAACTACATGCGTGAATTGTTGAATCAATGGAATGGAAATCATTTGATTATTAATCACACAAACGATTCTTGGTATGGAAATACTGCTGAACCATTCCAGCATCTTTTCTTATCAAGTTGGAGAGCAATGGAATTTAAACTTCCCGTTATTAGAAGCACGAACACTGGAATCACTTCAGTTATTTACCCAGACGGATCTGAGTCAAAAAGGTTAGACATCAACCAGGAAGGAATTTTAGACCTGAGTGTTCCATTGGGTTCTGGTAAGGGGACTATCTACCAAACTTATGGGATCGTTCCTGTTTTAGTTCTTTTCTTAATTTTATTTTCAATGACCTGGATCAAAGAGCGGTCTATTTCGATAAAGAAGAATTAAAACCGGCCTTAAAGAGATCGTGAAGCCTTAAAACTCCTTTAAAGACCCCTTCATCCACTACGGGAGCAACATTTAAAAGACGCAAAGGATTTTCCATTATTTTTAGTGCCTCAAATGCCAGAGTTGATGACCCTAGAGTTGTGGGTTTAGCGGTCATGATGTCTTTAACTGGGGTTTTAATTGCGTCTGCAGACTTTGCAAAGGCCCTTCTAATGTCGCCTTCAACCAATATGCCTAGAAGATTTTTACCTGAAATCACAGCACACATTCCTACTGGTTTTTGAGTCATAGCAAGAATCGCATCTTGAAGAGTTGCTGATTCGCCAACGGCAGGGCAGTCTGCTGCACTCATCATGAGTCTATCAACTGTGAGGGATAAGGATTTCCCCAGCAATCCAGCTGGATGATTTACTGCAAATTTTTCCTTTGAAACTCCCATCACATTTTCATAAAGAACGGCCATAGCATCCCCAAGTGCAAGTGCGACAGTCGTGGAAGTGGTAGGAGCGAGATCATTGATACAGGCCTCTTTTTCGACAGAAGCGTCGATAGCAACGCCTGCCTTATGTGCAATCGGGGAATCCATTTTACCCACTAGGGCAATAATTCTCTCTTTGGGGATTTGAACATAGGGAAGCATATTTAAAAGCTCCTCTGTGGTCCCAGATTTTGAAATCAGCACAATCGCATCTGATTTAGTGACCCGGCCCAAATCACCATGCATGGCCTCAGTTGGATGAAGAAAAAAGGACGGTAAGCCCAACGATGAGAAAGTCGCTGCTATCTTAGTTCCAATGTGGCCAGATTTACCGACTCCAGAAATGATCAAGTTCCCACCAGTCGAGGCCAAATGCTCATAAACAGAGATGAGCTTTTGCGCACTTTCCTCAGTAAAGCGTGAAGCCGCAAGCTCAATCGCCATGGCCTCTGTTCGTAATACTTGGGTAAACAGGTTTGAATGATTCATGATTCTATCCAAAAAGTTTCTTTTTATTTGAATAATTGATAACATAAAAGTCATGAAATTTTATCTTTTAATCACATCATTCCTTTTTTTAAGTGGCTGCGCCAGTTATGAAAAGTTTCGCCAAGTGACAGAAGAGCTCGAAATTCCATCCAAGGTCTACAAAGCTGACTACAATCAAACTTGGCAGGCCGTCATTTCAGTCATGAGAAAATTTGATATCGCACAACAAAATCAAGAAGCAGGATTTATAAAGACTCGCTGGATGGACAATACTCTAGAAGTGAATTTTGCTGACTCATTTGGATCCTCAGATTCTGTGAAGGCGGCTAAATTTAAAGTTGTTGTTAATGTGGTCAAAGGATTTCGCGCCTCAAGGGAAGCGACTAAAGTCACGATCTACAAAAGGCAGCTCATCGAGCAGGACTTTCTCCAGGGTTGGAAAGAAGTTAGCCCTGATGGAATTATGGAGAAGACTCTCCTTTACAGAATTGAGCGTTTAATTGCTACGGATAATAAACTCAAAGAAATCGATAAGGCCCGCGAAAAAGAGCAGCTTGAGAAAACAGGTTTATAAAGATTTAATTACATCTTTCTTAAAGTCGAATTAAGGGCCATTTTTTGCCAGAATTTTCTTCTCTGATCTACTGAATTAGGTGATACTTCCCCGGTAATTTTCTCTAAGGAATAATCTAGATCCTCAATTAGGTCCTGATATTTTGGCTTTTGAATAAGCTTCGCCAGAGGTTTTTTTGCCTGCACATATTTAAGGTCACCAACGGTACGAATGATACTCTTCACAATAGAGGTTCTCTTTCTAGCACCTTTTTGACCTGTGTAATTAGACTGATCGTACATCATACTCCAAACATTTGGAGCAAGTTTATCTAGCTTCATTTGAGAGATATTATCTAGGGCCTGGACTCTTACGATTAAAGAAGGGTCGGTTAATGATTTAGAATAAACTCCGACGTAATCTTTTTGCTTTAGGCCTAACAAGGCCTTCAGAGAAGCAACTCTCATCATCCAATGTGGATGATCTGTGAATTTCGCAATAAATGGCGCCGATTTTGATCCCATGATTTGAGCAAGAAACATGGTTGCATGCCATCTGTTTTGAACGGGATACTTACTTTCTTTCATGACCTTTATGAGGATAGGTACTGCTTTTTGCTTATGTTTAAATGCATTTCTTTTAAGCATCGCTTGAAGGCCTGGAGTTCTAGCATCCATTTTAAACATTTGATGGAATCTATCCAAATGAACTGTATCATTGTTGTTTATTTGAATATTTTTACCGTTTGGATCTTTAAGAAGTTGGATTTTTTTTGCATCCACAGCAGAAAAAGCTCCTGAAGTAAAACCAACAAAAAGAAAAAACGATAAAACTTTCATCATTACCCCAACATCTTTTCAAATTCAGATAGTAAATCTTCTGGCGTCTTATCTGACTTACTATCGGTCTGGCCCTCAGATTCAGTCATGGCGGCCAGGGCCGAAGCATCTGGTTGACCAGAGGTTGGCTCTTCAGTTGAACTCGCAAGAAAACTATCTAAGGCTTCATTATTTTCATTTCCTGCTTCAGAAGGTTTTCCAACATCACCGAGAAGTTCTGAGACATCAGCTGAATGAGCATTAGATGTTTCAATTGATGGAAGAGGTTCTGATGATCTCGCCCCTTGAATAGCGGCAAGAGAGCGTTTTAATTGTTCGTTCTCTTGGTGAAGACGCTTGAGGTTAGCAAGATCGTCAGAAATGATTTCAAATTCTTTTAACTTTTCTTTAATTTCATCTCTTTCTTTTTTGAGCGTTGCTAATTCACTCTTAAGAGATGCATCGCCCCCACTACTTGATTCAGCAAGTATCCCTTCTAATTCTTTCACCTTATTTTCAGCACTCGAAAGATTCGATTGATAAGAGATTAGTTTATTTTCAATTTCTTTTTGAGAAGCAAGATACGAAGAAATTTGGGCTTCGAGTGAAGAAATCATCGCCTTTTTTTGATTAATTTCTTCCATGAGTGCTGTTGAGGGCGCCCCACTTAATCCTAGGGAATCACCACCAGATAAATGCGCAAGGGGCATCACCGAAGGAATCCCGTTAATATCTGTTCCTCCACCACGAAAAAGTGATGACTTTAGAGACGTAGAATTTTGAATAATTGAATCAAGATAACTCTTTACGACATTGGCGGGGATGGCATGTTTTAAGTTATGATATTTCCTACGATTAGAAAACCACAACCACAAAAACAGAGTACTCAAAATGACCAGGAGTCCAGATTGAATAACCAAGATCTCAGGCCCAAACTTATCTAAATAATTAATCACTGTATCGAGCACCTACCCCTCCATGGATATAGTTCCCAGATTTTTTAACTGCTTAACCCATTATCTAGGCCATAAGAATTTATGTCAAAGTAAACAATGAACTACTTCTTGTTAAGAATGACCAAGAGTGGTCCATAAAGATCATCTCCAGAGCAAAGAACTGAAGAATTAAAGGGATTGTAATCAGAACCGTCAATACTTGATATTTTTACACCAGCTTCAAGACAAATAAGTCCTGCTGCCCCCATATCCCAAGGCTGAAGTCGATGCTCCCAGTAAGCATCTAGCATTCCAGCAGCGACGTAACTCATTTCAAGAGCAGCACTTCCAAACCTTCTCATGGCACGAACTTCTGGAAATTCTTTTAAAAGATCTTTTTCAACGCGTTTACTCGTTAGATTGGCCGATAAAAGAGCTTCTTTGAAACTTTTTTTCTTTTTCTGCTTTTTGAGCTGAATTCTCACCTCTTTAGATCCAATAAGCCTAACCATAAAGGCACCCTCGCCCTTAACTGCATAAAAAAGTTCGCAATTCACTGGATTATAGACAACTCCAATCAATGTGGTGTTTCCGCGATTAAGCGCCAGACTGACTCCGAAAAATGGAACTCGGTTATAAAAATTATTAGTTCCATCCAAGGGATCGATTAACCAAAGATACTCTTCGTCACTGGGCCCCTCAAGTTTAAGTTCTCGGGCGAATGCGTCCTCTTCGGACAAGATTTTATGATCAGGATAAAACTCATGAATTTTTTCCATCACATATTTTTCTGAGAGTATATCTGCTTCAGTTGCGACTCCTTGCTTACCCTTATCGATGATCTTTAAAGGGGCATTGTATGAATCGATAAGATGATTATTTAAAATCTCTCCACATTCAAATGACCATTGAATCATTTGATTTAAAACTTTATTAAGATTAAGTTCACTCTTTTTATTCGTTTTCTTGATCGCTTTCTTTTTCATTGGCAATTTGCTCTAGTGTTAATTGTTCTTCAATCGTAAGTTTTTGAACAGGAACGGAATAGGATTCTGAAAGCCACTGTCCTAAATCTATCAAGCGACATCTTTCGTCACAAAATGGTCTAAAGCTTGAAGCGTAATAATTAAATTTTTTCTTGCATGTTGGGCAAATAACTTCTAATTGTTTCATTTGAAAACCAAACTTTTTAACCTTTCAAATTTAACTTTAAATTCCTCATTATATTTAATCTCATGGTCATCGATACGGTCTATTATAAATAGTCCTCTTACTGAATTACACCCAAATACTGCGTCTGCTTTAAATAATTGCTCAATCGTCGTTTCTGTTTCGTCCACATCTTTAAAAACATCTGGAGCCGATAGAATAATTTTTTTCCTCATGACTCCATCCAGTACATTTGCACCCAAGGGAGCTGTATAGAGCTTGTCATGTTTAACCACAAAGATGTTGGCAACTGAAGATTCCAACACCGTGTCATCTTGGGATAAAAATAAAACATCATCATCATCAGGTCGCATGAACATTTTCTGAGCAAGAATTGTTTCTAGATAATTCCCAGCTTTGAGAAATGATGGCCACCAATGAGGCCGCATTGGTGCTGGGCATGTACGAAGTTTTATCGTTTTATCTATATATCTCGATTGGTCTAATGGACCTTGCGAGAGATGAACCTTTAAATCAGTGACAGAAATTAATCCGCTTCGAATAAGTCCTCTGGATTGCTCTCGATAAACAGAGAGCCTAAGAATTTTATCCCCGGACAGATCAAGAAATTTGGACTCCAGACGATTTTTAAGCTTATGAGTCCAGTCATCCCCGTCGGTAAATGGACCGTAAAGAAATTCGACACCCTTCTGAAGTCTATCGTAATGAAGATCCCAGTCTGAAAGGGTCCCATCTAAGAGCCTCATCGTAGTAAATACGGACTCTCCATACATGAACGCCCGGTTATTATTATCAGTCACGTTTCCCCTTAAAATTTGGCCAAGTCTGACTTAAACATGATAGCTTGGATCAGGAGTTTCAAACACCTCAATTTTATGATGCGACTAACAATCATTGGGTTCGGAAACCAGGCGCGCTCCTGGGCCTTTAACCTTAAGGATTCAAATTTTCCAGTAAGAGTGGCCTTAAGGAGCAAAAATGCTTCTTTTGAAAGTGTTGCGTCCAGTGGTCTAGAGGCGGTAGAAATTGGATCGAGTGATTTTTTTCAGGATGAAATCTATGCCCTCTTGATCCCGGATCATCTTCATGTCGAATTTTTAAAAAATTATGGAGAGCATTTTCGACCCGGAACAACGATTCTTTATGCTCATGGTTACTCTCTCCTCAAGCACCAATTTGAACTTCTCTACCCAAATATCAATCATGTTCTCTACGCACCAAAGTCGATTGGATCTGAATTGAGAAAGCAGTTTCAAATAAAAGGCAAGCTTGGTGCCGTATATTCAATAGAACATTTTCATGGTGACTCGCTCCTATTTGAGCAGTGGATGAAAAATTTCTCTAAGGCCCTTGGTATCAACTTAGGACCTTATAAAACAACGATTAAAAATGAAACCGAAGCCGATCTTTACTCAGAGCAAGGACTCCTCTGCTCACTCATTCCCTATGCGGCCTCAGAAATGTTCCGCGGTCTAACTGAAAAAGGGATTGAACCGGAGCTCGCCTACTTTGAGTGTTGGCACGAATTGAAATTAATTGTAAATGCCATGGTTGATGTTGGTCCTAAAGGATTTTTTGATCTTATCAGTCCGAATGCACTCATAGGTTCCGAAAAAGGGTTTCAAAAGTTATTCACAAATGGATTTCAAAACAATCTGAATTCACTCTTATCCGAGATTCAAGATGGATCGTTTAATCAAGAGATCGATGAAGCAAATGTAGACGAAATAAGAAATAGGATTATCAACCGCTGGAAGGCTTCTCCTTTGCAAATGACCTTTGAAAAGATGAAACAGGAAAATCCATGAAGAAATTAAATTTACGAGAGATCAAAAAATCAAAACAAAAAAACCTTCAAGTCTTAACCTGCTATGACTTCCAAACCGCTTCCATGTTAAATGAAACCGAGCTCGATATGATTCTCGTGGGAGACTCCCTTGGCAATGTCATGTTGGGGTATGACACCACTATTGAAGTGAGCCTCATTGAAATGGAAATTTTTGGTAAAGCGGTCCGTCGAGGTGCACCCGATAAATTTTTGATCCTCGATCTTCCTTTTGGTTCATATTCTACTGTAAACCAAGGACTTCAATCGGCGACAAAACTTTTTCAAGCAACAAAGTGTGAAGCCATCAAGCTTGAAGGTGCCTTCCCTTACCAATTAAAGCTTATTGAAAGACTGACTCAAACCGGAGTTCCAGTCATGGGCCACATTGGACTCACGCCGCAGTCAGTTCATCAACTCGGTGGTTATTTTACTCACGGTAAAAACGAAACGGATGCAGAGAGATTATTAAAGGAAGCTTTGGCCCTTCAAGCTGCAGGTTGTTTTTCGATCGTGCTAGAAATGGTTGAAGAATCTGTCGCAACAAAAATTTCACAAGAACTCCAAATACCGACCATAGGAATTGGTTCAGGGAAACAAACGGATGGTCAGGTACTTGTCATAAATGATTTGTTAAAATTGGGGCCAAAAACTCCTCCAAAATTCTGTATACCCGTTGCAAATCTTTATGAATTAAAAAAAGAACTTATTCAAAAATACCTAAAGGACCAAAGGCATTAGTATGCAGGGACTAATTACACTAGACTTTGGTAATTCTCATCCTCACGCTGGTCTTTTTCAAAAAAATAATCATAAATGGGACCTCATCAAAGTCACTCCTTTAGCTGAATTAAGTATTTTTCTCAATCAACTTGGGATGAATGCAGACAATTCGAGTGTGGTCGTCTGTGAAGTTAAGTCTAGAGAAGAGGAAATCACAAAACTCCAGGAGCAAGGGTTTCTCATCACGAGAGTGAAGGACTATTGGAAAGGATCTCGTTTTGCCGGAATGCCGGTCTCCTATAAAGAGACTCTTGGCGAAGACAGATTAATTGAAGCCTTTTTTACTTTTAAAAAAGATAAGACTCCCACTCTTATCATTGATGCCGGAACTTTTGTTACGATGGACGTTGTAAGCGAAGCCGGATTTATGGGCGGGTATATTATTCCCGGAATACATTCATATTTTGATTCTTTCCAGAAGGGTGAAAAATTAAAAGAAGTAGAACTTAACTTTATAAAACAAGATGGACTCCCAAAAGAAACAAAAGAGGCCATGGCCGGTAGTTATGCCGCTTTTGCTGCACTCGCCAAAATGATCATTTCTGATAATCAGATTAGAAAAATCCTCATCACGGGCGGAGGATCAAGTAGTTGGGAGCCTTTCTTTGAGGAAGAGAAAAAGACCCTAGTTGTAGAGACCCATCCCCATTTGATACACTGGGCCCTTCATTATTGGATGACAACACAAATAGAAATTCTATGAATATTCTTTTAGGAATCACTGGTTCAATCGCAAGTTACAAAAGCTTTGATGTAGCAAGGCTCCTGATTAAAAACGGACATCAGGTAAAAGTTGTTTTAACTCAAGGATCTCTGGAATTTATTAAACCAGAAACGTTCCGGTATATCGGCGTAGAGGCAGTCTATCTTCCTCAAGATGATTTTAGGCCAAATCATTTGAATTTAGGATCAACTGTTCTTCACATTGAACTTGTTAAATGGGCAGATAAACTCATTATTGCACCGGCCTCTGCGAATACTTTATCAAGACTTGCGACTGGCATCACGAATGATCTTCTCACAAGTGTTTTTCTTGCCATTGGAAAAAAACCAGTGGTTCTTTTTCCGGCAATGAACACTGAGATGTGGAATAACCCAAGAATTAAAGAACATGTCTTGAAGCTGAGTGCTATGCCTCATGTGGGCATCATTAATCCAACCTCTGGTCTATTGGCCTGTGGGGATGTTGGGGCAGGTAAATTTCCTGAAGTGAGTTCAGTTGTTGATCTTATCGAAACATTTACTCCCAATCTCAAAAAAAATAAAAAAATCATTATTACGGCGGGTGCCACGGCATCTCCACTAGACCCGGTGAGATATATCACCAATCCTTCTAGTGGGAAGATGGGTCTTTCTGTCGCCAAAGCTTTTTTATCTGCTGGTTATGAAGTTTTAGTTTTGGCAGGACATCAGTGCACTCAAGAAGTAGAAAATCTGGAGGGTCATCCACACTTTAATCTATTAAAGACACCAACCACAGCGTTGATGAAAGATGCTGCCGTTAAGTTTTTCCCAGGATCAGATTTATATATTTCGACTGGGGCCATAGCAGATATTGAATTTGATCCATCAGAAGTAAAACTAAAAAAAGAGACCATGGGTAATAGTCTCCCATTCAAGCAAGCTGCCGACATCTTAAAAGAAATACTTCACTTAAAGAAACATCAAAAAGTGATCAGTTTTGCTGCCGAGACGGAAACGACCAGAGACGTTTTCATGGAAAAGATGAATCGTAAGCCGGTTGATCTTATGATTGGGAACAAAGTTTCAAATGGACTCATAGGATCACCTCAAGTCGAGGGCTTTCAAAGAAATGAAGGGGAATACTTTTTTGTGAGAATGGACTCAATTGAGGGTCCCATAAAACTAAGTAAGGCTCAATTAGGAGAGAAACTTGTCACATGGTATGAGGGTCAAAAACATGATTAAATGTATTTTGAAGACCTCGGACCTCATTAAAGAGAGACAAACCGAATTATTAGATATCGGATTTGTTCCTACGATGGGTAATCTTCACCAAGGACACATCTCTCTTCTTCATGAGGCCTTAAAAGAATTTAAAACCGTTTATTTTTCAATTTTTGTTAATCCTAAACAGTTCGGACCTTCGGAAGATTTTAATCGCTATCCGAGAACCCTCGAAAGAGATATTGAATTAATTGAGAACACTCTCATCCATTTCCCTGATTCAAAAGTTATTATCTACGCACCAGAAAATCCAGATGAAGTGTTTCCCAAAGACAGACACCAGGTGATTTCAGTCAATGGATTAAGCACAGTTCTTGAGGGTAAGATTCGGCCTGGGCACTTTGATGGTGTTGCGACAGTTGTGTACAGACTTTTTGATATTATTAAACCAAGTAAGGCCTATTTTGGTCTTAAAGACTATCAGCAATATTTAGTTATAAAACAAATGGTCAATGACCTCGCCTTACCAATAAAAATCCAGGGAATGCCTATTATCAGAGAAATTGAGGGTCTAGCACTGTCGAGTCGAAATCAGTACCTCACAGCTGAGCAAAAATCCACATCTCTCCTATTGTTTAATACTCTTTCAATAATTAAAAATATTATTGATCAAAAAAGGGTCAATATTCCAAAGGCCAATAGTTTTATCACGGAGACACTCAAAGATCCGAACTGGAATTATCTAGAGATAAGAGATTCCGAAACTTTTTCAGAAGATATAAGTCATTCAAAAAACATTACAATCCTTGCTGTCTACCAGATGGGTTCGACCCGTCTCCTAGATAACATGCAAGTGGAGGTTCAGTGAATCAGGAAGAATTTAAACTGCCATTAGGGCAAAAAGCATCTCTCGTATCAATCGTTTGTGATAAGTTTGAAAATCATTCCACGATACTCGAGACAAATAATTCGCTTAGAGAATTAAGAGAACTACTTCGTACACTTGGGTTAGTTCCTGGTGAAGAGTATGTCCAAAATAGAAAGCAAATTGATCCTGCGACAATGCTCGGAGAAGGCAAGTTAGAAGAAATTGCAGATGCCGCCAGAGAAGAAGGCTCTCAAGTTCTTGTTTTTGACTTTGAGTTAACCGCTTCACAGGCGAGAAACATAAAAGAAATTACGAAACTTGAAGCTGTCGATAGAAATACTATCATTTTAGAAATCTTTGCTCTTCATGCAAGAACCAAAGAGGCGAAGATTCAAATCGAAATCTCACGTCTAAAGTATCTATTACCCCGCTTAACGAGTATGTGGGGTCACTTCTCTAAACAGCGTGCTTCCGGAGCGGCGATTGGTGGGGAAGGTGAACAGCAACTTGAACTTGATAGACGGATGGTCCGGGAGAGGATCGAATTTTATAAAAAACAACTCGACGAAGTTCAAAGATCCCGAGAACAACAAAGAAAAAAACGCCAAAACCAAGCCGTTACGGCTGCACTCGTTGGTTACACGAATGCAGGAAAATCATCAGTCATGAATCGTTTGTGTAAAGTGAATGTTCTTGAAGAGAACAAGCTTTTTGCGACTCTCGATTCAACTTTTAGAACGCTAAATCCAGATTCTAAGCCACCCATGATTATGATTGATACGGTGGGCTTTATTTCAAATTTACCCAATACACTGATTCAAGGATTCAAAACAACGCTTGAATCTGCGATGGAAGCAGATCTTCTTGTTATTGTTTGTGATATCTCTGACCCTAATTATCAAAAGCACATTCAAGTAACTCAAGAAGTGTTGAAAGATCTAAAGATCGAAGAAAAAGAGCAGGTGATTGTATTTAATAAAAAGGATTTACTTAATGATCCAGTGAGAGCGCGAATCATTATGCGCAACTATCCAAACAGCTTTCTCGTTTCATCATATGATGAAAGTGATATGAAAAATCTTAGAGACCATATCATCAATTATTTTTTATCAAAACAAGACCATTACGACCTCTTTATTCCCTATGAGGCGGGAGAAGCTCATTCTCGAATTAGAGGGAACGCCAACATCATGAACTCTGTTTCTCATGAGCAAGGGATTTTTTATCGAATCCGAGTACCAGATTTCATTTTCCAACAACTAGGTCTCAATAGCTACATTTTGGCGCCATCAGAAGCAAAAGAATGGGAACATAATCCCTTCTCTTAGTCGGAATTTTGTTGTCAGTTTTTTTCTTAGGGACTAATCTCTCCTCCCCATGAAAAAAAAACGTAACCTTAAACTTCGTTGGACTGCAAAAAAAGCGCAGTTAAAAGAAAAAAGCCTTAATCTCGCTCACCCCGTTGTGAAGGCTTCATACTTATGGTCAATTTTATCTGATCAGCTTACAGATGTTTTAGGGCCAGAGATTCATCATCAATGGTTTAAGAACGTAAAGCCTCTCGTGATCTCTGATAATGTTCTTATCCTTGAAGTTCCCAATCATTTCACTGCCCAATGGATTCACACTCATTATCATGAGCTCGTAGATATTCTCCTGAGCGTTATGGATAAAAAACTTTCTTCTTTTTTCCTTTCACAATCAGAACGACTACCTACTCCAAAGTTTGGTTCTTATAAATCAGCGGAAGGCACCACTTCGGAAGTAAAGCGTCAAAGCGAAGACTAATAATGTCAAAGTGATTCCCGCGGTAAGGACGATTTTATCTCGATTCATTTATTCCTCTAAAATTAAGACTAGTTAGATTTTACAATCTTTTCAATCAGATCTGGAATATGAAAAGGGTCAAATGGACGATTGATTTGGCCGATTTTATTGGGAATAAAAGCTAACTCGGAGGATTCACCGAGAATAATCCAGGGAAGAGCTCCAAGTTCCTTGGAACCATCAATCTGCTTCTTTAAGTCGGCCATCTCATTGAGCGCCGTCTTAGAATCAATCACAATCAGCTCTGGTTTTAAGTCATTCACAAGGTAAACAAAATCCTTGGCAGAATTCAATGTATAGAATGCTAAGTTCTTCTTTTTGAAGACTTTATCTAAGAGATCCGTCACAAATTTATTTTCATCTACCAGGAGAATCAGTCCCACTGAGAGTATCCTTTGACAAAGGGGGTTATGGATTACTACCATCGGAATATGGAAAAAGAAAAGTCAAAAATCCTCGTGATCGATGTTCAAACCAAGCAAAGCCTTTTCGAATGTGGGATTGAGGATTCAGAAAAAGCTTATAGTTTCGCAGCAGAAATGGAGAAAATGGGATTAGACGTTGAGGTCATTTCCCCCACTCTTTCAGAAACTCTTTCAAATTCCCTTGGTTTAACCTCTGATCAGATGAGGGAGTATAAAAAGAGCCTTGATGAGGAAATGGAAGGACATGACGGCTCATGCTGCTTTGAGGATTCGAAAGATAAAATCGTTCACTAAAAGCGGTGTTCGTAACCTGTGAAGACAGATCGACCTAGAACACTAAATCCATAAACCTCCTCATATTCACGATCAAAAATATTTTTCAACTGAATCGAAATCTCATCTTGAGACCATTTTTTTCTCATTCCTAGTTCAAAGACTTCAAATCCATTTAATTTTGAAGTTACATCTTTTCGACTAGAGTACCAGCGGCCCAGAAAATTAACTTCAATTGTTTCAGATGGAAAATAAGACAGAGTTCCAGAAGCTGAATTATAGGGACGCCTTAAAACTGGCGACTCTTCCTCTCTAAAGTTTTGGTGAGTAAGATTCATTGAAATCGAGTAAAAGTTATCTTTAATTTTTCCATTTAATTCAACTCCCTCAGCAATAAATCTTTGTTGATTGATATAGCCTTGGCCAAAGATATAGGTAAAAAGATTAGATAAGCGATTTTGAAAAGCTGTGACAGATGTCTCAAATTGATCAGTTGATTTTTTCCACATTAATTCAAGGGAATGATTCGTTTCAGGAATAAGATTAGCATTTCCAACTGGCGAGCCAAATGAATCTGGGCCATAAAGTTGATAAAGAGATGGGGCCTTATAACCTTCAGAGTATTGAAAGCTAAGCTCCCCTGCAGAGATTCCTATAGAACCAGTTTTAAATTCACCATACTTTGAATGACGATCGATCCTACCACCTAGATGAAATTTCAACATTTCAACTTTAAGAGCACTTTGTAGGAAAAGAGAATGGAGATCAAAAGATCTATTGAGTTCATTTGCTTTAGCTCTCTCATGCTCGGATGAAACTCCTGAAAGTAAATCGATCCTTTCATTCTTAATACGATGAAGAAATTCGTTTTGATAAAGATCTCCATTAAAAAAATCTTTATGTGAGACTAAGCTATTATTTAACCTCTGGTGCCGATTAAGTCCTGACCTGAGGGAAATCGCCTGATCTTTAGAAAATTCAAGATTTGTTTTCTGCTGAAGAAGGTATTGATCATTCCGACTATAGTCATGTGAGTTATCATTAGATAATCCATCTTGCTCCGACTTTCCTCGAAGAAATCCTGCTAACAAATCAGTTTGCGTCTTATTTCCCCACCTATGTTCCGACGAAGAAAGGGCTTGCGTAATATCCGTAGCATCTTGCTCCTTAGCATCAAATCTTTTCTTGTTGAGCCTTGATAAACCGTCAGTGTGAAAAGTTGAATAAGTGATAGAACCGTTGTGCTTAGTCGTTTTCCAGTCATTAGAGAGAGATGATGAAATAGTCCCATAACTTCCGCCAGAAATATTGAGTCTCGTTTCAGGGGCCCTCTCACCTTTTCTTGTTTTTAATTCGATGAGACCACCCATCGCATCAGATCCATATAGAACGGCTTGAGGTCCTTTAGACAAAGTGATTTCTTTTAAAAATGGTGAAGTAAAAAAAGATGAATCAAACTGTCTATCAGTGTTTGAAGTGTCATTTATTTTTAGTCCATCTAGAATGAAAGAAACGTGTCTACTCTCAGTTCCTCTGATAAAAAATGAGATCCGTCCCCCAGGTCCCCCATTTTGACTTGCAATGACTCCAGGTATTTTTTCTAAATCACTTGAAATGAGACCAATGGGATGATTTTGAAGCTCCTCTTCTCCGATGGAAACTTGATCTGAGAAACTAAAGGTATTTAGTTCTTTTAGACCTTTGACTTCTACGGGAAGGAGTTCAACGTCGGCCAATAAACTTAATGAATATAAGAAATATAACACAATCAAAGACACTTATTTCCTCCTCGGGAATGTCTTCATCTTGCGCCGTATCTGACTATACAGTTGCGGGACAGTGTCGGATTTTCACCGATCTTCCGGTTGGCAGGATGTAAGCAAACCTTAACATGAAGGAGTTCATTTCTCTATGAAATAAAAAAGGCCCTGAACAGGGCCTTTCGGTAGGGATAATTTAATCTTTCAAGCCGATCTTTCTTCAAGCTCTTTATAATAAAATTCCTCTTCATCTTTGATAGATCCCTCAATCTGTATATATTTTGGAGTGCTATAAGGATGCGAGTGTAATTTGTTGCGTTTCTGGTCTTTTTGTTTTTCTATTTGTCTTTCCATTTTTTCCACTACCAGATCAAGCGACTTATACATATTGTCTGCGCATGCCTTGGCAAAGAAATCAAATTTTGGGCCATGAACTTTAATTTCCGCCCAATGTTCTTCATTATGAACCCAGCAGAACCACTCAATTTTGGTGTTCCCCTGAAAATACTTTTCAAATTTTTCCGATTTTTCTTTAATACGTTCATCAAGAGATGGAGTGTGATCTAGATGCTTGAAAGAAATTTTTAATTTCATAATTAACGTGCCTCTAAGTAAAAATGTTTTCGCACAATAAAAAATTAAAACAAAACATTTATGTCATTCAGACCTCCTTATTTTTTTCGTTTTGAAGATGGGGCAATACTCATCATCTCACGATATTTTGCCACTGTTCGGCGAGCAACAACGATATCTTTAGTACTTAAAAGTTCCGAGATTTTTTGATCAGAGAGTGGCCTTTTGGGATCTTCATTCCCTATCATCTCTTTAATTTTAAGCTTCAGGCTTTCACCTGCGATATCGATACCACCGTTTTTCCCACCGATTCCGGCATTAAAAAAATATTTTAGTTCAAAAGTTCCAATAGGAGTGTGCATGAACTTATTAGTCGTCACTCGAGAAACAGTTGATTCGTGCATACCAATTTCATTAGCGATGTCTTTTAAGATCATCGGTTTAAGAAAGGCCGGGCCTTTCTTAAAAAAATCCTGCTGTGTCCGGACAATCGAGTTTGCCACTTTATAAATCGTTTTTTGTCTATTTTCGATTGAGGTAATAAGCCATTTCGCAGCTCTGAGTTTGTCCTGAACAAACTCCTTGGCATCAACATTGGATTGGCCACTTTTCATGAGCTGTTTATAAAGATTCGAAATCCTAAGTCGAGGTACACCCTCATCATTGACTTGGACAACAAACTCTCCACCGACTTCAGCAACGAAGATATCAGGAACTACATATTGAGTTTCCTCTGCTGAAACAAGTCTTCCTGGTTTTGGATTAAGACCCATGATAATAAGTTCTGCATCTTTAACTTTATCTTTAGAGACTCCAAAGATTTTTGAAATCTTCACGTAATCTTTTTTCTCTAGGTCTTGGAGATTTTTTTCAATAATGAGTTCTACGAGTGGGGATCTCTCAGGCAGAAGTCTCGCCTGAATTCCCAGACATTCTTGAATATTCTGCGCCCCACAACCTACGGGATCAAGGTGCTGGACAAGACCTAGCATGCCTAGGGCCTCATCTCTTTCTAGCTTACCATGTCGAGCAACGATCTCTTCAAAAGAAATCTCGAGGTATCCCTCATCATCTATATTTCCAATGATATCGAGGCAGAAATTTAACTCTTCTACAGAAAGGCTCTCCATCCGAAGCTGCCACTCAAGATGCTCTTGGAGGGATTGTCCTTTAGAAATCATATTCTCATAGGAAGGAAGGTCATCAGGAGAAGAGCTCTCCTTCATATTAGGGGCGGAGGATGAATTACTATTAAAGGAATCAGAATATGAATCCCAGTCAAATGAATCTTTTGACCCCTCAATCAATTCAGGACCTGAGAAGTTTTCAGCAGTCGCTTCGTGATTATCAAATTCTTCGCGGGATTCTTCAGCTGGTCCAGCGTCTACCTCTCCATCGATTTCTTCAAGCATGGGGTTTTCAACCATTTCTTGAGAGATAAGAGTCGTCATTTCCAAGTGAGTAAGTGTTAATAACTTAATCGCTTGTTGAAGCTGAGGCGTGATCATGAGGCCTTGCGTTTGCTTTAGCCCTTGATGCATTTTGATCGCCATTTCTTTCCCCTACATCTTAAATTCTTCCCCTAAGTAAAACTTACGGGCAATTTCATTGTTTACTATTTCGTCCGGAGTACCACTTACAAGAAGTTCTCCCCGACTCATAATATAGGCCCTATCAACAATTCCCAAAGTCTCTCTCACGTTATGATCTGTGATGAGAACTCCGATGTTTCTTTGTTTCAGTCTTTTTATAATCGACTGAATCTCACCTACTGCTAAAGGATCAACTCCAGCGAAAGGTTCATCCAAGAGAACAAATTTCGGATCGAGTGCTAAGGCCCTGGCGATCTCTACTCTTCGTCTCTCTCCGCCTGATAACTCTCTCCCCTTTGATTTCCGAATGTGGTCCAAACTGAAATCACTAATCAAGTTATCTAAAGCGTTTTGACTCTCTTTATCAGTTAGGTCTCTTACTTCAAGAACCGAATATATGTTCTCTTCTACTGTAAGTTCCCTAAACACACTTGCCTCTTGAGGCAAATAACCAATCCCTTTTTTTGCTCTCACATGCAGTGGTAGCTCCGTTACATTTTCAGAATCGAGGTTAATTTCCCCTTTATCTGCTTTAACGAGTCCCACCATCATATAAAACGATGTTGTTTTTCCCGCTCCATTTGGACCCAGTAGTCCAACAACTTCGCCTCTTTCAACATCTATACTCACACTCTTCACGACTTCGCGGCCATTATATGTTTTCTTAAGATCTCGAGCGTGGAAACTTGCATTCATAAAAACTATTCCTTTAGTTTTTTTCGTTTAACTTGTACGTCTGACATCGCATCATCAACTTCAATCAAATCAACATTTTCTCTAATCGTGATGCGGTATCCTTTAATAACATCCGTTCCCATTTCCACTCTTGGTGCACCCGAGAGCACCATCTTCTGATCTCTCCCAAATCCCTCTAAACGTTCTGCGAATGCTCTTCGCTCTTTAACGCCTTCAGTGCTTTGAAGCTTTTCAGACACCTTCACATCGTCATTTAGAATGAAATACTTGAGACTTTTATTAAAGTTTTCCATATACATATCGGCTTTTCCGGCAGTTATGTCATAGTTATCCCGTTTCATGCGAACATTACCCTCAAGATGAGCATAAGAATTATTACCATCGAGCTGCATTTCTTGAGAGGCAAAGGTTAGCTTGCCCTCATACTTTTTTTGTCTTTCCATGCTGCCTTGAACGTTGCCTTTAAATCGACTGAGTTTTGCTTCTGGATTGGCCCGCATAGAGTCTGACTGAATCATCACATGATCGTTTGATTTAAGATCGAGTCCATCAAACTTCACATTTCCTTTTCCAATGATGAGGTCTTTTTTAAAAAAATATTTAAGATGATCAGCTGAGTAATTTGAATCCTCTGATGAAATCTGAACATCACCGTCAAGATTTAGAATCTCTTTTTGTTTTTTATAAATCGCTTGATCAGCACTGTATTTAATCGTCTTATTTTTTTGCTGATAACTATAAACTCCACGAGGGTATTCAAATTCTGCAATCTCTTCACCTTGAGAGCGCATCTCTTGGGCGGATAGGGACATCTGAGGTAGAGAGTTTTTTAAATGAAAATATTCTAAACCCGAAATTTTTGTGAACTCAGGAGCGAGACTTTTCGCCACTTTTTTTACTTCAACTTCATCCTCACCGGGCCTTAATCCTGAAAAAATAATGAAGGAATTGCTCACGAAATAAATTGCAATAATTATTATTGATTTTGGGTCACGAAACTTCATCATTTTATTATACTCTTTTCTTTGATTCCAAACAGTTGTGGGTCTAATTTTCCCAGATTTCAGAATGCTAAAATCAGGTGACGTTTTTAATCGGTTTTTGATACCTTTTTAGGATGCAAAATCAAATATTTCCAGAGGCCCAAACACTGGCCCAACTCGTTGAATCAGGCATCAAACTTACTCCAATGATGGAGCAGTATTATCAAGTCAAAAAACTCTATCCTGATATTCTTCTGATGTTCAGGATGGGTGACTTTTACGAGATGTTTTTTGAAGATGCTCGTGAAGCAGCGAGACTTCTTAATATCTCTCTAACAGTCAGGGGAAAACTTGGCGATGTCCCGATTCCCATGGCCGGCATCCCCCATCACGCGGCTTCAACTTATGTCGACAGGATTTCACAACTTGGTAAAAAAGTTGTGATTTGTGAACAACTTGAGGACCCGAAATCAGTCAAGGGAATCGTAAAACGTGGAGTCACTCAAATCGTCTCTCCAGGAATGCCTTATGATCTAGATAAAACAACAGCTTCAGAAAATAAGTTTCTTGCAGCTGGATTTAAAGATAAAAATCAATTCATTCTTATTCTCTTAGATTTCACGACGGGTGACTTTTACGGAACGACATTTAAGACCATTGAAGAGTTTTGTGAGAAACTCATGATGGTTAAACCCAAAGAATTTATTTCCTATTTAGGACAGTGGGAGAATGAGCCCATCGTTGAAGATTATTTAAAAGGCATTGATGCTCTTAAGACTCACCTTTCTCAAGAATATTTTGAAGAGAAGCACACTAGTTTTTATATACAGAAACTTATTCCAACTTATCAACGAGATGGAATCATTTCTCAATTACCAGTTTTGCTTTCTCCGCTAGGAGCTTTAAGCTACTATGTCACTTCGACACAAACCTTAGAGAAGATTTCGCATTTGCGTCCATTCAGGATGCATAATAATGAAGATTCGATGAAGGTGACTTACTCTACACTTTCTGGACTTGAAATATTTCCACGCTCTAAAGAGAATGAAGGAAATTCTATTTTGGGATTCATGGATAAAACAAAAACATCCATGGGAACTCGTTACCTAAGACAATATTTCCAGACTCCACTTTGTGACAAAAATGCCATCAATAAACGTCTTGATCTCATTGAAGGTCTCGTTGCAAAGCCAAACTTTATTAAAAATCTTAGATCACTTCTTTCTGACGTAAGAGATATCGATCGTATTATGGCGAAGGTCTCAACCAAGAAAGTAGTGGCCGGAGATATTTTAAATCTTGCAGGGGCGTTTGAGATATTTATTGAAATCGAAAAAACAATGGATGATGAAGGGTTTAATTTCTTTCAAAAACTTCCACGAAAAGATCTCGATTTTTTAAATAAGCTTTCACAAGAGATTCGTTTTACGATTAACGATGAAATGGGTGCCCATGTAGAGAAAGGAAACCTTATTAAACCTGGGGCCAGCACAGAAAGAGATAGGCTCGCAAAGCTTGCAAACTCTGCCTCGGATGAAATTCTAAAACTTGAAGCAAAATACCGATCATCGACGAATATTGGTAATTTAAAAATTAAGCACAATAACATTTCTGGCTACTTCATTGAAGTATCAAATTCTCATCTCTCAAAAGTACCAAAATCATTTATGCGCAGACAGACTCTCGTCAATAACGAGCGGTATGTAACGGAAGAACTTGAGGCCTTTGAGAAAGATGTTACGCAAGCAATGGATAAACTTATTAAGCTAGAAAAGGATATTTTCGAGAGCTTTAATAAAAAGATCGAAGATCACTCCCATCTCGTTCTTGATGTTGCTAAGAGAATGGCCCAAATTGATGTGTTTCAAGCACTTTCCTGGGTGAGCCTTCAAGAAAACTTTACTCGCCCAATGTTACGAGATGATAAAAAACACATCAGCATCAAAGGTGCTTGGCACCCTCTCATTAAGGCCAACATTAAAGACAGCTTTATCACTCATAATATTGATCTAAATGAGAAATGCTACTTTGGTTTAATCACTGGACCAAACATGGCCGGAAAAACAACTGTGATGAGAGAAGTTGCCATCATTCAGTATTTGGCGCAAATGGGATGTTTTGTACCAGCTTATTCAGCTGATCTAGGTCTTTGCGACTATTTATTCTCACGCTTAGGTGCTTCCGACGATATTATCAAGGGCCAGTCAACATTCATGGTTGAGATGGCAGAAACGGCAGAAATTCTACGCCATGCCTCAGAGAAATCTCTCATTATCCTAGATGAAATTGGCCGTGGGACTTCAACTTATGATGGTCTATCAATTGCTTGGGCGCTGGTTGAACATTTTATTAAAAAAACACGATCAATAACTCTTTTTGCAACTCACTATCATGAGCTTATTGATCTTGTTGAGAGTATGCCTGAAGGGAAGAATTTTACAGTTAGAACGGAACAAAAAAATGGTAAAGTACAGTTTATGTATGAGCTCATTGAGGCGGGAGCGACTCAAAGTTTTGGGATTCATGTTGCCGAGCTTGCGGGACTTCCCCGTGAAGTTTTAAAAAGATCCAGAGAGATTTTAAAAGATCTTGAATCCCAAGAAGCGAAGGGACATGAGCTATTAAATCATCAGCTGACTTTTTTTAGTTCCGAGGTCATTTCTCCCCAAATACCTGATTATCTCTCATCCTTAGAAAGTAATTTGAAGGCTTTAGACGTACTAAACATCACTCCCCTAGAGGCCCTTCAGAAACTTCATGAATTTAAAACCCAGTTAGCAAGTCAATAACTAAACAATCACCTCTAACAACCGATAGGCTATTAGAGGTGATTCATGACTCCTATTGATCTTATTCCTTTTGCTAACTATTCTAAAAAATTGCCCTCTTTTTACCTTCATCCAAATAAGGAGAAGCACCAATCATGGAATATGAAACTTTTTGTTTCTCATATAATCGATTTTTATCTTTCATTTGGAATCACACTTTTTCTAGTTAATATAACTTCAATTCAAATTGAATCTCTTCTATTTAATTCGAAATTTAGTTCTCCCAATGAAATAACTTCATCTATTGGATTTTCCTTTTTAATTTTTCCTTTTCTCCTATTTAATTATTTTTTCTTTTCTTATTTCTTCAATGATGGCCAAACTTATGGGATGCATTTAACGAAGATGAGAATTGATCAAAAATCCAAGAGCTTTAATGAATCTTTAAGATGGGCAGCTCATTCAATGACTCTATGTTTTAGCTTCGGACTTTCTTATCTTTGGCAAAAATCAATTTGGAATAAATTCCGTGCCCACGATTATCTCTATTCTGATTTTATGACATATAAGGAATCTTCCCCAATCAATTTATTGGAGAAGATTCATGAATTTGAAAATGAAAAAATCTTAGAAGAAACAGATTGGAAAACGGCAGCTTAATCAAGCCACTTAAATCCCAATTCTTTTGTTTGAGCATCGCTTGGTTTTGATGGAGAACTCGCCATCAAATCTGTTGCAGAAGCTGTCTTAGGAAAAGCAATCACATCTCGAATCGAGTCTGTTTTCGCAAGAAGCATAACTAGCCTGTCCATACCAAAGGCCATGCCTGCGTGTGGTGGAGTTCCATATTTTAAAGCTTCAATGAAAAATCCAAACTGGTGTTGAGCATCTTCTGGAGTAAACCCTAAAAGTTCAAACATCCTCGATTGCTGTTTATTGTCGAAGATCCTCATGGAACCTCCACCAATTTCATAACCATTACAGACGATATCATAGGCATAGGCCTTCACGTCTTTGACTTTAGATTTATCATTAGAATAATAGAGCTCCATATCTTCGTCCTTTGGACGAGTGAATGGATGGTGTTTTGCTCCTAAGGTATTGGCATCGGAATCGTAATCAAAAAGTGGAAAATCATAAACCCACAGAAAGGCATACTGATCTGGATTAATAAGGTTAAAGTGCTTCCCAAAATACCGTCTTAAAGCATCGGCGCAATCATGAGCGATGTTAAAATTTTTATCGGCCGTAAAGAACCACAACCCGTCTCCTTTTTCTGGAGACTTTTCATAAAGAGCATTTAGTAAATTTGGATCAATAAACTTCGAGATTCCACCACTGACCTGGCCATTTTCAACTTTAAACCAAGCCACACCCTTTCCGCCGTATGGCTTCACAACTTCAACCAGACCATCAATGTCTTTTCGAGCAAGTGTGCCAACTGAAGTTGGAATAAACATCGCCTTAACCATTCCATATTTGGAGTTAGCAACCTCAGAGAATGTTGCAAAAGATGAAGTCTTAAAAAGATCAGTAACGATAAGCTGTTTTAATCCAAAGCGGACATCGGGTTTATCAGAGCCGTAATCTCTCATCACTTCGTCATAGGAGATTGACGTCATCTCAAAGTTTTCAGGCATATTAAAAATGTTCTTTACCACATGAGTGGCAAGGTTTTTCATGTAATCTAGAGTAGGAAAAGAAACCTCAATATCGATTTGAGTAAATTCTGGCTGACGATCGGCCCTTAAATCTTCATCTCGAAAGCAGCGACAGATTTGAAAATATTTATCAGTATTAGCAATCATCAACAGCTGCTTCAGTGTTTGGGGAGATTGTGGAAGGGCGTACACTTTTCCAGGATGAACACGTGAAGGAACGATATAGTCTCTCGCTCCCTCTGGAGTTGTCTTATAGAGAATTGGGGTTTCAATTTCATTAAACCCAAGCTCATAGAGGGCCATTCGCGCTTTCTTTGTCGTTTCAGAACGAAGACTAAGGATGTCTTGTAATTTTTTTGAACGAAGATCCAAGTAGCGATAACGAAGACGAAGATCTTCAGTTGCTTGAACCATACCATGAGGAAGAAAAGGAACTTCTTCAGCAAGTGAGAGAGGACGAATTTCTTCAACTTGAACTTCCACCATTCCTGTAGCCATGTTTGGATTTTTTGCTGAATCAGGACGAGCAACGACTTTACCTGTTGCCATAAGAACTGATTCTAATGAGAACTTTCTAAGTTCATTCACATCACCTTTAAATGATTCAAACCCAAGTTGAGTGATGCCATACTTATCCCTAAGATCGATGAAGTGAAGACTTCCGAGATTTCTATATTTATTCATCCACCCACAAATCGTGACATTTTTTCCAATATCACTTTCTCTAAGTTCTCCACAGTGATGAGTGCGCATTAATCCTGGTAAATTTTTAACCGATGACATTTGAGAGCTCCTGTCGTATCTCTTAATTAGACTGTGAAATCATACCTGAATCAGGGATAAACTTCATGAGAAAATTGATCCTGTTCCTCTCTCTCTTTACTCTTCTCTCTTGCCAAAGTGAGTCACAAAATCAGAACCCCTTGAAACAAGTTGAACTCCAAACAAGTTTCGGGCCCTCAATAGAAGCGACTCTTGCTATCGACGCGAAAGAACAGGAGATGGGCCTTTCCGGAGTGAAACCGGAGGATTTTGGTGACTCGGAGGGAATGCTCTTTTTCTATCTTCAAGATGAAGAGAGGCACTTTTGGATGCCAGACACTTACTTTGAACTAGATCTCTTTTATCTCGATAAAGATTTAAAAATCATCGATATCGTACGAAAGCTCCCCTTCTATGTTGGTCGCTCAAATCCAGAGCTTATTCCGCGTGCACGAGGAGTCTGGTGCCGACATGTTCTGGAAATGAAATCAACTTCTTCGATCGCTCAAAAAATAAACGTTGGCGATAAACTTACCTGGAATGGAAAAGTAACACTTATAGAAGCGGAAAATATTGTAAAAAAGAAACTTGGTAAGAACTAGATAGAAATGTTTTCTTCAGAAGTTTCAGGTGAATCTGGACTTTCTCCAGCAAAAAGAATTAAAAATTCATCTGCAGCGATCACACCAAGGTGCTCTTTTGCTAATTGCTTTTGATAATTTCGATCAAGCTGGATTTTTGTGATTTCAATTTTAAGGTCTTTATTTTCCATTTGAATGGACTTTAACTCTTCTCTTTTCTCTTGAATAACACCTTCAGTTGAGAAGTAATCCCAAACTCCACGGTCCATAAAGATAAGGCGAAGAACAAGTAGGCCAACAACTGACCATCCTAGCTTTGCTAAAAGATTTTTTTTAAGCTTTTCTTTTTTCTTAACTGACACTGAAGGAGATCGCGCTGGACGCTTCTCTACTTCTTCCTCAACTTCCTCTTCTTCTTCATTAAGATAGTCTATCTCTGTTTCGTGAAGGGAGCCCTTTCTATGATCTAAAAGTTCTGTTTGATCAGCATGGCCAATGGCTTTTCTTGTCGCCGTTGTTTCAAAATATGTAGGCGCATTAGTTGTGTCCGTCGCGAAGGGACGGTTAAAAACATTCTTCCGGGTGCGCAGTCTTTCTCGGTGAGGAGATTTATCAGATGATTTTGACGCGAACGGTGATTCTACTTCTTCATACTCTTCATGAGTCGATTGATTCATTCTTAATTCCACGCAAAATACATCCTGTATTTTGGGCACTGCTGCCCATGTCTAATTTAGTGTGTTACTCAAATTTTGACATGGGAAGCATAATGCTACAAGTACTTAATATGACGGAGGAAATATTTTCCTAGTAACGACTGCCCCTACTGAAAGATCGTCCACCACGATCTCCGCCGCGGCCACCTCTAAAGCCACCACCGCCACCACCGAAACCACGCCCACCGCCATTTCCGGCAGGAGCTGTAGCGAGTTCGATAGAAACACGGCGATTGCCAAACATTTCACCCTTAAGGTTCATCATGGCATCAGTAAACTCTGAAGGAGCTTCAATAAACGCAAATTTTTCTTTCGTTTCAATTCGCCCAAGGTTTCTTCCAGAGATTCCAGTTGTATTTGAAACAAACTTTAATAATTCGCCTGGATTTGCTCCATCCATCGTTCCTAGATTGATGAAGAATCTCTGCATACCTGTTTGAACTCTCACACCCTGAGGACGCTCACCTTGGCCACGAGGAGCGACATCAATTTCTTGCGCTTTTTGGTAACGCTTCAATGTATTTTCGAACATGAAACCATAGATACCTTTAACAATATCTTCTTTTTCAAGAGAATCGAACTTTGCTTTAAATGCATCATAATGAAGAACTTCTTCATCATGGAAAGAAGAAATATGATCTGTGAAACGCTTTAAAGACTTCTCTAAAATTTTCTCTCTGATCTCATTCACTTTCGGAAGAAAGACTCTTTCGATTTTTGCTTTCGTAAGTCTTTCGATCTGACCTACGCGACCTTGTTCATTTGGCTCAATGATAGAGAGTGAAATCCCTTTTGAACCACCACGGCCTGTACGACCAATTCGGTGAACATAAGATTCATTATCTTGTGGAAGACCAAAGTTAATCACGTGAGTGAGGTTATTAACGTCAATCCCTCGTGCAGCAACATCGGTACAAACGAGAAGATTGATTTTCTTCTCTTTAAATTTTTTCATCGTCATATCACGAGCTGCTTGATCCATATCACCGTGAAGAGCGTCTGTTGGGTAACCGCGAGCATTCAATTCGTCAGTCAGTTCTTTGGCACCAATTTTAGTTCGAGTAAAGATAATGGCGTACATATTATCTGAGTAATCCATATATCTACAAAGAGCTTCAATTCCGTTTTCACGACGAACGACGACTGCTTTCTGTTCAACTGAGTCAGCTGTTAAAACTTTCTTTGTTACTCTTACAGTCACAGGATTAGAAAACTCACGGTTCACGAGATCTGAAATAGGTCCAGGAAGAGTTGCTGAGAACATCCAGATTCTCTTTTCAGGAATTTGGTCAATAATTGCCGTTACGTCATCGAAGAATCCCATATCAAGCATTTCATCTGCTTCATCAAGAATGACGAATTTTGTAGCTTCAAACTTCAAAACTCCGCGCTCAATAAGATCCATCACTCGTCCTGGAGTACCAGCAACGACTTGAGGTTTTTTTGACTTAAAATCTTTGATCTGAAGTCCTACAGAAGTACCACCATAAACAGACATTGAACGGATGGGTTCAAACGCCGATAGCTTTTGAATTTCTTCGTTGATTTGGTTCGCTAGCTCACGAGTCGGAGCAAGAATCACAGCTTGAAGTGCCGGTGATTTGAAATCTAATTTTTCAAGTAACGGAAGAACAAAGGCCGCAGTTTTTCCTGAACCAGTTTGGGCCTGGCCAATAAAATCAACGTCACCTTGAAGTAACACAGGAATCGCCTGTGATTGAATTTCTGAAGGGTTTTCAAAACCCATTTTTGCGATTGCTTTGAGGGAAGACTCTTTGAGTCCAAGTTCATTAAAAGACATGCGTTTTCTCCTTTCGAGAAAGTTATTTGTTATGCGCATTTTGAATGTAGATGAGGCCTGGTCCAATTGGTCTCAAAACAGCCCTGAGGAACCACTTAGACCTAGATAGACGAAAAGATCCGGGTGGGAACAAGGTACAAAATATACGACTGAGATCCTTCTAGCATAAACAGGATTCTTTTGTAAATAGCGCGTTAATAGCAATCCCAAAAGTAAAGCTTTTTAGTATGATTTCAATTAATTACCGTTTGATCACATAAGAATTTTTTACATTTTTATCTTGAGAGAAATTCGGAATAACTTAAAATATTATTTAGATGAAACCTACTTATTTTCTCCTTTTAACAGTTTTAGTTGGAATGACCTCAGTTCTTTCAGGATTACCTAAGGCATACGCATATCATTCGGAACAACTTTCATCACCACCTCAGTTATCATTTTGGAAGATTGAACCTATTACAAATAGACAAAAGAAGATTGATACAAAAATTAATTTTATAGCTCAGGAATTTATTCCTATTGTGATTATTGCAGATGCTCCGGATCACATAGATTTTTTCAAGTACTATCTTGCAGCCTACAATCTAAAACGCCAAAAACAATTTTTCCTTCTTATTTAATAAACTCTGCCTTTTTCCACTCGAATAAAATGACAACGTTTTAGGGAATTTTATGCAATTAACGAATCTAGATTTATTCGTGATTATTGGCTACATCGCCTTAATATTTACAATTGCCTACAAAGCAAGAACCTTCATGAAGCGGATTGAAAAAAACGATTCAGTGAATGGGCTGAGACCGATTGATAATCACTATCTTGCCGGAAAAAGTATCACTTTCTGGGAAGCAACTCTTTCCATTATAGCGACAGAGTTTTCGGCCATGGCATTTTTAGTCATTCCCACTTATGTTTATATGGAAAATTTTAGCTACTTTAAATTCATCTTGGGTGCAATTATAAGTCGCAGTTTTATCTCCTGGTATTTTATTCCAAAGATCTACGGTAAGGGACTTACCATTTTTGAAGTCCTGGCCAGAGGAATATATACCTACAGAGAAATCAGGGGAGTTGGAACGAGAGCGAAAAGAACCTTCGCCTTCTTTTATATTTTCACCAAGCTTATTGGAGTGAGTGTTAAACTCTTAGGAGGCTCCATTCTTATTGCGGAGTTTTTCGGTACTTCCATTTTCTCTGCGATGGTTTTGATCTCTTTAATGACCTATCTTTATATCATTCTCGGAGGATTAAAGGCCGTCGTTAGAACAGACATGCTTCAAGCAGCAATTTTTATCCTTGGAGGTATTGTCGCCCATCATGTGGTGGGACAGATGAGTCACCTTACTTGGGGAGAATTAGTTTCATTTGGTTTTACAAACCATAAATTTAGTCCATGGACAGATGCACATGGTTTTCTGACTTTCATCTACGGAATTATCGCAGGGATTGCTTACGATGCAGCTACTCACGGAGTGGATCAAGATTTGGCCCAAAAGTTATTAGGCGCAAAAGATGTGCAAACGGCCCAAAAAGCCCTTGCTTGGTCCTCAGTTGGGTCCCTCATTGTGAATCTCATTTTTCTAAGCTTGGGTGTCGTGATTTGGTCATACTATACAAAACACGGCCAAACAGCTCCCGCCCCAGAAAAAATCTTCTCATCCTTAATTGAAAACTATTTTCCAACACCACTTAAGGGGCTCATGGTGGCAAGTATTCTAGCGGCCAATATGTCGACACTTGATTCATCTATAAATGCGATGAGTGCCGTCTTTTGGAATGATTTAATGTCTGGTAAAAAATCTAACCTTTTTAAACTTTATATTAAGGTTGATAACTTCATTATTACGGTTTCGATTGTGATCATGGCCCATTTATTCTCACTCATCTCGGGATCCATTAAAATCGGAATGTACTTTGCTTACTTCTCCACTGCTCCCCTTTTGTCATTTTTTATATGCAGGATGATGCTTTCAAAATGGATTAAAATTTCATTCACTTCATCCATTATTATTTTAAGTATCTTTACTTGTTTTCTAGGCATGGCCCTTAATCACTTTAGTTTTGAATTCAACCCACAATTAAGCATCCTCGTTGGCATCATTACAACTGTTGGTTTTATGTGGCTTAATTCAGTTTTAATCGATTTTGCAGATACACCAAAAGAGAATAAATATGAGTAGGAAACTTCATTTTCATTTACTTTCAGATAACCTTATTAAATCTGGTGAGAGATTTAGAGACCTTCTCTATCTCATGACAAAACCTGAAATCGGTTTCATCAAATCAATTGTCATTAATGCCCTGGCAATTAATTTATTAAGTCTTGGCGTTCCTCTCGCTATTCAGATGATTATAAATAATATTGGAGTACGAACAATGCTCCAACCACTAGTTGTGTTATGTGCCCTTCTCTTTTTTATTCTATCCTGTAGTGGAGTTCTTCAGACGATTCAAACCTATACGGTAGAAATTCTTCAAAGAAGACTCTTCGTGAGATACGGTTTTATTATTTCTGAAAGGCTCACAAGTTACAAAGATAAGTTGTTTAAGAAAGCAAACCATCAAGATCTCATCAATCGCTACTTTGATATTATAATCATGCAATCAAGCATGGTGACTTTTTTCGTCACGGGTTTTGGCTTTATTATCCAATTTGTTATTGGATTTACTCTTCTCACTTTTTATCATCCTTACTTTTTGGGATTCGCTGGTTTTATGGGCCAGTTTCTTATACTGAACTGGATGCTCTTTGGCCCTAACGGAGTTAAAGCGGGCTCTCCTGAAGCTAACGGGAAATATAAAGTTGTGACTTGGGTAGAGGAGTTAAGTCGGGTGAGAAATATTTTTTGCTCAGACAATGGAAAAGATTTTTCCAACAGAAAACTCAATCACCTTTTTAACGATTGGCTTCATGTGAGAGAGAATCTATTTAAGTTCCAATTTAGACAACATGTCGGTCTTCAGATCTTTGGTGTTGTCATGAATATTATTCTTCTTGGGATGGGTGGTTATCTGGTTCTAAAGAAAGAATTGTCCGCAGGACAATTAGTGGCAGCGGCACTAGTTGTAAACAGTATTATCGCGAGTCTTCCAAATCTTCAAAACTTCTTTTTCAGCGTTTATAACTACAGTACATCTCTCGACATGATTGCTCGCTTTTATGACTTTGAACTTGAAACACCTAAAGAAAATGCTATTGTTCCACGCAAATTCGATTTCCAATTTGAGAACCTCAAATTTGAGCCCAATTACAATTTTAATTTTAGTTTTAAAGAAGGGACGAAAAATCTTATTTTTGTTAAAAGTTTTTCTTCTATTGATCTCTTTTATGAATCACTCATGGGCTTTAGTAATCAATCAAGTGGGAACGTTCGATTTGATAATCTTCTGGCCGATGATTTAGATTTTGGGGCCGTAAGAAATGAGATTCAAATAATTCGCTATGATCAGTTTTTTAGTGGAACCATCAGAGAGAACTTAACGGGTATTAGTCATCGTCAATTTTCAAATACAGAGATCGAAAATGTTTTAAAGAAAGTTGGGATTGAAGAAAATATTGCTAAGTTACCCAAGGGACTGGAAACGGAAATTCAACCAAATACTTTTCCGCTCTCTAAGTCCCAGCTTTTATCCTTACAAATTGCCAAAGCACTCCTTCTTAAACCTAAAATTCTCTTGGTGACACCTGACTTTGAGCAAATTTCGACTTTTAAGAGGAGTCTCATTTATAAGGAAATTTTAGATAAACATTTTTCTGGGACTGTACTCTTTTTTACCCAGAGATTTTATACTGGAAACTTTGATCGCTACTGCATGCTAGAAAGATCAAAAATGACAGAACTTAACGGGCCCTCGGACCTTTTGAAGGAGATTGAGATTTATGGAACAAGAAATTAAGAGTTCCAGTGAGAATTCTAGTCATTATCCATTGCCTGAAGTGACTCTTAAAGAGGAATTTGCTAATACTCCATATCAGATGCTGAAATTGCATGACCTCCCCGAAGCTGCAAAATTAGTCACTCGATTAGTGGTTATCTTTGTTCTCTTTATGATGGTTTTTCTCATTGCGATACCTTGGCAACAGACATCTCCAGGCTCAGGAAAAGTCATGGCCTATCTTCCTCAAGATAGAGTTCAAAATATCCACGCAACTGTTACTGGAAGAATTAATAAATGGTTCGTGCGAGAAGGCTCCTTTGTAAAGAAAGGGGATCAGATCATGGAAATTATAGATATTGATCCGAACTATATGGAAAGACTAAAAGTTGAGTACCAAGCATCCAAAAGTCAGTATGAAGCTTCGGTCGCTGTGGTGAAGACAGCTAAATTTGATTACGATCGCCAAACGGATCTCTACTCAAAAGGAATTAGCTCGAGAAAAGACATGGAGCAAGCGATCATCGCTTATAAAAATGCTCAGTCTGCAGAGGCGCAGGCCCTCGCCAATTATACGCAAATGCAGTCTCGACTTTCTCGGCAGCAGTCTCAGCTCGTTCTGGCGCCGAGTGATGGAACGATTGTCAGGCTACTCGTTGGTACTAGTTCAGTCGTTGTTAACCAAGGGCAAGTTGTCGCTATTTTCGTTCCAAAAAGTAAAAATCTTTCGGCCCACGTTTTCATTCGTGGTAACGATCTACCTCTTGTTTACGAGGGAAGAAAAGTACGTCTTCAATTTGAAGGATGGCCCGCGATTCAATTTTCTGGTTGGCCTTCAGTAGCTGTTGGAACATTCGGCGGGGTTGTATCTTTTGTGGATCAATCTGCGACTCCAGAGGGTCTATTTCGAGTCATTATCATTCCTGAGAAAGGAGAGAAGTGGCCAGAATCCAGGTTTATTAGACAAGGGACAAGAGTGAATGGATGGATTCTTTTAAATAATGTCTCCTTGGGCTATGAGCTTTGGAGACAATTTAACGGCTTCCCTCCATCTTTGGATGCAGCTCCAGGATCTCTCGAAACCTCCACTCAGGAGATTCCAGAATGAAGTATTTCATTTTACTTCTTATAACCCTTCCTTCATACGGAGCACTCTCCCCTTTAGTGGTTAAGGAAAGTGCACTGAAATATCACCCAACGGTTCTAGCAGCTCTCGAAAAGATGCGGGCCGCAGATGAAACCGTCAAAGGGGCGAGAGGGGCCTTTGATACTAAAGTTGTTTCAGACTATAAAAGACAAACGAAGGGCGACTATAAAAATACCGTCTCGAGATCCTTTCTTGTGAAACCCATTCCACTCGCAAATTCAAAAATCTATGCTGGTTCAGAACAAATCAGTAACCTCAACGGTAGGTTTTCTCCGGTTTATAATACTGGAAACCCGAGTACTACTGGCCAGCCAGGAAATTATTCTGTGCTAGGACTTCAGCTATCTCTTTGGAAAAATTTATTCATTGATCCTAATAGGGCCTCTCTTAAAAATGCAAAGTATGATTCTAAAATGGCCAAAGCTGACAAATATTTGACTGAATTAAATATTGGTAGACTAGGTCAGCTTGCCTATTGGGAATGGGTCACAGCAAGTAAGATTAAAAGTGTCTTTGAGGAACTTCTTCGAAATGGCGAAACAAGAAATGAGTATTTAGTGACTCGTTCCAAAAAAGGTGATATTGCTCAAATCGTAGTGACTGAGAATGAGCAATATGTGGCAAGTCGGAAAGGTTCACTTCAGGTGGCCAAAGAAAGACTTCTTCGCTCTGAGTATGCTCTTTCGTTATTTTACCGAGATGAAAATGGTGAGCCGATTATTCCCAGTGAAAAAGAGACATTTGAAGAATATCCAAATAACTTCGCTACTTTTTTAGAGAATCTAGATACAAATTCAAATATTGATACATTAATGGAGAAGCGTCCGGATCTACAAAATCTTTCTCTTACCGTAGAAAAAACTGATGTCGATCTAGATTTAGCGAGACAAGACTTAAAACCTCAGATCGATGTGACAACAGAGTATTATCAGCGTACAGCTGAAAACTCGAATATGCCCCGTGACTACTTAATGGTCATGGCACAACTGAGTGTTCCGATTGAAAGAAATTTAGGAAACGGTAATATTGCGGCAGCTCGGGCACGTAAGATGGTGGCCGAAAGAGAGATGAGCCTAGGACGACAATCTTATAAGTTTGAGGTGATGGCCCTTAGGCAATCCCTCTATTTGCAATTAGAACAAGTCATTCAGTCTGAGATTGAATATTCAAAAGCAAAAGAACTCGTGATCTCTGAAACTTATAAATTTAAAACAGGTGGTGGAAATTTATTCTTAGTAAACTTGAGAGAAGAAGCCCAAGCAAGTGCCGAAGCTTCTTTTCATGAATCCAGACTAGCGTTTATGAATACTTTACTAAGTTATCAGGCACTCATAAGTACCGGTGAATAATTAATTTACTTAAATTGATACGACATCCAGGCCCCAAGCCAAACTGATTTATCAGTCACAGGAGTGTCGTTAACAAAACAACCGATAAAAGGCATCACATTAAGTTTTGCATTAACATCTTTTGAATAACCTGCAAAAATATTCTGCCAAAGATCTTTAAAAATAGGGTCCCTGTCCCCTGTTGGCTTTGCTCTTCTGTCGGTCTCGAGCATCGTCTCGTAGTAAACCTGAATCCGAGAAGTGTCGTTAATTGTATATTGAACAAAAGGGGCTGTATAAAAACGGAAACGGTCTCTGTTATAGCGGTCATCGATTACCCACTGACGAGCCTGACCGAAAACCCCCATCTGCCAAGTTTTTGTAAAGTCATATGTCGCAAGGTAAGCGAGTTCCAATTGATTTGAAAGAGTTCCTGCTCCACCCTGACCAGAAGTTCTGCTTCCTCTTGAAGTTGGAAGACGGATCCCTGGACGAATCCAAAGATTCAATTTTTTATCTTCAGTGCTGTAAACCACACCTTGAAATCCAAAAAGTAAATCATCTAACAGGATAAGGGATTTATCTTCAGCTGGACTCATGTCTTTTTCAGGAGTTAATGGAATTGCAAAACGTGGGTTCACCACGAAATTCATTTTCGCCCCAAAATTATAGTTAAAGCTTATCTGGTTCCACATGTTCGTTGGCCACGTGTCTTCGTTTTTTTTATCACCTTTAGGAGCATTACCAAACTCTGGAGATGTAGCCGCATTTCTCCAATTACCTTTTTCCATATCATCAAAGTGAGGTGTAGTTAAAACACCAAACCAGCTGATTCGCAGTCGATCATAAAATTTATCAAACGTTTTCTTATCTTGGGGCTTCATCTCTCGGGCAGAAGGCTTTAATACGGACTGGGCCAAAGCAACATTTATAAAGAGTGCAGAAAATAAAGAAATTAAAACAAAAGAACTTTTCATAGAGATGTTGCCTTCCTTACAATCATTAAAATTTTCAATAGGGTCAATACTAAACATTTTTATACAGAACTTAAACAGCATTCAATTGTTGCCACTTAGTTTACTGAATGACAACCTTAAATTTTCGTGGTGCAATAGTGACACCAAAAGGCGAAAAAATGAAATCAGAAAAACACCAAATTCTTACATCTTTCTTCGACTCCCTCGAAAAGATGGAGTCAGATGCCATGATGTCGATGGTTGAAAAACATCTCTCAGATGAAGATGTTGAGATCTTTGTTCACCACATTGAAAATTTTTACGGCATTACAGATGACGAAGAACTTGGAATGCTGGCCCAACTCATGGTGACTGGCTATTTAGCTGCCAAGCATGAAGATAGTCTAAAATCTACTCAACACTAAGAAAGAGCTTCTGGGTTCAAATCATATTGGACTTGAATCCAGAATCTTCTCATCGCCGCCAATTCATGAATGTAGAACCATGTCCCTTCAAGAAGAGTGGTGTCTTTCGTGTTTTTTGCCAGAATTTTAAATAAATCTCTAAAAGTATCGGTAATAACACCAAACTCAAAAATATCCTTTAACTCTTCCAGAATAAACTCTTCACATTCAGTGATTTGAACTCGATTCGTTTCATTCTGGATATTCATATTGATACCAGTTGAATTCACAAGGGACTCAAAGTCTTGAAATTTTCTTAGCGCAAGTTCTCGGTCACCAAGAGGACCAAGCTTAATTGAGTCCCCATCAGAAGAAACAGACAGTGTGAATGAAACTTGGAAACCTGGATTTTTTTTGGTCAACCACCAGCTAAAGCCGGGGTCAGATAAATTGCACATTAATTCTTCGTGGATAGGAAATCTTCTATTGTGAAGATGATCATGAATGATCTCGGCCTCAGAGAGATTATCCACCATAAAAAACTTTAACCGGGACTCCAAATCATCATCATTCGCATCGATTAAGCGAAGACTTGGATAATCTTCGGGATGGTCCAAAATTTCTAAATAGTCATCTCGGAGATTTGTAGAAACAAACGTTCTTAAAACAAAAACTGAAGTCGATTTTTGAATATGATAGATAACACCTGGCCCGTTAGGAAAAGAATGAAAGGAATGACTCTTTCTCGTAGGGGCAACTGTTACTTCATCGAAGCCACCGATATTAAAATTCTCGTGGAAGTGCCTAAATGTTTCTTCAACTAAAAGTGACATCTCATCCATGATGATTCCTTATAGTATTTGCATCAAAATTTGTATCACGATGATAAGAATCATCGGGGTTGGGTCTAGTGGTAAACCTTTTGGTAGCATTTCTCTTATCGGTTTCTGAGGAGCATCTGCTATTTTATGGAGCACTTGTGCCCATTCTTGTCTTCTCATGTCTGGAAAATAGCTCATGATCACATCAAAAATAAGAATATAGATAAAAATCTGTAGTAATGCATGAATCATGTATTTTATTTTGGGCCCAATGAATGAGATTGAAAAGAAAAAAAGTAACCGGGGATTCGCTCCCCGATCACTTAGAATTTATAATTTGCTGAAAGACTAGCGATCACAAACAAAAAGATTGAGATGAAATAAGCTGGCTTACCAAATTTTGGAAAACGACGAGCAACCACTGCCCCGCCAATTCCAACGATAAACCAAATGGTCATTTTTAATTTTATCCACATTGGCCAACCAGTTCCGTGACCAATTCCAAGTCTCGCCATAAGACCCATTCCACCAACAAGAGTGATTAGAGTTGCGATTCCAGTCAGCATTTTAATGTGCTTATGATTAGCACCATAAAAACTGATGGCAAGCCCAGTGAAGAGGATGAGGATAGAAGTTAAATGAATAATTTTGTAGTTTTCGTATGAAATCACCTTGAGTCTCCTTTATAGCGATTTTAGAACTTCTTTTAATAATTTCCAAAAGGTCTCAACCGATGGAACATGGAGCCTCTCTTGGGGAGAATGCGCACCCATAATAGTCGGGCCAAATGATACCACATCGATAGGACCAATCTTATCTCTTAAAATGCCACACTCAAGACCCGCATGGATAGCTGTAATATGGGCCTTCTGGTTGAACATTTCTTGATATCTTTCACAGACCAGATCTAAGAGCTTATTCTCTCTGACTGGCTTCCAGCTCGGATACTCTCCATTTTTTGTAAAATCAATCCCAAAACCTTGGGCCAGAGAAGTGATTTGATTTTCAAGACCCACGCACTCACCACGGTCGAAAAAGCGAAGAGAGCTCTGAAGATAAAACTGTCCTCTCACTAAAAGAGAGATGGCCAGATTGTTACTCATGGCAACGAGCTGTTTACCACTTGCAAGATCATAAGAATGAGCACCATGGGGAAAAGCTTGAAGAAAATTCTTCATCTTTTCTAAATCCTCAAAATGAACAACCTCATTTGATGATATTTCAACTTTATCTACTGCCGTGAATAAACCTTGGTCATTTTTAGGTAAAAACGTTTTCCATCTCTTTAAAACACTTTCTGATATTTCAGTGGCAAGGTCTGGAGAGGTTAGTTTTAAAATGGCAAATGCATCACGAGGGATAATATTGTGGGCCTTCCCTCCTCTCCACTCAACCAATTCAAAGCTTTCTTTTGGAAGATGACTTAACCAATCCATGAGAAACTTAATTGCATTTCCTCTTTGCTCATGAATATCGACACCGGAGTGTCCCCCGAGGAATCCACCAACGGTTAATTTATAAAAATGTCCTTCTATCTTGGACGGAACCATTCGAACATTTTGCTTAAATTCATAATCAATTCCTCCAGCACATCCAATGTAAACACTCCCCCACTCTTCAGTATCAAGATTAAGCATCTTTTTACCTTTAAGTTTTTTTCCGTCCACACCCCAGGCACCCTTTAATCCGGTTTCCTCATCTATCGTAAATAACAGTTCAAGGGTAGGATGAGCGATGGACTGGTCAGACATTAATGCTAAAGCGGCTGCACACCCGATTCCGTTATCAGCACCTAAAGTCGTGCGATCGGCCTTGATCCAGTCACCATCTCTAAATGTAATAATTGGGTCCTGAGAAAAATTAATTTTTCTATCGGGAGTTGCATCCGTCACCATATCCATATGGTTTTGAATAATGACGGTTTCATGATTTTCATAACCAGAAGTAGCAGGAACATAAACAATCACATTCCCAACTTCATCAACATCAGTTTTTAAGTTTAATTTTTTTGCGCACGAGAGGATGTAGTCGCGCATTTTATCCTCTTGCTTTGAGGGTCTTGGGATTTGAGTAATGGCGTGAAAATGACCCCAAATAGCACTTGGTTCAGCAGGAAAATGACTTGGAATTTGCATAAAGTCTTCTCGTTTAAGTGGTTAATTTCTTGGTGTTTTACCCTTCTTGATAAAGAATGTCAGCTTGCTCAAGTTGACAGGATGCCCAAAGAATTTCTATAAGAGAAAAAACATTCGCCCGTATTTGGAGGTTTTCATGAAACTCAAGGCACTTTTTGTCGCTTTTACAGTTGTTCTTTCGACATCTGCTTTCGCTCAATGGTTCCAGCCACGTGTAAATATTGTGGTTCTTCCGCTTCAAGTGACGGCCGAAGTCATTAATCCTTTTCTTCAGCCCATTGTTTGTCAGGGTCAAGTTTTTGGACAAACAGCTCATGGGCCAGTCTTTAATGCGTTTTTTATTGAACAACTTCTTCCAGTGGGAACCAATAGAATCGCGTATGTGAACACGACGTTTGCTTCACCTTTTGTTGGTGGTTGGGCAAACATTAATTGTAGATTTCTTCCATTCTTCTAATAAAAAAGCCCTCGTAAGAGGGCTTTTTTATTTTTCTTAATTTAATCCCTTATCTAAAACTACATCATCTGGCGTTCCGTTGTAAAAATACACGAAATGATAACCAAGTTCAGCGAGATCATTGGCCGCTTTCGCTGGAGCATCGTCACCAGTCTCAAGACTATAAAGAATCACGTTTTGATTTTTATCTGGAAATTGAGAGGAAAATTGATTCTTAAACTGTGAACTGTAGTTAATATGAACAACATTCTCAAATTTTGCCGGAGTTCTTTCAGCAGGCAAAAGATCGACCAATACAAAATTAAGACGGTCTTCTAGACGTTGTTTAAAGGCTTCACGAGGAATTTCATAGTTCATTTTAGACACCTTGATTGACAGTTTTTTACCCTTAAAAGATACTCCGAAGTACGTAAAAAGTTTATTGTTTTTTGTTAGATGAGGTCGCGTTATATGGATCAGAAAGTTAATTTCCTCCCAGTCTCTTCACATATTAATTGGGATGAATACTTCATGCTTCAAGCGATCATGGCCTCCTTTAAAAGTAAGGACCCTAATACGAAGGTTGGCTGTGTGTTCGTCGATCACAATAATCACCAGCTATCCATGGGTTACAATGGCCAAATCGCTGGAATCGATGAAACCCGAACTCCTTGGGGCAACAATAAAACCGTGCCTCTTGATCAACAAAAGTACGCCTATGTTGTCCACTCAGAGGCCAATGCCATTCTTCATGCGAAGGCAGATCTTGCCCAATCTAAGTGCTACGTGACTCTTTTCCCTTGTCACGAATGCGCAAAAATGATCGCAACAGTAAAGGTAAAAGAGGTCGTATTTCTAACTGACAAGTATAGCGATACTGTTGAAAATCAAATTGCTAAAAGAATCTTTGATATGTCTGGTGTGCAATATAGAGGACTTAAGTTACGACGTGAAATTATCAATGAGCTTTCTCATTATTTTTCATCCATTGTTCCTGAAGATAAATAAATCCTCACCAATTTCTTCATAAACCTCAAATTGGAAGAGATGGCCAAGTTTTAAGAATGATTTTTCAGAAAAAAACTGAACATGAGTGATGTCCCGCCTGTAAAACCAATTTTTAAAATCTTTAATTTCGTTCGTTAATAATTTCGTTTTGATAATTAAACTTCCCTTTTCCTTTAGTAGACCGCTAATCTTTCGAAGTACTTCGTCAGGATCCCTTAAATGCTCAATAACCTCGGATAAAAGAATAAAGTCATATTTTTTTTCTAAAACACTTTCGTTGGGATGAAAAAAAAGATCATAAGAGGAAACTGAAAACCCATATTGACCTAAGATTTTTTCCATTAAGAGTGATTTTCCACAACCAAAGTCCAGACCGGTTGATCCCCTTGTAACTTTGGAAGATATTTTTTCAGCTATAGCGGCCAAATATTTTATGTAATCACTATTATCTTCAGAGTTCTGATGATTTTCGTAGCGCTCTTTTTCATGCTGAAAGGAAATAAGTTCTACTCTTGGAACAAAAACTAGCGAACACAACTCACACTGATAATAGGTTCGATCCTGAACCCTCTCATACAAGTTAGTTTTCTCATGATGACAGAGAGGACAAATCATTTTTTTGACTTATCGTCTTCTCCGGCCTTGATCCAGGCAGTGACAGAAAGTTTTAATGCTTGATCTACCGGAATATCGACTTTCTGAACCTTATCTTTTTCAATGAGTACAGTGACACCACCAAGCATGTAACTTAAAGGGATGTAGACAGGAATAAGATTAGTCCCCGGTAATTCATCAAGCTCTTCTCTTGTGACTAGGCCCAAAGCATTAAGCCCTAAATGAGGAAGTGGAACAAGAACCACCCTTTGAGGACGACTTTTATCTGAACCTTTACTTGGAAGAAGCGCCATCAAATCCTTAAGAGGGTTATAAATAACTTTTATGAGTGGTACCTTCTCTAATGTTTGGGAAAGCCACTTAAAAAAGCGTCCAGTGATGTAATTATTAACCAGTAATCCAACCAGAAAAATAAAAATGAGGGTAACAATAATCCCAAGACCAGGGATATAAAGCCACTGACCGATTAACCATTCAATCATTGAGCCAAACAATGATTCTATTTTATAACTTGCCCAGATTAATAGATAGAAAGTCAAAGTGATGGGGAGAACAACGATTAGACCTTTAAAAAATATTTGATTTATATGTTTCATGAAGATTAGTTTTTCCGATATCCTTTGATTTAACAATAACATATCACAGGCCCGCTCGATGAGCAAAACTGATGTCACCACTAAAAAACACGTGAGAGCTTCCTTTCGGGACGCTTCCTATACGAGTTTTAATATTGGTATGGCCGAAAGTTATTTTGCTGCCTTCATGTTGGCGCTTGGAATGTCAGAAGTTGTAGCAGGTGTTGGGACAGTCATTCCTCAGTTTATAGGTGTTATTTTTCAACTCTTGAGTATTAGAAGTTTTTTTACCCAATATTCGCTTAAGAAAAGAATCGTTCTTTTTCTTTCCTTGCAGGCACTGTCATTTATTCCATTGATCTTTGCTGGCGTTTACAAAATCAGCTCTCCGTACCTCATTATTGGTATTCTTGGTATGTATTGGGCGAGTGTTCTCTCGTTAAATCCACCCTGGAATCGATTAATGGGACACACGGTTCCTGGCCCATTTAGGCTCAGATTTTTTTCAATTAGAAGTCAGTTCAGTCAATTCTCGGTTTTCTTAGGACTTATTGGAAGCGGTCTTGTTCTTTATTGGGCAAAAGACAATGGTCACGAATTACCCATCTATGTCTGCATTTTTGTCTTTGGTTTCTTTTTAAAGTGCATGTCTATCTACGAAGTGAAATTTAACCATAATGACTACGAACTCGCCCCAGGTTCAGAACACCGGGTCCGATTAAGAGACTTTTTCAAAAAGATAAAGGGCACTGAACAGGGAAAACTCATTACTTTTCTTTTTCTTTTCCATATAACCGTCCACTTCTCTGCTCCGTATTTTAATCCATTCATGTTGGGTAAGCTAAAATTCAACTACATTGAATTCATGATGATCACCTCACTCTCCTACTTCGGTAGAGTATTTATGTTTAGGATGCTTCAAAAGTTTGCAAAGTCCAAAGACATAGAAAAAATCCTTCTACTTGCTACCTTTGGCGTCTCAACCACACCAATATTATGGGCGATTTCACAAAATTATTGGTGGATTGCTGGAATTGAATTTCTGTCAGGCTGTTATTGGGCAGGTTTTGAACTGTCCACGATCCTTCTGTACTATCAAAAAATTGACGATCGAGAACGGACAAGTGTGATCACTTATATCACCCTACTTAATACAACCGGAATGTTCATTGGTTCGCTATTAGGTGCTGGTTTTATGAAAATTCTGCCTAGTCACTGGGATAGTTACCTTTCACTTTTTGCAGTTTCAACATTAATTAGGCTAACTCTGATCGTTTTTGCTCCTCAAATAAACTTTCGGGGCCAAATTCCAAAGATGATCAACTTCAATCGCTTGCTGTCAGTCCGACCGCCATTTGTGGCACTCACAAAACCATTTAAAGAAAAATCAAAAAATAAGAAGAATAAAGATTAGATTTTTTTAAGAGGAAAGAGGGCAAAAAAAAAGCCCTCTTGCGAGGGCTTTTTAGCTCGAAGAATTACTTCTTCTTAGAAGCTTTTTTTGTAGCTTTTTTAGCTACTTTTTTTGTTGCTTTCTTTGCTACTTTCTTTGTAGCTTTTTTTGCTGCTTTCTTAGCCATAATTTCCTCCCAGGAAATAGTTGGTTAAACACTAGTATTTGACCTTTCTTATTTAAAGCTTAATCAGATTTTTCATCTAACGCAAATAAAAAATATAAATTTTATTCAATTTGATCTTTTTTTTTATCATGAAGGTTGATTATGAGGTTTTTTGAAGAACCTCATGCACTCTTTTGATAAAAATCAAATCGAATGCATGAGGATCGGTAAGATCGAAAGATTAATTTAGAAAAAAATGAAATCAAGATCACCGTTTTTCACATCAACTGTCACCTTGCCACCCTTTTCAAGCTTTCCGAAAAGGATTTCATGGGCCAGTGGCTTCTTGATTTTATCATTAATAAGCCGAGCAATTGGTCTTGCTCCTAGTTTATCATCATATCCATTTTGAGATAACCATTCTTTTGCAAGAGAAGTCACTTCAAGCTCCACTTTCTTCTCAACTAACTGGTTTTCAAGCTCCATAAGGAACTTCGAAACAACCATTTCGACATTTCGGTTAGACAGTTTGTTGAACCCAATGACTGCATCCAAGCGGTTTCTAAATTCTGGGGTAAAGAAACTCTTGATGGCCTGGTCCCTTTTTGCCGAGTTGAGTTCAGGGCCGGCAACTTTTCCTGCCAATCCAATAGAACCGGCCTCCATTTCTTTGGCACCAGCATTGGAAGTCATAATCAAAATGACATTTTTAAAGTCGGTGGTTCTTCCATTAGAATCAGTCAGTGCTCCGTGATCCATAACCTGTAAAAGGATGTTAAAGACATCAGGATGGGCCTTTTCTATCTCATCAAGTAATAAGACGGAGTATGGTGTTTTATGGATAGCATCGGTTAAAATACCACCTTGCTCAAAACCAACATAACCAGGAGGAGCTCCAATTAATTTGGATACTGTATGCTTCTCCATAAACTCAGACATATCAATTCGAACAAAATTAATGCCCATTATATGTGCCAGTTGCTTAGCGAGTTCAGTCTTCCCGACACCTGTTGGTCCAGTGAATAAAAAGCTCGCGATCGGCTTATCCACATGACCTAATCCAGATCGAGACAATATTAAAGCATTTGAAACTTTCTCAATCGCCTGATCCTGTCCGTAGATCATCATCTTCAAATCTCTATCTAAGAAGCGAAGCTTTTCTTTTTCATTGGTCGAGATTGACTTTTGTGGGATCCGGGCAATTTTTGCAACAATCGACTCCACATCCTCTAAAGTAACCTCGGCATCCTTCTTCGTTTCTGGTCTTAATCTTAAATAAGCACCCACTTCATCAATGACATCGATCGCCTTATCCGGGAGCTTCCTTTCCGCAATATGCTTGTGAGCAAGCTCGACGGCTGAACGAATGACTTGATCAGGATATTTTACTTGATGGTGCTCCTCAAATTTAGACTTCAGACCTATCAAAATTTTGACAGCATCTTCCACCGAAGGTTCAAGAACATCTACTTTTTGAAATCTTCTGCTTAGTGCTTGGTCTTTTTCAAAATATTTTCGGTATTCATCAAAAGTCGTGGAACCCATGCATCTAATTAGACCTTTCGATAAAGCTGGTTTTAGGAGATTAGAAGCATCAAGACTTCCTCCTGAAGTTGCTCCGGCACCAATAATGGTGTGAATCTCATCAATAAATAAGATAGAACCTTGTTTTTCATTTTCTTTTTCTAGGGCACCTAAAACGAGCTTTAATCTTTCTTCAAAATCCCCTCGAAATTTTGTCCCAGCAAGAAGTGAGGCCATGTCTAATGAGTAAACCGTCGTAGAGGCCAAAACCGAAGGAACCCGGTTTTCAACAATGGCCTTGGCCAGTCCCTCAGCAATGGCCGTTTTACCCACACCAGAATCCCCGACCAGGATCGGATTATTTTTTCTTCTTCTACAAAGAATCTGAATGATTCGCTGAATTTCATCTTCTCGTCCAATAATTGGATCAATTTTTCCCTTGCGAGCGAGGTCATTTAAATTCGTGGTAAATTCACTTAAAGCCTTTTCGTACTTTTCTTCTTTCTTAAAGGTTTCACCAGAAGTCTCAACCGTGCCATTCTCACTATTATTAACAGGTTTATCAGTAGAGTGAGCAATCTTTTCTACAATATCAATTCGTGAGACTCCCTGTTTTTCTAGAAAGTAAGTCGCATGAGACTCTTTCTCTGAAAACATGGCCACGAGAAGGTTAATTGCCTGGATCGATTTTTTCCCTGAGCTTTGAATGTGGATTGCGGCCCTTTGGATCACTCTCTGTAAACTTAAAGAGATCTCAGGTTGGTAAAGGATACCATTCTCCCTAGCGATCTCTCTTAATTGATCATTTCCAAATTGCTTACGATTGAGGTCCTGAATTTCTTCCTCACTTAGAATGGAAAAGTTAGAGTCTTCTTCAATAAAACCTGCCAATTCCTTTTTCAAGTCACCTAAATTCGCTCCACAATCAGAAAGAACATCAATCACCGTCTCATCTTCGAGCATAGACAAGAGCACATTTTCTAGAGTCAAGAATTCGTGCCTCTTTTCATTGGCCCGTTTAATCGCCTTATTCAATAACTGTTCTAATTTTTGACTTATCATAATAATTTCCTCTCGCTATTCATTATACTAGAAGATGGTGATCAAAGTGAAAAACGCAAGGTGGGATAAAAACTTTCGCTAGGAATCAGCTGGTTCAGTACTACACTTTAATGGGTGACCATTTTCGCGGGCATACTTGATAACTTTGGCCACTTTTGACTCAGCAACCTCAAAAGTAAAAAGACCGCAAATCCCGAAGCCGCGAGTATGAACTTCAAGCATGATGGCGTGGGCCTCAGTCGTGTTTTTATTGAAATACTTTTCTAAGACATGAATAACAAATTCCATAGTCGTGTAGTCATCATTATGCATGATAACTTTGTGCATTCGAGGTGGCTGCAACTTAACTTTTTTTATGGTTGCGACACCAGATTGTTCATCTTTGTCAGTTTCTGAAGACATAACTCACTATCAATTGTTATTATTAGGAGAATGCACTAAATCATCATGAAAGGCAATACTGTGAACAGAGACCCATCAGCACTTAAAAATCGCCTCGTAAAAAACCAGAAAAAATTAAAGTCTTACCTTAATAAAAATCAAATTAAAGCTTACCGTATCTATAACAAAGACATTCCTGAGTATCCTTATCTAATAGATGTTTACGGGGACTCTGCTGTAATCTATGAGCAAGGAAAAAAGTTAGGAGAGGAAGATCAAAAAAAACGTGAAGAGCATCAAACGGATATCGAAGTAGCTATTTCCGACGTTCTGGGGATAACGGCAAATAAGCAATTCTTTAAAATTAGAGAAAAGCAAAAGGGCAACGAACAATATAGACCCCTAGATCCGACTTCTGATGAGTTTTTTCCAGTCGATGAAGCTCCATTTAAATTTCTCATCAACCTTGAGCGCTACCTTGATACTGGTCTTTTTTTGGATCATCGCCCTCTTCGTAGCCATCTCTACTTAAACTCAAAAGACAAAAAAGTTCTTAATCTCTTCTGTTATACAGGCTCAATTAGTGTCGCCTGTGCACTTGGTGGAGGAATCGTAACTTCTATCGATATGTCGAATACATATCTTCAGTGGGCCTATGAGAATTTTCTACTGAATAAATTAGATCCAAAAATACATTCCTTTTATCAAGCTGATGTCCTAAAAGAATTACACGTAAGAAAAGAAAATAAAGAATTCTTCGACATCATTATCTTGGATCCTCCAAGCTTCTCGAATTCAAAAAGGATGGAAGAGGATCTAGATATTGAAAGGGATCATCCGCTCCTTATTAGAGATTGCATGAATCTTCTCGCTCCGGGCGGTACTCTCTATTTTTCGACTAACAAACGAAAATTCGAACTTCACCGGATCATCACAGACCATTACAAGGTTAAAGAAATCTCACAATGGACGATTCCTCAGGATTTCCATCAAACCAATATTCATCGGGCCTTTACTATTGAAAGGTAACAAGTATTAGCGCACCTAATAACAGCTATTACTATTTCTAATAAATACTTACCCCAAATCGGTGCTCCCTAATGGATTTAAGTACTTAAATATGCAAGTGTAACAGCCTCGGCATGTAAAAAAGATAGATTACGAGCATCCCCTTGACCATCTGTTTCTTAAGTTGATAGAAAGCCCACAATTTAATGAATAGAGGGATGAAATCATAAGACGATTTCTAATTAAGGGAGAAAGAATGAAAAGATTATTACTCGCTTCTTCACTCGTTTTATCAACAGCAGCTTTTGCAGCAACTAATATTCCATTAGAGCAGCAAATTTCTAGCTTCACAGTTGTTGAAGTCACAACACCAGCTAATTTGCACAAAATGACAATGATGGGATTAGAAGGTGGAGCTGATGGCGGAGCTACTGGCGGTGTAACGGGTGGTGGAACGACGACTCCTGAACCAACTCCAGCACCAACAATTGGAGACAGGGCCGATACGGCCGGAAAAGTCATCCAAACGGCTCGTGATCTAGTTGCTCTTGGTGAAGCATTCTATGAGCTGGTGAAAAAAGGCCGCCCTTCAAACGTTACAGAATTTGCTCCAATAAGTGTTGTTCCTCGTAATGCTGAAACAAAAGAGTACGTTGATCCATTCGACTTAGAAGGTTTCTCTATGCCAGTAGAGAGAAGTTTTGTTGCAAAAGTAAAAAATGGAACAGGCTCTGAAGTGGTTAACTTTACTTATAAAGTTATCTACTCATACGGTGGATCTTTTGATGGTAAGGGAAAATACTTAACTAACGTTATGGTTGTTCCTGGAGCAATTAAAACTTCATATGGTTGGGATTTTAATGCAAAGATGACACTCTCTGGTGTTATGAACCACGGAACAAGAGCAAATCCAATTGCAGGCGCAATGGTAAATATCAAGTACCAGATGAACTCTTGGTCTGCTGCTTTCGAACGTAACGACACAATCCATGTTACTGGCGCCGGTGAATTGAAAAATTTCTTGGCCCAATAAGAAATAAATTTCCTCCCAAGAAAAGAGAAGGGCCGCATTTAGCGGCCCTTTTTTTATTTCTAAATGAATTCAAAAGAGTCTTAAAAATTCAAACTTAATACCAATCCACTTCCGAACTTTGAATTGACCAAAGGTCTTAGATCTAAAGATGAGCGCACAGCTTTTTTAGAGGGCGATGTCTCAATATATTTTTTAAGATCTCGGTATTTATTGTTATACATAGGTGGTTTAGACCAAACATCAGCGATCTCCCAAATGCGAAATCCTACAAACCCAATAGCTCCAGTGACGATAAAAGCACTTTCTAAGTTAGAACAATTGCTATCATCAAAGGCCTGATCCACACACCCAATGATACCCGCCACAACAAGCGACAAAGACCCTACTTCACCAGCAGTGAAAACCCAACCGTCTTCAGACCAACGTCCTTGAATGGCGTGACCAATCCCAAAGCCCACGGGATAGGTCCCAAGAATACCACCCACGATGTAACGAGCAGTCGAGATCTCCCCAATTGATAGTACTTTTTGATCTTCTTCTTTGAGATCTATGCCCTTATCCCTCGCCTGATAAATGAGCGAAGAATCTGCCCAAGAAATCAGGGGTAATAAATATAGGATTAAAAAAAACTTTTTCAAGATGCACTCCAGGTGAAAAATAAGGATGAGAAAAATTTTCATTGATACAACAGAAGAAGTCAAAAAAAAGGCCCGCATTTCTGCGGGCAAACAATACCATAACTGCTCTCGTATCTTTGTTATTAAAGTATGAAGCCTAACTCTCTCGTTATTGAAATAAATACTTTTATAGATGGAGAATCTTTTCTGCAATTGAACAGTCATTAAATACGCACTCCTGGCCCATCCTACTGATTTTAGGGGCTTAGATTTTTAAATGTTATCGACTCAACCTTCGATTTCAAGTTCCTAAAAAAATAACCGAACTAGGGAATATGCGTATAATGATTTCTAATGTTTTATTCATTATTTGGATCTCCTTATTGCTAGCAAGTTGCCAGGAATCAACTATCACAGGTGAATTACCTGAATTAGGTAGTCAAACTACGGCCTCAGAAGATTTTTACTATTCAACAAACCACAAAATTCCTACAGGTGCCTCATTTAATCTTGCTCCAACCTCAACTGGAGCTGGTGAGTTTTTGATTGTTATCTCCCCCTCTCTTCCGCAAGGCTTATCTCTTGATAACTTCACTGGAATCATTAGTGGCACCCCCACGACCGCATCCCCACAAACAACTTACTACCTAACGATTCAAAGAGGGGCTGAACGACTTCAGCGAAGTATCAATTTATTAGTGGATGCAACTCCGCCCAATTCGATGGTCATTACAGATGGTACGAATCAAACTGGTACAACATCTCTTTCCTTTTCTTGGACGGCTTCAAGTGATCCCGAGACCGGCATCAGCTATTATGAATATGCTCTCGGTACATCATTCGGAGGTACTGAAGTTGTCAACTGGATCAGGACAGAAAATACTAGCGTCACTCTAAGTGACTTAAACCTTTCCAATGGATCATTTTACTTTGTTTCAGTTCGTGCCACAAACGCAACTGGACTCACGACAACATCAACAGCAGATGGAGTCTACATTGGACAACTTATCGATAATGTTTGGATTGGATCAGAAATACAAGGAGATAACAGGCAGGATATAGAAGGTGCAAAATTTTGCACAGCTGCGGGATGCACTGATATCGCTTCTTTTAGACAAGATTATTCTATGACCTCCATTTTTAAAACAACATCCGAAACACACTTGATTGTCCAACCCCAAAGTAAGAGCTGGGGCAACGGTATCTATCAATATTGCTCTTCTTCAGGTTGCGATAGCACATCGAGTTTAAAACGGTTTGAAGTTCAAATCAGTGAAACCGAATACTATGGCGCTGGTTATTTCTGTAATATCCTTTCTAAATCATGCACTCAGATATCTAACTTCACCGAACATACTTATCCTGATGCGCGCAAAGTCCCTAGCGGTGTTTGGGCAAAAAACTCTTCAGGACAATGGCATTTTTTAAATTCTTCCACAAAAACGGCCCAAGGAACTAATACGACTTTGAGTAGTACTCTTTGGTCAAACTCGAGCGTTAATGAAGTGTGGGGGTATCGAGTATCTAGCCCAAACTATCTCATTTACCGATGCGAAACGAGTGGAACTTGTACTCAAACCATTTCCTACTCCTTCTCAGGAGAATCCTCGCCTGAAGCAATTCTAAACCCTTCCGATGGCGGAGCATGGATAAGACCAAGTTACTCTGGGAACTTAAGATACTGCACAAGTTCTGGTTGTAATGTATTGGCCTATGTCGATACTATTGGATCTGTGAGCGCTAATCTTTCAGGAGATGCTATCTGGGTTACAACTAATGGTAACACTCGTGTCCTGTACTGCACCACTACTTCTTGTAGCGTAATTTTGACAGGTGCTTCCGGACTCCAGCTTGTCCATTCGCAAGGATCAAGCGGATCGAGCACACAAATCTTTGCAACAAGATCCTCTCCTTATGGAGTTCTTCTTTGCAATTCAAGCACATGCTCGTCATTGTCAGGTCTTGGGAACGTATCTGGCAGTGTCACGATAGATAGGAAAAATTTTGGACTCTGGTATAGAAGTTACTCGCCTAGAGGTATTTACTACTGTAGCAGTTCAAGTTGCTCTCAACTTAGTAATTTTGCAGAAACGTGGAGTGAGCCAACGAGTAGCAGTCAAACGTCTACCCTCTGGTATATAGATAGCTTTTTCAACTTCTCTAAGTGCACAACCCAAACGTGCGGGATCATACAAAACCTGGGCAATACAACCTATGGAGATCCGTGGATTTTATGGGGAGCACAGTAATCACCACCGACAAACTTCAACGCCATCTCTTCTGACTTCTCGCCAGCCTAAAAGCTTTCTTTGCCAAAACGCAAGATCGGGAAGTTCGCTTCTTTCACCGAGAGCATTATCAAATTGGAATAACTTATCTCCTCTCAAATATGAAATTTTCAAGTAAGGATACTCCATTAGGCGCAGTTCGGTGACAACTCTTCTCAACTCCATGAATGGAATTCCAATCCCTTTGTGAAAAACCCACTCCTCAGGAGGCCCCTCTGCTGAAATAATCCAAGCAATATCGTCGTTATAAGAAGTGATCTCTAATTCATCATTAACTAAAAGATGATTGGATCCCTTGCCCTCAACTCTAAGATTACTGAACATCGAAAAATTAGAAATGGTTTTGAGACCCAGGTATGGGGACAGTCCATTCAAAACAAAAAGAACAATCAACACCGAATGCAGAAACTTAAAATTTAACTTCTTTAGATAAAAAACAGGTTTGAACTTAAGTTCTGGTAAAAGTAAAAAAGATGATCCGAGAACGAAAAATATGGTTGTTAAAGTATGATGTTCAAAACCGAGATTAAACTTAAAGACATTAACAAAAAGAAGTGGAATCAGTGAGAAATAAAGAAAGGATCTTCCCCATCGGATCTTCGTAGTGACCACACCTTTTTCGAAATGATCACTCAAGATGAAATAAAGACTGAAGATGATAGCACCAAAGTCATAGAGCATACCAAAACTTAAAAAACTATGAAAAATGAAACCCAACAAAATCCCAACTGCAGGAAAGATGAAAAATAGAAAAACAAACAGGCCTTCCAAAAAAAGTGAACCGTAAATATTAAACCAATAAACAGAAGTGTTATTCGGTAAAAAAAAACCCAACGGAGTTGTTAAAAGTTTTTGGTAAATTTGAGTGGCACAACTGAGATTCAATTCTAGATAGGCGTGATTAAGCTTATGAAAAAAAGCAAAAAAATAAACAAGCGATAAAATGACGATAACCATTCCTCTTTGATTATGATCGAATCCAACTTTCATTTTTTTGTCTTTCAAAAAAAAATGGGTCGTATTAACGAGGAGGAAGATGTTTATAAAGAGAGCAATAATTGAATGGTTTGCGACTTTAGGCAATTCAGTCAAAATACTCATCGTATAAAATAAGACAAAGGCGAACTTTAAATATTCACTCCTCTGCCAAATTAAAAGTGAAAAAGCTAAAATAAGTAATGGATGAAATCCACTAATGGGATTCTCTAAGGTATGCAACAAGAATGCATATACCCAAAACAGAAAGGAAGTATCGCCTTCCCGCTTCGTAATAAATTTTTTGAACGACGTCACCACTAAGGAACTCTGTAGCTCAAACTAAGCCCAAAATTATTAGACTCTAGGTTAAAATTTGACCCCTCTTGTGCAACTCTCTCGAAGTCAAGCACAAGCCCTAATTGAGGATAGCTGACAAAATCTTTAACGAATTTAACTCCTAAAATATTACCCTCTTCAAATTGGATATTATTTTGAGAAGAAGATGTGGTAAGAAGTAACTCTAGCTCCAATCTGAATTCATGAAAGTCTTTAGTTCTATAGTAGGCCCCTAATGCTCCCATCGTGGGTGCAACCATCTCAACATGAGACGTCGACACTTGCTTTAAATGTCCCAACCTATATATCCCAGCGAGAGCACTGATTTGACCGATACCTGAATCCCAAAGACGGTTTTCAAGTAAGAGCTTCCCTACAATTTGATTATTTTTCGAAAGTGAGATACCGACGGGGCTACCATAATTTAAGTAAGTTAAATTAGTATTCAAACAACTCTTTAGATCCCAACAAAAACGTGCTCCAAGATTTGGAGAGGCGGAACTATTGAGGTCCAAACTTGAATCAGAAACAGCAGAAGAAAAACGAGAACTAAAAAACTTAACTCCTAAAAAAAGCCCTAGGTCATAAACCCTTGACTTAACCAGGTCAGGCATCTTTTCTTCGTCAGTTCTTTTCTCGGTCACAGGATCTTTTAGATTAATTAAACAATTACTTTTATCCACCAGAAAGATTGCCTGATTTGTGTATACAATATCCTGGTTCGCGATTTCGGGATTTAGTTCGAGAATTTTTTTTAAATATCCGTCTTTACCATAAACAGGTTCTCCGATTTTCTCTAAAGCAATTGTTGAAAGACTATCGCCTTTCTTGACGCAATAGAATCTAGCGTAGACTAATTGAGGAAAAAGCAAAAAAAACCAAAAGGTAAGATAACTATAAAGAACGTGTTTACTTTTAAAATTCATAAAATCAGGTTAATTCGGACGCTAAAAAAAGTAAAATTTTCTTTTTATCGATAAAAGAAGTCAAAAAAAAGCCCGCATTTCTGCGGGCCCATCGAAAAGGTATACAGTACCTTTTGGAAATTAAACTTTGAAGCCTTTAAGCTTGTCTGCAAGCGTAGATGGCTGTGCCACTTCTGCTTTGTAGTTCGACTTATACTCACCAGAAGCTACGGCTTTCATAGAAAGAGCAATCTTTTTAGCTGATTTGTCGATAGAGATAACGATCGCCTTAACTTTGTCACCTTTAGCAACTTTATCAGACGGCTTCTCTACGCGCTCTTCAGAGATTTCAGAGATGTGAACAAGACCTTCGATACCAGTCTCAAGCTCAACGAAAACGCCGAACTCAGTGATACGAACAGCTTCGCCTTCAACTACTGAACCAACAGGCATACGCTCTTCGATCTTCTTCCAAGGATCTTCCTCAAGCTGTTTAAGGCCTAAGCAGAACTTTTGGTTTTCAGCATCAACAGTTACGACTGCAGCTTTAATTTTTTGACCAACTTTGTACTCTTCAGAAGGGTTTACATTCTTCTTAGTCCAAGAAAGGTCAGATACGTGGATAAGAGCGTCGACTTCTTCACCAAGATCAATGAATAGACCGAAATCTACGATCGCCTTGATTGTTCCTTCAACAACTTTACCTACTGGGAACTTGTTAACGATATCATCCCAAGGGTTTGGCATAAGTTGCTTAAGACCAAGAGAGATACGCTTGTTTTCAACATCTACTTCAAGAACTACAGCTTCAACTTTATCGCCTACGTTGTAAGTCTTGTTAGCAGATTTTTTGTTCGTCCAGCTCATTTCTGAAACGTGGATCAAGCCTTCGATGCCGTCTGTAAGTTCAACGAAGATACCGTAATCTTTAACAGAAACGATTTCTCCAGAAACTTTTGAACCTGGCATATACTTATCTTTAGCAGATTCCCAAGGATTAGCTTGAACTTGCTTAAGACCTAGAGATACGCGCTCTTTGGAAGAGTCATACTTAAGGATTTTAACATCTACTTCATCACCAACGTTAAGAAGGTTAGAAGGATGCTTCACACGGCCCCAAGACATATCTGTGATATGTAATAGACCATCTACACCACCAAGATCGATGAACGCACCGTAATCAGTAATGTTTTTCACAATACCTTTCACGATCATGCCTTCTTGGATCTGAGTAAGTGTTTCATCTCTCATCTTACCGCGCTCTTCAGCTAGAATTGCACGACGAGAAAGAACGATGTTTCCACGTTTTTTGTTGAACTTAATAACTTTGAATTCCATTGTTTTACCAATGTACTTATCAAGGTTCTTAACTGGACGGATATCGATTTGCGAACCAGGAAGGAACGCTTTAACACCGATATCAACAGAAAGACCGCCTTTAACTTTAGCGATAACAGTTCCTTCAACAGGTTCACCTTTTTCGCAAGCTTCAGAGATCTTATCCCAAGCCTTAAGAATTTCTGCTTTGTCTTTAGAGAGAACAAGGTTCCCCATAGTAGACTCAAGCTTCTCAAGATAAACTTGGATTTCTTCACCGACTTTCACTTTCATGGTTCCGTCGTAGTTACGGAATTCACGAGCGAGTACAAGACCTTCTTGCTTGTAGCCGATGTCGACAGTGACGAATTCATCGCTCATAGCAACTACGCGGCCCATGAAAACTTCGCCTTCAGCGAAATTCTTTGCGCCAGCGGAATTGATCATCTCGCTGAATTCAGTTTTAGCTTTTTGTTCTGGAACGTCTCCCATTTCGAAGTCGAACCCTTTGATCCAAGCTGGGATTTCAAAGTTAGGTTTAGAGGCAGTTGTTTGTTTGGTGGCCATAATATAGCCCCCCTTTTTAGACATTAATTCTCCTACTGGAGAGCGGAAAATATAAATGATCTGAAGGGATTACGCGAGCTTTTTCTGCTTCTGGCTGTAGCGAAGACGCTGGGTGTAAAGTTTTTCATAGTGCGCATAGAGCTCTTCTGCGTACCGTTCAAAGTGATGCTGCTCCTGAAGCTCTAGTTCAACTCCCTGAAGTTCCTCTAAGTAATTGGAATAATTAGTCAGGATTTTAACCAGCTTATCTTTCAACTCTCGCCCATCCTCGGGGTGGTAGGTTTCTCCAAACTTTCCTTGTTTGACTAACTGCTGACGAGTTGAAGTTCTAGGGAGGAGAACCGGGGTTTGAGTCACAAGGGCATAGAGGTCTTGATCTGAAAAAAGTTCGCTTTGAGGAAGGCCCACGAAAATATCACAGTCCTGAAAACTCGCCGATGCCAGAGGTCTTGTCTCAAAACTAACATGCATCTCTAGGTGCCTTTCTAGGATCATCCTCTTTAATTCATCGTAAATCTCATGGTTGTACCAAGAGATATCCGTCATGAGCGTAAAGATAAGCCGCTTGTCAAAATTGACTGTACTTAACTGATGAAAGAGCGACGGGATGCTATCAAAAAATTGTTTTATACTTGAGAGACTTTTTTCAGTTCGAGAGACAAAGATCACAATTTTTCTCTTCTCTTCAATGTGGACCGAGCGAATAATTTTAGCTGGAAAATCAATCCCGGCCCCAGTGACATGAACTCTTCTACTACTCACGGGAAAACTCTCGATCGCCAATTCTTTAATGTTAGGAGAAAAAGTAAAGACAGAGTCCGTTCTAGAAATAAACCATTTATCTAGTAAATTATTTTTTTTCCATGGCATTGATTCATTAAAGGTAAAGACCATCGGAATTTGAAGCATGCCTTTTAAAATCATACCAAGGGGAAGAAGAGTTTCGTAATTATAAGAATGAATGATATCAATTTGCTGCTTTTGTAAAATATGCTGAAGCTGAAAATAAAAATTTAACTTTGATCTCCAGGTCTTTAAATTACTTGAAAAATGTAATCGAGGAATATCCTCTCTCTCGGCCTCTCTATCCACGAGTGACTTCTCATGACACAGAAGAAAAGCCGTTCCCCCAATGTTACGAAAGTAACTCGCATCAGCTATACACCGACGCTCGAGAGTTCCCCAATTATCTGAAAGACAAACATAGAGAACCGTGAGATCTGATAGTCGGATTTTTTCTCGCATTATTTATTAACAATATCTGCTGTAACAGATCCTATTTTAATTTTTGCTTGCGCCTTGAGGAACGTTCTTTGTTCATCGTCAGTAAACCAAAAATAGAGGTCTCCACTTTTTAAAGTTTCACCCGTGTATTTCGTTGTGGCATGGACTCTAATTGCTTTTCTTTTTCCTTTTTCTGTTTCGATAGTTTCTCGTCCTTCTACCAGAGACTTCAAGATAAGAATCTTACCTTTATTGACGAGAGGTATTTCGTAAACATCACCATTTTTGAGCGGGAGTCCTTGATAGAAGAAAACAACAGAGAAAGGATCTGTACTAAAATAAGGCATGGGTTTTTCAACTTTTTTATTTTTCTCTTTTTCCCCTGATCGTTTTTGTCTATAGAACCAAAATGTTTTGTGCTGATCTCGATCATGCAACTGAAGATCATCAATGTCTTGCTTTGATTCCCTTTGCACGAGACTATAACGAGTGGAAAGGAATTTTTCAGTTGTTACGTAAGTATCTACAGTGTCATCTAGTTCATAGATTTTGCTATAGAATGGCGCCGACTTAAATCTGGCATGGAAGTGCCAAGCTTCATTGTTGTTAACGTTTTTTTTACCCTTGTTAACGAGAACGATCTTTCCAACGGTCATCCCAAGATAATGAATATCTAAGTAAACTGTCTGGCCGATGTGATGATTAGGTACGTACACATCCCAAACCTTCTTTGCTCTCTTATTAATCTCGATCAATTCCTGTGGGTAGTCCGAGGGTAGAGGTTTTATTTTTTCAACAATAGCTTCCGCTACCGTTTTCTTTTTATCTTTTTTGATCGCTATTTTTTTTGCTTCGGAATTTTTCTTTTCCTCGCTTTTCTTTATTTCAACTTTTTCTTCTTTTTTCTCTTCTACGGTCTGAACTTCAAATTTTTCGAGTAACTTAACATCAGTTGGAGAGGAAGCTACTGATGAAGCATTGACTTCTTCTGATGGTTTATTCAATTCTTTTACAAAATCTTTTTGCTTCCAGCTGGCACAACTCGTTAGTGCAACCAGAGCGAAAACCAAATGTTTCACTCATCCTTCCTTAGTAAATGCTTAAGATTATTGTAAATTATTGATTCACAGAATCAAGTCGGAGAACTTTGCTTAATCCATTCACGAGATCTTGTTCCCCACTGATGAAGTCAACTTTAACTTTTGTGAAGAGAATCCTGCTATCGAGAGAGACTCTTTTCATTTTGACCATATCCTTCTCAGAACAAAGAATAATCGCCGATAACTGAGAAGCCTTGATCAAAAGTTCATTCACATCTTCAGGCGTAAAAAAGTAGTGGTCTAAAAAACTCACCTTCTCAAGAATTTCAACACCAAAACTCTCTAGGTAACTATAGAAAGATTCAGGCGAGGCAATAGCAGTGACAGCAATCGCCTTAAGTCCTTTGAGTTCATGGATTGAAAAAATGTATTTATCGTATACATCGTAAACACCAAGTGGTTGATACCGAGTGAGCGCAATAGGTGGGCGATGATGAAAATGCTCCGTGAGTGTGACAATTAATTTATCTTTTTTTTCCTTCGTAACCATATCAGCGCGAGAGATAACGATCGCATCAGCATCTTTAAGCGCAGACATACCTTCACGCAAGTACCCCAAAGGTGCAACCTTATAAAGGTTGAGAGGCATCGTTGCGTCAAATAAAACAATATTATAAGAGCGATAAATTTGAAGATGCTGAAATCCATCATCTAGTAAAACAACATCTGGTTTAACTTCTGAGAAATATTTTAATAGATTTTCTGCTCTATTCTTACCAACAATGACCGCACCTTTTTTCATTTTATTTGAAATCATAAGTGGCTCATCGCCGTAGTCAAAAGGATTGAGACGAAACTTTTGACCAGACTTTAATAAACCAGATGAGTGCTCAAGCTGACCTTTATATCCTCTTGTCAGAACAACCGGAGTAAGTCCTTTCTCTATTAACCAATCAGCAAGCCAAACGATCGTTGGTGTTTTTCCTGTTCCACCGAAAGATAAATTACCGACAGAAATAACAGGTACTTTGAATGTTTTCTTTCTTAATACACCGTATTCATAAAATGATCTTCTAATTCGATAGACCCACTCCCAAATAAAACTAAGTGGCGTAAAGGCAGTCCCTTTGACTATGGACTTCAAACGAACTCTGTTTTTTAGTAATGAATCACTCATGGATGACCTGTGACATATATTGAGGTACTGAAAAATTCTCACCAGAAAGTAGGTTTTTTGTTTCTCTCAATTTTACCTTTAATTCATTATAAATCTTTTGATTGGATGTCCAAGTCTTAATTACACTCGCAAGACTTGCTGGATCTACGTTGGATTGCACAAACTCTGGGAATATGGAACCATGGTGGATGATATTGGTAAGAGAAATAGGTCCTTGATATTGGATAAAATTGTTAAAAATAAACTCATTTAGTAGGCTCGCTCGATAACATACGAGAGTTGGGAGTTCAAAAAGTCCCGTGCTTAAAGTCACTGTCCCACTCGCTGCCAATGCAAAATGTGATGTAAGCATGGCCTCGGATAACTCTTCAGAGTCATACCAAACATCGATATCTTTTTTGTAAAGCTCATAAAAATCTTGGTTTATATGCTTAACTTTTACAAGATGAACCTCAATGTTCATGGTCTTCTTCAGGATATTGATCGTATTGATAAATTCTGGAAGTAGCCCATAGACTTCAAATTTTCTTGAACCAGGCAAAAGGAGAATTTTTAGTTTCTCACCCCAAGAGTTAAATAACTTTTCCGGGATATGATGGAGTTGATCTTTGTAGGTTAACATCAAAGGATGCGGAATTGATCTAATTTGCTTTACACCTCTAGAACCAAACCATTCCTTTTCAAAAGGAAGAATCGTAAAAAGAGTATGAACATTTCTCGCAAGAGCACTGGCCCTGTGAGGCTTCCAAACCCAGGCCTGAGGAGCAACGTAGTAAAGGACCTTGACTCCTCTTTTCTTTAACTTTTCAGCAAGTCTCATATTGAAATCTTGAAAATCAACAAGGATTGCTGTTTTAGTTCCGCGCTTAATAACCTCGTTTTCTAAATTCTTTAAAGCTTTTAAATAAAATGGGATTTTTCCAATAACCTCGGAGAACCCCATGCTTGAGAAATCTTTTAAGTGATAAATGAGATCCATACCGTGAAGTCTTAAGTCGTCTCCACCTACTCCATAGAACGCAACATCCGGACAGAGCTTCTTGAGCTCAGGAAAAAATGTTAGTGCATGTTCTTCACCAGATTTTTCACCTGCGATAACTAAACAACTATTCAAATGACTTCACCATCTCAGATTTTTTTGTTTCAAGTGCCTTCAGTGTACAATCCACCAGATGAACAGCATTAAGTCCATCCTTTAAGTTTACTAGGGGTGAAGACTTCTCTTGAATGGATTTATAAAAATTCTTGTGTTCAAGCAGGAGATGGTCTCGTTTGTTATAAGACTCCTCACTGACAAACGTTCCGTCTCCAAACTGAGAGTTTGTGGCGATAAAAATTTTATTAGAGAACAAATCAACTGATAGCATTCCCATCTGAGAAATAACTTCTAGATCCCTTACTTCTCGAGTGGCGTTTCTTCCAACTGTAATGAGTGCCTCACAATCTTCTTCCAATTTAACATTGATACTTGCATGGTCCCATTTCGTAGTTCTGATTTTATAACCAGTCGCTGATATCGATTTGGGTTTTTGTTTAAAAAGATAGAGAACGAGATCGAGATCATGAATAGCGAGATCTTGAACTACGTCCACATCAGTCGCTCTGCCCTTAAATGGTGCCACTCGATTAATTCTAACAGTGTATGGAGTTGGAAGATTCTGAAACGTGTCTCTGAGTTTTTCCCACGCCTCATGAAACCTTTCGGAATGACCAACTTGAATCACGACATTTTTTGTAGCCGCAATTTCTTTTAGCTTTAGTCCTTCGGCATCATTGGAGCAGACAGGTTTTTCACAGAAGACGTGCTTCTTCTGCTCTAGTAAATAGCTCACTAATTCGAAATGAGTGGATGTAGGTGTAACAATAAAAGCGGCATCAATATCATTGATCACTTCTTTAATATCACTTACAACTTTTACGTTAGGATGATTGGCCTTCGCTGCTTCTTGACCAGCAGGAAACTTTTCCACAATAGCAACAAACTCAGCAACATCTGAATGTGCCTCTACCTTCTGGCAATGCCACTTTCCTAGGTGACCATATCCTAAAACAGCAACTCTAACTTTATTCATTTTTATCCTGCCATGAATGGAGCGATTCCAATTTCTGATTTTGTAATAAAAGCAGCAATATCCTGGATCACCACGTTGTTTTTATAATCAACCATAAGTTCTGGATGAGAAACGAAGGCCCTTGGAGCTAAGGCAGAGGCTTCCATTGTTCTGTAGAATTCTACAACTTCAGACACGATTTCTTTTGAGTGACCTTGGCGTTTTAGACCAATGATATTAATTCCCTTAAGTCGAACTCGGTTTCCATAGGCCGTACAAAAATTAGGAACATCACGATCTATCGCAGATCCCCCGCCAATGTAAGCCCCTTTACCAAGAGTGACAAATTGAGAAATACCAGTGTTACCACCGATAATGACTCTGTCACCGATATTCACGTGACCAGCAAGGTTTACAGAGTTTGCAAAAGTTAAATTGTTACCTAGTGTACAATCGTGAGCAATATGACAGTAGGCCATGAAGAGAGAGTTTGATCCAATAATGGTTTTTTTATCTTGTTTTAGAGTTCCACGATGAATGGAAACAAATTCTCTAAAAGTGTTGTTATCTCCGATGATTGTTTCAGTTGGCTCACCTTTGTATGAATTATCTTGTGGTGGGGCACCTATAGAACCAAATTGAAAAAACTTATTCCCTTTACCAATTTTAGTGTGGCCCTCGACCACAATATTGGATTGAAAAACGCAGTCATCACCAATTTCTGAATTTGGTCCAATGACACAAAATGGACCGATCTGAACATTGTTACCAATTTTGGCTTCTGGGTGAATAAAAGACATTGGGTGTGCTTGATAATTTGAAGACATAATTTCTCTCTTATTTGTAAGTAATTTTTAATGAGGCCATCACACTTGTTTGTGAAATTAATTCGCCATTTGAATAAATTTCACAATCATACATTTGAATAGGGCCTCGAACTTTCGTTAATATAGAATGAATCTCTAAATCCATTGGAGGAATCACAGGTTTTCTAAATTTAGCTGTCTCAACACCTAAAAGTTGAACATCTAGTTTTGACTCTTCAATTGGTTTAGCTAGGCAATGAATCGCCATAAATGAAGCTGCCTGCGCCATCATCTCAACTTGAACAACACCAGGGAGGATCGGATGACCAGGAAAATGCCCTTCAAGAACTTTTACCGAATTATCCACCTTAAAAGTACAGATACTTTTGGCACCAATCATCTCTTGAGTCGTAAATGGACCAGATTTGCCATTTAAGTTTTCAGGCAAAGTTATTTCTTTGACTCCATCAATAAATAGAAATGGATCTCGATGAGGTAAAAAATCCATAACCTGTTTTTTATTAAATAACATCATGACTCCTTAGACTTCTCTTTTAAAGACATCATACGAAGATACGCAATCCCGCGACTCCACTCCTTAAGATCCTTCGCCGGATGACCTCCAAGCTTAGATCCCGCAGGCCATATGGCCCCTTCACTGACTTTGGCACCACCAGCGAGCTGACTACCAGATCCAATATGAGAATCTGGGCCAACAGCAGCGCGACCACCTAAAACGACATAATCTTCAAGCACCACACTTCCAGCAATGCCGGCTTGACCACAAATCACGCACCCTCTTCCCATTTTCACGTTGTGAGCAATCTGAACGAGGTTATCGATTCTTGTTCCAGGGCCAATAATTGTGGGAGAAAAAGTCCCCATATCAATTGAGGAATTAGATCCAATCTCAACGTCATCATGGATTTTAACGCCACCCATGTGCCAAATTTTTACGTGATGTCCTTGATTAAAGGTGTAACCAAACCCATCAGAACCAATAACGACTCCAGAATGAATACGACAGTTTTTACCTATCTTAGTAAAAGGATAAATCGTAACATTTGGATAAATTTTGGTGTTATCCCCAATTTCAGAATGAGGCAGGATCACACATCCAGGCATGATTTCAACTTTTGAACCTATTTTTACATGCTCTCCAATAAAAACATTTTGAGCAATATAAGCACTTGGATCAATATCTGTGGTCCCCATCTGTCGACCATCAACTTGTGTATTGAGGCTTCCCATTTTTTGATCATAGAATGGTTTTGAAAGTGCTGTAAGGGAATTAGCGACATTGGCCGTCACCGCAATCCAAGACAATTTTAGAAGTTCATTCTTAATATCCGCACTCATCAGATTGAAAAATTTCTCATCAATAACAGCACCAATCTTCAACTTAACTGCTGCTTCAATACTAGATTCAAATTTTTTAAGAAATTTGGCATTTTTAAGAAACACCATGGATTGATTTGTCAGACCATCTAATGCAGAAATGGCCAGAATTTCTTCCGGCCACTCGCTATTTTTAACAATCTTTAGACTTGAATCAAATTTTATTAAATCTTGGAGCTTCACTTGTCCTCCAGCTGATCCTATTTCCCAGGATGCTTTTTATCGTAGGCCTTGATAACTTCGTCAGATAGGTCTTTCTTCGACTCTGCATAAACAATAGGAGCAGCAGATAGCTCGAAGGTCATCGTAACAGCGCTTGCCTTAGAAACTTCATCAATAATTGGGCGAAGCTTTTCAAGGATTGGTTTTTTCATATCCTGTTCCATTTTTTGAATTTCGCGCTGAAACTCCATCGTTTTATTTTGAAGCTTCATCATCATTTCTTGAATTTCACGTTCTTTTGTCGCACGAGCAGCTTCAGCTAAAACCATCGATTGCTTCTTATAATTTTCTTGGGCTTTTTTAATCGCCTCTTCATCTTTCTTTAAAAGTGTTTTCTTATCATTAAAATTCTTCTCAAGAGTTTTTTGAACATTCTTACCCTCTTTGATTGATGTGATGATTTTTTGAATATCAACGAGTCCAATCAAAACGGATGAGAATGAAGAGAAGCTGTAAGTAAGAAGCATTAAGCTCAAAATTAGTTTCATGGGTTTCTCCTTAAGGCCAAAAGATATCATTGTTTAAAATAATTGTCCTATATCAAAATTGAACTGATTAGATTCCTCAGTTTTCCTTGGATTAATCGGGAATCCAAACTCAAATCTCAACACTCCAATTGGTGAGAACCAACGGAATCCAAACCCGTAGTCACTTCTTAATCCAAAATTATTATTTTCACCAATTCTCGTTTCAAAGACGTTACCAGCATCATAAAAAAGAACCCACTTAAGACCTGCTTCTTTAATTAGAGGGTGCTCAAATTCTAAAGTTCCGAGAAGTGTAAAGAGACCCCCGAAGTTAAAGTCTTCAAGGCGATTTGTTTGCGTGTTTCTAGCTTTTCTAATTGGCCCGATATCCTCGAGGTTAAACCCTCTCATATTACGAGCTCCACCCATCGAAAATCTCTCAACTCGTGGAATCTCACGATCGGTTGTCTTAAAAAGCTGACCGATATTTAATCGAGACCTCAAGACAAGATCTCCAATAATAGGCCGATAGTATCGACCTTCAACTTCGCCCTTCATCCAACGCATCGTACCACCTAGACCTGTATACTCAAGGGAGCTTGAAGCATAATAACCATTACTAGGTTCAAAAATATTATTTCTCTTATCTCTTATGATAGAGGCCTGAACAGATGAAGCAGAACCATTTTCAACTGCAGGATTAATTCCCTCATTGATTACGTTACTAACTTTGTTGTCTTCATATCGATAAGTAAGAAACAAACGAGTATATTCAAAAATCGGGTGACCGACACGTACATCTCCCCCATGCTTACGATACGCAAATGAGCGAATAAAATAAGAAAGTGTTTGATAGTAATCGGCCCCAGCTGTCCACCGAGTGTCAAATAAGTACGGCTCAGTAAAACCTAAATTATAAATCTGCTGGCGGTTTGAATAAGAAAGATTGGCATTAATGTTTTGGCCTAAGCCACGGAAGTTATTTTGTGCAACAGAGGCCTGAATAAATCCTTGTGTCGCCGTTGAATAACCTGCTCCTAAAGAAATTTGCCCCGTCGGACGCTCTTTAATCGAGATCTCAACATCGAGAATATTATCTGTGCCTTTTCTCGTGATGGTATTAAAGACCACACTCTCTGGCTGGAAAAATCCAAGACGATTTACGTTATCTTTGGAGATTCTGAGTTTTGATCCAGAGTACATATCTCCTTCGTGAATTCGTAACTCACGACGAATAACCTTATCTCTTGTTTTGGTATTGCCCTTCATTGTGATCTTACCAAAATAAGCGATCACACCCTTCTCGAATGAGAAAACGACATCAACTTTGTTTTCCCCTGGAACAACTTCAAGAGTTCGAAGCACGTTGGCAAAAGCGTAACCCTTATCCTGATACATTTCAGTTAAGGTTTGAATATCAAGTCTTAAGTTTTCTTCGTTGTAGATATCACCGGACTTAAGCTTGAGCTTCTCCATCATTTCATTTTCTGTAAAAAGAAGCTCTCCATTAAAAGAGATGTCATTCACAGTAAATTGAGGACCTTCCTGTAGCCTCACCGTAATAAAGATCCATTTTTTATCTTCAGATGCAGTGACTTCAGGATTTTGAATGTTAACTTGCAGATAACCACGAGTTTTATAGAAGTACTTCAATCGTTCTACATCTGTTTGGAAATTAATTTCTTTAAAGTTCCCTGACCCAGACAAAAACGAGAAATAAGACTCTTCACGAGTCTGCATAAAATTCTTAAGCTCTTCATCCTTGATATTTTTATTACCGAGGAAAATGATCTTTTTGACTCGAACTTTGTCCCATTCTTTAATTTTAAACTTTACGTCGACTGAGCCATTTTTATTATCACTGAGCTTGTACGAGGCCAGTGCTAGAAAATATCCCTTTTCTTCATAGTGCTTCTGTAAAAGTAAAATATCGTTTTTAAGAGTTGAGATATCAAGGATGTTAAATTCTTTAGTCTTAATCTGCTCTTTAAGATCATCATCATTAATTTCATCATTACCAGAGAAAGAAATTTTACTAATGATTGGCTTTTCTTTGAGTTTAAAAAGGAGAATATTCTTGTCACCAGAGATCTTATGATAGGCCTCAACCTCTTCAAAATATTTCATCTCGTAAATCCGAGATAAATCTTTTCGAAGAAGATAATTATCCAGCATCATTTCTTGCCTGGTGCCTAACTTCTCTAGAATTGCCTCAGATTCAACTTTACGATTACCGGTGAATTCAATTGAGTCGACACGAAACATTTCTTTAATAGGACCAATAATTTCCTGTGCAAAAACAGAATGAACCTGAATTAAAAAAGTCAGAAAAAATATGATGAACAGCTGAATAAGTTTCAACCCTGAAATCCTTAACGCAGTTAGCTATCTAATTAATTTTATTTGCAGTCGAAAATTCTAGCCAATTATCTGACCATCTTCAATGACTATTTTGCGAGGAAAAAAAGAAGCCACTTTGTCGTCATGCGTCACCACGAGTAAGGTTGCTCCAAATTCAGCCGCCAATGACTTTAAAAGGGAGGCCACTTTTTCAGAATTTTTTGAATCAAGATTTCCAGTTGGTTCATCACAAAGAAGAATTTTAGGTCTTAAAGAAAGCGCCCGAATAATGTTAATACGTTGCTGCTCACCGCCAGATATTTCAAATGGGAATTTCGATAAGCAATGAGTAACCCCTAAATAATTGGCAAGCTCTTCTATGTCCTTTTCAACTGGAGTCGTATCTCGTCCACCGATCCGGGCCGGAAGTAGAATATTGTCCCTACATGTCATCGAAGGAAGTAGAAAGTGAAACTGGAATACAAAACCAACGTATTGATTTCTAAATTGAGCGAGCTCCTCATCGTCCATAGAGGTTAAGTTCTTACCCTCGACTACAACCTTTCCCGATGATGGATGATCTAGACCACCCAATAAATATAAAAGGGTCGATTTACCAGAACCAGAAGCACCACGGATGGCAACGAGCTCTCTTGATTCGATGGATAAGTTTAATCCACGGAGAACTTTAGTTTTACCGAAAGATTTCTCAACATTTGATAAAACAATAAAACTCATTAATTAAACTCCTGACGAAGGCCTTGCATAATTGGTCTTCGCTTAAGTCGGAAATATCCAATTAAGGCAGCCACTAATATCCACACAAAAGATATCCCATAAACAGTTGAATAGGCCAAAAAATCTAAATCGATACTTAGAGAAGATAAAACATAAATCTCTCCAGGTATCTTTAAAATGGAAAGATTTTGTAGGCACCAATTAAAAAGATTAGAAAGAAGATGGGCCCCAAAACAAGAAACACCCCAAATGAGGAGAACAGAAAAAAACCAAAAACGGGAAATATCTTTGAGAGATAAACCCACCGCCCTTAAGAAAAAGAAATCTTGGGCCTTTTTTTCCATAATATAGATAACAAACGCCACAATATTAAAAATCGCAACAAGAACAATTAATTGCAAGATGAGTGAAATAGAAAACTTTTCAACCTTTACGGCTTCAATCAAAAAATCATATTCATCCCAAAAAGGCTTAACTAGAAACTCAGAACTTAAAGTTTTTTTTAATTCATTACTCTTATGAGTAATTGGCAATAAACTTTTGAGAACACCTGGTTTTTCCGCTGAAATAACAATGAGATTGATTTTCTTTTTTATACCTAAGATGTTTCCTAGTTCCGAGCGATCAAGATAAATGAATCTTAAATCTTTTTGATAAATTCCATGCTTAATGAAGCTAGTCACCTGAAATGTTTGAATCGTTGGTAGTGAAGAGGCCGTTTCGTTGCCTTTACCAAAAGTTAAAGACAGGGAATCTCCAAGCTTAATATTAAATTGCTTGGCAAGTTCCTCCCCTATAACAACGCCACCAGGCGAAACAGAAAGCTTCAAACCAATTGAGCGAGAAAAGTCTTCAGCATTAATTCCACGAACTAAAACACCTCGGCTCATGTCACCGAAGAGAGCAAAAGCTTCAGTTTGGATGACTGGCGAGACAGAGAGAGGTTTGATTTTATTTAATATTTCAGAAAACTCAGGGGAAAGTGAAAAGAAGCCTTTTCTATTAGTTATTAAGATATCACCGGAGGAATGCCTCAAGCCTGATTTTAATAAATGATCAAAACCATCCATGAGTCCAAAGGTGCAAAGAATAACTGCAATAGAAAAAGTAAAACTAAAAACGGTCGCTAGCAGAATTTTTCCTGCTGAACGACCGTGAAGGGCTATCTTTAAAATGGAAAGATAAGAGCGCATTACTCCTCTTCAGAGAAATAATGCTCCTTTTTAAGAAGCGGAAAAAGAATCACGTCACGAATGGTGTGGCTATCAGTTAGAATCATGACTAGTCGGTCGATCCCAATCCCTTGCCCAGCTGTCGGTGGCATTCCATATTCAAGAGCACGAACGAAATCGTAATCAACATCAGTGGCCTCATCATCACCAGCTTCTTTGGCCATTGCCTGATCAGCGAATCGATCCAATTGATCCGTCGGATTATTAAGCTCAGAGAACGCATTCGCCACTTCCCACCCATTCATAAAAAACTCGAAGCGATCTACGAATTCTGGATTCTCATCATTACGACGAGAAAGCGGAGAAACTTCTGTAGGATATTCAGTAATAAATGTTGGTTGAATAAGTTTTGATTCTACTAATTCCTCAAAACAATGAACAAGAAGTTTTCCCCAACTTGTGTTTTGAAGTTTTTTCTTATCCAAGTCCGTTTGGTTTAAAAGACTTAGAAGATGAGTTCGATCGTTCACTTGATCCATTGTTGAATTGGTAAACTTCGCCACAGCTTCTCTCATCGTATGTCGAGCATAAGGACCTTTAAGATTAATATCATGCTCACCGAATCTTACGATTTCAGTTTTTAAAACATCTCGGGCGATCCCCGTCAAAAGTGATTCGGTAAAATCCATAAGGTCATGATAAGTGGCATACGCCCAGTAAAACTCAACTGAAGTAAACTCTGGGTTGTGTTTTAGAGAAAGACCCTCGTTACGAAAACAGCGGTTCATTTCAAAAACTTTATTATACCCACCAACGATCAAACGCTTTAAATGTAATTCTGGTGCGATTCGCATGAAGAGTTCCATATTAAGAGCATTGTGGTGAGTCTTAAATGGACGAGCTGCTGCTCCACCAGCAATTGAATGCATCATAGGAGTTTCAACTTCTAAAAAGTCAGCTTTATAGAAATGCTCTCTCATGTAGCGAATAATTTCCGAACGCTTACGAAGTTTTTCTCGAGTCTCTGGATTCATGATCATATCTACATATCGCATACGATACTTAAGTTCCTGATCAGTTAATCCATGAAACTTTTCTGGTAGAGGACGAATAGACTTAGTAACGATTGTGAGTTCTCTTGCATTAAGAGCAAGTTCACCTTTCATGGTTTTGAACACATCGCCTTCTGCATAAATGATGTCACCATAATCAATGAGTTTATATTCAGCGAAGCCTTTTTCAGAAGTCACTTGCTTATTTACATACAACTGAAATCTTTCAGAGCCATCATCACATTGAAGAAAAGCAGCTTTCCCAAAATCTCGAACCATTAAGACTCTTGCTGCTATATGGTAGCGAGGAGTTTCTCCAATTTCTTCCTTTGTTAAAGGACTATATTTTTTTACAAGATACTCAAACGAAGTATTTGGTTTGAGCCCATTTTTGTAGGGATTTGATCCCATCTCTTCAAGTTTTTTTCGTTTATCTAGACGAACTTCCATTTGTTCAGAAAACTGTTCTGTCCACCGTCTAATGTGCTTGTCTTTCATAATTTTCCCCGAGCTCGTTAAGTTATTATCATTCATAGTTCATCCATTCCTGTATCTTGTACCTCTCCACCAAGGGATTTCCATTGGAGGAAAGCTTTCATAAAATCATCTAAGTCTCCGTCAAGAACAGTCTCGGCTTGAGAGGAAGTGGAACCTGTTCTATGGTCCTTCACCAATTTGTAAGGGTGCAGAACATAGGATCTAATTTGTGATCCCCAAGCAATCTCTTTTTTCCCTGCTTCAATTTTATCCAGAGCTTCTTGCCGTTTTTTTAACTCTAAATCATAAAGTCTAGACTTAAGTATTTTCATCGCCATGGCACGGTTTTGAATTTGAGACCGTTCATTCTGACAAGCGACAACTAATCCTGTTGGTAAGTGGGTTAATCTGACTGCTGAGTCAGCTGTGTTTACGGACTGACCTCCTGCCCCACCAGAGCGGTAGACATCGACACGAAGATCTTTATCAAGGACTTCTATCTCAATCGTATCATCGACTTCAGCACTCACAAAAATGGAGGCAAATGAAGTATGTCTTCTCGCATTTGAATCAAAGGGTGATATTCGGACAAGACGATGAACACCTGATTCAGATTTTAATAGACCGTAGGCATAGTTTCCTTGGACTAAAAGAGTGGCGGATTTTATTCCTGCCGAGTCCCCGTATTGGAAATCCATAACACTTGCCTTAAAACCCTTTGACTCACACCAACGCTGAATCATACGAAGAAGCATTCCGGCCCAGTCACAGGACTCAGTTCCACCAGCTCCTGCATTAATAGTCACTATCGCATTATTGGGATCCGTCTCACCGGAAAGAAGCGCTTTCTTTTCTGCTTCGATTAAAGCTGCTTGAAGCTTTGGAAAAAGCTCTAATGCCTCACGAGCAGAGGCTTCGTCACCAGCATCACTCATTTCACAAAGGACTTCAAAATCATCGGAAAGTGTTTTGACACTACCATAGAGCTTAAGAACTTCTTCTATGAGGGAGCGTTCTTTTTGAATTTTAGTGGCATTAGCTGAGTCATTCCAAAAACCGTCCAGGGCCTCTAGTTCAGAAATTTCTTTGAGTCGATTCTGCTTTCGATCGACGTCAAAGCGACCTCCGTATTGTTTCAAGAGAGGACTTAACTTCGGCGAAAAGGGATTTGAAATCTGACAATTTTAGAAACAGTGAGTCATCCATAATTTACCTTTGGAGACGTCACTTTAACAAATGGAAGTAAACTTTGAAAAGAAATAGTAGGGAGTTTTAGGACTCCCTACGACAAATTATTACTCATTTAGTGCAACTGAGATGGCCAAAGCGATCTCATCAAGGCCTAGTGATAGAGAATTATTACCTGAGATATAAATAAAAAGATTTTTCAGGTTCGTCTGCTTAATTTGTTGAATTGTTGCCACTCTTTTCGATTCAACATCTTCAGTGAGAAGACTAAGTTCACTTCTCAAAAGTTCCTTATCCTCTTTAGAATAAGATTTAACAACTGCAGCCTTTGCCATGATGGCATTAAATTCATTTCCAGAGTCCGCTTCAAGTATCATAACTTTTGATCCTACCTTCGAGATGGCAAGTGGATTAGCTGAAACATCTTCCATCATTTCTCGAGGAATACTCTCTGGATCCCTTAAAAGGTTACAGTCAAACTCATCAGCATCAGGCATTTTCTTATTCTGCTCTCCAATCACATTAAGAACTGAGACAATAGTCTTTCTCGTCGCAGGAGATTCTTTCTTAAAACTAAGGAGGAATTTTACAAATTTCCAAAGGCTACCAAAATCTTTTTCATCAGGAATTTGCTCATATTTAATGAGGTATTGAAATATTTGCTTTTTCAATTTTTTAATAATTCCGCTCTTACCCTCTAAGAAACCATCTAAGGCCGGAGAATAAATTTCATAGGCCTTATCCACTTCATCTGGGTCCATGATGTTATTATTATTCACATCCCATCGTAATACAGTTGTTTCTGCGTGCATGAGCGCTAAAACAATAGACATCATATCGCCAGTTGAGTAATGGATCTCTTCTTTATTGCCATCCGTATAGAAGTTACAAGTTCGGGCAGCAGAAATGGATTTATCTAAGAAGAGCATATTTTCAGCGCTAGGCTGAAAATCTTCACATTTTTTTGGAGCATTCATAGACTGGAACATTAATGGGTAATAGCTCTTATAGTATGTACAGAAACCTTTCCAGAAATTTGCTCTCACACAAGCTGGGTCAAAGCGATCAAACTTATCCTGTGTACACTTTTGGCTTTTAAAGTAGTCAAAAAGATCATCAGAAATGCTGATCGATCCAATAAGGCTCACTCCAAACTCAGTTGCCTCATTAACATCCATCACTTTATTTTTATCAGACTGGTATTGAAACAAAGTCCCAAGTAATGAGATGTTATCGGCAGTCGTAATGAGTCTCCCTGGTATCACGAGATCTAGATCAATCAGTTCGTTTTCAAACTTCTTAAGCACTTTTCTCATTTGCTCTTTATCAATCGAAAACCCGCCGACAGCGTCATTGTTTGGGCTTGGAGATCCATAAGTTTGAAACACTAGTTTTATGACGTATTCGAGCATCGCAATTTCAACGATCGCATCGGCATTTCTCTTTGAACCAACGACATAGTAAGGAGATAAAAATTCTCCTCTCATGAATCGATACTTTTTAGTAATTCGTTCAAATTGATCTAGTTCGGCCTGATGTTCAGGATAGGTATGACGGTATTCATCGAAGTCAATTGTTTCCTCGACTGGTCTAGTGCTATCAAGCTGTGCCTTAAATTTATCATAGATCCGGTGAAAAACTGTTCCTGTTTGCAAAAGCGACTTCGCATGAACAAATAAATTTTTAAGTTCAATACCTCTGACATCAGAGGTATTCCCTCTCATGACAATTTTTTTAACTTCTGAGATTAAATTTTTATACTTATCAATATCAAACTTATCTTTTTCAATAAAGACCTTGGCAGCATCTATCGCCTCTTGAACTGTGAATAATAGTTCCGTATCTCTATTATTGAGAGGTCCTTGAGTGATCATATCGTAGAGATCGTTAATATCTCTTTTAAGAAGTTGAAGAATCGATTCTTGCTTTAAAATAATGTATTTATATCTAACAATATCGAGACTAATTAGAAGCATATGATCAAAGTTAAGAATTAATTTCTCTAACTCAGAATGAGTGATCACTTCGCTTTCTCCTCCGAATAGAACTTTCTTCAGGAAGAGAACTTTTTTCGCCGACTCTATACCCTCTCTAGTTTCTTCAGTTGAAAAACTTTCTAATAGACGAATGATATTTAATTTATGCACTTCTCCACGTCGATCGGGATTAAAGATCATTCTCAAGGCTTGAATGATCGCCTTGTTCGCTCCCGAAACTCTATCTCTATGGTTTTGATGAAGCGCATAGGTAACGGGTGATTCATTTTGGAAAATAGGACCAAAATTCAGGGCCGCTTCCTGATTGAAAATTAAAGCGAAGTTAATCACTTTATCAATTGTTTGCTTTGAGATAAAATCCGGATCCTCTCCAGTGATCAAATGTCCGATATCAAAAACGGATTTTAATCCTCTAATCATTTCAGGTTTTACATCGGGACGGAATTCTGCGAGGTATTTTTCAAGCTGAATACGGGATAAGTAACCAGGCTTTTCTGATTTCACGACTTTTACAAAAAGATTTAAGTTTTCACCTAAACATCTGATTTGAGAGCTTATATTCTCCTCTAAAATCAGTGAAAACTTCCCTACATCAAGAGCGCAGTCCACAGAGAATTGTGCTCCATCTAGTCCTCTTTTAACAACCTTGCTCCCCATGAGATCTCCGCACCCTGCTAGAGTGAGACCAAAAACGAGGAATAAAAAAAGATTTTTTAGCTTAGAATACATATCTTAACCCGCCGTATATCGCATCGTTATTAGTATAGGGAGACCAATAGGATTTCCCATTTGTTGGGGTCCCTATCATATTCATACCAACATTCATCAGCAATTCTTTTGAGACTTTATAGTTTCCACGAAACATCAAAAGTCTATCTGTCGTTAACATGTCATACTTTAGATCTGCAGAAAGGCTGTAGTGACGGCCAAAGTTTCTTTGTCCAAGTAAGTTTAACGCCTGATTCCAGCGAGGATCTTGGGTCAATTCATCTTTATTTCTGTCAAATGGAGAAAGTCTAGCAACATAGTTAAAAGCAATCGTATAAAGATCATTCGAACGGGAGATCCCTCCCCCAACATAATCTTCGCGACGCTTTTTATTTTTAATTTCGGTATATCTTACTCTTTCATCAACATCTGGGTATTCATTGGGACGAATGGCCATTCCAGAGACATACATTTCAACATCATGATTACGATATTTAAGTGATGAGCCATAAACGTCGTGGTAATAAAATCTTGGATCAATCTGAGCATTCACTGTTCTTTGAACGAAATCAACATTCACTTCAACGTTGGGAGTGATCGAGTTCTCGGGCTTTCTCATATAAAAGTTATCAAAAACCCAGTTTTTATTTTCCCAACCAATATTTGCACCTACAGAATAACGAAAAATAACATCTGAAATACTTGGGTATTGGACGTCGTATTTCACATCCATCAAAGTACCTTCAACTTGAGCTGTTTGAGCAGGAGCATCTGACCAAGGGTGCCTTGAAGTGATGGTTTGATTCTTCTTATCGATATCAAGACCCGGATTCATCTCTGGTATATAGAGACCAGAAAGAAAGCTTTTGTACCTCATTCCATTGGAGGATTTTCTTTCGTAAAGAAGACCATGAAGCCCTTCTTGACCTGGTGTGAAATAATCAAAATTTCTACGATTATTTAATTTTCCAAATCCCCACATCTTATCAACATCAGACCAGGAGAGAATTTGTCTTCCAAATCTTAGGTGGTCTTTAGAACTTAAATTTCCACCAACATAGGCCTCTTGCACAGAAAACATAGTCAGATTTTGATCATTCATAAGAGCGGCAACGTGGAACTTTCTCTCGAGCTCTCGTCTGTAACTGGAGTTAGTGCTTCTGTGGTATTTAAATTCGAAATCTGCGTTATAGCGATTCCCTGGAACGTTACCAACTTGTTGGGATGCTTGATTACTAAGGGCGCCCAGATGCCCATCAATAATTTCGGAAGCACAAAATGAATTAGCCCCTACTAGGGTGAGTCCAAGAATTGTGAGTTTTTTAACATTCCTAAGCACTAGATATCCTTCGTGAAACAATCTATTTACATCCATTATCGCAAAAATACCTAAGGGATCATTGCCGCATTGTATCAGGGCAAGTCCATCCACTTAATGCCTTGTGCAAAACTTACAGGGTCCGTGTCTTCATTCAGCTCAAATGTAAACTCTTCAAATGACCGATATTTTTGTTTGATCTTAGCTTTTTGAGGGTATAGGATTCGGCCGAACGTTTTACTCCATTAAAGGATAAACCTCGATGAAAAAGCTAAGTACTGGAATTTTAATTGGTTTTATGGGTCTTTTTGGCACGGTAGAGGCTTCTGGCCTTCGCTATCACCCCAATCATCTTTTCGTAAAAATGAAGCAAGGTGAGTCATTAATACAATCTCCTCTTATTAAGAGCTCTAAAAAGCTATTCGGAAATCTCTATCTAGTTAAAACAACAAGTGCAGATCAGCTCGCCGGTGATCTTAATGAATCAGGCAGTGTTGAATATGTTCAAAAAGATTATTTTGCTGGAAAGGCGATGATGCCTAAGCACGAAATTCTGGATGAGGCAGGACTTTTAGTAAAAAGACTTCAAAACTTCGATTTTTCTTCCTCTTTCAATGATCCGGAAGCTGGAAAACTTTGGGCATTTAATTCAAAGGCCGGGCTAGATGTCTCTGGTGCCTATGATTCTCTCCCTTCAACTGAAGTAAAAGAAATTATCGTCGCTGTTGTTGATACAGGTGTAGACCATAACCATGAAGATCTTAAAGATATCATGTGGTCAAACGAGAAAGAAATTCTTGGTAATGGGATTGATGACGATAATAACGGATATATCGATGATATTCACGGTCTAAATACCCTTGTGAGAGATGCTCAAGGCCGCGCGACAATGAATACAATGGCCTCACACTGGCACGGGACCCACGTGGCCGGAACAATCGCAGCGACTCAAAATAACGGTGTTGGAATTGCAGGAGTTGCTAACAACGTAAAGATTATGGCGATTAGAACTGTCCCTGATAATGCCGATGAATTAGATTCTGATATTGTTGAGGCTTTTCTTTATGCTGCTAACAATGGAGCTAAAGTTATCAACTGTTCATTTGGAAAAAAAGTGAATGAAGGTGGAATGGTGGTTCGTGATACAATAAACCAAATTTCTAAAAAGGGTGTTATTGTTGTTGCTTCTGCAGGTAACGATTCATCTGGTCCTTTTAGCTGGCATAATAACGATGTAGATCGAAAATTCCCTGCTTCTTTTGATAGTGAGAACCTATTAGTGATTGCTTCTACAGCTTCTAATGGTGGTCTTTCCTCTTTTTCTAATATTGGCCCATCGACAGTTGATGTTGGTTCTCCTGGCTCAAACATCTACTCAACGATTAATGGAAACCGTTATTCGATGGCGTCTGGTACCTCTATGGCAGCACCGAATGCTTCAGGAGTCGTGGCAATGGTTATGGGTTATTATCCAAATCTTAAAAACATGACGATTAAGAAAGTTCTTATGGATTCTGTAACAATTATTCCAGAATTTAAAGGCAAGATCGTGACTGGTGGACGCTTGAATCTTAAAGCGGCACTTTCTAAAGCTGCTACGAAAAAAAGATCTACAAGAAACTAAAAGATTTGGGGCCTTTATCAGGCCCCTTTTTTTTTCTTACTGAAGTTATCTAGGGCCAATTTTTCCCATAATTGCATCACTCTTTCTTCCTCTTCCGAAATTTCATGATCGTATCCCATTAAATGAATGAGACCGTGAAAGAAGAGATGGATAAATTCGTCCATATAGGAAATATTAAATTGTTTTGCTTGCTGCCTCACTTTTTGATGGCAGATAGCGAGATCTCCAAGGAATAGATTATTCTCTGTAACTTTCGTCTTTCTTAGATCCTCATGACTTGGAAAAGATAAGACATCAGTCACCTTATCTTTATGGCGAAAATCTCTATTGAGTTTTCTGATTTTTTGCTCTCCACATATCAATAAGGAAACTTGAATCGATTCGATATCCTTAGCAGGAATTATTTTTTGCTTCAAAAGCTCAAGGACGACGGGAGAGGCGTAATCGAGCCATTTCTTCAACTGACGCTGTTCAGAAGGCAGTAATTTAACGGAGGAATGGTACTCCACCATGAGGAAGGGGTGTTTCTTCATAAAGGTCATGTTATCCTTTATAGGAATCTAGCGCAAGAACAAGAGGTTACCTATGTCTTATCCGGAACTAGAAAGATGTATCGAAGTCGTTAAAGCACTTAGGCACCCAAAGACCGGCTGTCCCTGGGATTTAGAACAGACCCATGAAAGTTTATTAAAGTACCTCATTGAGGAAGCCTATGAGTTTGTCGAAGCTGTTGAAAAAGATGATCCAAAACTTATGGAAGAAGAAATTGGAGACGTTCTTTTTCAAGTTCTTCTTCACACTTCTATGGGTGATGAAAAGAAACTATTTTCACTAGAGTCATCGGCAAAAGTTCTTGCAGATAAACTCGTCCGAAGACACCCTCACGTTTTTAAAAACCAGGATTTAACACTCACCTCAGAACAAGTGTTAGAGAATTGGCAGAAGATCAAGATCGAAGAAAAAGGTGAAAAAAAATACTCCATAAATGAAAAGTATCTTCACGCACCAGCACTAGAGTCTTCTTTCAAGATTGGAAAGAAATCAACCAGTGTAAATTTTGATTGGGCCGATTACCAACAGGTCGTTATGAAAGTTGAGGAGGAGTGGCAAGAAGTGAAGGAAGAACTTCCTCCTGGGGGACAATTTAATAAAGAGCGAGTTCAAGAAGAAATTGGCGATCTTCTTTTCAGTGTGGCCCAACTAGCAAGGCACCTAAACTTAAACCCTGAAGAGTGTCTTCGAAATGCCAATAAAAAATTCATTCATCGCTTTAATGGAGTCGAAGATCTCGTGAAAGCAAGTGGAAAAACACTTGAAGAAATGCCTCAAGAGGAATTAGAGGAACTTTGGGTTAAGGTGAAAAAGAAATGAATAAGCTTAAATCAATGTTTGTAAAATTAACGCCAGAAAAAAGACTTTATCAATTAGATAAACCAGTCATTGCCATCACAGGAGGAATTGCGACGGGGAAAAGTAGTGTCACAGAAATCCTTCGTTCTAAAGGATTTAAAATCATTGACGCCGACAAGCTTGTGAAAGGGATTTACCAGACCCTGGAGGCCGTAGATTTCGTCAAAAGAAACATCCCAGAGGCTTACTCTGATGAAGGGATTAATTTTAAAACATTAAGAGAATTATTTTTCAAATCCCCTGAAATTAAAAAGAAGATCGAGGACTTTATCTACCCAAACCTTAAGGAAGCTTTCTTAAAAGAAGCTCTCTCTCTGCCTCAGCAGGATTTCTATATCTATGATGTTCCACTTCTATTTGAGAGAGGAATTGACTCCAAAGTGGATCTTGTTGTTGTTGTTTATGCGCCTAGAGAGACTCAAATCCAAAGAGTGATCGAAAGGGATCAATGCTCAATGGAGTTGGCAAAAAAAATCCTTGATGAGCAGATGGATATTGAAGTGAAGCGATCTAAGGCCAATTTTATCATTAAGAACCAGGGATCAAAAAAAGAACTCGCAGTAGAAGTAGATCAACTTCTACTGGAGCTTATGAATTAATCTTTTAGATTGGGCTTTTATACGTTTTTGGATTAATTGGCATACATCTTCCCTTCGCATACTGGTAGAGTTCCCAGTTTCTAAACCAACCCTCTTGCTGAACCTTTACACACTTTAGACCAGCGTCGCAAGTAAACTCAAAGAAACCATCCGAAACTTGTTTACCTTTAGAATCAAACACTGCACAGTTCTGCCCTTGTAGGCCACGAAGTGTACAAGATCGATACTTCTCTCTTCTCTCTTCAACACATCTTGGGAAGTTTTTAATTCGGGCGAGCGATATAACTTCATTATTAAACCAGTTATAACAATGAGTATCGACTGCACATTTTGTTTTCGGGTGTGAAAACCTTAGTCCTGAAACAACGTTTTTCATCATCACATTTAGCGAGTCCGCAATCGTCAATGCACTTGTTGCTTTTGCTCTTAAAAAATCATTATGACAAATTTGGCTCAAAAACTTTATTGTCGCTGATTTTCCATCGATGTACTCAGGAACTTCAACTCTTCTTGAACTTAAATTAACCGTTTGAGAAATGGTCTTCGTAACAGAAGCCCCGCCTCCCATTCCAGCGACAGAAAATCCACCAGAACCAGCATAGTCTGAGTTAAAGTCTAGAGAGGCGTCACAGGCAAATGAAAAGAAGCGCTTTTTAAATTTTCCGTTATCTTTGATCGCTCGGCCTAGCTTATCTCTTTTAACAAAATCAAAGTTTCCATCAGAAAGGAGTGCTGGCGATAGTCCTTCGGCCATGATTGTAGCATTCGTTTTGAATACTCTTGTAAAGGCGATTGTTGGACCTGCTTCAACTGCGACTCCCAAGAACTCAACCTTCAACTGAAGACTGACTCTTGAATCAACCTTTGTTATTTCATCTGTTCTAATTGTTAAATTTGATGTTGAAACCCAGCGAGAATTTTCAAGCTCAGAAACTAAAGACTCGATTAGTTCTTCCTTCGATCCATATTCTGTTGGTTGTAGATTAACCACAGGACTCGTTAAAGACTCGAGTTTTGATACGAGTTCCTTATGTTCACCTTCAACATTCAAATAATTTGATCTGTCTTGGACACCTTTAAGCATGGCATCTTCTAAACCTACGAGGTCAGTTACTGGGCGATTAACCCCTCTGTTATAGTGATCAATTGTTTCTAATGAAATCGCTCTTAATTCTTCTCTAAGTTCAGGGGCGACGAGTTCTAAATCTTTTTCAATGGCCGCTTTAACTTCTTCGGCTGCTTCTTCAAAGCCTTTATCAACCATTGCTGCTTCAATTGCCTTTTGAACCTGAACTGTAATTTTCTCGGCCAAAAGACTCGCCTCCATTTCAGCACGCTTATCAAGTGGTATATTGCTTCTTTCATAGTTGAGCTCGCGTCTGTAGGCCTCAATATTCATCGAGATAGCTTGACCACTTAGCTCTTCGAGATACTCAACTCGATTTTTCTTTTCCTCAAAACTTACGTCAGCAAAAGCTGAGTATGAGAAAAGGGAAACCATTAATAACCACTGGGGCTTAAGCATACAAATCTCCTAATAATGCGTAGCGACATGGTATTCAGGTTTGGAATTTAGTTCATTGAATATTAAGAGACTAGGTAAAATTTACAGAAAAGATGTGTGACAGAATATGTCTTTTCAGCTACTTGGCTTTAATTTTAAGGGCCCACTCCGCAGGAAGACTGAAGACAACCAATTTATCTAGCCAAGGATCTTCAAAACGAAGCTTTGAAGCGATGAGCTTTAGGCCATCCCTGTTCTTGTTCCCTTTTCCGTATTTTGGATCCCCCAGGATGGGGTAACCGATAAAATCCAGGTGGCGCCTAATTTGATGGAGGCGTCCCGTCTCAATCGTCACGTGAAGAAGAGATTCATTCTTGCTCGACTCGATCACCTCAAAATGTGTGATTGCCTCTTTATCGTCAAGTGAAGCCTTAATCGTCTCTTTTAAACCAGTGGTAAGCTCTCCGCGAACGATTGTCTCATATTCTTTATGAATTTGATTTTTTTGAAAAAGATCACTTAGAAGTGCTGCCGCTTTTGAATGATAAGCAATAATCATTAAACCAGTCGTTTCTCTATCTAGGCGATGAACAAGATAGACCTCTTGTTTCTTGAATTTTTCAACATACCTTAGAAGAGAAGCGTGATCACTTGTTTGAGACCCCTGAGGGACAACACCTGCTGGCTTTACCCAGACACCATAATGCTTAGATTCATAAATGGGTTCTAAGTTTTTGAGCTCTGAAAGCTTTAAAACCTTTGGATCATAAAAAACCTGGATGATATCTTCAGGATGAACAGGGCCGTTTAAAACTCTCGCTCTAAGAATTTTCCCCTTTCCTTTCCTCTGAATCCAGACACCACCTTTGTGAGCGACATCTCCTAATTCTTTAGGAGTTAATGGAGTCAATTTCATAAGAAATTCTCCCAGGGATGTCTCCTGGGAGAAGAATTTCTTAACTAGCGATTTGTAGATTTTCATTAAGAGAGAAAATTCTCGAGAGATTCACGTGAGATCTCTTGCGCCTCATGAATTTTATTTAAATCTTTTTTCATGAGGATGTGAAGACATTTAAAATTTTCAACAATCTTGGTTTCTTCTAAGGCCTGACCTTTTTGAATATTGAGGATGACTTCCTTCATTTCATGATCTTTCTGAGATGTTAAAAAATTAAAATTCGTCTGCTCTACAGGAGATTTTTCATGCATCATATGGAGCTTCACAAGAAGAACATCAAGCTGAGATAACTTCTTATCAAAAGTTGTGACATTAAAATCAAGTCTCGCGAGTTCATCCTTATAGCGATTGGCCAGTTTTTGCTGAGTTTCATCAAAAGGAGGAAGCTGAGCGAATAGAGAATTATTTATCGAGATTAATTTCGCCTTAACTTCAAGAAGCTCTAGTTTTAATTTTTTATAGTCAGTTTTAACACTATCAAGCTGAGACATGATCTCCTGAGTTTCTTTCACTTTCTTTGTGACTTCATTGGAGATGCTTTGCATCTTTTGCGCTTCAGTTCTTAAATCATCATTCTGCTGCAGAACTGTTCTATTGATATAAAGTAATGTTTCGACTCTTTCAACAGAACCGATGAAAGTGTCTCTAAGTTCATTGGCCAGTTGAAATTCTTGTCTGATGATTTCTTTCTTCTCTTCTTGCACTGATCTCATCTCTGAAACCGTAGACTTAAGAAGGTGATTCTCTTTTTCAAGAAAATTAATTGACTGTAAGCATTCAGACTTCTCACCATTGACTCGTCCAAACAACTTTGTGAGTTCTTCATAAAGATCATCGAGATTATTATTTTTAAAATCTTTCTCTAATAAGCGGATCATATCTTCGTTTAATGTTTCAGAATTCCAGTTTTGAACAAAACGTCCAAGAGTATTTCTTGAAAGATTAACCTGTTCCTCAATCGCTTCTTTAACTGAAACAAGAGGATAGAAGAAAACCATCACCCGATCTTCTCTATTGACGTTAATGGGCGTGATATACATTTCATAAGGCTGAGAGGGAGCAAATTCATCTTGTTTAATTTTCACGGGGTAAATCCCAGCGATCTTATTCACGAGGGCTTGATAAACTGGATCCTCATCAAGATTTAAATAATCTCGCAAGTAATCCCAATTAAAAGCATCTGAAGTGACCTCTTCTTCTGAAAGATAAAACTGTTCTAAGAAAAGATGATTGTGCCAAGTTAGTTTGAAATTGGTGTCTATCAAGCAACCCGCAAATGGTAATCCCGTATGCAGCATTGAACCTAAGTTTAATTTCAATTTAAGTTCATCCAGTAGGCGAATAATATCTGTGCGGGTTAAATCAGAGTATTGATCCATCATGAATCGCTGATCTCCCATGATTCCTTTTTCAATAACACTTTTGACTTCCATTTCGACTTGTTCACTCATTCGAGATTTTTGCCATCTAAAAAGATAAGCAAGTCCTATCCAGGAAAGGACCATAAATGCCACCATTCCGGCCAACATGAGAACAAGTTGATTTTGCTTTTCAAATCGCATGCCCTGAAGATCATTCGCCTTCTTATCGACATCAATCATCCACTGAGACAGAGCAAGAGACGCCTGAGTGACATGAGATTTAAGATCTCGAGATTGAGAGTTTAGATTAGAAAGTAATTCAATTTCATTACTCATTGAAATTAATCGATCTTTTAAAGCGTCTTTTTCAGCATCTTTAAGTGTTGATGTGGAGACAAGTTGCTCTAATCTTTTTATATCAGAACGTAGATAGCTAACCTGGATTGAATGACCAACATTTTTCGAATTCAACTGATCAAGTCTTTCTTTCATTCTTTCTGAAATGAGCTCTACATTTATATATTTTTTTGTTTCTGCAACTTCGTGTAGACCATTGACCTTGGAATTAAGAACTTTCAGTGCATCAGAAGGGTCTGACATGCCAGAAGTGTTGTTAATCAATCGATTAAAAGTACGCATTCCGAGAGATAAGCTCTCGGAGGCCTTAATCTCTAGTAACTCTTCTGTTTCTGCAATTTTCTGAGAAAGTTCTCGGATTTTATCATTCGCCTTATCAGACTCTGCCCAAGAGAGGAGCTTACCAATCTTTTCAAAGCTCATATCTTTTTTCAGGTGGTGGATAAGAGAATTAATTTTTAATCCTCGCTCCTCCTCTGTGCTTTGTAGATGATTTAAGCGTAGTGCAAAAATTGTCGAACTAATCCCAATCACCACAGCAATGATAAAAATGCTGTGTATGACCCACTGTCCGCGATTAAAGGTTTTTTTCCAATCCATTGAAGTCACCCTTTGAAAGTCTTTTCCAATAGTTAATTGTCCGACATAAATGAATGGATTGGATAGTCCTGCATTAAAATAAAAAAAGCCCGAGCTAAAAACTCGGGCTTTTTTTATTTTTGGATTGGAAAGTTTATCTTAGCTCGCCAAATCCTCATAGGATTCAAATTGATTACGAAGTTTTGCCTTAAGTTTTAGAATCGCTTGAGTGTGAAGCTGTGAAACCCGAGACTCAGTAACGTCTAGTACCTGGCCAATTTCTTTTAGGTTTAGATCTTCAAAATAATAAAGTGAGAGAACTAAACGCTGTTTTTCTGGAAGAGTTTTGATTCCGTCTTTAATGATTTCTTGGGCGCGTTTATAACCGACAGCAGTTTGTGGGTTGGCACCTCTTGATGTCTCCATAAGAGACACCATGAGTTTTTTATCGCCCTTACTCATAGTCGCTGCATCGTCAATATTCATGAGCGACACTGATTTTGATTTATTAATAAGCTCATGGAATTCATCCATTGAGCACTGAAGATGCTCGCACATCTCTTCATCTGTTGCTGGACGACCAAAATCTTTTTCTAGTTGGGCATAAGCTTTTTCAACAACTTTTGCTTTTTCACGAACTGAACGAGGAACCCAGTCTTGCGAGCGAAGTTCATCAAGAATCGCTCCTCTGATACGGAATTCTGCATAAGTTTTGAATTTGTTATCACGAGATGGATCAAATTTTTCAATCGCATCCATAAGACCGATCACACCGCATGAAATCATGTCATCTAGTTCAATATTCGGTGGAAGTCTTGAAGCAATTTTTTGAGCAATGTAACGAACAAGGGGAGCGTACTCAAGGATGATCTCGTCTTTAACTTTTGGATCAACTGTTGAGCGGTAGTCTTTTAAATTTTTAAGTTTGGCCGTAAGTGATGACATTTTTGAGCTCTCCCTGCTTTTTACCGTTTAGTGAACGTCGTGTTCGTAGGCCATCTGACTTACGCTCTTTTTTTGAGCGATCAGTGGTCCACCTACTTTTTCGGTGAACCCTAATAAAAGTTTAACGAAGTTCCGGTGAAATTCATTTTTGCCTTCAGAGAGGAAAAAAGTATCAAACCCTTCAGCTGATACATCGTACTTTTGAATACCTCCGAGGATCATAGTTCTCGCTCCAAGGAAATTCTCGATGGTTTCGCTCAAGGTTGAGACGACTTTTTGAAATTGTTTTTCATTCTGATACATATTCACGAGGAGGTGATTTTCTTTGATTCCAAAACGCTGAGATAAAAGTTTTACGAGCGAATAAGAATCAGTGATTGAAGATTTATCTGGAGTCACCACAATCCATCTGTGATCACAATAAGCATTTAAAGTAAGGGCTTCTCTAGCGACTCCCGCAGGACAATCAAGAAGAATGTAATCGTATTCGTGCTCATGTGAAGTGATGATATCAATAATCACTTCATCAAAATTTAATTTAGATTCAAATAATTCCACAGAGCCATTGCATGCAGGAAGTAGATGAAAGTTTCCACGACGGATGAGACACTCATCGAAATTCATCTCGCCTGATAAGATTTTTTCAAACTTATTCTCTAATGGAAGACCTAATTTAATTGCTGTATTTGAAAGATTAGAATCACAATCAATCAGTAATGTCTTAAATCCGGCTGAAGCAAATTCTTGAGCTGTTTTCAGAGCAATCGAAGTTTTTCCGACTCCACCCTTTCCACCTGTTATTGAAATCTTAGTACATGAGAATGCGTTCTCACGAATTAATTCAGGAATTTTTGATTCATTACGGATTGAGCTGAACGACTGCAACCATTCGCTTGTCTTGTGCATAAACCTCCTGTTTCTTGCACCAAGTTTCTTCTGATTTTGATCTGACATCCTGTCTGATCACTAAAAAAACAGAAGATTTTTTTTAAAACTGAAAGAGACCGGCCATCAATCTTTCAGCTGTTGCTCCTTCGATATCATCGGGGACCACTGGTCCAGTTCCAAAGAATTTCAAAGGGAGCTTATTCTGGGACTTATGAACGTTGAAAAGAGCTCCAAAATTCATACAGAGATCCACATGAGAAATGATAACACCGTCAGCAATATCTTTGTAACGGGCAATTATTTTTCGATTATAAAGTTCTGAATGAATTGCAGAAAGTGTGCATAGGACTTCTACGTGCTGAAAACCACGTTTAAGAGTCTCAATGAATTTTTTTGTTTCATCCGTAGACTTATTGTTTAGCCGCACATCCACGAGGACAGATTTGCCGCCTTCAATGGCTTTTCGGCAAAGTCCGACCACTTCAGAAAAATTTTGTACTTTTTCGATCTTTATCCCAAAAACCTGAGCTGCAAAATCGGTCGAAGCATTGTTCTGCGCATCCTGAGAGAATTGAACAAGTACAACATCTTTTTTAAGAACAGCAATTTTTGTTCCCATGGTTGACTGTCCTGATGCTGCTTCAGAAAGCAGCACTGTTACGACAGGGTCTCCATTTTCAATTTTTGCAAAAAGTGGAATGGCCGTATTGATGGTGCTTGCCATCTCTTGTAGAGCGAATTCAAAAATCACATCTGGATTTTCGAGATCCTCTTTTGATAACTCATAGTTCGCTTTTTTGATAAGCTCCATAATATGGGCCTCATCGACGTCAAGTGTCCTGAGAGTCGTTCGAAGTTGAAAAATGCCCTTCGCTTCATTTAAATGCTTCTGATTGAATTGATAGTTCTGGCTTAGTTCTAAAATCTTTTGCTCAAGAAGTTCCATTTTATGTTGGGTGGTACGGAGTTCTTGCTTTAATTCACTATAAGCTTCACGGCTCACGACCCCTGTCTGGGGTGCTTGGGTTTGAGGACGCTGGTCTCGTTGAGATCCCTGCGAGATTTCAACACTATCCTCTACAACCGCTCGAGCGACTTGCTTTACTCTCTGGGCAGGAGCTGGCATTTCTTGAGCTGGTGGTTCAGAATATTTACCACGACTCGAAGATTTTTTTATTGGTGTTTCATCTGCTGAATCGATATCAAAAGCAGACTCATCTCCATCGGTTAAAAAATCATCAAGACTATTTTTTATCATCGCTGAGGTTTTGTTCGTGATATCAGAGAGCCCTGCCGATCCCTTCGCAATAGTATTAACAACTTTGTTTAATCCCATTGATCCATAGCCTGAGCCTGAGCCTGAAGTCGTTTCAGGACCATTATATTTTGTAATTGTCTCTTTGATGACGTTTGCAGGTTTTTGGTAAAAAGCTTCTTTTTGATCTGTGTTCAAGACTTTATCCACCTTTGCCTTCTTCTCAAAACTCTTCTCTGAGATTGCGGCCGTGATCTCGATGCGCTTTTTCTTAAAAGCACCTTTAATCCCATTATTAGTTACTGTTTTTAAAATAATCGCATCAGGCCCAAGTTCAACTTTGACCGCTTTAAGCGCTTCTTCTAATGTGTCTGCTTCGAATTTCTTAACAAACATTTAATTACAGCCTCACTGTACCAAGAGATCTAATATTAACTTCCGGACTTAATTCATTATGACTAACGACCATCAGGTTGGGAATGAATTTCTCAGTCAAGCGCTTGAAATGACGACGAATCACGGGAGAACACAGAACAACCATCTTTTCACCCTGGGAAGTCGCTTCTTCAATTTTTTCATTCAGTGATGCCAGAATTGTCTGGGTGACTTTCGGGTCAAGATTTAATTGTGAGCCCTGGTCCGTTTGGATGATTGAGCGAGCGACAGTTTCCTCAAGCACTCTATCGAGAGTAAATAACGGAACATCGCCTTGAGAGCCTTTAATTTTTTCAGTAATCGTTCTATAAAGTGCCTGGCGAACGTATTCACAAAGAGCATCCGCATCTTTTGTTGAAGTTCCAAATTCAGCAAGTGTTTCAAGAATTGTTCTAAGATCTCTAACGGAAACACCTTCTCGTAAGAGTCCCTGAAGAACCTTGAGCACTGTTCCAAGTGGCATAATATCCGGAACAAGGTCTGTCACAACTTTTGGATTTTCTTCTTTAAATGTATCGAGAACTTTAACTAATTCTTGACGTCCAAAGAGTTCAGAAAGATTCGCCTTAAGAACTTCAGTTAAGTGAGTCGCCACAATCGTAGAAAGATCTACAACGGTATAGCCATTGTATTGAGCTTCGTCTTTTTTATCATCATTAATCCAAATAGCAGGAAGACCAAAGACAGGCTCTTTCGTTTCGATTCCTTCCATTTGCTCAATCACTGTCCCTGGATCCATCGCCATCAAGTGATCAGACATCAATTCACCCTTGGCGATCTCGACTCCCTTTAGCTTGATCGAGTACCCACCAGGTTTAAGTTCAAGATTGTCCTTAATTCTAACCGAAGGGATAATAAGACCCCAATCAAGAACAAATTGTTTACGAATATGAGAGATCCTCTCAAGAAGATCACCGTTCTGTTCAGCATCCACAATGTTCACAATCCCGTATCCAACTTCAAGTTGAACAAGTTCCACAGGAAGAAGTGACTCAAGAGTCTCACTCTTGGCTTTGGTTTCTTCAACAGCCGTTGTTGAAGCCGCAACTTTTGCGAGTTCCTTATTCTGCTCAATCTTAAATCCAGCGTAACCAATAAGACCACCAATCATAAAAAATGGAAGCGCCGGAAATCCTGGAATAAGTCCAAAAAATGAAATCGCTCCGGCCGTAATGTAAAAAGCTTTTGGATGTGCCGTGAACTCTTCGTTCACTTGCTTACCGAGGGCCTCTGAATTTGAGTTTCTGGTTGTAATAATACCGGCAGCTGTTGAAATAATCAGGGCAGGAATCTGAGCAATCAGACCATCACCAACGGTTAAGAGAGTAAAAGTTCTTGCTGCATCTGAGAAGGCCATATCTTGTTGGGCCACACCTACAATAATACCGCCAACAATGTTAATCGCAGTAATGAGAATCCCAGCAATCGCATCTCCTCGTACGAACTTAGAAGCACCATCCATCGATCCATAAAAATCTGCTTCCTGAGCCACTTCAGCTCGACGTCTTTTGGCCTCTTTGTCATCAATCAGACCAGCATTTAAATCTGCATCAATCGCCATTTGCTTACCAGGCATTGCATCTAAAGTGAATCGTGCACTGACTTCAGCTACCCTACCAGCACCCTTTGTAATAACGATAAAGTTAATAACAACTAAAATCATGAAGATAATAATCCCCACTGCGTAGTTACCACCAACAACAAATTCCCCGAAAGCTTCGATAATGTGACCAGCAGCTTTCGTTCCATCGGTAGCACCGTTTAGAAGAATATTTCTTGTTGAAGCCACGTTAAGTGAGAGTCTTAAAAGAGTCGTAATCAAAAGGATGGTTGGAAAAGTCGAGAAATCGAGAGGCTTTTTCGCATAAACAGACATCAATAAAATCGCAATAGAGATTGCAATTGAAAAAGCTAAAAATAAATCCAGAATCACCGGAGGTAATGGAACAACCATAACCCCAAGGATGATGATCAATCCTAGTGCGACTGCTAGTTCTGAATTTTGAGAAAAGATTTTGAGCTTCTCTAAAAACCTATCCATGGTTTACCTCGTGTGCTCATCCTGAGCTTTACTTTAAGGCTTTCTGTTTACGTTTAAGTTTGTAAACGAAAGCAAGAATTTCTGCTACTGCTTTATAAAGTGTTCGAGGAACTCCGTGTCCCACTTTCACCGTTTTATATAAAGTTCTAGCAAGCATAATGTTTTCAACTATTGGTATATCATTTTCTTTGGCAATTTCTCGAATCTTTAACGCCAAATGATCAGCACCTTTAGCTGTCACCGATGGGGCCACCATCGTTACTCCATCATACTTCAATGCTACACTAATATGAGTTGGATTTGTAACAATTACGTCTGCTTTCTTTACATCATCCATCATTCTTTTTTGGGCCATCTGGCGCTGAATCTGACGAATTTTGTTTTTTACTTCCGGATTACCATCTTTTTCTTTTGCCTCTTCCTTCGCTTCTTGTTTACTCATCATCATTTTTTGACGGTAGGACCACTTCTCCCAACCAAAGTCAGCGAGCGCGATCACCCCAAGCCCCAAGAGAATAGAGAATGCAAGTTTAACCATCAGGTACTTACCAAATGAAAGTGAGGCAGCAGCATCTGAGTGAAGAAACCCAAGAAAAGAACCAATATTGTTCTTCATAACCGAATAGGTAATCAAAATCACAACTGTACACTTAAAAATACCTTTAAGTGCTTCTACTAAAGCCTTCTTGGAGAAGAGTCTTCCAAAACCTTTAATGGGATTGATTCGATCAATATCAGCAGTCAAAATTTCCGGAGAATAAAGAAAACCAATTTGCACAAACTGAGAAAGAACCCCGATACAAACCGAGGCGCCAAATGAAGGGCCGACACACTTTACAAGTGTCCAAGCCGTTTTTGTAATCACATCATTAAATTTTTCTTGAGTATAAACGGATCGAAAGTCCAGCCGGTAAAGCCAGTCGATGTATTCAGAGAAACACTCAAAAATGAAAACTCCGCAGAGAATGAGAGTTAAGATAGAGCCAGAAAGAAGAAGTACAGATGATAGCTCCTTAGAAGAAGCTACATCACCTTTCTTACGGGCCTCATCAATCCTATACTGGGAGGGCTCTTCCGTTTTTTCGTCGTCGTTCTCGTCGGCCATCCTATGCCTTTATGGTGAGAGAAACTGATACCACTCACCTAATTTTTCAACGTAAAGATCAAAGCTTACTGTGAAAAACTCCTCTGCTATTCCTAAGAAGAGAAGCAGTCCAAGTCCAATATTCACGACAAAACTCACCATAAGAACATTCATTTGAGGAACAGTTCTTGCCACAATTCCCATCACTAAGTTCATGAGTAAGTTTGCAAATATCAGAGGCCCCGCCAAAAGGATCGAGGCACTGAAAGCTGACTTAAAGAATAACACAAAATACTCGGGTGATTTGAGCAATTTGTCGGCATTTAAGAAATTGACAGAAATAAATGACTGAAACACTCCTTTAAACATAGGCACCAGGGCCCCAGAAGTTAAAATCAGAATCAGCATCGTCCATTCAATCAGGCGTTCAAATGGACCCACTTGCTGGCCTTGAGTGGGGTCAAAATAGCTCACAGAATTGAATCCAATTTGTTGGGTCACAATGCTACCTGTTGCAATAAATAAACTAATAATACTTTTAACCAAAAATCCAATAATTAGACCGGTACAAGTGTGGAACATCGTGAGCATCCAGATGTTATCCACTCCCACCATGTTGACCTCTGCAACTAGTGTGCCTTTTAAGTAGGGAAAAAAAGCATAGCTCACTAAAAAGGAAGCAAGAACCTTTACAATATTAGGGATCACGACATTATCAAAGATTGGTAATTGAATAAGAACCGCTACCCAGCGAGAAAAGCCCAGCCAAAAGGCCAGGAAGACAGTTTGATCAGTGATGGTTACGTTCATTAGCGCCTAATTAATTCTGGGATACTAGTGAAGAGATCCTGGGTGTATGTCACCATCGTTTCCATCATCCACGGACTGAAGATCACAAGAGCTACGATAATCACAAGTATTTTTGGAATGAATGAAAGAGTCTGCTCATTAATTTGAGTGACGGCTTGAAAGATGGAAACCAGAACACCCACAACAAGAGCTGCTAGAAGCATCGGAGCTGCTAACATCAATGTTACTCTGATGGCCTGATTGACTACCTCAATCGCAAATTCATTTTCCATCAGTGAACTCCTTAGGTATTAAATGATCTTAGGATTGCACCTGTTACCAGCTGCCACCCATCAACCAACACAAAAAGTAAAAGTTTAAAAGGCATCGAAACAAGCATTGGAGGAAGCATCATCATCCCCATTGCCATAAGAACCGAAGCCACGACCATATCTAAAACAATAAATGGTATATAAAGTAAAAATCCAATTTGAAACGCGGTCTTAAGTTCAGAGATAATAAAAGCTGGAATGAGAAAATGAGTAGGAACACCCTTAATATCTTGAGGGGCAACAGTATTAGTCACGTCATAAAACAAACCGATATCCGCTTTCCTTACATGCTTTTCCATAAAGCCACGAAGATCTCTCTCTAGTCCAGAAAGGGCTTCAGTGCCGTTAATTTGTTTGGCCTGGTAAGGCTTAATGGTATTTTCATAGATGGATTTTCCCGTCGGCATCATGACAAAAATAGACAAAAAAAGTGCGAATCCAATCAGCAATTGATTGGGTGGCATATTTTGAGTACCAAGGGCCTGCCTCATAAACGAGAGAACGACAACAATCCGTGTGAATGAAGTACACAAAATAACAATCGCCGGAGCAAGAGTTAAAATAGTAAAAAGTAGTAAGACTTCTAATGTATCGACAAGGTTTGTTCCTTGTCCAAAATTAACCGCAACACCAGGTAAATTGGCCTGTTGTCCGAAAGCAAATCCAGAAAATAACAGAAGAAAGATAGCGAGAGCTGGCCGAGATAATTTCTTCATTTTAGTTAAACTCTATAGGCTTAAGTTTTTTAGCTTTTTTCTTTAGTTCATCAGAAAACTTAACAATATCTTTAGCACTTAACCCTTGAATTCCCTTTTCCTCAGGAACTGGAGTTGACTCGTTAATGTCTTCTTTAATTTTAAAAGCAATATCATTAGTCGTCGTCTCAGCTGAACCAAGATTAAGATCAAAGTTCGTACCTGTCACAAACTTCTCACCCTCTTTTATGAGCCCAGAGGTGTCGGTCATTTCTGAAAGGAACTGGATTCCACTTTCAGAATTTGAAACTAAGAAAATTTGCTTGTGGGCCTTAACAACCATAAGAGATCTTTTCGGAGCAATATAGGTCGTCGATAAGACCTGAATCATTTGAGCATTATTTAAAAAACCAAGTTTTCCACGATTGAAAACACCCTTCTTAAGTAATTGAACCACGCCATAAAAAAGTCCAAGAACAAGTGCAAGAAAGATTCCGAATTTTGCGGCATAACCAGCAAATGAGAATGTATTGTTTTTTACCTTTGTTTCAGGTTTCTCTATTGTAGGAACTGATTCCACTTTCTGAATCGCTGATTGCTTGATTTTAACTTCGTCGTTTTTAATCTCAACTGGTGGAGCATCAGTCTCGCGACGAACAGTATCCTGAGAACCTGAAGCATCCTCATTCATAAGCTTTTTTAAATACTCTTCATTTAAAGCTTCTTTGGGAGTTGCATTTTCGACTTTAGCGAGAATCTTATTCTCTGGTTTGAATTCTGGCTTAGGAGTTACGGGAGTTGACTGAATGACGGTACGATCAGTCTGTACTTCTGCATTGGCAACCGTTCCGCGTGGAAAAATGATTTCGATATTTTTATTCTTCCAACCTAGATCTACACTCTCAGCTCTTACAGCGTACGGAAGAGTCGCTTTCACTATCGCCTTACCGTTTAAAACGTTGGCAGAAAGATACGCCCCTCTGATATTTTTTGAAATGGCACCAAAGGCTTCTGCACCAGTCAGAGTCATTTCAATTGTTTTTCCATAAACTTTGATGTCTGGAAGCTCGTTGGATCTGCCATCAATGGAAACACTAATGTAACCGTTGGCACCATTTGTTTTAAGGTCTAATGAGGTCACCTTGACACCGGCATTTGAACTTAATGCCACCAAGGCCATCATAATAATAATTGCAATCTTCCTAATCATAGCAGTAATCCTTCCTGGTTTACTCGTGAAACTAAATACTTACTTAAGGGATTCAATTCTCTCAAGTGGACTTATGATATCTGTAAGTCGAATACCGAATTTCTCGTTAACGACCACAACTTCACCTCTTGCAACCAACTTGCCATTAACTAAAACCTCTAAAGGTTCACCCGCAAGCTTATCAAGTTCTAAAACTGACCCTTGTCCAAGTTGAAGTAAATCTTTAATGATCACTTTTGCTCTTCCAAGTTCAACACTCACTTTAAGTGGGATGTCTAAAATAAAGTCTAAGTTTTGAACCTTAAGCTTATTGAGAGCATCATCACCCGCTTTAATTTGATCAGCTAATTCACGAATAGCATCTTTACTGTTTTCTGACATTTCTGCTGACGCCATATTTATCTTCCTTTTATGAATTTCTTCGAGTGACTTGTACTGCTCGATTTCCTTTATAGACTCCGATCAGACATTTTAATTTTTTTGCATCTTCAATTTCTAAATCAAGCTCTCCTGACACTTCCTGAGAGAGAGGTATAATGTCCCCAACTTGAAGACCAATAAGATCTCCAATCGACATTTCAGTTTCACCTAACTTCACAACAGCTGTGGCGTGAGCATGTTGAACGTGCTCTTGCATTGAACGAGTCCAAAGTGTATCCACAACATCGTTATCAGTTTGGTAACTTGATGAGAGTTTTTGCTTAATTGGTTCAATGGTTGAGTAAGGAATCACCACCATGATCGTTCCAGATGCCGACTCAAACTCAACTTCAAAAGTTGTTGTAATAATAACGTCAGAAGGAGGAACGACACCAACAAACTGAGGATTGATTTCAGTTCTTACGTACTGAGCATCTATTTTATGAACAGGGGCCCAAGACTCTTCAAGATCAGAGATCGCCATATCCATAACTCTTCTCATGAATGAGAGTTCAATCGATGTAAATTCTTTTCCTTCAATTTTAGTAAATGGACGGTCTGTTCCACCGAAATAGGAATCGATAATCGCGTAAGCAAGCTTAGATTCAAAAACAATCAGTGCAGGACCGCGAAGTTCATTGAAACGCATGATGCACATACAGGAAGGAATCGGCAGAGTGTTTACGAATTCCCCAAATTTTAAGAGATCGGTTGAGATCATTGAAATCGTAGAAATTTTTCTGAGTGAATTTGAAAGAGAAACTCGAAATTGACGAATAAATCTTTCGTAAATGATTTCAAGAATAGGCATTCTTCCACGAATAACCCTGTCTTGATTCGTGAGATCGTAAGTCTGAATATTGGCATCGGAATCGTTGACTTTCCCAAAGCTAGAAGAAGGGGCAGCTGCGGCAGCTTCCGAATCTTCGTTAACGGCATTTAATAATGCGTCTACTTCGTCTTGGCTCAGTACTTGGGCCATACACTCCCCTCCTGGGAAATTAAACTAATAAGCGTCCTGCTCGTTAGTTGATCTGGAAACTAATATAATAAATATCTTCAACTCTTCCATCAACTAAGAAGGAGTTTATTGAAGCTTTTATTTCTTCTTTTAAATAACCTTTACCTTCTTTTTTAAGAAGGTCATCAGCTCTTTTCGTGTTAAGGATACTTATTATAGTGTCGCGGATTTGAGGTTTTCTCGCCTCAAATTCAGGTGCCTTAGCATCATCACTCATTTTTAAAACCGCGTCCAAACGAACATACCGTCGAGGACCCTCTCCCTGTGCAAGATTGACTGTAAAACTATCAAGTGGAAGAAGATTTTCTTTTTTTACAACTTCATTTGTTTTCTGTTCTCCAGCTGCTTCACCAGAAGCCTCTGTCGCAGGAGAATCTTTTTCTTTTAACAATTGCGTAAGGTCAGGACGTTTCGCCTCCATTTCCATGAATTTCCATTGGAAAAAGGCAACTGTCCCCATGGCCCCAATATTGGCAACCATCAATATGATGAGTAGTGGATTTTTCTTTTCACCTGAAGCTGCTGGAGCTGGTGCTGCTTTATTATCTTCGGCCATCTTAACCTTTTAGTAAAAAAATTCCCAATCCTGGGACTTGTCAAAATTATAACTTCTTAAGAATTTTCAATCAAGGTTTGTCACCTAACTTGGGAAGATTTTGCCTCTTTGCAGCTACTTGTCTGTCACTTCCATGACGATAGGGAAAATAATTCCCACACAAATAAAGAGAACTAAAATGGTTAGGTACTAGCAAGGATAAAAAAAAGGCCCTGAATAAATCAGGGCCTGGAGTTAAAAACTTATTTAGAAAAAATTAAAGAGAAATTTTTCCGCGTTTTTTTAATTCCTCAATCAGTCCGTCAAAGTGACTTGTTGGGTAAGCCCCTTTAACAGGGATCCCATTAAGTAGGAATCCTGGAGTACCTTGGAAACCAAATTTAGCTGCCTCGGCCATATCTTCGTCAATTCTCTTTTGAACGACTTCTGATTTTACGTCCTTGGCAAGTTTTGCCATATCAACTTTTAAATCCTTAGCAATCGCTTTAAGAAAGGCTTCACCATTCTGAAGCTTACGTTGATCCTTGTAAACTCTATCGTGAAATTGCCAAGCTTTCTCTGGGCTTTGAAGACGAATGGCTTCGAAGTATTGAGAAGCAGGCATTGCTTGAGGGTGAAAACTTAGTGGAAGATGCTTATAAACGAAGCGAATTTTCCCTTCATACTTACTCATGAGTTCCATCACTGTATTAAATCCTCTCGAACAGAAAGGACATTCAAAATCAGAATATTCAACAAGAGTAATCGTCGCATCCTTATTGCCTCTAAAACTCTCATCAGCGCGAATCTGTGGCTCTAGTGGCTTAGTGAAAGACTCTTCAAGTGCTTTCTTCTCTTCTTCCTCGCGACGTTTCCCTTCGCCTTCTTGTGCTTTTTTAACAGCACTATTCAAAGCATCAATGAACTTCGCTGGATTTGCTTCAATCGCTTCAGTGATGATTTCTGGATTCTCTTTAATCATTTTCTTGAGATCTTCTTTTGATGTACAGGCAGTCGCTAATAAGAGAGCAGCTGCAAGAAACGAAATTCTTTTCATATCTTTCCTTTTATACGTTGAAATAAACACTAATAAACTATCATAAAGTTTCAATTCTTGGTGCGGTCTTTAGAAAAATTATTTTGGATGTAATCGAGATATTTATTAAGTTTACGTGTGTACTCTCGAAGATGGGTGTAACCCACAAGGTGTACCCGACTAGAATGGTTCCCCTTCATGAATGAACGCATTGTTGAAAAAATTCCGAACGCGGCGCCAGAAACTTTTGAATAAAGATGAAGCCCCAGAAATATATAAAAGAAAGAGATGAGTGCAATCGTAAGCCCCATGATGTCGTCTAAAATAAACATCTGTTGAGTGAAGAAGCGGCTAACTGACTTTTGGTCTTTAAGGGTCTTGGTTGCAAGTTCAATCATGGACTCATAAACAGTCGAAGTATTTTCATTTATAAAAAGTGCTGTCGTAACTGAAATTAAAATCAACAGCAGACCAAAGTGAAGCATAAAGATTTTATCCATCACAGGTTTATGTATTTTTGAATACTGAGGAGGAATGCTGTTTGAAACAATTTCATTTTTTCTTCTGGACTCTCTAACATATTCAAAAAAGAATTCTGAAAATCGTGTGAATAAGTTATAGGTACTGAACTCATCTACGATGTAGGCAGTGTTCGGATTTTGAATCACTTCCTCACAGTAATCTCCCATTTTCTTAAAGGGACGAAGAATTAACCATCCGACATAAGCACCAACAAAAAATAATCCAATATGTATGCCAAATAAAATGGGAGCATTTTCCATCGCTTCTTGAATAATCATATCAAAAAAAGAACTAGAGTCTTGAAGATCTGGAAAACCATGGGCCCTAAAGAAAACATAATTAAGTTTCATCACTTCAAAAAGAAACCAATACACGATGGAAGTCACCGCCATGGAAATCCCACAAACCTTGAGACCAACTAGCACGATGAACCGACTGTCCTCAGTTTTGAAGACTCGCTTAAGCTCAGTTGGGAATTCTTTTATAAATTTATTCAACATATTAAAAATTCTAATAAATTTTCTAAATACTTAAAACTAGGCAGTTTCAACCAAGGTGAAGGCAAAGGAATCACTCAGGTTTAAAAAAGACTAAAGTCGACAGGTGGTTTCAACCGATAGGTACACAAGAATCGTCTAGGACGAAGGAGTTTTATCATGAAATCGCTGGGTCTAGGTCTTTTACACCTCACTCTTCTCACGGCACTTTTCTCTTGCGGGAAAAATAACCAATCAGGAAGATCAGGTAATAATTGGGGATACAATAACCCTTACACGAGCGGATACTCCCCCATCGGAAACGTCAATTCTCCTTACAGCTACGGTGGAATGAGTGTTAACCAAGTCATGCAGCAGAATCCCTGTCAAAGTGGATACGGCGGAATGACCGGTTACAATCAACCTTACGCGGGTCAAAGAATGCCGATTCAAGTCCCTTTAACAAATTTTCCAACCGTTGTTCCACCGGGTGATATATATGTGGGTGTCACTTCTTATGGAGACGTAGCCGTTCTTGCTGGACAAGCGGCTGGTCAGCCACCTCTTTTTGTAGGTTACATGTGCCCGCGATCTTTCTCTCCATCTGGCCAGGGCCAGCTTATGGGAGTCAAGATTGGTTCTTATTCTAACTGCCTCTTCAAACCAATGACGGCGGCCACAGTTGTCTTTCCTGGGGGCGGGACAGCAGAGTTTCGATGGATGGACGGCGGCTCATCGATGAGACAGAAGTTTACTTTTTGCAGATAGTTTCAATTCATAAATTAAAACAAAATACGGGGGGCCATATGGTTCCCCTTTTTATTTTTGCTGCTTAATAAAAGTTATGATGCCTCGAGAGATTCCTCGTGCAAGATCATCAAGATACTTTTCCTGATTCACTAGTTTTAGTTCATTCATATTGGAAACAAATCCTGCCTCAATTAATAGACCAGGACGTTTAGAGAGGGCAAGAACATAGAAAAGACCTGGTTTAATCCCTCTGTCAGTTAACTTATGGGAGCGCACAATAGGGTGAATGCTTTTATGAACAGCACTTGCTAATTGTTTGGAGTGCTTAACCGTTTGCTGAACCACTAAATCAACGAGAATTTGATTTACGATGAGCTCTTCGCCTTTAAGATTTAAGTTTTCTGCGCGTTCAACTTTTTGTGCAGCAACGTTGGAGTTATTATCAAGATAGTAAAGCTCAAATCCGTGGCTTTTGGGATTAGTAGATGAATTAAAATGAACTGAAATAAATAAATCGGCCTTCAAAAGATCCGCTAGATCAGCTCTCTCTTGAAGTGATACCGCGCGATCAAGACTTCGGGTGAGATAGGTTGTTGTACTTTTACTTAAATGGTCTTTTAATTTTTTTGCAAGTCTAAGAGAGAGATCTTTCTCAAAAACTTTTCTTTTTTTTAGGGGATCCAAGTGTCCAATGGCACCAACCTCATCTCCACCGTGACCAGGGTCAATGAGTACGACTTTAGAAAAGCCTTGAGTCGAAATTAAAAAGAAAAAAATTAAGATAAAACAGCGCATACTTAATAGACTTTTCTCATTCGATGGCGAGGAAAATAAAATGAAAGGATTTGACGATAATCATATCCACGTTTCGCTAGTTCAAGCGCACCTAACTGACAGAGTCCTACTCCATGGCCATAACCTGAACCTTCCACCTGAATTTGATTGTTCTTCGTTTGCATCACGAAATTATTTGAAGGTAGAGTCTCTCGTCCGGCCATATTTCTAAGGTAGGATTTTTTTATAATGTGAAGGCGATCACCTGCATAAAGTCGAATTTCAGAGTTATGAATAGAATCAGGCATGATCCTGATACCCTCACCCTGAACTTGATCTGAGTAATACTTTTTTAAAACTTGATCCACCATGGAAGTTAATTTTTCGCCTTTCATTTGGTGTTTCCAATCTTTCATCCCTGTTGACTGGCAAAAGGTACAATTCACTGATCGGTAACCTTCTTCTACTCCACCCCAGACCTGATCAGGTCTAAGAGTTTTTCCTCCACATTTAGAATGAAAAAAAGCAGGCGCAATTTTTCCAGTTGGTCCAACTAAAATTTCTCCTTCCGTTTCTTTTGCTGCCACTTGAGTGTTTTTAGTCGCATCAAAATAACTTCCAGAAACCTGATCTTTTTCTGAGGATTCAAGGTGATAAAGTTTCTCTTCATTTTCAACTTTAATTCCACGCCGAATCCGATCATAAGCATAAGTTCTAGCGGCGACAGCTTGGGCCTTTAGGGCCTCCACCGGCCAAGTTCCATTCATCTCTTTTGATAAAAGAGTCGTTAAATAGGATTCCATGGGAACGAGGTTCACGAGATCACAACTTTCTTGCTTTGGATTCGTAAGAAGTTGAAGCTCACCTTTATATTTTTGATTACCCCAAGACACAAGACCTGTTGGAGAGCTTAGTGAAGCTACAAGAAGGGAGTTCTTCGGTAAACTTCTGGCGTTTTTATTTTGTGTTCCGCAGTTAAAAGAAAGAATCTTTCTTCCAGAATACTGCTGGGAGATTTTCTGAGTATGAATCGTTTTACGTAAATCAATTCCTTCAACGATGATATTTTTTAAGGATTTTGCAATAAGGACTTTTACCGAAGGTACAGCTGCTTCGAGACTCAGAGAGAAAAAAAATAAGAGAGCAACACTTCCTGTCTTAATCACTAATTCCCTCATCCTTGGAAATTAAATTACGCTGTGACTATTTAACCATATTTTTTAGTAAACTATGGAAGTTTTTTTAAGTGCTTCATGATTTTCTGCATGTCGACCCAAGCAGTTTTCTTCATGTTTTGATTCGTTTCTATAATCGAGGGATGAAAGAGTGGAACAATTTGAATTGAGGTTTGATCGCTGATTTTTCTTGTAAAAAACTGGCCATGAACAAGAGATAGCCGATCATTTGACTTTAGTATCTTGCTGGTGGCTTTTGCCCCTAGAGTGATCACCACTTCTGGTTGATAGAAGGCCGCCAAGGTCATAATGTGGCCTGAAAAGTCTCTGTCATTCTCACCCTCAACTGGGAAGATAATCACTTCAGAGGAATCAAGCTTCATGGCCGAAATCATTCTTTCAAAAAACTCAGCCGTCTTAAGAGGAAAACCAGTAAGTAATTCATCAATAAATCCACCTCTCATTTCGGAATTGACCTCCTCAATCGAGCGAAATTTTTCACTGACAAATATGACCTTCACTTTGTTTAGTTCTTTTTTCGAAAGAACAATCTCACAGAATTTTTCATCAAGCTTAAGTTCACTCTTTAGGGATTCAAATGACGAAAAGGAATTCACTCTAGTCCAAGATTCTTCATTCTTGAGATGAACTTCTCCCCCAGGAATTTTTATAACAGATGAATTTTGCTCCTGTGTTTTTTCCTGAGCAAAACGTTCAAGGGACTCAATCACCTGAACTTTTTCTGAGTAGACATCTTTTTGTAGAGAAGGTTTTACAGGTCTTGGAATTTTTCTCGCCCAGCTACAATCGCCCATCAGTGCCTCAGAAAAGGTCCGTGGCGCGGCAGGGCTTCTTAGGCCCAATAATTTTTGCTTAAAGTATGATTCCATTAGCAATTACTAGCACAAAGTGAACCTTCTTTCCTAGCTCTAAAATCTCTTAAATTAAACCCCCCTTGCGCCGAAATGACTTATGTAAGCAGGGAGAAATACAATGACTGACCTCGATTTTAAATTTGAAAGTTTTGAAGAATACTTCGGAGATGCTCTCCAGGTTAAAAAGACCATGGATGAGTGCAAGGTTTGTGGATCAAAACTCTTATTGTCTCACATGCCAGATTATAAGAATCTTCTGGTTCAAGAAACGGCCCGATGCATGGATTGTGGTTGTGGAAACAGAAGAGTTATCCACGTTTTAAACTAATCATCACTCAAATGATCCTCATGCAAATGTGCCCAAAGTGCTTTTGCTTGAGGATTTTTTATTCCAAAATAATTCACTAAATCGTTCACTGTATAATTCTTCAATTCTTCCTGACTCATTGAAAGTTGAGTAAGAATTTTCTTTTTAGATTCTTCACCCAATCCTTTGACCTCATCTAACCAAGTCGAGAGAACTCTTTTCGACTCAGCTTTGTGATGAAGTTTTCTGGAAAAACGATGGGCCTCATCCCTCATGGAAACAATTATTTTAAAAAGCGAAGGACACTTCGTTAATATAAAGGGATTACTTCTTCCTGGAATAATGAGTCGCTCTTCCGTTTTTTCTATTTCTTTCGATTTAAATGAACCAGACACCTCACGACTCTTAGCTATTCCCACAACCGGTAATTCAGTATTTAATTCTCTTAAAACAGCACAAACAGTGTTCACTTGAGCGACTCCACCATCGACAACAAAAACATCAGGAAGGTCCCCGTTATCCAATCTTCTAGAAATCACTTCTCTCATCATGGCAAAATCATTATTTCCCTCTGGTCTTTCTTCGAGATGATAGTAGCGGTATTTTTTCTTATTGGGTTTCCCCTCTTCAAAAACGACTTGTGAAGCCGTAGGTGATTTTCCCTGCCAAATGGCCACGTCAAAGCACTCAAGATGGGTTGGTCTCTCCTTTAAATTCAGAAGTTCTTTCAATTTATTGAGTCCCACATAAACACTGTCAGCGTTAGCAATTCTGACTCTTTGTGATTCTTCTGCGTGCTTTCTGCACATCTGTAACAGAGGAGAGAATTTCTTTGAGGCGTTCGATAAAACACTAATCTCCCCGACTGTTTTAAGCGCCTCTTTAATGTCGATAACATCATTTTCAGAATAATCTAACACCACCAATTCCGGTGTTAACTCTTCTGGGTCGGAATAGTATTGCATGATTTTTTGCAGGATTTCATCCTGAAGCTCTTCAATTAATTCACCCTTAATAAAATGAAAATTCTTTTGGCCCAAAAGAAGTCCTGAGCGAATCATGTAGAGAGAAAGATCGACCTCTTCTTCTCCAACATAAAAAGACCATACATCAATATTTTTGTCCGTTTGAGTTGATTCGACTTTCTGGTCAAAACTTTTTTGCAAGAATTCTTCAAGTAAAACAATATGATCACGGATCATGGCCGCTCTTTCATACTCTTCCCCCTCAGAAAAATGAATCATTTTTTCTTGAAGTTTCTGGACTGCTCGCTTGGCCTTAATCGGTCCTTGAAAAAAACCAAAGGCAAGATTGAGATCACTTTCGTAATTCTTGTCTTCAATATATCCCACACAGGGAGCACTACATTGTTTCATCTGATAAAGAAGGCATGGGGTTTTGCGGGTTTTAAATTCAGTTAAGCTGCAATCTCTTAGTTCAAAAGACTTCGTAAGAATCCTCATTACCATAGAAATATTTGATCCCGTTGGGTAAGGCCCAATGAGTTCTTTACCTTTAGATTTCTTGGGTCTTCGGACATACTCTAAGCGTGGAAATGGTTCATTCCAATTGACTTGAATGTAGGGATAACTTTTATCATCTCGTAAGCGGATATTATATTTTGGTGAATGTTCTTTAATCAGATTATTCTCTAGAACAAACGATTCAGCGTCTGAAAGAGTGAGAATAAATTCGAAATCAATTACATGACTGACCATGTAATTGGTTTTGTAACTTTTTGCAGAATGATTAAAGTAACTGATGACCCGTGATTTTAGCTTCTTGGCCTTTCCTACGTAAATCACCCGACCATTCTTGTCTTTCATAAGGTAACAGCCCGGCTGTTGTGGCAGGGTGTTGGCTTTATCAAGTAATTCTTCCATCTTCTTCATAGGCGAGTTTGCTTTACGTTAAGTGTAAGAATCGGTATAGTAGATAAGATTGTCTTCACTTATTCTCTGATTCTAAATCAAAAGGAAAATTATGTCCCAGTTAACAGTTGGCAAAGATGTGCTCTCGTATTGCACAAAATGTAAACTAAACCTTGGTCATACCATCGTTGCCATGAAAGACGCCAAACACATAGCTAAAGTTAAGTGTAATACTTGTCTTACCATTCACGCCTATAAGGATCCATCAACTTCTTCTAAGCAAAGTAAAACTCGTACTCGTAAGTCAGAAGGAGTACCTTCGAAAGTGATCTCTGTTGCAGACCTTTGGATGGAGAAAATGTCTAACACAAAAAAGAAATCCACTCCGTATGCCATGGATAATAAATTTCATGAAGGTGACATCATCGATCACGTAAAATTTGGTCCAGGAATTGTTGAGAAAGTTGTAGATGACAAAATTGAAGTCATCTTCCGCCACGAAATAAAAACTCTTGTTCATAACAAAGCATAAAAAAAGGGAGCTCGAAGCTCCCTTTTTATTTTAAGATCTATTTTAAATTCTTACCAACCACCGTATCCGCCACCGAATCCACCGCCGATTCCAAAAGATCCGCCGAGAGAAACTCCAACGTTTGATGGGTAGTAACCAGCAGAGCCGAAGCCTCCACCATAGCCGCCCATTCCACCCATTCCCATTTGAAATGAAGTGCCTTGTTGTTGCATTATACGATCGTAATTAGCTGCTTGTTGGCTAGCGGCCATATCAAAACCACCGGCCATTCCACCACCAGCGTAACCGCCTTGGAATCCGCCAGCAGCATAACCACCGCTTACATAACCACCTTGGAATCCACCGTTAAATCCACCGGCCATGTAACCACCTGCATATCCACCAGGAGTGTAACCCCCGGCCATATATCCACCGGCCATTCCGCCTTGAAATCCGCCTTGGAATCCACCATTAAATCCACCAGCGACTGAAATACCGTTAACCATTCCTCCGGCCATTCCACCTGGATATCCGCCTTGGAATCCACCATTAAATCCACCGTTATAGCCGCCAATATATCCGCCAGCAACCGCACCGCCGACCATACCACCTGGGTATCCGCCGCCATTAAATCCACCAGCTATTGAAATTCCGTTAACTAGTCCTCCGGCCATACCACCTGGGTAACCGCCGCCGACCATACCACCTGGATATCCTCCAGCAACATAGCCACCAGCAACTGCGCCGCCAACCATACCACCTGGGTAACCGCCGACCATTCCCATGCCACCAGTTATACCGATGCCACCGATAGCACCACCAACATAGCCTCCAACCATACCACCCATTCCGTATGGATTATATCCACCGTAAGGGCCCATCATTCCACCTACGAAACCTGGCGTATAACCAGCTCCATAGAGTCCACCTAATCCACCGGCCCCAAGACCAGCGTATCCACCAAGACCAAAACCATTACAGTTCATGGCCGCTTGTTGAGCAGGACTTAATCCTGGTAACTCGTTAGCAGAAAGATATTGATAGTAATTATTGTGATCAAGTCGACACTGCTCAAATCCTGCAGTCGCAGCTCCGGCCCAAGCTTGATTTGATTTATATCCAAAGTACGCTCCTAGACCAACAGAAGCTACTGGAGCAATTGCTCCTACGATTTCAGCAATTCCAGAAAGTGTACTTTGTTTTCCACGAGACCCCGCCTGACAGTTCACACAATTACTTGTGTCGTAGCGAGACGAAATTTCAATATCAGCTCCACCCATACAATAAGATGGATTTCCGCTCGATGAACACAAGAAGCGGCGATTTTGTTGCATCCACTCTTGGCATTTTTCAATATCTTTTCTGCTTGTTGAATTACAGTAAGCTGGTAGCTGAACATTACCACCAACACCTCCAGCAACCCCACCAACGGCACCACCAGAAACAATGACTGTCCCAGATCCATTTCCAGAACCAGAAACAGCTCCACCACTCACTTGAATGGTCATTCCCGGAGGACAAGCTGAACCATTCACGGAAACAACTTTTCCAGTTGAATCTTTACAAATGATGACACCAGTTTTTACTGTTACGCCTCGGCCAAGATCAACACTGGTATCACCGATGACTTTTCCGTTTGAATCTTTTGGTAGAAACTCACGCTTCACACGATAAACACCAGGGTATTTTAAGAGACATTCAACACACTCTTTTCTCTCAAAGCCTTCTTTACGTCCACCAAGACCAAGAAAGCCTGTTCGCTTAGACTTACACTCGTTATAGCAAAGTCCACCAGGTACAATTCTTCCCTCACCCTCTACTTCTTCGCAGTAGATCGCACCATCGGAAGATCCAGAAACATTTGTTCCTGAGCCTGAACCAGAATTTGCTCCAGATGCAGTTGCTCCAGAACCAGAACCTGAGTTTGACCCTGAATTTGTTCCAGAATTCGATCCTGAATTGGCCCCAGCTGAGTTACCAGTTCCGGAGCTATTAAAATTTCCATCAACAACTGACTTCGCAACACAAACTCGTTTCGTCGCCTCAACATTGGCCTCAGGTCCTTTTTCCCCTTCAGGAATTTGAAGCCTTCCATCGGACGCAGTGGTCTTTTTACAAGTGACTTGCCTACAGTATTTGTCTCCCTCTTCGACCATACTTCCCATTGAGTATGAGCCGCCTTTGGATTTACAGAATTCTACCGCTTGATCGGTAAAATCATCTGCTGCTAATGCTCCAAAAACTGGAAGCATTAAACCTAAAACAAGAGGGAATAACTTATTCATGTTGTCCTACCCAATATTAAATCTCTTCATAAGAAGAGAAAGATTTCCTACTTATCATCATAACACTTGATCAGATTGGGACTATGTTAGGCAAAAATGTCCAACTTTTAAGTCCACAATCGTTTATTTATCGGAGAAAGCCCTCAAAAACTTTAGTTTTACGACATCTAGTAAGTTCCTCCCTTTTCATGTAATCTCAGGGCGTTATGGATATTTTTATCAATCACTTTTGGGAATGGGCGATTCTTCTTCTTTTTATAGGAGGAGCGATCTACACCATGAAAATTATTGGAGAAGAGAAGTCGACTTTTAAGGATGAGTCCTATGAAGTGCGCTTCGGAAAACTCTCCCTCATGATCCCCAACTGGTGGACCATCGTCAAAGAGTCCCCTACTGACATTCGCTTTGAGCGAACCGACACTCGCTATGATTGGCATGCGATCTTTTCTTATTTTCCAGATCACGAAAATAAATCGATGCCCGACTTATTAGAGGAAAAACTCAACTTAGAAAAAATTGAATTCGATATGGATGTGACTTTTGAAACGGATTCTCGGGTTTTATTTAGAGACTCTGAGATTCAAGAGTACTTTCAAGAAATCATCCGCGTGGAAGGGAAAGCTTCTCAGAATGTAGTCGATAGAATCTATTACGACATCTATATGATGAGAGCACTGAATGGTCAGGGTTACTTTATCTTTGAGAGCTGGAGTTCGGTATTAAATGGACTAGTGGAAGGACCGTACTTTGAAGAAGGTCTCTCAGAGCTAAGTTTCATCCGTGAATCTTAGCTCTTTCAAGACTAATTACGCTTAGGCGCAAATCCGCGAATTTTATCAATAATAAAATCAATGATCTCTTCATCTGTTGCAAAAACATCTTCAATCAGATCATTTGAGAGAAGGAAATTCTTCACACGAATAGCAATATTGTGAAGAGACTCCATAAGGTAAAGTCCACCAATGTTCTCACCATTAAAAGACTTAATGATTTCCTTACGAGCATGGTTAAACATTTCTGTTTCAGTTATGTCGCCAGGAATATCATCACCGAACTTTTCTTCAACTTCTTCAATCGCCTGTTCTTTAATGTTCTCGTCGGTCGCAAAACTCACACCATACTCTGTAGCAAGAGCTTCTATTAAATCGGCGCGAGCATCAGCAGCGAACTCGATCATTTCAGCTTGCTTTAAGTGATTGATCGTATACGTTGAGAGCGCTTTAAGCGTTTCAAAATCTGTTTTCATTAAAAACGTCCTTAAATAGGTATTTCTCTAACAGGATAACTAAAAAGCGAGTCTGATACAAGATAAAGCGTTGATTTATTTTGATCTCTTAAACTTTTTTGTAAATTTAGAAAGAAGCGCGTTGACCGCACTCCTCTCACCTAGAATGAGAAGGATAATCACATAGAGAGCACAGGCAGCAAATATTTGCGCACCTAAATAAAGACATTTAGTGATGAATGGTTGAGAGAAAAATTCCACTTTTAAGAAAAACTCAACAATGAGCGCTGATCCCAAGGTTGCCCCTATGACTTTAAAAATTCTTCCTGAGAAAAAGAAGCTCCATGGGAGGGCCAAATCTTTTCTTAAGACTAAACTTTGAAACACTGAGTTTACTAAAACAGACAGGGTTGTCCCTAGGGCGAGGATTTTAAATCCAAAAACAGGCGTCAGGATTAAACAAAAAGTTATATTGAATGCAATGGATAAAAGAGAAGCTATAACAGGTATTTTTTGACGATCAAGAGCGTAAAATGTCGGTACCCAAATTTTATAAAGACCATAAAATGGTAAACCCAAAGCATACATCCTCAGGGCCTCGCCCGTCATGATGGTACTCTCCCTGGTAAATCGTCCGCGCTCAAAAATGACATTCACGACTTCATCTGAGAGACAATAGAGAATCACAAGGGCAGGCATCACAGTTAGAAACGAGAGATAATAACTCTGCTTAAGTTGATTTTTTGCTTTCTCTTGATCCCCACTTTTCCACGCCTCAGAAAAATGCACGAGATTTGAGTTTCCAATGGAAACGGAAAGAATCCCAACTGGAAGTTGGAATAAACGGAAACTGTAATTAAGCCAAGAAGTCGCTCCAATAATGGGAGTTGCTAGAATCGTTGTAATAAGAAGATTGACTTGGGTCGCTGCAAATCCAATCAGCCCAGGTCCAATCAGTTTAACAATTTTTTTTGATCTCTCGGTCCAAAATTTCTTTGGCCACAAGGGCTTGAAGCCCTTATTAAAAATGAGAGGCACTTGAACAGCTGCTTGCATGAATCCACCCAGCATCGCCCCAATTCCAAGGGAGTAAATCGGATGATGGCCAGTTTCGGCGAGAATTCCAGAGAGCCCAATCATACACAGAATACTCATGACGTTGTACGAAGCAGGGGCCAGTGCCGGAATGAAAAAAACCTTAAGAGAATTCAAGGCACCCATAAAAAGAGCGGCAAGAGAAACAAAGGCGAGAAAAGGCGCCATGATTCTTGTCAGATTCACGGTGATTGCAAATTTTTCAGGATCCTTGGTGAAGGCAGGAGCAAAAATGGTGATAAGTTCTGGCGCAAAAATCGCGATTCCTAAAGAGATGGTTCCCGTTATAAAAAAAAGTAACCAAAACAGAGACCACATGAGCTCTCGAGACTCATTCTGGGATTTTTGATTCGCCTCTACAAAGGTCGGAACAAAAGCAGAAGAAAAAGCTCCCTCTGCGAAAAGATCTCGGAGTAAATTTGGAATCCTGTAGGCCACAAGAAAAGCGTCCGTCACTCCAGAAGCTCCAAAGTAGGCAGCCATCACCTGCTCTCTTACAAGACCCAAAATTCTTGAAAAGAAAGTAGCAATCGCCATTTTTATGGTGGAACGAATAACGGACATAAATCTCCTATGCTGATCATTGTCCTCTGATAAAAAATCTTTGCAAAGAAAACTTTCAAAGTATTTTAATCAGGCTTTGGTCCTATTACGCCCCCATGAAGCGTCGGGGCAAGTGATGAGATTTGCAACAGCAACTGACCAAGACCCTTTTTGACTCTACTAGACTCTTACTTTCACTCTCACACAGATGAGTCGATGTTAGTGAAATGATCATTACAAAGATAGGGGCATAAGAGAAACTTAAGATAAGCAGGATGCTAGAAAGGTCATCCAAAATCCTAGGATGGGATAGAACGGGATGACCTTCCAAACACACACATCAAGATGACACCATGGATGATGAAGTCTTGATCGAGATGAGGGAGGTCCACTATGTTTCTGGCCATTGCAGTTGAAAGCAAACAACACCCTAAACATCAGAACGATTATCGCGTTTGGTATCTCGAAGTGGACTCAAGCGGACAGGTGATTGGGGTTGGGGTTAAGACCAAAGAGGAAATGGTTCAAAACCTTTTTGACAATTACCGGAAAACTGGAAAATCCAACTGGAGGGCCTTTCAAAAAGCAGCTGAGAAATCGACTCCAGTGGAAATTTTCGATTTTGTTTCCATGAACATGCATGAAAACACTCACTTCGGGAATCTTCCAACCCTTTCAGAGTTTCAAAACGTTCTAGACACTCTGCAGAGTAGGCTTGAATTACGATCCATAGCCTAAATTTTATCCTCCCAGGATAGTTTGGGGTTATGTTGGGGAGACTTCGGTCTCCCCTTTTTTATTTATCTAACAAATCCTGAAAACGATTCTAAATCACAAAGACTCAGAGTATATTTCTACTTCCCGTAATTGAGAGGATTTTATGCAAACGATGGCCATCATCGGTGCCCAGTGGGGTGACGAGGGTAAAGGAAAAATTACAGATCTACTCGCAGAACAATGTGATCTTGTTGTTCGCTACCAAGGTGGCCACAATGCGGGCCATACGATTTGGGTGAACGGACAGAAAACTGTTCTTCACGTTATTCCTTCTGGTGTTTTACATCCAAAGTGTTTGTCTGTGATTGGCCATGGAGTGGTGCTTGAGCCGGAGAATTTTTTAAACGAACTTTCAAAAATTAAAGGAGTGACAAACGTCACTCCTGATAACCTAAAAATTTCTTCCACTGCAACAGTCATCACGAGTTTTCATAAACTCCTTGATGGTGCCCGTGAGTCTCAGGGACCAGAGAAAATTGGAACAACTGGAAAAGGAATTGGCCCAGCTTATGAGGATAAAGTTTCTCGTCGCGGGATCAAAGTCAAAGATCTTCTGGATAAAGATACACTCGTTCGAAGACTCTCAAATGGTTATGCTGAAAAAGCGATTCTCTTTAAGCATCTTTACCACATTGATATTCCCTCGATAGATGAAGAAGTCGAAAGACTCTATCGTTATGGTGAAGCCCTAAAAGATTATGTGACTGATACATTTAGCCTTATTGATCAAAAGCTCTCTGAAGGAAAAAGAGTTCTTTATGAAGGGGCCCAAGGAATTCTTCTTGATATCGATTATGGAACTTATCCTTATGTGACATCTTCCTCAACAGCTGGAGCAGGGATCTACACTGGGGCCGGAATTCCTGGAAGAAGAGTTGAAGAAGTGATTGGAGTCGCTAAGGCCTATACGACGAGAGTCGGCGAAGGTCCTTTTCCGACAGAACTTTTTGATGAAATTGGAAACGAAATCCAAACCAAAGGTAATGAATTTGGGGCCACAACTGGAAGAAAACGCCGCTGCGGCTGGCTTGATATTCCACTATTAAGGTACTCGGTGAAATGCTCGCATTTAACCTCAATTGCTCTAACCAAGCTCGATATTTTAAGTCACATAAAAGAACTAAAAGTGTGTTACGCGTACGAAGTGAATGGAAAAGTTGTGGATTGCGCTTATCCAGGAATAAACCTTTATCACGCCAAACCTCTTTATAAAGAATTTAAACCTTTCACAGATGACTTTGCCTCCGGTAAGCCATCGAAAGAATTTGAAGCTTACATGAATTTCATTCAAGAATGCTTAGGTATTCCGGTGGGGATCTATGCTTATGGGCCAGACAGAGCTCAGGTGGTGTTTCGTCAGAAATACTCCTAAGTCGTTCTGAGGGAGAAAAACTTACCCTCTTCGAAGCTGCCCCTATTTCGTGAATAATGGATTAATCAGGGATGATTATGAAAATTTTTAGACTTTGTTCGTTAATTTTATTTTATTTTGTTTTTAGAGCGGCCTTAACTGATACGGTCCCTAAAAATACTGACCCAGAGCTCATCATGAGTAACGGTAAAGTTTTTTGTTCTAAACCAGGGAAATGGATTTTAGAGAAGTCATTTACCAATAACCACTTCTGCTAAATTTCACCCATTAGCTTTCCACCAACTAACGAACTTAACCGAACTTTTCTTATTTCATTTTTTAAATGTTGAGAGCTCTTTACTCTCACTCGAAGATAGTTCGATGAGTACCCTTCCCAAAAACCATCCACCTCTGATTCGAAAAGCACCTGAGTTTCTTTTCCTACCATCTCATGAGAAAACTCATCGAGCTTTGCTTCACCAAGCATCATGAGCGTTCGTACTCGATCTTTTTTTACGACAGATTGAATTTGATCAGAAAGTTTAGCTGCTGTTGTCCCTTTTCTTTTTGAATAGGGAAAAACATGAAAGTGGGTAATTGGATTGGTTCTTAATAGATTAAATGTCTCTAAAAACTGCTCTTCTGTTTCACCTGGGTAACCCACGATCACATCGGCTCCGAATGCCGCTTCAGGGAAGTAGGATTTTACCATCGAGAGAATTTCTTTGTACTGACTTGAAGTATATTTTCGTCTCATGGAAAAGAGGATGTCATCGCTTCCACTTTGTAATGGAATATGGAAGTGGTCCTGGTATTTCCCAGTACTCTTTAAAACTTCGAGAAGCTCACGAGTCATAGTGTTGGGCTCAACTGAACCTAAGCGCAGACGCTCAACTTCAGGAAGATCAGCAATCATTTTGACGAGATCAGTTAATCGCTCCCCGCTTATTGCCTCATACTCTCCAATATTCACACCAGTTAAGACAATTTCTTTAAAACCTTTTTTGGTGAGCTCTTTGGCTTCTTTTAAGGCGTCACTGACAGAGATTGTTCTCGAGCGACCACGAGCAAAAGGAATGATACAAAAAGAGCAGACGTAGTTACATCCATCCTGAATTTTGAGAAAAGCTCTGGTATGAGAATCGGCCAGCGTTGTAGCGGCCCCCCAAAAATCAGAAGACTTATCAATATGTATTTGATTTTCACTTTCTGAATCAAGGTAATCAAAAACTTTATACTTTTCTGAAGTTCCTAAGATCAGATCTACACCTTGCATGGATTTAATTTTCTCAGACTCCATTTGAGCATAGCAGCCAGCAACGACAATTTTCGCCTCAGGAGACGAAGCCTGGGCCTTACGAATGAGATTTCTACAAGTAGAGTCTGCACCATCGGTCACTGTGCATGTATTTAAAAAGACCACATCGGCTGCATTCCCGAATTCAACCACCTCATAACCACGATCGACAAACCCCTGAGCGATAGAGCCAGACTCAGAAAAATTTAATCGACACCCAAGAGTATGAAAGGCCACTTTTTTCGTATTCGTCATGTTCGTTTCCATGGAGCTGGAATCTAATGGATGACGCCTTTTTTGTCTAATAAGTAGGTAAAAAATCTTGGTTTAGGGCCTAAAATTTCTTCATTTTGTGACTTTTTGTATTTGACAAAATTCTTCGGAAACAATAATTTGTAGTCCTTCGTTTGAAAGTGGTCTCGTAGCTCAGTTGGTTAGAGCACCTCCCTTTTAAGGAGGGGGTCCTGCGTTCGAGTCGCAGCGAGATCACCATTTTTTTCACGAAGAATTAAAGAGCAATTTCCGGTTACGCTCCCATCGTCTAGCCCGGTCTAGGACATCGCCTTTTCACGGCGGTAACAGGGGTTCGAATCCCCTTGGGAGTACCAAGTTTTATAAAGCCCTGTTTTTACAGGGCTTTTTTATTTTCCTGCTCGTTTTTGCTCGTAATTCTCAACCATTACAAAAACCTCTAATGCTCAAGTCATTGTGTGACCTTGAACTGTACATACAAAATATGTACAATCAATTATGGACTTTACCTGGGATCCCAAAAAATCTGAACTCAACTTGAAGAAACATAAAGTTTCATTCGAAGAAGCAGTGACTGTTTTTTACGATCCTCTCGCAAAAACGGCGCATGATCCAGATCACTCTGATGATGAGGAACGCTTCATCATCATTGGCCATAGTCACAAAGAGAATCTTCTTTTTATCGTTCACATTTACAAAGAGAGTACAGAAACCATTCGAATCATAAGTGCTAGAAAAGCCACGAAGAAAGAAAAAAAGGACTTCGAAGAACTATAGGAGAATATTTATGCGTAAAGAATATGATTTAAAAAAAATGAAATTAAAACCAAACCCTTACATTAATAAGCTTAAAAAGAGCGTAACGATAAGACTAGATAATGATGTGATTGAGTACTTCAAAGATTTAAGTCAAAAACTGGATATCCCCTATCAAACTCTAGTGAACGACTTCTTAAGAAAGTGCAAAGAAAATAAACTTCTTCCAAACACAACTTGGAAAAAAGCTATTTAATGAAACCTGCTCTCTCCTTGTTAAAGCGACCACCGACTTTAAAAATGGCTCCACCAGGTCATCATGTTGTCGAAAAACAGGCCCGCATCTCAAAGAGTGGAGTAAAGTATTTTGTAAAAGCACATATTCGAAAGAATCGAGGTAAGAAAATAGTCTTACTCCCAGAAAATATTCTCTACTTATTTTGGCATGGAAACCAAGAATATCCACGCCTAGGAAAGGTCAACGGATTTCCCGAGTACCATGAATTAGATGCAGTTATTCAATTCTGGCTTAATTACTGGAAAGAAGCTGGTCTTCCTTTCCCAAAAGATCTTGATCCCTTCATGATAAAAGTTCTGATTGCCGTAGAATCTCGATTTAAACTTAGGGCCGATCCTAAAGTGAAACACAGTACAGCTTTTGGTCTGATGCAAGTTACTGGTACAACAAGAGATGATCTTAAAGGTAAAAGGAAAAAAGATCATGTACTTCTAAGGGACTATTATTTAGATCTAGACAAAGAAGATCTTGCTGATGCTGTGGTAAGTATTGCGGCAGGAATTAGATGGTTAAGTTATAAATTTACTTCAATTCGAAATAAGCAAAAAAACTCATTCAACATGTTCAAAAATTACAATAGCTGGACTGAAGGCGAACCATATGCAAAAAAGATCATGGACCTTTATCATTCTTCTCTTAAATAGCATTGCTTTTGCAGCTGACGATATTGATCCGATTGTTCAAACATTTATTCATAAATATTATTTAAAAATCCCTGACGGTAGAGAAGTTATCATTTCCCAGCCTGGAAAGAAGCCTGATGACATCACAATGAAAAGAGTCTTTCTACGGAAGAAAGCAAATATCTTATGGGATAAAACTTTCGGCACTGCAGATGATAATCTTATTTTGTGGGACGCCCATTTCATGCCAGTTGTTTCAGGAAAGTTTATTCACGATATCGACAATGATGGAATTGAAGAGATCGCTATTGGAACATGGCATGGTGGGAATGATGTTACCTCTTGTACAGCATATATCTTTTCTCTCAAGGAGAACTCCCTGACGCTCAAAGAGAAGAAACGAATAAACTATGAATTTTCTCGTTCGGTTTATTAGTTTGCTCGTAAATAAACGAATAATCTTAAAAATGATGAAGTAAAATGAAATGAAAAAGGAAGATTAAGTACTTTAAACCACTCAAAATCTTGAATCTGTTAGGTTAATAAAATTATGATTTTTGTCTCCCCTTGGGAGTACCAAATTTTATAGAAGCCGTTTGACGTAAAAATCAAACGGTTTTTTTAAAAAAAGTCCAATACTTCAGTCATTTTATTCATGGTTCGATGACACTAAATCTAGCATTCTGCGTTTTATTTCTGGTGTGGCACTTTTATAAATAATTCAGACGTGTTGAATGAGTTCGATGAGAAATACAATTTGTTTCACGAAACAATTTTAAGACTTTGATCGGCTCTATGAACGCTCGCATAATCATGATGTGTACGACGGGAAATTTCGTTTAGGCTCACATTCTGGTTTTTGCTTAATTCTTGAAACGATTTTACATCCGAATACACAACCTTCACCCCAGAGAATCTTCTCATGACATGATAGTTAGAAAGAAGTTTTCGCTTATCAATGAACTTCTCAATGGGTTCAGCAAAAGGTTGCCCTAGCCTGCCCCACTTGGAGTATCGCTTATCGGGCATAAAATGAGAAAAATAAATTTTCCGAGGAGTCGCTTTTGTAAAGTCTTGATAAAGATCTTTCAGTTGGGATCTACCAATTGATTCACTCGCTAGGTCCAGATAATAACCAAGAAGAGAGCGATCGAAATCTATCCCTGAAGCAAGAATTTTTTTTATTTTGAATGGTGCCAAAATAGGTGCAATAAATTTTACCAAATTAGAAAAAGCACTAAACGTTCTGGCGTCACGCAAAGAATGAATTATTCCAAAACAAAAGAATTCCTCCAAATCGAACCATTCATCCTCACGATTCAATTCGGAGACCTTTGAACCTAATTGAGAAAAGGCCAAATCCCAATCTTTAAATTCTGCTAAATTCAGCATAAAGGTGCTCTCTATATTCTTTGATCTCTTTAAGATGTCTTTTGAGTTCATCTGCTCCGTGATGATGAGTGATTTGAAGCTCAATGAACTTTATTCCTGCATCTATCATTTCGATGGAAGGATTTAAAAGTTTCAGATCTTCCATGTCCTTGTTCGCCATTCGAGTGTAATAAGCATAAACCTTGAGTTTAACTAAATCTTCAGGTGAAATAAGTTGAAGACCAATATGAGAGAAAGTATTTATCTTCTTAAGACGAAGTTCATATCCATCAGGCAGTGGAGATATTGTCGATGAGCGATTATTGATCCAGTCAGAAACAAGATTTAATTCTTCTGCTACTTCCACAAACAACGCTTCAACTCGTTCAGGAAGTTTGTTTTCATAAAAATCAATATCACCAGTAAGATGAGTGCCTGCGATACCGTGGTAATAAAGGGCCATTGAACCAAGAACTGTAAGCTCAATAGTTATCCCTTCTCTCTTAAGCTTCTTATTCAATAAACTTAGTGCTTGGTCAATTGATTCAGGTTGATACATTTTTACCCCTATGATATTATATCACAACACCTGGAATGATGTCGATTGTAGACATTAAGTGGCTGAAAATACGGTTCAAAGCTAAACTAAAAGGATCCTATATCTTCAAACTATTTCTTTTAGTCATTATTCTATGCCTCTCATCATGTTCTCATTTATCAAAAGAGGGATTGATTCAATCCTTAAAATCTCAGTTCAATACATCCCCGTATCCAATTGTTCAGGAAATGGAAGGGACTACATATAATGACAAGGATGCAAACCAGACCTCGTTCATCATCGAAGATTCAGGAAACTTCCTACTTTCTACGGGTGATTATTCAATTCCTGTCATGACTTATTGTATGAAGTCGTCAAGCTCAAGTCCTAAAGGGCATACCTATATACTCGATCAGATGAAAGGGAAACTAGGGCCCCTAATAAAAAAACTTAATCTAAAAGCCCCTGCTCACTTTTCCATGTCTGATATTCAAATTCTCCATTGGAGTTTAATGTCAGGTCTATCCTATGAAGAAATGACCGATGAAAGTCAGATGATCATTGATCAAATCGTTCCTGAACATCGAAATGAAATTAAAGAATCTTTTTTAAGTTCAATCGAAAAAAAGTTCGATCATTTATCTGAGCTATCCGATGGAAAAGTTCCTACATTAAATGACATCCCTTATTTTGAGGAAATGAGAAGCTTCAGAGATAAACTTCGAGAAGTTGGGAACGATTACGAAAAACTAAAGAGTATTATTGATACTTCTTCCTCGAAGAAAAAAAGAAATGAGACTCCTTGGTCGAAAATATCAGAAAATATCTATGCTCGTTTTGTAACTGAAGGGAGTTTTGGAGACATTGGATTTATCCAAGTTAGGGTAATACCTGAAACCGGCAGAACAATTAATTCTGAATCTCAAAAGAAGTATACCTTTGATGTCACATCCTTAGTTGCAAACCCCAACGATTCAAACGTTCAGCCTTTATCGTTCACTCCTCTATACGGCATGGCTGGAGTTATAGGAACATCTAGAATTGCTGCCAATCCTCATGCTGCAGCTTTAATTCTAGCTCTTACTCTTGTGGTTTATCCCATGAATTGGGATGATTTTTTTCAACTGGAGGAATTCCTTGAAGACATTAACGACAAAGACGTTAAGAAAGAAATAGAAAAAGGAAGAGAAACTCTTCGTAAAGAACATGATGAACTGGAAAGACCACTAAAAGAAGCAGGGATTATTTCTGGAAAAGATAAGAAGCACAGTAAACAAAAAAAAGAAACGAGAGAGTACAGGAAACCTGGAGGTTTGGATCAACTTCAAAAAGATTTTGATAAAATGCCTGGCAAACTTATCGAAGCGACAGATGGTACTGAAATAAAAGTACTTCCAGATGGAACCACAATCGTAAAAGGTACTAAAAATAATCATGGCCCAACTTTAGAACTCCAACCTCCCAAGGAAAATCCAAAATATCCTGATGATGGAATCAGGGTGAAAGTGAGGTATCTATGAACAAATCAGATAAAAATCAAATCATATGTGAGTACTGGGAAACCCCTGTGGTTGATCATCAATTTTTATGGCTTTCCCAACAACTTTACACGGAAATGAATAACTATTTTTTTTTCGAAAATGATGTTGACGGGCCTACAGATCCAATCTATGTCATGTGTATCAGGACGAGAGAAACTTTTAAAATTTCTGATGAAACAGAGAGTGCTAACAGGATATTTGAACTTACAAAAAATAAAAAAGAAACTTCAGGCAGAAAAAGGGGGCTGACTTTTAAGGTTTGGAATACTCCATTTGCTATTGAGGTTTGCTCTGGTTTGAAGATTTCTTCAGAAGAATATGATCAAATGGAAAAATTTCAATATATTGTTTCAACTCAAGATGAAACAATAGAATTTGTAACCTTCTCTCCTCCCACATGGGAAATCTATGAGGGAATCAAGTTAGAAGACCTTGTTATTCAATATGTAAAAAAAGATTCTTTGGACTAAAATGTATACAGCACTTAGTTTTTTCTTAATTCTTAGTACACTCAATTTAGCCACGAAGAAAGAAAAACAGGACTTCCAAGAACTATAGGAGAAAATTTATGCGTAAAGAATATGATTAAAAAAAAATGAAATTAAAACCAAACCCTTATATTAATAAGCTTAAAAAGAGCGTAACGATAAGACTAGATAATGATGTGATTGAGTACTTCAAAGATTTAAGTCAAAAACTGGATATCCTCTACCAAACTCTGGTGAACGACTTCTTAAGAAAGTGCAAAGAAAATAAACTTCTTCCAAATACGACTTGGAAAAAAGCTATTTAATGAAACCTACTCTCTTCTTGTTAAAGCGACCACCGACTTTAAAAATGGCTCCACCAGGTCATCATGTTGTCGAAAAACAGGCCCGCATCTCAAAGAGTGGAATAAAGTATTTTGTAAAAGCACATATTCGAAAGAATCGATTTTTTAGTTGGAAAGTTATTCTCTCAAAAGATAAAGAGGAACTCCTCGTACCATACGATCATCTTCTGATATTGAAATCGTATGCCTCGGATCACTTAAAGGGGCCTTCTTCCCATCTGCATAATAGTATTCAGGTTCTTTACAAAAAGAGCATTCATATCTTGGGTGCTCGAAATCTTCTTTAGAAACATAAACATATTCTGAGAACTCATCGTTCACTTGCTGTTTCTTTAAGAACTCTAGTCCTTCATCTTTAACAGTAAAAATCACTGCAGGAGTATTCCAAACAGCACTCCCTCCATGAGATATAGCAACAGCGATCTCAAAATCTCCATCATTATTTAAATCAAAAAATTGGTAACCTTGTATTATTGGAATGAAAGAGGCCTTTGCCCAAATTTCATTAAAATCTTCAGAGAAAGTTTTATCCCATAGGAGAATCCCATTTCTTCTCATGAAAATACGAACTTTATAAGTGCCGTCCTCTCCATGATCAGAATGATATGAAATAATTATTTCTTTTTGATCAGGAAGTTTTAGATACTGTTTGCGTAAGCTTTGGGCCTTATCAAACCTTTGATCAACCTCATTACTTGAGAATGCGGCTTCCAATAGAATCATTGTACATATCAAAAATTTTCTGAGCATATTCTTTTCCATCGCGATAGTGATAATAATTTTTAAATGTATTAAAAGTATCCTTCTTTGCATCTTTCGGTAGAGATGAGTACTTATAAGAAATCCATCTCACACCAGCGGCAATACTAATCACAGGATCTTCTAGATCTTTTCTATCCAAGTCTATGTAGTAATCTCGCAATGACATCGTATTATTGCGAGTTTCTCCTCTCAAATCCTGTCTTGTTGTATTTGTAATTTGTGTTAAACCGTAGGCAGAACTTTCTTTTACTTTTGGATCTGCCTTAGTTCTAAAACTAGATTCTTTTGCAATCAGGACTTTTATATGCAAGGGGGTAAGGTCTTTAGGAAATGGAAGACCTTGTTCTCTCCAATAATCCAACCAAAATTGAATCACTGAATCTAGCTCTGAATATTCAGGGAAACCTGCTACCGCTCCTAAACGAGGATAGTCCTGATCACCATGCCAATAAAGATAAAGGATATTTTCAGGAAGAAGAATTGCCTGTTTTACGCGATTCTTTCTTAGATGAGCTTTAACAAAATACTTAATTCCATTCTCTGATATTTTTATATGACGTTTTACGACATGAAAACCAGGTGGGGCCATCTTTAGTGTTCGTGGTCGCTTAACTAAACTCATTATGTAATTTCCTCATCCGTTAAACGCTGATTCTGAAGATCGGTGTTTCTTGCCTGAACATAAACGATGTACAAGTCGTGATCTTTTGGATTTTCACAATAATAGATAGAATTACCTTGAACCACCAACTTTGAAAAAAGTGGATTTGACTCAAGAAGAGTTCCAGCAAGAGGATTTTTTGAAAGTATGAACTCTACTTCATCAATGATTTCATCAACTATAGTAATTGCAAGATCGACATTAAAATTGTGGGCAACATGCTCACGAATTTGATCCAAGTCGTCCTCTGACTTGGGTGTCCACTTAACCATATTTTGCTCTTAACTTTTTTTCTTTATCTTTCATGCGACTCTTAATATCTTTCGTGGAAACACCTTCTCCACGCATGGCTTGAGCGTAGCCAATGGCCAAATTCTTATGCAATTCAATTTCCCTCTCCATCTCTTCAATTTTCGAAAGAGAAATTAATGCGACGGCATTTCCACTTTTATGAGTAATTATCTGAGACTCTCCGGCCAATACCTCATCAAATGTTTCGAACAAACTGCTTCTAAGCTCAGTAATCGTTTTGCGTTTAGGTACTTTCATATGAACTCCCTGTTTTCATTTCCAATGTACATCAAAACGTACACTGGAGCAATCTGTTTAACCAACCACCTGATTTTGCTGATATTTTATACAAGCGGTTCGAAACTCCAATACTTGGGAGTACCAAATTTATAAAACAAAAAAGCCACCCTTGCGGTGGCTTTTTTGTTTCTAACTTTCATTCTCGATTAGCTCTTCTTTTTAATTTGGCGATTGAGGGCCTCAGGCGATATCCCAAGATAGTTCGCGATCTGGTATTGAGGAATTTCATCTTTAAAGTGACTAAAATCTTTTAAAAACTCTTGGTACCTTTCCTCGGCACTCATGTGCATGAGCATGAACTCTCTTTTCTCTTTTTCTAAAAAGTTTTCTTCAGCGAGAATTCTTCCGAGTCTCTCCCACTCATGATAGCGATCCATCATCGATTGGAAATTTTGATAAGAAAATTCTAAAACCTCCACCTCTGTAATCGCCTGAATAAAGTATTTAATGTCTGTTTTTGCGAGGATTTCTTGATAAGGGGCGAGCACATCACCTGGTCCACGGATAATCTTAGTCATCTCCCGACCCGAAGAAGAGATGTAGTAATTTCGTAAAATCCCTTTCAAAATGATGTAAACGACGTCAGCTTTCTCCCCCGGCCGCTTCAAAAGTGAACTTTTTTTCCATGACGCAGGAGACAGGCCCGATTCAAATTCCAGCCACTGCTCCTCTTTTATCGGGGACTTAGTCCTAGCATACTCGTAAATTTGGGGGTACTTCATCTTCTTGACCTTGATCAATTCTCATAAACGCTCTGCCTCTTTATGCTACATGAAGCAGGAGGTTTTCGCATGAGTAATGAACTGGATTTAGTAAATATTTATAGTCTTTTGACTCCGATCGCCATTGTTATGATCGTCATAGAGACAGTTTATGTATTGTTTAAAAAGAAAGAATACATTTCTTTTTTTGAAGCAGTCACAAACATGGGAACGGCCATTGGTAACCAATGTGTAAACTTAGGGGTAGCGTTTCTTGTCGTTTGGTCTTTTGGTTATGTTTATGAATATCGTTTTTTCACGATACCAACCACTTTCTGGAATTTCTGCCTTCTCTTAGTGGCGTTTGATTTTTTCTTCTACTGGTTTCATCGCCACGGACATGCCATCAATATTCTTTGGGCGGCCCACATGCCTCACCATAGCTCAGAGGAATTTAATCTTTTTGTAGGCGTTAGAGCGAGTATCACTCAGAGACTTTTCTCTTTCACCTATTTGTGGCCTCTTGCCCTTATGGGTTTTCGTCCTGAAGCTATCTACGCAGCTTCAGCTGTTCAACTCATGATTGCTCTTTGGCACCACACTCGAGTGATTAAAAAGATGGGGTGGTACGAGATTATTTTCAACTCTCCTGCTTACCATCGTGTTCACCACGCTATTAATGATAAATACCTAGATAAAAACTTTGGTGAAATTTTCATTATTTGGGACAAGATGTTTGGAACTTACGCTAAGGAAGAGGAAGAGGAAGAGCCAATCTATGGTTGCTTAACTCCGATTCAATCTTGTAACCCTAATAAGATTTACGTTCAATTTTGGAAAGCACTCTTTATTGATATGGTGAATACGAAATCATGGTGGGATAAAATTAGACTTTGGTTTATGCCTCTAGGTTGGCGTCCAGATGATGTTAAACACATTCAGCGTTACCGTATTAATGAAAAAACATTTGTAAAATATAATGTTGAAGTGCCAACAACGAAGAAAGCTTTTCTTGTGCTTCAAGTAGCACTTGGCCTTTATTTAATGAGCTCTACCATTAATTTAAATATTCCTTTTACCATGGTTGAAAGATTGTCTCTCATTTTTTCTCTTTGGCTGATGATTATGAGCTGGGGAAAATTATTAGAGTCAGAGAAATCTTACGCTAAGTTTGAAGGGATCAGATTATTTCTAACGATGATGACAATGTACTTCATTAATCAAAACCATGGAACGAATAAACATCTTATGATTTCTATGGTTCTCATTATTACAACTGGTCTTCTTCAATTTGTACCTATGTTTAAAGTTATGCAACCACAAGTTGCAGCAGAATAAAGATCACACTTAAATAGAGAAACCGGAATATAAAGTTCTGGTTTCTCTATTTTTCATGAACTAATCCCACCCGATAACCTGGTACCCCTTCTCAGCTAAGCACTGATTGACGAATCTTCTTTTTATTTCATCTGGGGAAACAGCACCAGCGGCTGTTCCACCTGCAGCACCCATCGCACCTCCGCGAACAAGACCGCGCCCCATATTTCCCGTAAACATTCCGCCCACGGCCCCAATTGCGGCACCAATAGCAGCTCCAGCTCCCGCACTTTTAGCGACTTGCTTACCCTTAGAGGATTTTAAGTACTCCTCAGCTTGGGCCATACAGCTATCGATATCTTTTTTAGCAATTTCTTTGCCTGATGATTTAAATTTTTGATTTGGATAGAGCTGAGGTCTAGATGCACAAGATGCAATAAGTAAAATCAAACAGATATATTTCATAATTTCTCCTCTCTTGGCATTATACCATAGTCAAAAAGAGCAAACTTAAGGAAAATTGATGTGTTTCATTTAGGAGATTTATGTTTGAACTTACGGCACAGAATTTAACTTCTTTCCGCGATGGAAACTGTTCTCGGCATAGATAATATCATCTTTATTGCAATCCTCGTAGGAAGACGACCTAAAGAATCCCAAAAGAAGACAAGAAATCTTGGAATCTCTCTGGCCCTTATCATAAGAGTTCTTCTCCTATTCTCAATCAGTTGGATCATGACTCTAACGACTCCTCTTTTTACCATCCTTGAACAAACGTTCTCGGGACGAGATTTGTAAAGTCACTCATTCACTGTCCACGCTAAGAGCTTAAAATCGCAACTAATTATCTAATTTCATTAACAAAAACTTAAAAATTACTCGCGTTCGTTTGTGATCTATTGTTATCAATTTTGGTTGGTTTTGGATAGTTTTTAACCATTTTTTAACCACGATTTTTAATTGAATATATGTTCAAAAATAACTCGGGAAAGAACCTGAGCGTTTTGATTATGTTGCATAGTGGCTATTTGTCACTTGCTTATAGAAGTTGATTTTTTCCATTTTTAATCTAAAATTTATAAGGAGCACTATGGCAAAAAAAATTGCCTTGTATTGCAGAGTTTCCACGGGAAACCAGTCGACCGGTCTTGAAGCCCAGGTTAGGGCCTTAAGAGATTATTGTATCAGAAATAATATATCGGACTATATCCTATATGAGGATGAGAACCAATCAGGTGTTAAGCAATCTCGCCCTGCACTTGATAGAATGATGAAAGATGTTCGTGATGGAATGATCGAAAAAGTAATTGTATATAGTTTCAGTCGTTACGCCAGAAGTGTGACCCATCTACTTCGGGCCTTGGAAGAGTTTAAAAAAATGGACGTTGGTTTTGTTTCCACTACAGAGAATATCGATACAAATACCCCTTTGGGGTCTGCGATTTTCGCAATTCTTGGAGCAGTGGCCCAGCTTGAGCGGGACCTTATAGCTGAGAGGGTCCGAAATGGACTTGCAAACGCGAAAGCAAAAGGAATTCATATTGGGAGAGTTAAAGAGCGCGATAGTGATTTAATAAGAAAGCTCCGAGCAAGTGGAATGACTTTTCGTGATGTCGCGAGAATTGCAAAATGTTCCACGGGAGCAGTCAGCGCAGAAATGAGAGCTATGAAGGCCGAAGCCCTTGCCAAAGAAAAAAATAAAGCTTTAGAAGAAGCGCTTTCACCAAAGCTAGAAGTGAATCGTTCATGGACCTCAGAGACAGTATTAACAAATAACAGCTACCAAGGACATAACTTCAATTTTGTAAATCAAGATATGAGTCTTGAACTTGAAAGATAAAGTATAATAAAAAAGGCCATCGGGAGAATCGATGGCCTTTTTTTGGTGCTCGAATGTAACATTTAGGTTGCTCAAGGAGCAACAGCCACCCAAGAGTAACACAATATGGATAATTCACTTTTAACGAAAATAAAAAAATCACCATTTGACTCTGAATACGCGAGAGCGAAAGGGATCAGTAGAAGAATGCTCTCTTATTATGTAAAGAATGGGGTGTTGGTTAGACTGGCCCAAGGTGTTTATGCTCTTGCAGATAAATTAGGTTTTGACTTCGAAGGTATTATCAAAGAAAAATTGATTCAAGCTCCTCAAGCAGTAATAGGTTTAAAAACTGCTCTCAAACTTTACGACCTAACCGAAGAAGCTCCGGCCAATATCGACTTAATGGTTCCAGAATCAAATGTGCCTAAAAAGAAAATGGACGATATTAAACTTCATTCAGTTAAGGATCATTTATTTGAAGAAGGGATTACTAAAATTCGTGGCATTCCTGTCACAACAATTGAGCGAACAATCGTAGATCTTTTGCGTAAAAAAGGAACTCCAAAAGAAGGGCGTACTATTATATTAGAGGCCCAGAAAAAAGGAATACGTATTAATTTTTCTAAGCTAGAGCATTACGCTACTATCTTCAGAGTAAAATCAAAATTTGAAAGTATCATGGTGAACCTGTGACCATTTGGAAGCCTCATTTAATTCGTGAAAGTTTAGTTAAAAAATCCAAAGAGCTTGGTCTCAGACTTCCGCAAATGCAAATGTTGCTTGCACAGGAGCGTTTTTTGGCCCGTCTTCTTACCTTAGAGGAAGGCAAGCATTTCATTTGGAAAGGTGGAAGTTTGTTCTTAAGAGAGTATTCAACTCTTGAGACTCCAAGATACACTGTCGATATTGATCTACTTCTCAGGGGAATTGATTTTAAAAAGACGCTTAATATTCTAAACAAAGCGTGTGATATTTCATTGGAAGATGGATTTGAGTTTAACGAGATCATATCTACTCCAATGGAGCGCGAGACTCCTTATGGCGGAGATCGATTTCAAATCAATTGGAAAATGTTTGGCAAATCTCAGTCAGAAACTTTAAAACTTGATGTGTGCGCAGGAGATGTTGTTACATCTATAAAAAAGGATTTTTCTAAGTTAAGTATTTTACCTGACAGCGATGACTTTAACCTTTCCGCAAATATTTATCCGGCAGAATTTATTTTTGCAGAAAAACTAGAAACACTATTCCGATTTGGAACGGGAAATACTCGTTGCAAAGACCTTATCGACCTATGGTCGCTTACTCGCTTTAATATGGACGATGCCAAGCTTCGAAAAGCAGTAACGGCATGTTTTGAAAATAGGTCACAAGTTTTTTCTTTAGTGAGAGCGGAAGAGATTTTACATGATGAATTTTTCGTCAAAAACATGAAGCGCCTTGCTGGAGCAAATTTCAGCAATCTTGAGATCCCTGAATTTTCAACGATAAGTACGGAACTAATTACTTATTTAAAAGAAAAATTGAAGTAAGGCTTGTCCTCAAGATATATACTTTATTAATCGAGGTATTAATGTTCAGAAAATCGGAAAGAGTATTTTATTTTGTCCGTCATGGGATAACTGCGGCCAACCAAAATAAACTTTGGTGTGGGGGAGACTGGGACATTGATCTTCACGATGATGGCCGAAAGCAAGCCTTGGGATTAGCGGATAAAATATTAAGTTTGGATGCTCATTTTGATAAAATTTTCTGTAGCCCCATGAAGCGAACCATCGAAACGGCAAATCTAATAAATCATAAATCTAATAAGGATATTGAGATTGTCGAAAACCTTCGTGAATGGAAAATTGGAAGCTGGGAAATGACTCCTTGGCAATCAGTTCTGCCGAGCACTGATAAATGGGAAGATCCGCCAGGAGGAGAGGCCGTTGCTGAATTTAAAAAGCGAACTGCCGCAGCTATTACTTATTGTATGAATGAATCCCAGTCGCCTTTAATTGTCTCTCATGGTGCCCTTGGACTCATCTTAAGCGATCATTTAGGGATAGAGGAGCGCTCTATTTTAAATTGCACCTTATATAAGATATTCAGTTTCTCCGAAGCGGGCAAAATTCGTTGGGATCTGGAAGAATTGTCGTGAGAATCATCCTGGCCTTCCCTAGTTTAGTGCAGGGATATGAAAAAATGGAGGAGGCTTTTTTAGCCTTCTTGTTTCGAAAGACAGGCATTTGATGAGATATCAGTCGGTTACAAACCATTAAGTTACGAATCACTTATTTACTTCGAACCAATCTATATTTAAGCATCTTAACGTTTCAGAGTCTGAAACTGATGCCTCTTTTGTGGCCTGTTCAATTAAGTCGATGACTGCTTCTCTTATTTTCTCAGCAGCTTTTTTTGATAATGCCATCGGCCCTGTATAAAATAAGTTATCTTTTCTTGATTTATCCATTTCGATTAATGATTGCATTCTCCAGTTTGAATGGTGACGGTTTACAAAAGGTGAATCGTGTCCAACATGGGTGACCTGAGGTCCAATATCATAGCCTTTTTTATTTTTAATAATTAAGTTATTTCTTAATAAAAATTCGAGAACCTGGCCAACAAGATGGGCGCAGGCTAAACTACTAGGTTCCTGCTCACTTACCTGATCGAATTACAAAGACAAAATAATCGGCCATCACGTAAAAATGATGGCCGCATTTCACAGGCTATCAATCAAGATCCATTAAATCCTTTAATTTGATACCGTCTTATGTGACGGCTATCCTATATTAGGATTTATTGGAAGTTAGATCAATAATCAGAATCCCACAGGGAGAAGAAATGGATAAAATAATTGATGGTGTTTTAACGTAAACGCTCCACAATGACCGTTAATTATCTATCTTGACTGGTAATAATTCTAAGAAATCTTTTTCTGTTTGGGCCATTGGTAATTTTCTAAAAACTTGGTTGAGATAATCAAACGGATCAAGATCATTGGCCTTCGCCGTTTTCACGAGACTGTAAAGATTTGCGCTTGCAATCCATCTCAAATTTCCTGCAGAATAGGAGATACCATTGAATATAAATTATCTACAGCTTGTGTGGGGATAATTGAGCTGACACAGGTGTCGTTCTCACTTTGATTATCTCCATATGTTTTTAAAGGTTCTAAAGTAGTTTTTAGTATAGAAATCAGTTTTGTTAGGGTTTCAATATCGATTTGGTTGATTTCATAATCTGCAGAAGCTTGTTTGTTCATTTGTCGTTCGTTTCGATTGGCTTCAGAATCATCATTCTTTGCGAATGCAGCATTATATATGGCACTAGCTTTATCAGCTTTGGCCTTTAAGTTTTTTGATTGTGATTTTTTTTCAGAAAGTTTCTTTTTTAATTCTATTAATTTGCTATTAATTAATTGTGTACCATTGTCTTTGCTTTTATTCGTCGGGTCTTTTCCTAATTCCTTTAAAACACTTATTAAACTTTCTTCTGTGCTTACAATCAATACGCCATTATTACGGTAAGCTTCGTGAAATTCCATTGCATAAAAAATAGGCCACGCACTATCTACGTCTGCTTTATATTTATCTATTATTTTGTTGTTGCTTAGCCTGACTGCATTAATCTCCTGAATCTTGTCTTTTAACCTACCTGCAAACTGTGAAATTTGATCAGCTTGGCCTATGTTTGTAAAAATGATAAAATATAATCCTATTAATAATTTGAATAGTTTTTTCATGTATTTATCTAACTCCAAATTAGAATTTGCTTGCAACAAGTTTGTCTAGTTAAACTTATTCTATTGCAATAGGTGCGCCACGTCAAGTCTATTCTCCGGGTTGTAAATGGTCAACATTCCAAAAACCGGGGGTTATGCTTGTCACAATTTCTGATTTCCTGTGGAAAATCTACTTCACACAAAGAGGCCAAACTTATTGGCAGTAATATGTTTTTTGAAAACTCACTGAGATTGACAGTTAAAGCAAGTGATACAAGGGCCATGGGAATCTCTATTTTCCCAGGGGGATGTACCGGTTTTTTTCTGAAAAATGCAGACAACAAAAACCTGATTGTTTCAGCGGCACATTGTTTTAAATACGATGCTGCCAAATGGTGTAGTAAAAAAACAAAAACTACGGATTATCATAATAAAAAAATCTTAAATGTTCAAAAGTTGTCGTTGGAGATATTGCTCACGATATGGTTATTTTTGAATTCCAAGATAGTGAGCGCGATAGAAGTAATGATTTTCAACTTGCAGACTTTCCACTTGAAAGCGGCATGATGTTGGGTATGTTAGGCTTCCCTGCAGATGCTAAAAATGCAAAACGGGAGCTAAAGGAAACGGATCATTGCTGGGTTCAAGAACCTTCGACTGATTTCAATATTTATCATGGAAGAGAAGGCATGGGGGAAAAAAAATCAAAGGATGCGATTTTTACCCATAATTGCTCAACATACGGTGGCAACAGCGGAGGCCCGATGTTTATAGCAGGCTCAAGAATCGCTATCGGACTTCCTGATGGTTATGTTCCTTTAGATTTTAAAAATAGAAAGGCCGAAAGTTCTGTTCAAGGAATTTTAAGTTCAGGTTTTGTAAAAGATTTTAAGTCTCAAATGACAAAACTTAAAATCAGTATCGCAAAAGGCTCAGTTGACAGTAAAATTACTTTCCTGACAGAAGGAAGTTACTTTTCTTCATCAGGTTTTCAGATTAATATTGAAAAAGTTGTTTATAATACTGATTCATACCCTACTAATATTACCATCAGCTCAAAAGGGGATGACTGTGTTCGGGAAGAAATCTTCACGTGTAATACTTCACTAAAATGTGTTGGTGAAAATAATGAAGCTCTAATTGATTTAGGAGACAATAATCAATTCAGCATTACTTTAAACAAAGATAAAATAAAGACTCTTTTTAAAAGAAGTGTCCTTTGATAAAGGCTCCAAGAAGAACGGATCACATTAATAAATTCTGCATTTGTTATATTGTCCATAAAATTACATATACTTAGACTATTCTGATAATGGCATCGGCAAAAAGGAACTGAATTACAATAGTTTAGGCCAGTTTTAACGAATATTTGATAATTTGGGCTGTCTAAAATAATCACACCATTACAACGGAGAGCCAGTTGCAGATATGCTCGGTAACGGCCTTGGCGCCGCCTTGAGAGAGTTTTTCTTCTATCGTTTGCAGGAGTTCATCGAAGGAGAAATTGAACTCTTTGATCGCAACACTAGAGAGTAGGGAAAAATCTTTTT